>NZ_JH992901.1:1337492-2006239 GCF_000315565.1 Mastigocladopsis repens PCC 10914 | reverse complement strand
AAGCAATATGCCTTTTTGTTTGCTAAATCTACTGAAATGAGAAAGCAATTAGGCATTTTGAGAAAGCATTTAAGCATAATGAGAAAGCAATATGCTTAAATGCTTATTGAAATCGACTTGATCTATTTTCCTGATGCAGTGAGCAGTTATGGCGATCGTCTGCGCCAACTCACTCAGAATCAGCGAACTCGTTTATGGTTACAATTCTTTAGAAACAGCTTTAAGCTCCTCCTAAAATGATTTTGGGTCAGCTTGAAAGCAGTTTTTGCATCTGCTCTTTCAAATCCCGAATTTTGTCATCATTTGGGGCGATATCTAATGACCGGTTAAATGACACCAATGCTGCTTGGTAACACTGGAGGGCTTGATCATCATGAGATAAGTCTTTAAGTAAGTTACCCAACTTCCGTAGCGCAACCCCCTTGTTGTTGTGAGCATAGACGTAATTGGGAGCAAGTGTCAGAGCAGTATCGTAGGATGCAATCGCTTGCTCGTACGTAGTCAGTGCTTGTGTGTGCTGCGATAAGCTCGAGTGTAGGTCTGCCAATCTTTGTAGCGCAAGCCCTTTGTTGTTGTGAGCATACACGTAATTGGGAGCAAGTGTCAGAGCAGTATCGTAGGATGCAATGGCTTGCTCGTACCTAGAGAGTGCTTGTGTGTGCTGCGATAAGCTCGAGTGTAGGTCTGCCAATCTTTGTAGCGCATTCCCTTTGTTGTTGTGAGCATCCACGTAATTGAGAGCATATGTCAGAGCAGTATCGTAGGATGCAATCGCTTGCTCGTACCTAGAGAGTGCTTGTGTGTGCTGCGATAAGCTCGACTGTAGGTTTGCCAAACTTTCTAGCGCAAGCCCCTTGTTGTTGTGAGTTACAGTATCATCGGGAGTCAGGCGCAGTTGTAGATCGTAAGCAGCGATCGCTTCCAAATATTCCTGTTCTGCTTCCTGATATAGAGATAATGTGACAAAGTAATCACCTTCAGCATATGAAACTCTTCCTAACTGAAAAATGCTTTGAATTATTAACTCGTTTCTAACTTCTAATAAACTGCGACATTGCTCATAGCGACTCTGCTTTAAAGCTTCCTCAAACTTTTCTACCCACTCATTCACACCCCGTTGCCAATCTAAGCGATTAGCATGATAAATCGCTTCTGCCACTTCTCCAAGCTGGCGGTAGTACGTTTCTAACTCTGTATGTGCCTGCTGATGAATTGTTTTAATTTCTTCCTGATTTGATTCGTAATCTAAGCGTCGAACCAAATCATGGATACGATACCAATTCTGACCCCGTTGCTGCGCCTCCCAAACAAAGGAAAACTCTGTAAGAATATCAAACGCGGGCTTGACAGTGTCAAAGCGTAATTTCTGACCTAAGTATTCATAAATTGAAAAATTGAATGCCCGACAAGCACTCAGGGCGTGAACGGCATAAGCAATTTTTCGATCTACGTAACTCAGCAAGCGGTTAATGAGTTGAGACGCTTTCTCCTCAAAGCTGGTTGTTAAATCAAACGTAGGAAGCACTTGAGATGGTGCAGAAAGCAGTACGACATCGGCACACAAACCCAGTAAAAAGGGATGTACCTGACCTGAAGCATCTAGCGAGTAGTTAATAATACTTTGTTTTTGAGTTGCATCCTCAATTCCTGCTAATTGTAAATACTTATTAGCGTCAGTCGGTGAAAGATGATAAACAGACTGAGCATCAAGGCAATCTTGAGGAATGGGAAATTTATGAGATTTATCCCATTTCGGTAATTCTCTTCCGGCAACGACTGTTACTATGCCAGATGAGAGTTCCAACTCTGTAAGAAAATGCCGTAACCATTCATCTTCAGCAAAATAGCGCTCACCTTGAAGAACACCTCGTTCCTCCACACCCCAAAATGCCTCATGAGTATCAAAAACCAGGACTATTCTTTCTGGTGCATTTGGTTGGGACATTGCCGCATTTAAATCTTGTGCCAGCAGTTGTGGTAATTCAAAAATTAACTCCCTGTCTACATCCATCTCTTGAATTGCTTGGACATCTTCCTGCTTCAGTCCTCGCTGTTGTAAGAACAAGAGAAATTTTTCACCCAAATGTTTAGAAAAAAGACCTAAGACTGCTTTACCAATAGCACCCCACGAGGTGTCACTCAAAGCATTAGCAATTTCAACTAAAAAGTCGATTTCTTCTTGAGGAAACAGTTCTTTGAGCTTTTCTGCTGAAAGCTTATCTGCGTGGTAAGTTAATCACGGGATTGATTACTGATGAAGCGGCTGCCTAAGCAATTCTTGCCAAAATCTGAATTGGCAAAACAGTCTTTATGTGAAAATATTTCTCGGTTAAGTGTTAAGCGTAATACTGCCACAATTGTAATTAGGGGCGCGGTGTTGATAACAATCTTCTCAGTTTTGCAGCATAATTTGTCTAATTTGTTTGAGAACACGCATGATGTCATAAAGTTGATTGCGGTGGGGGAGAAGTAGGGAGAAAATATTAGATAAGTCGTATTGAGGGTTATGTTGAATCAAGAGTTTAATAAATTGGAATTCATCGCCATTTGTGATTAATCCATAGACGGCGCGTTCTGGGTTGGGGTTTCCCATCATGTAGGTGAGGGCTTGGGGTAAGGCGATGGAGAAAGCGATGGTTGATTTGGATTCGACAACTAATACCCAGAGTTGCTGTTGAATAATTAGGGTGTCGATGCGTCCTCGCAGCAATTCGTCTCTGTTTTCTAGGAGAATTTCGACTTCGGGTTCTGCGGTGATGAAGAAGGGTTCGTCGTATAAACTGGCTAGGGTTAATAAGGGGGAGATGACTAAATGATTGATTGTTCCTTCGGCTAAGGAACCGCGTTCTCTATGGCGCAGAAATCGGTTTCTGATTTGGTTTAACGTGGCTATTTCAGAGTCGGTTAGTTCGGGTAAGTCTTGCGTAAACTCTGAGGAGAATTGCTCATTGGTTGTTGGAGTCAGATTAAATCTTTCTCGGAGGTCAAGTAAGCTGGTGATTGTTTTTGATATAGGTTTTGTCTGAACCATAATTGCTCTCAGTTTGTGAGTGTTGGCAATTGGTAGAGACGTTCCGCCGGAAAGTCTCTACAATGTATGGGATTAGTTAGTGATAAACTCAACCTGTTGTTTGCTAAAATCCCAATGGACGTGGTCAACCTGACGATAAATATGCCGCGCATCAATAAATAACACCCTTGTCCTGGCTCTTACAAAATTATAGATGGAACCAAACCAGCATAATGCTTGCTTGAGTAACCTGCGTAATAACCCGGAGGCCTAACGCTGTGCGTGTCGTTCTTCCAGTAAATATTCTTATCAGAAAGCGATCGCCCTTTGGGCGGCTCCCTTTGGGAGCATCGCCCTTTGGGCGGCTCCCTTTGGGAGCATCGCCCTTTGGGCGGCTCCCTTTGGGAGCATCGCCCTTTGGGCGGCTCCCTTTGGGAGCATCGCCTCTGGCGGGCACTCCGTGCCATCGCCCCTCTTGCAGCAAGTTTCAGTTTGAGGCTAGCGATTGCTTAAACATAACTCCAAATCCTCAAGACTGGTTAGGGCTAGCGATCATGCCAACACGGGAGAACTGTAAGCTAAAGCTGACAGACAAGCTACTGCCAGATTATGCTTTAGAAAGCATTGTTGCTGACAAATCTTATGAAAACCTTCACTGCGATCGTTGAGCGAGATTCCGAGACCAAACTCTATGTAGGCTATGTTCCTGGTTTTCCTGGAGCACATTCTCAGGGAGAAACTTTGGATGAGTTACAGGAAAATCTGCGTGAAGTGATTGAGATGCTTTTGGAAGATGAAGAACTTGTATTCGAGACAGAATTTGTAGGTACACAACAGATTGTGGTTCAATAGAGCATGAGTAATGTTCCTATTCTCAAACCGCAAGAAGTTGTACGAATATTGGAAAAACTTGGGTTTGTGGAAGTGCGTCAGAAAGGTTCACACAAACAATTTCGTCACGAAGATGGGCGAGGAACAACAGTCCCTTTTCACAAAGGTCGAGACATATCACCAAGGTTACTACGACAGATTGCAGGTGACATTAGTTTGACGGTTGAAGAAATGCTGGATTGGCGGTGAAGTATAGGAGGTTAGTCATTCATAGCGATCGCATCCCTCCTGTAAGGTGTGTTGCGCTTTGCGACAACGCACCATAATCTCTTGTTCAGCAAAAAGAGTACGATCACAAGTGTATAACTATATTAATTTTAATCTGTGTCTGCAAAAGACATCTTTCACGAAGCAGTTAAGCAAGCTTTACAAAAAGAACAGTGGATAATTACAGATGATCCACTCAAATTTAAATTTGGTAACGTCAACTTTCAGGTTGACTTGGGTGCAGAAAGACTGGTTGCAGCCGAGAGAGCAGGTGAAAAAATTGCAGTCGAGATTAAGAGCTTTCTGAATCCTTCTGCAATTACAGATTTCTACGCTGCTTTAGGTCAATTCCTCAGCTATCGCCTAGCATTGGAAGCGACGGAGTCAGAGCGAGTATTATATTTGGCAGTTCCAGTAGATACTTATCGAACTTTCTTTCAATTTGAGTTTACGCAGACAGCAGTAAAAAAATATCAAGTTTTGTTAGTTGTCTACGACCCAGTGAATGAGGTGATTGTGCAATGGATAAAATAGCTAAATATCGAGAGTACATTCAGACCTTGCTTACTCGTTATGCTAATGACGATGTTTCAGATGATGTGGAGAATCAACTCATCTTTGATACAGAGCGAGATCATTATCAGTGGATGAATGTAGGTTGGCAACAATTTGATCGCGTTTATCGATGTGTGATTCATTTTGACATTAAAAACGGAAAAATATGGCTTCAACAGAACTTAACAGATCAAAATCCTGCTGAGGAGTTAGTTAAGATGGGTGTTCCAAAAGATGACATTGTTTTGGGATTGCAGCCTCCATATAAAAGGCAGTATACGGATTATGGCGTTGCATGAGGGGTTAGCCATATAAGTGGTTATGCAAAATTAACGATGAATAATCGAAAAAGCTGATCACTTTTTTCAGCCAAAACTATTTTACTTAAAAACAACACCGCGATAAATTTCCGCCATTGGCAATTCCATCCCAACTGACTCTAGGGAAATAGCTCCCTCCAAGCCGTTAAATTCACTGAGTAACCAACCTTGGGTTTGCTTGCTATAACGTTCGACAAAAGGTTCATCTTGCTCAACTAATAAATATTCCCTAAAACTAGGAATTGATCGATATATCCGAAATTTATTCTGTCGGTCGTAATCTGCGGTGGAAGGAGATAGTACTTCAACAATTAAAATAGGATTCAATACTTCATCTAAGCGCTCATTATTCAGTTGCGGTTCGCCATCAAAAACCATCACGTCTGGATATACTCCGCGTTGATGTTCAGGAATCCACAGCCGCAAATCGCTGTTGATTGGCTCAAATTGAGTATCGCGCAGCACAGAGGTAAGATAAGTCAAAATGTTCCGACCGATGCGGCTGTGTTTAAGCGTTCCTCCGGGCATGGGTATAATTTCTCCATCTCGATATTCGCTGCGTCCTTCCGCTTTTTCTTCGAGCGCGCGATATTCATCCAAACTGTAGCGGCGCTTGATGGTAGAAATCATAGGTCGTAGCCGATCGCATTGGCTATAGGACAATAAGATTATTTTGTCACAGATTTTAGTTGTGATCAGTCGAGTTTACACCTCAAAAACCAGGAGAATATCAATTTACGTGTGGAATAAATATGTTTCGTGGTGTGGTGGAAGCTCAATAACTTATGTAGAGACGCGCCATGGCGCGTCTCTACAAGCATGAAATTGTCACAAATAAACCTTTGCATTTAATGCAACCATGGAATTGACAAAAGCTAGGCTTAAAACTCTACCTATGCTACAGAGTCAGAAGGATTGAGGGTAGAACGATGATTTAATGACAGCATCACGCGGGAAATACCGGTGAAGAGAATGCTGACACCAACCAATGTTCCAATCACCCAAGGAGCATTGAAGGGCCACTGGAACCAAATCATTGCGCCCAAAAGCAGGGTAGTAACACCATTACCCAACGCCCAAGTCCAGTTTTGTTGTGGACGTAACCGGAATGCCAGAATAAGCTCAAATACACCTTCTGTCAGCAGAAAGCTACCTAACAATAGAGTCAGTGTGATAACTCCTGTAAAAGGATTCACAAATAGCATGACGCCCGTTGCAAAATAGAGAATACTCAGCAGGAGTTTCCAAATAAAGCCTCCCTGCTCGCGAGTTTGAAACGCGTAGCCCGCTTTAGCAGCTCCAGCAGAAATCAGCATCAAAGCAATCCAAGTTTCAGCGAAGATTGTTGTGACTCTAGGCACAGCAACTGCTGCAACACCCAGGACAGTGAGGAGAACGCCAATCCAGAGCGAGTTATTGCTACCCTTGTTGATATCACCTTTGTTGATATCACCAGAAACGTTGGTTGTCATAAAAATCTTTTCCCTGTAGTTAATTGAACTCTACAATTTAGGTTAGAAAATTTCTTAAGAACTTTATAGAACCCTAAGATATAAGCTGTACGAGACTCTACCCCCCTAAAAATAGATGTATTAAAACGTAAGAGGAAGTATTTTATCTCTGCATCCCTACTTCTCACCTAGCCATATTTCCAGGGTGAATTCTCCCCATTCTTCTGATGCCATCTATATAGATAAAACGGCACGATCGCAACATACGGAAAAGTTACTCCTAATTTTTCCATCAAGAAGCGGAGAAATAGAATGTCGTCACCTGGATTCGATACGTCTAATGCCTTATTGGCTTTGTCCAACAATTTAGCTGACACTGTAGAGCAAGTTGGAGGTGCTGTTGTCGCCATAAATGCTGGTACGCGGATTTCCCCTAGCGGTATCCACTGGCGCAACGGGATTATCGTCACTTCTGACGAGTCACTCCAGCGCTATGACGAAATCACAATCACCCTATCAAATAGTAGTACCGTACCAGTCACACTCATAGGGCACGACTCTAGCACCGATATCGCTGTCTTCAAAATCGAAAATGCAGACATACCTGTGGCAAAAATAGGTGACGCCAAAACACTCAAAGTTGGTCATCTGGTTCTGGGATTAGGAAGAAGTCACGAAGGTGACATTCGAGCAGCTATGGGTATTGTAAGTGTTGTCAGTGGTACTTGGCGAAGTATGAGCGGTGGTAATATAGACCAGTTCATCCGTCCAGACATCACGCTTTACCCTGGCTTTGCAGGTGGACCACTCGTAGATGCTGCTGGTTATGTGGTAGGTATGAATACATCGGGGCGGCGCGGTACGGCTATTACTATCCCAGCTTCTACAGTTAATCGGGTGGTTGATCAGCTGTTGGCAAAAGGACACATTGCACGCGGCTATTTGGGTTTAGGGATGCAACCCGTACGCTTACCAAAGAACTTGAAAACAGCACTCAATTTAACTTCTGCTGGTGGAGTCATTGTCGTTAATGTAGAGTCAAATGGACCGGCTGACAATGCTGGCGTGCTGATTGGGGATGTATTGGTCACTTTTGATGGGACTCCTGTAAATGATACGGGTGATGTGTTGGCGCTTTTGAACAGTGGCGATCGCGTTGGCAAAACTGTCAAAGTGCAGGTAATCCGAGGTGGGGCGTTAGTTGAGTTAGCAATAGTAATTGGCGAAAAATCAGCACCACAAGAGTAATACCAATTCAAAATTCACTCATCGGAACATGAATATTGCAACAATGACACGCTTCACTAATGAATTGGCTACACTAGCTGAAAATCTACGCAAAGTGACTGTAAAAGTGCGTAGTAGCTCTTATGGAGGTGGTTCTGGCGTTATTTGGCAACCAGACGGTCTAATTATCACGAATGCTCATGTTGCTACCAACAACCGAGCAACTGTGGAACTGTGGGATGGACGGGTATTTAAAGCTGTTCGTACCAATATAGACCCCACAAAAGATTTAGCATCTCTCAAAATTGACGCAACTGACTTACCGACTGCAACTATCGGCAATTCGGATGCTTTACGTGTGGGAGAATTCGTTTTGGCTGTCGGAAATCCTCTTGGTGATAGCGGTGCTCTAACAAGCGGGATTATTCACGCGAATCATCAACGTACAATTATGGCTGATATTCAGCTGTTTCCTGGCAATTCTGGTGGTCCACTTGCTGACTGTCTAGGGCGAGTCATCGGGATTAACACCATGATTGTCAACGGTTTGGGTGTGGCGATACCAAGCCTTGCTGTAGAAGGTTTTTTGCGGGGAAATCGTCAAAAGCTTGGTGTCACTGTGCAACCTGTGTATGTAGAGACGCGCCATGGCGCGTCTGTAAACAACAGCCACAACACGTCTCTACAAAACAAACGCAGCTTGGGTTTATTAGTGTTATCTGTCAATTCTGGAAGCGCTGCTGAAGCTGCTGGTGTGCTTGTCGGTGATGTCCTCATGGGAGTCTCAGGACAAAATTTTACCAGACTTAATGATTTAAACAACTATCTTGAGCGCATCGACAACAGCGAACCACTACCGTTGCAGATTCTGCGAGGCGGACGGCAATTAGTTTGTCAGGTGGCGGAGGTGGTATGATTCGTGTGTTTGTAGTTGCTGCTTCCCCAGTAGTGCGGGCTGGATTGTCAGCTGTCGTGACAACCAGTTCCAAACTGACAGTCGTAGGCAGTGCATCAGATTTGGATGCATTTACAAGGGAATTTGAGCAATTACAACCCGATGTTGTGCTGCTGGATGTGAGTGACAACTTTCAGGAATTCGTCTGGGAATTGCTTTCCTCACAACAGCAGCAATACCCATTTGCAATTATTGTTCTTGCTGATGTCGATAGTATAGACTTTGAAGCAGCCCTGCGTGCTGGTGTACGCGGCATATTGCCAAATACCAGCACAGAGTCAGAAATTGTCGCGGCTGTTGAGGCGATCGCCGCTGGACTGGTGGTATTCCACTCTGATACTATCGAGTCTCTGCTTCCTCTCAAAGAGTCGAGTGTGCGGGAAAAAGAGACGGCGAATCCTGTGCAAGCACTAACACCACGAGAAATAGAAGTTTTAGATATGCTTAGTTCTGGATTGGGTAATAAGGCGATCGCCAAACGTTTAAATATCTCTGAGCATACTGTTAAGTTTCATGTTTCATCTATTTTTCAAAAGCTGAGTGTCTCAACGCGCACAGAAGCTGTTGCTGTTGGTGTGAGGCTGGGTTTGATCATGTTGTGAGACTACTTTAATCCCAACTTGAGCCAAGAAAACACTTGCCCAACTGTTAACTGTAAGTTTATAAATTCCGGCACTGGTAATTTGCTTATTTTAGGTAAGTAAAAGACTTGCACCCACATCTAAAGAATGCCTGAGACTGAGAAAATGGTAATCGCAACCGCTTTCAGTTATACTCCATCGTGAATCCTACAACTCCAGCAGCAACCCAGTCACGCAAAGCCGACCACATCCGCATCTGCTTAGAAGAAGATGTGCAATTCCATCAAACCACAAATGGACTGGAACGCTACCGTTTTACCCATTGTTGCTTACCCGAACTCAACCTTGATGAGATTGACATTAGTACGACCTTTTTGGGGAAACAGCTTGGCGCACCACTGCTGATTTCTTCTATGACTGGAGGAACGGAACAGGCGGGAATCATTAATTATCGTCTTGCAGAAGTTGCCCAGCATTATAAAATAGCAATGGGTGTTGGTTCGCAACGTGTGGCAGTGGAAAAACCCCAAGTTGCTGATACCTTTGCCGTTCGCAAGTACGCCCCTGATGTTCTGTTGTTTGCCAATTTGGGTGCAGTCCAACTGAACTATAATTACGGTTTGGATGAGTGTTTGCGGATAATTGATATCGTAGAAGCTGATGCCTTAATTTTGCACCTCAACCCGCTACAAGAATGTATTCAACCTAGAGGTGATAAAAATTTCAAGGGATTGCTTGACAAAATAGCTAATTTATGCTTTAAATTAACTGTACCTGTCATTGTCAAAGAAGTAGGCAATGGTATTTCCTCAGCAATGGCAGAGAAACTCATCGCCGCTGGAGTCAAGGCGATTGACGTGGCTGGTGCTGGTGGGACGTCTTGGGCAAAGGTGGAAAGCGAACGGGCAGAAAGTACCCTACAACGCCGTTTGGGAAGGACATTTGCAGACTGGGGTTTGCCAACGGCGGAGTGTATTACTAGTATTCGTGCGATCGCTCCTGATGTGCCTTTAATTGCCTCGGGCGGGCTGCGTCATGGATTGGACATTGCAAAAGCGTTGGCACTAGGAGCAGATATTGCTGGTTTAGCAATGCCTTTTTTACAAGCGGCTGCTCTTTCAGAAGCCGCTGTTTACGATTTAGCTGAAATGTTAATTGCCGAAATCACCACTGTGTTATTTTGCACTGGTAACGCTACACTAGAACAACTAAACTGTTCAAAAAGTTTACAGAGAATATAATGATGAAAAAGGAATCAGAATGCAGAACTCAGAACTCAGAATGACTCCACCCCTCAGAGGATGGACTTTTAGAAGAGTGAAAAGTTTGTAGTATCGGTTTCTCCAGTAAAGGGAGGAGAAATTAAACAGAACACCCAGAACTCAAACCCTTTATCAATCTTTAAAATTCTTATATTTATTCTGATTTCTGGATTCTGAGTTCTGAGTTCTTTTTGATAAGAACCCTCAGTTTTTAGCTCTTTGGGGGACAGGTGTGAGAAATTGAGTGGATTAAAGTGGAAATATCAAGAAGATACAGGGTGAAGTCATTAGTCCTCACTTCCTAAGTCCAAGCACTTAGGACTAATGACTAATGACTAATGACTAATAGCTATTAACAAATATGCCTAATTTTCTCAAACAAACTTTTGCCAGCTTACTCGGAAGCCTACTGGGTCTGTTCATTTTCTGTGGTCTGGGAACAACAGGACTGTTATTGTTGCTATTTGCACTAGGCTCATCCAAAGATGGGGGTCCTGTTGTGAAAGATCAGTCAGTGCTGGTTTTTGACCTGTCCACAAACATCACAGATGGAGAGCCAAGTTCTAGCGAAATGCTTCAGAACGCATTATCAGGTGAAGAAAACAAAAGGATGTCACTCCGCACCGTTTTGAATGCTTTGGAAAAAGCACGGCGTGACAAACGAATTGTCGGTATCTACCTGGATGCAAGTCGCTCTACAGAAGGGAAAACTTCAGGCTTTGCCAGTCTCAAGGAAGTCCGTCAGGCGTTGGAGAAGTTCCGCACTGCTAGGAAAAAGATTGTGGCTTACGGTATGGACTGGGGAGAAAGAGAATATTACTTAAGTTCGGTCGCTGATAGCATTGTCGTTAATCCGTTGGGAGCAGTAGAAATTAACGGTTTTAGCACGCAACCAATGTTTTTAGCAGGAGCATTTCAGAAGTACGGTATTGGCGTTCAGGTTGTACGGGTCGGCAAGTTCAAAGGAGCAGTTGAACCTTATATACTGACAAAGCTAAGTCCAGAAAACCGGGCACAAACTCAGCAATTGTTAAATGATGTTTGGGGAGAGTGGCGTGCTACGGTGGGAGCAAGTCGCAAAATAAAGCCGCAACAGTTGCAGGCGATCGCAGATAGTCAAGCTTTGCTGCTGGCAGATCAAAGCAAAGCCAATCGTTTAGTGGATAAGGTAGCGTATTTCGATCAGGTGGTTACGGACCTTAAAAAATTGACTAACAGCGATAAGGAAGATAAAACATTTCGTCAAATCAGCCTCAGCGATTATGCGGGAGTTCCTGGGAATTCCTTAGGAGTAGAACGCGACTCGGAAAATAAAATTGCGGTAGTTTATGCAGAAGGTGAAATTGTCGATGGTTCAGGAGAAGATGGAGATGTAGGAGGAGAGCGTTTTGCAAAAATCTTCCGGCGACTGCGACAGGATAAAGATGTTAAGGCTGTCGTCTTGCGGATCAACAGCCCAGGTGGTAGTGTGACAGGTTCTGAAGTAATACAACGCGAAGTGCGGCTAACTGAACGAGACAAACCAGTTGTCGTGTCGATGGGTGATATCGCTGCCTCTGGAGGCTATTGGATTGCGACAGACTCCAAACGGATTTTTGCTGAACCAAATACAATTACAGGTTCGATAGGTGTCTTTGGCGTGCTAATTAATGCCCAAAAGCTAGCTAATAACAACGGTATTACTTGGGATTCGGTGAAAACAGCCCGCTATGCTGATAATCAAACGCTTGCTCGTCCCAAATCACCTGAAGAATTAGCAATATACCAGCGCAGTGTTAACCGCATCTACAATCTATTTCTGAATAAAGTGGCACAAGGTCGGAAACTAAGCGAGCAAAAAGTGGCTGAGATTGCTCAAGGACGAGTTTGGTCAGGTACAGCAGCAAAGGGCTTAGGTTTAGTGGATGAAATTGGCGGTTTGGATGCTGCCATTAAATACGCGGCGCAGGCGGCAAATTTGGGAGACAATTGGGAATTGCAAGAATATCCTAGAGCAAGTACCTTTGGAGAAAGCCTATTCGGACGGGTCACTGAAGAAGTTCGGACTGCATTGGGGGTTGATGAAGCGCGACTCAAAGCACCAGATTCGCTGATACCTGAATTCCAAAAACTGCAACAGGAATTAGCAATACTGCAAAAAATGAACGATCCACAAGGTATGTATGCTCGTTTACCCTTTAACTTGCGGATTGAGTGATAACAATAGTTTTTGTAGCGATTGGGCGATCGCCCCCTGCTTAGAGTAAATTACATCACAACTCTTGCCATTGACTTTTACTATATGGGTTAGGGGCGATCGCACTACTCCTGGAGGGAGCATCGCCGTCATTGGGCATTAATTATTAGAACTTGTCGCTTTTGAGCTTAAGCCCCATTAATGTAAATTTAAGGGCACGAGGCTCCTGACAAAATCGACAAGGATGTGTAAAGTAGTTGTTGACTACTTAACCATTCGCAAAACTTTATGCAACTGCCTAAAGATATAAAAACTAAACGCCTTTTGCTCCTTGTTGTTTCCTGTAGTTTGGCTGGTGTTATTGTAGGAGGTACCACAAGTTGGGCAGAGGGGAATTCGTGTTTGCATGCCACTGCAGTGACGAATGAATGTCTGACCCTAGACCAAACGACTAGAACTATAAAGGGAATGAGTACGGGTTTGATAGTTGGGGCTGGGGCGGCTTTTGGTGCAGCATGGCAACATCGGCATGAAGATTGAAAGCGTTTATTATACTTATTAGCTTGTATTTGCCCTTATAGCGGTTCTCAGTTGTATTGAATACAGTTCTTGTGGGGTAGGTATCTTGGCTGCCCTTAATCCAGGACGGGCATCTTGCCCGTCTCACAAGAGAATCTCCAACTTTAATGCATTCAATAAAAAACCGCTATATTTATAAAATTTTATGGAGAAAGCTTCTAATTTATTATTTAAACTTTCGCGCCGTTTGTTTAAAAACTTAGATGAACAAGAGAAATTTGTTGAGGCTTTAATTCATCCTAAACCTTTCCATCCCTGCATTCTGTGGTGTCAAGAAAAGCCGGAATTTTCTCCCTTTTCTGTAGAAACACCAACAGCTTGGCAACCACAATTCATAGACCGTTTATCACTTGGAGAAAAACCTGGTCAAAATCGCCTGCACGAGCAGGGATATTTTTATTGCTTAGATTTTTCTTCTGTGTTTGCAGCTTCTATTTTGTTAACAATTTCTAGCCCTGTCAAGTTAGTTTTTGATATGTGTGCCGCACCAGGAGGGAAGAGTGTCTTTGCTTGGAAAGGCTTGCAGCCTGAATTGCTAATAAGTAATGAAGTCATTGGCAAACGCTTAGGAATGTTAATTTCTAATTTAAAGCGCTGTCATATTAGCCCCTGTGGTGTAGTTAATAAAGATTCTAGTATTTTCGCTGAAAGGATACCTTTATCTAGTGATGTAGTTATAGTGGATGCCCCTTGTACTGGGCAATCTTTACTTGCTAAAGGGGAGAAAGCACCAGGATGTTTTCATCCGACTGTTATTAATAAGAGTGCAAATCGGCAAAAGAGGATCATAGCTAATTCTGCTCAGATTGTTTCACCACAAGGATACCTTGCTTATATGACTTGCACCTATTCTCCTGAGGAAAATGAGGAAGTTTGTGAATGGTTTTTGGAAAGGTTTCCTGAGTTTCAAGCGGTGGAGATTAGTCATTTACAAAATTATCAATCGCATTTAACTTCTGTGCCTTGTTATCGGATGTTTCCTCAGGATAGGTTGGGCGCAGGTGCGTTTACAGTGCTGTTTAAAAATACCGACGAGGGTGAGACAAAGGAGATAGATGTGGAGACTTTATCTGCGGTTTGGATGAACACAAACCGCGAGGACACCAAGAAATAATATCCTGTCTAGTTAATATCCTGTCTAGTTAAATAATCGTATGGAAGTTAGTAGTGAGGACTTTAGTCCTCTCCGCTAAAGCAAGGACTAAAGTCCTTACTACAAAAATGAATCACAGATAAATACAGATAGACACAGATATGTAAGATTTATCTGTGTCTATCTGTCCCCGCACTTTGCACCAGGCTTCAGCTGAGTAGAATTTTTAGCTAGCTACAACTTGAATACTAACTTTTGCTGTTACATCAGAATACAGCTTAATTTCAGCCTCATAAGTGCCTAAGTTGCCAATATCGGGTATGGTAATACCACGCCGATCCACTTCCAGTCCTGTGGTTTGTTGAATGACATCTGCCACGTCTTGGGTAGTGACTGTACCGAAAATAGATTCGGCTTCACCAGCCTGTTTGGCAATTTGGTAGCTTTCAACTTTTTCCAAAGCTGCTTTTTGCTCTTGAGCTTGTTGCTTCAATTCTAACTGCCGCTGGCGTTCTAACTCGCGACGACGTTCGACTTGCTTGAGAATACCAGGAGTGGCACGAGTTGCCAAACTTTGGGGAATTAAGTAGTTACGAGCATAGCCAGGAGCAACTTCTACCAAGTCGCCAGATTTCCCTAGCTTGCTAACATCCTGAGTTAAAACTAACTGTATGCGTTTCGCCATCGTTGTTCGTTGTTCTCTGCTTTCTCTAAAATCTTAATTGCTTGGGCAACAGCCGGCTAGTTCACATGAGTGTAGCTGTATCTCAAGCAGCTCTGCGTATAGCCCGAAACTTACAAATCATAGCGAAATGTAGGGGCAATGGCAACTGTTAAGAGTAAGAAAATCAACGCACTCTTTTGTCCAGACGTGCCATGGCACGTCTGAACATCTAAAACTTATCTTTCATTCCTCGTACCCGTGCAAAGGTTTGCGCTGCGTCGCGACTGTTGGCAGCTAATTGTAATGCTGGCTGATCCCAACGTAAAAAGGGATTTGTGCGCTTTTCCACCCCTAAAAGCGAGGGAACTGTGGCTTCTTGCCGACTCCGGGACGCCTTCACCTCATGATAACGGGTTTGTAAGTCGGCGTTTTGTGCATCTACAGTGAGGGCGAATTGCAAATTTTTTAGAGTGTATTCGTGAGCACACCAGACACGGGTATGGTCAGGTAATGAGCGGAGTTTGCTTAATGAATCTACCATTTGTGTTGGTGTCCCTTCAAATAAACGACCGCAACCACCAGCAAACAGGGTATCGCCGCAGAATAACTCACCCGTTTCACCTGGGTTCTGTGGAGGAAAATAATAGGCAATATGAGCGCGGGTATGTCCAGGAACGAAGATAACCTCAGCTGTTCTATCTGCAAATTGGACGCGATCGCCTTGTTGTAAAAATACCTGCTGTCCTGGTATTCTCCCCTTATCTGCCGATCCACCATACACTGTTAATTGAGGGAATTGCTCAATGAGTTGGCGGTTCCCTCCCACATGATCTTGATGATGGTGCGTGTTAAAAATCGCCACCAACTCAGCCTTTAATTCTTTGAGTTTCTGCAAAACTGGTTCCGCCTCGGCTGGATCGACAACAGCAGCAACATTTTGCTTGGGATCGTGCAGCACAAAGATGTAATTATCTGAAAGTGCTGCTAAACGGATGACCTGCATTTCCTTTGTCTCCCTCATAAGTAGATATCTGATACAATAATGTTCATTTAAAACCGTAATTATACTGAAATTTTATTGCTCATAAGTACTATTGTTATCAATTTATCAGTAAAATTGCTCTGGGACGAACAGCAAATATAAAGTTAGATTTATTTTGTTTGTTTTGATTTTTTTATCTACCTAAAAGTTTCAGTATCAAATTTACTACAACCTGCTAAATTTAATCATTTTTCAATCTTTGAACATATTTGTTGTTCTGATTAAAGGATGAGTAATTAAAGATTGTCTTTGTTGCTATTGTGATTACAAATTTTTTATTTAACTAAAAATGTACAATCAACTCCGTCAAACAGTTAAAGAGCTTGTCAACAACATCCGTTATCCAAAGCGTATCCTGATTGTCCGGCAAAGCGATCACCAGTCAACATACAATGACTACTTTCTTTATTGGGTCAGTCAACATTGTCCTGAAGCGGCAAATCTGTTTGAACTCCATTATCTTCCTTGTCAAATTACCAACTGGGATCGCTATGCTCTATTCTTACCTTGGCTGCAAGACCCTCTGAAAGAACGATTTCCTCATATTTATCAATATGCCAAGGAATTAGAAGTAAAGTGTCTGGAACACAATATTCCCGTTATTAATCCCGTTGATAAACTTTCCAACTCAGTTAAATCAGTTGCAGCACGAATAATTCGCAGTGTAGGTATTCGTACTGCTGAAACGGTGCCAATTACCGAGCCAGAAGATTTCAAAAAAACGCTAGGAGGATTATCAACTCCCTTTTTTATCCGCGAAGACTACGTTCATGGTAGCAAAACCTTTTTCATAAAACATCCTGATGAACTGCAAAACGTACCTTTTGAGAAATTATTGGCTCCCATTGCAGTAGAATTTATTGATACCAAGGGAAAGGATGGTCTGTATCGTAAGTATCGCTACTTTGCGATCGCTGATGAGGGAATTCCAGGTCCATTGATGGTTTCTCAAGCTTGGGAAGTGCGTGACAAGAACCGCGTCGTTAATGAAGCAACCATAGCTGAAGATATTGCTTATTTCAGTGGCGAAGACCCCAATCATCAAAAATTGCAACAGGCACGCAAGGCATTAGGTTTCGATTACATGGCTTTTGATTACAGCTATGACGCACAGGGAAACATGGTCGTTTGGGAACCCAATCCTTTCGCAGTTATCTGGAGTTCAAGACTACCATATCAAATGCCTTCAATTAATCGCATATATACAGCACTGCTGAAGTTTTATCTAGAACGTGCCCAAATCTCAGTGACAACGCCGACTATTGCCAGCAAATAATAGAGTATTTACACTGTTGTGTCAGTCAATAGCTAAGGTTTCTTTGGTGTATCAACGAATTCTCAATCTATAATTAAGCTGTTTCTGGTCTCTTACCAGTAGCAATCATGACTTTCTCCAACGTAAGAGAGTTTGACCCATGACTCCACTTGTCTCTATAGTTGTCACCTGTTTTAATCAAGCGAGCTACCTAGAACGCTCGGTTAAAAGCGTACTTTCGCAAACATTCACTGACCTTGAATGCATTATCGTAGATGATGGCTCTAAGGATAATACTAAAGAGGTAGCTCAGGAGTTGCTTAGTCTCGATTCACGAGTCAGTTTCTTTTATAAAGAAAATGGCGGCGTCTCCTCAGCTCGTAACTTTGGCTTTAGACAGGCAAAAGGCAAGTGGATTCAATTTTTAGATGGAGATGACTGGATTCACGAAGATAAAATTAGATTCCAATTAAGCCATTTAAATGGGTCAGAAGGTGAAAATACTTTATTTTATACAGATTATGAACGGGTCTTTCTAGACAAAGAAGGAAATATTACGAAAAGGGTAGAAAATATTGTTGGTTCTTTGACGACAGAGCAATTGATTCAGCGATTACTCATTCCTGATTTTTTGGTTGATTCCCCTTTTCCCGTCCTTCAGCAATGCTTGTTAATGCATAGAAGTATTTTCCAGAAAAAAATGTTCGATGAACGGCTTAAAGCTCTCCAAGATAGAGATTTTACCTTGGATTTGCTTTTAGCTGGTGTCAATTTTGTCTACGCTCCTATGGTGGGAGCTTACTATACAAAACATCAGTCGAATAGAACTAATAATTGGTCTTATATGAAAAATTATTACATTATGTTCTACGAGACTGTGTGCGGCAAGCACCCAGAGTTAATTCCCTTATCCCAAGTGGGTATTAGTTTTTTGCTGAGAGAAGCAATTCGGGAAAAGGATAAAAAGAATTTTGACAGACTAATGACAATGCTGCATCCTCCTTTTTATCTATTAGATAATAACAAAATTAGGATTAATAACACCTTTATCCTCAAACTCATTTACATCGCCAGGTTAATAATTCCTAGCTTCTTACTCTATGAAAAAGACAGGGGACCACGCTCCAAAAAAGTTTTATCGTTTATTGGTAAATTAACCAACTGGCAAAAACCAGAGAACCAAAGTTATATGAGCGGTCAATAAGAAATTAGACTTATGTACAACAAGCAAGTGAAATAGCAATGACAGCCAAAGTTTCATTAGTTGTTAGCGACCTAGCAGGAGGCGGAAGCGTCCGGGCATTTTTACTTGCTCAAGTACTTAAAAGCCTTAATTACCAGGTAGAAATTGTCGGTTTTCTTTACGGAAAAGAACTATATGCAATTCCTCCTTCTGGAATTCCAGTTGTTTCCGTTCCAGGGACAAACTATCCTGAGTTTTTAATATCAACTCGGAAGCTGTTGCAAAAACTAGATGGAGATATTATTTACGCAGTAAAACCTAAACCTACGAGTTTTGGGGTGTCTCTTTTGGGGAAATTCCGCAGCCGTCGTCCTTTACTTTTAGATATGGATGATTGGGAACTGAGTTGGTATGGGGGAATGAACTGGAAGTATCGTCCCAATCCCAAGCAATTGTATCGCGACGTTTTCAAGAAGAATGGTGCCTTGAGATTTCCTGATCATCCGCTGTATTTAAGCTGGATGGAAAGCGTGGTGGCAAAAGCAGATGCGCTAACGATAGATACTGACTTTCTCAAACAACGCTTTGGCGGTGTCTATGTGCCTAACGGCAAGGATACTGTAATGTTTGATCCTAGTAAATATAACCCTGAGAAAAGTAGAGAGCGTTATGGTCTTTCTAAGTATCGAATTCTTATGTTTCCAGGAGCACCACGACGTCATAAGGGGGTTGAAGATGTCTTAATGGCGTTAGATTTACTCAATCAGCCAGATTTGAGACTTGTGATCGTTGGTGGCAGTCCTTACGATGACTATGATGATAGACTCATTCAGCAATGGGGACGTTGGATTATCAAGTTGCCAAAGTCTCCTGTGGAAGTCATGCCAGAGATTGTAGCAGCTGCACACATTGTAGTTGTTCCCCAGCGAGATACGATCATCGCTCACGCCCAATTTCCCCTGAAGTTAACCGATGGTATGGCAATGGCTAAACCTGTTTTATCAACTAAAGTTGGTGATATTCCAGAAATTTTAGGAGATACTGGTTATCTTGTTGACCCAGGTTGTCCAGAGCAAATTGCCGAGAAAATACAATTGATATTTGAGAATTTAGAGGCAGCAAACGAGCGAGGCAATAGAGCCAGAGAAAGATGTGTAAAACATTATAGTGTAGAGACAATGGCATCTACGCTATCTCAAGTCATTACCGGAATTAAGATTTAGGCATAATTTTCAGTAGCGGCAATAAATTATTGCATATGTTAATTGATAAACAATCTAAGTTAAAACGCTCCATCTTCACCAATCCGGTACTGCTCAGATTTGCCAAACCCTATCCTTGGTGGATTTTGCTGACAATCATTTTGGGTTTTTCTGGAGCTTTATTTAATGGTGTAGGTACAGCCCTGATTGTACCAGTAGTTCTCAAAATTGTCGGACAAGAAGTCAATTTTGATGGTGCGCCAGCCATTCTTCAAGGCATCATGGAACCTTTTGATAATGTTCCAGAAAATTACCGCTTATTAGTCATGGCTGGAGCAATTGTATTCACAATTTTTTTAAAAAATGCCGCTAGTTACGCTAGTACGTTGGTATCAAGTTCTCTCTCGCGTATATTAACCGGGGATATGCGCGAAGCTGGTTTAAAGATATTATTAGATGTTGATTTAGATTATTATACCAAGATGCAAGTTGGTGATTTAATCAACCGTCTTGGTGGAGAAGTAGCCCGTGCTGCTAGCGCTATAAGTAGTTTAATTAAATTAGTTATTATTTCAATTACAATTTTAGTTTTTGTAGGGTTGTTGATGTCAATTTCTTGGCAGTTAACAATTGCTACTACAGTTTTACTATCTTTGGTTACGTTGATAAACCAGTTCGCAATTTCCCGTTCAAGAAATTTTGGCAAGATGTTGTCTGAGATGTCTAAGATGTACTCCATCACTGTTTTAGAAACACTGATGGGGATTCGCTTGGTAAAGGCAACAGGAAATGAACAAAGAGAATATTTAAAGATAAAAAAACTCATTCGCGATCGCGAACAAGCAGATTTTCAATCTCAGGTTTACACAGAACTCATTACCCCTGTTAGTGAGTTAACTGGCATTGTCACGTTAATGTTGATTGTGTTTCTGGGACGCACCTTTTTTGCAGACCAGGTAGCCTCTCTATCTGCTGTTTTACTCACATATTTATTAGTGCTCCTGCGACTGTTGCCATTTATTTCTCAGTTAAATTCTCTTCGCAGTAGCTTTGCCGCTTCCGCTACGAGTGTGGATATTGCGGCTGATTTTTTACGGCGTGATAATAAGCCGATCATGCCAAACGGTAAACTGGGCTACTCAAAACTACACAAGGGTGTACATTTTAACTGGGTTTCCTTTGCGTACCCTGGTCATGATAAGTCGGTCATAAAAGATGTAGATTTATACATACCGCGCGGTACAACACTAGCGTTGGTAGGAAGTTCTGGTGCAGGTAAATCTACACTAGCAGACCTCTTACCCAGATTTTACGACCCCACATCTGGCAGTATTACTATCGACGACGTCGATTTACGCGATTTTGATTTGACATCCCTGCGAAAGGCAATGGGAATTGTTAGTCAAGATACTTTTTTGTTTAATAACTCGGTGCAGTATAACATTGCTTATGGGCAACCTGAAGCTACACACGAAGAAATTATCCTAGCAGCAAAGCGGGCAAATGCTTATGAATTTATTAGCAAATTACCGCAGGGATTTGATACCCTTATTGGCGATCGCGGTGTGATGTTGTCTGGAGGACAAAGACAACGCCTTGCCATAGCGCGTGCTTTGCTACAAGACCCAGAAATTCTCATCTTAGACGAAGCAACCAGCGCCTTAGATACTGTTTCCGAACGCCTAGTCCAAGGAGCACTTGATGAGCTTAGTCGCGATCGCACAACCTTGGTGATTGCTCACCGCCTTTCCACAGTACAAAAAGCCGATCAAATCGCCGTATTGGATCAAGGACGAGTGGTAGAGGTCGGAAATCATGAAGAACTTTTACGAAAAGGCGGTTTCTACTCGCGCCTGTACGCAATGCAATTTGCCCACAAGACAGCAGTAGCCAAAAAACGCAAGCAAAGCTTAATCCGCATTTCTCACGAAATTCGCACGCGGCTTGACTCTATGCTAGGTTTTTTGCGCTTGTTACTGGACAACATGGAAGACAATTCCCAAGAGCGACAGGAATTAATAGAACAATCTTACAAATCAGCCTTGAAAATTCTCAATACTGTAGATATTTTTGACGATATTGTTAACCTACAGACAAACTGGCAATCTTTTTCAGCTACAGAAGAAAAGAACGGGGTCACTCCTCAGCCTGAAGCTTTGAAGGTCATATCTGAGGAGTTTAGAACCGGTCTTAAACCCATGATTGACTCCCTTCGTTCCCTTGCTGATAATTTAGTAGACACGCCTCAAAGACGAAACCAAATCCTTTCAGAAGCTTATCACTATGCGATGAACCTACTTGATAAATTAGAGCATTTTGAGGATAGCGTTAAAGTCTAAAATTATGAAAAAACCTGCATCTAAAACAGATTATATTTTTTTTATTGGAGATGAGTTACCTAAACCAGAAGCTCACTTAGTTCAGTCTACAAATTCGGCCAATGCCGCCGCAAACTTAGGTTATTCAACAATTTTGGTGTATCTCTATAAAGGATTAGCAGCGTTCAACCCAATTGATTTGCTTCTTCCTTTTCGACCCAGAAAAACACCAGAACCTCTGGTGAAATATTATAACCTTCAAGACAAACTAAAAGTTGCTCCTCTACCTATGCCTTGGCCTATTGACTCTTTTCCAAGCAAAATTACAAACTCTAACACAATCGCCTCAAAGTATTATTTGCCTTTTCACATACTACCTAAAACCAAACTTGTCCATAGCCGTGACTGGAACTTTGTAAAAGCTGCTGTTAAAAATGGAGTTCCAGCAATTTACGAACACCATCATCACGAAGACAAGCCATTTGAACCAGAAATAGTTAATAGTCCGCTGTTTCAAGTTGCTGTAACAGTTGCTGATACAGTCCGAGAAACTATGATCCAACATGGAATGCCACCGGAAAAATTGATTAAGCTACACAATGGCTACAATCGCTTGTTTATGATGAGACAGCCGGAGAAAGCAGCAGAATGGCGCAAAAAACTACTGGTAGATGGACGCTCACATCTAGTAGTCTATGCGGGAGCGCTACGACAATTTAAAGGCATTAATGTGCTAATTGATGTTGCAGGTGCAATGCCAAATATTCAATTCGTCTGTGCAGGCGGTGATGAGAAAGAAGTTGCACATTATCGGCAATTAGCCAAAGAAAAACAGGTTAACAACATGACATTTTTGGGCTACATCTTACACGAAGATTTAGCATCTTTGCTGCAAGCCGCCGATATATTGGCTCACCCCCATTGTTCAGGAAATGCAGCAACTTTCACCTCTCCCCTCAAATTGTTTGACTACTTTGCCTCTGGGACTCCGATTGTAGCGACGGAAATACCCTCATTAATCGAGTTTAAGAATACGAAGGCGATCGCCGCTTGGTGTGAGCCAGATAACCCCAGCCAATTTGCAACAGCAGTAGCACAGGTACTAAAAACTCATCCCCGCAAAATCGAAGGTTATTCAGATACAACTGATTTTGTCAAGCAATTTTCTTGGGAAAATCGCGCTGCCAAAATTCTCAGTTACGTAGACGAATCTCTGCGTCCGCAAATCGTTGCATAAAATTTGGGGAGATAGGGTGAGTAATGACTAATGACTAATAACTATTGACTAAAATGAGCATAAAAACTATTGGTATGATCAGCAGCTATCGCGGTCTTGAGAAAAAAGCCGACTGGCTGTGGCAACAAACCCCCGAACAATTTGGTGTCTGGCGCAACATACAAATGCAAGCAACAGCACCAAAGCCAGATTTTCTGCTCATGTATCAATTTGACTTTCCTGCTGCTCCCCAGCAGAAAAGTTGGTGGAAACCTTTTCGCAAACAATCTCAAAAATCAGAATTAAACATCAACTCTCTCTTGCGCGGAGTTCCCAAAGAACAGGTGATTTATCTCCTGCGAGAACCACCATTAGATGAAGTGGTTGAAATAAGTAAACAGAATTATCAACAAGCCAAAAAGTATTGCGGTTACGTATCAGGTCCGGATGATTTTGCTCCCACTCCCAACTACATGCCTGCTATTTGGTATCATAGCAACTCGTTTCGCGAATTAAATGAAATGCGACCGCCCGAAAAGGTAGCCCCTTGCAGTTGGATTACCTCTGGTATTAGCCGTACAGCCAACCATCGCCAGCGGTTACAGTTTTTGCAGGCTTTACAAACAAGTGAAGTTAAGTTTGATTTGTATGGACGCGGCTTACCCGCAGGGGCAAAAACATCGGGAGAACTCGGCAATAAATGGTATGGCATGGCACCATACTATTACAATCTGGCAATTGAAAACTATGCCGAAAATAATTGGTATGTGAGTGAAAAACTTTGGGATGCATTGCTAGCATGGTGCTTGCCAATTTACTATGGAGGACCTGCTGCCGATAAATTATTACCACCAGGTAGTTTTTTGCGATTACCCAGCTTGGATGAAAAAGGCATTGCCTACATTCAAGAAGTCACTGCTACCCCTGACGCTTGGTATGCGGCAAAAGATGCGATCGCCGAAGCGCGGCAAATTATCTTACACGAACTCAATCTCATGAACTGGCTATCTAACTTTGTTGCTAAAACAACCTAAAATATGAACGGTATTTGCACCCTTGCCAATGATGTAGTGTTCGACCAATTGGTCGCTTTGCTTAATAGTATCGAGGTTATATTAGGCTCAGAAACTCCTGTTTGCATATATCCTTTTGATGATCGGCTAGAGCGGATTTCGGCTGAAATTGCGACTCGTCCCAATGTGTTTATTTACGACGATGAAGAATCCATCGAGCGCTGGGATCAATTCATGCTTGCAGCAGCACCCGAGCGTTTGAACCGGAGTAAATTTAGACTTTATGGTGCTCACCGCCGTTTTTGTGCTTTTGATGCTCCCTTTGATAAATTTATCTACTTGGATGCTGACACTCTAGTGATGAACTCACTGGCGGCGGTGTTTGAGAAGTTAGAAAATTATGATTGGGTCGTCTACGATTTCCAATATAAAGATGTTAGTAAAGTTTACAACCCAAACTCTCCAAAGTTAATCAAAGTTTTTGAGCAAAGCCGGCTTGATTCAGAAATATTTTGCTCAGGATTTTATGCCTCAAAACGGGGCATTTTTAACGCAGAGCAAAGAGCGTGGCTGATATCCCAATTGCAAGAAGCTGGTGAGGCAGAAATTTTGTACTCAGGCGCTGGTGAACAACCACTGCTGAACTATATGGTCATGAGGTCTGGTCTTGCCATTTATAACTTTGCTTTGCAACTACGAGATAGTGGAGCAACCGGATGTTCTGTCACCTCAAAGCACTTCGAGGAACGAGACCATATTCTATATGATAAAGGTAATCGACTCACATACCTGCATTATATAGGAGTTCCACCTCATATTACTCAGGCAGTTTGTGCTGGCGAAAACATTGAGTTTCCCTATCGAGATTTATTTCTCTACTATCGTTACCTTCGCGAACCAGAGAAGCGTCCAGTTTTTAAAACTTTGCCAAAAAGTGCTGACGCTCCGCCACCGAGTTTGCTCAAAAGAGCTTTGAGAAAATTAAAATTAATTAGTTAAGGATAACCACCTATGACTCGGGGAATTTATATTGTTGCTAATGACCGCGTTTTGGATAATGCTATTACATTATTAAATAGCATTAGGCTCTACGACAAGGAAGTTCCAATTTTTCTCATACCATTTAATGACGATTATCAAAATGTAGCCAATACCCTCTCTGGTTTACACAACGTTCAGGTTTTTCCCAATGTAGAATTTGTTGATACTTTCACCAAACGCATAGGAGAAATTTTTCCACGGGACTTCTTAGCCCTACCCAACAAAATGCGTAAACTGGTGGTATGGTTTGGTCCTTTAGATGAGTTTATTTATATTGATACGGATATTATTGTTTTTGAGAAAATCGCCGACAATTTAGATAAGCTATCGGAAGTTGATTTCTTCTGTTGTGATTATCATCATAAAAGTGAGGGGCTGCGAAATATCTTTTCGCCCTTTGTGAGAGAACAGCACATTTTTTCTGAAGAACAACTCCAAGACGTGTTCAACAGTGGATTTTGGGCTTCTAGAAAGGGAGTGATAACCGAGCAACAAATGGAGGACTCTTTGCGTGAGTGTTCAATGCACAAGGAGTATTTTGACTTTTCCCAAGGAGTGACAGACCAGCCCATTCTGAACTACTTAGTGCTGAAACATATTGCTAAACGCTGTAATCTCGTCAGACTTCCTGGAGGAGAAACAGGTAGTTGGGCGGGTTCGCGTCATTTTCAGGAGAAGGATTACGTTCTCTATGACCAAGGTAAAAAGCTGAAATATCTCCATTGGGCTGGTACACCCATAAAGCCAGGTGGTTCCTATTGGAAATTGTGGGAACACTATCGCTACCTTCATGAAGAAAGGCTTCCCCTACTGCAAAGACTTTTTCGCCGTTAATTCCCTTTTTTGCTAGCTGCACTTACCTAAAGGAGGTTTTACGATGATAGACGGCATCTACACCCTAGCAAATGATGTGGTCTATGACCAACTCGTTGCCTTGCTTAACAGTATAGAAGTTAATGCAGGTAGAGAAATTCCCGTTTGCGTCATTCCCTATAACGATCGCCTCGACAGGGTGCGTGCGGAAATAGCAGCTAGAAAGAATGTAACACTTTTGGAGGATTCTGCTGTAATTGCTTACTGGGAAAATTTTGCTACCCAAGCGTGGAAAGCTCATCTCAGAGCACAAAGGACTTGGAGAGAATGGGGCTTTCCAGACAACTATCGTCTAGCCATGCACCGCAAGCTTTGTGGTATTCATGGTGTATTTGACAAATTTATTTACTTTGACGCAGATACTCTGCTCATGGGGCCTCTAGACTACATATATCATAAGTTAAATAACTATGATTGGGTAACAAATGATTTTCAGTATAAGTCTGACTTAAAATATATTTTTGACGGAGCCTCCGAGCTTATCCAAAAAGTTTTTTCCGAAGAAAACCTACAGTCCAAATTATTCTGCGCTGGTTGGTTTGCTGCTAAAAAAAATGTTTTTACTGATGCAATGGTAGCAAATTTACTAGACAAATTAAAGTCAGGTGAAGCTGACGTAATGGCATTGGGAGGACCTGACCAATCCTTATTTAACTATATGATTTGCCGTAGTGGAATATCCTACTACAACTTTGCCTATTCTGATACAAAACATGTAACTGGTAATCACTGGTCTTCTCAATTTGATGTAGTAGACAACGTTTTATACGACCACGGGCGTCGGCTGACATACATACATTACATGAGTGTGCCCTCATCAAGCTTTACACGTCTTTGTGCAGGAGAGGATGTCTCTATTCCATATAGAGAAGTGTTCCTACATTACCGTTACCTCAAGTCTCCAGAATCTAGACCTAAAACCTTTACCCGCCCAAGTCAGCTAATGCGTCTGCAAAAGTCTACCAGCAGTTTTTTAAAGCAAAAAATCAGTAATTTTCAGCTTAAGTATCGCAATTTTAAGGATAAAATCAATAATTGATTCTGAATGAAAGAATGATGATATAAAAATAAAATATAAACAGGGTAAGCGTTATCTACCCTGTTTATAACTAGTAGTTCTACTGCAAAGAATCTAAATCTAGAGCTTGTATTCCTTGGCGTTCTATGAAAGCCAGCATACTTCCCAACTGAAACCACATGAGCAAGCAAGTCAGAAGAGTGACTGGTACACCAACTGCATAGGCAAGCAAGGGCGGAAAGCCAAATATCTCAAAACCTGAACAAAGAAACAGACAAACACCGACAGTTATGCCTAGAAATGGGACAGACAAATGTCTAATTGCTATACGAGTGCCAGAAGTTTCTGCACCATCGTTTTTCCATTTTTGCACAATTAATTTGAGCGTTCCGGCTAACGCTGTACCTGAGGCTAATGCTGCAAACAATCCAACAACTAACAAAACATAGGGTGGTTGTTCAGGAAAATAGTACATGAAAACTCCTGATAGGTATTGGGTAAAAAATTATGAATCATAAAAAATTTTTTCATAATTCATAAATTATGATTCATAATTTTTTCAAGGCTTTCGGTAGAATAGCAACGACTCCCTCTCTAGAGAACTCTGTTAAAACTTCAATCGCCACATTTAACAAGCGAGTGGGTTTTAAGTCATCTTTAACCAAAAGCCATAAGCGTTGAACTTCTTCTGTATGAAGGCGATCATCTTCAGTGAGAGCAAGCACCAACTGTCGCTGGAGAAACTTGCCTTCATCAGACAGTAGATATTGCAATCCCAATTGGGCTGTGGGTAATACGTCGAAGTTACCATCCGTGCGGGCGATCGCAATCAAATTTTCTAACCGATGCCACTGGAATTTACCATCTTTGAACAGCACATCAAGCAATCGTCGCCGCAGTTGTGCAGATTCTCCCGTCAGCAAGCGCCTTGCCACATAGGGGTACGCCACTTCAACAATTTTGAAATTCCGGTTGAGGCTCAAAGCAATCCCTTCTTGCGTGACCAAAGAACGAATAATCAAAGCAAACTTCGCAGGAATTCTAAAAGGATATTCATACATCAGTTCTGAGAACTTATCAGTGATGGTTTTGAAGTTAAAATCCCCCACGTTTTTGCCAATGGCATCTCCCAAAACCACCTCTAATGCTGGTACTATCGGGTGAATATCCGTTTCTGGAGTGAGAAAGCCTAGCTTGACAAAATCTTCAGCTAAGTCGTTGTAGTCTTTATTAACGACATTTACGAGTGCATCTACCAGAGTTTCTTTTGTAATTTCATGTAACTGATCCATCATGCCGAAGTCTATGTAAGCCATACGACCGTCGGGCATGGCAAATAAATTACCTGGATGGGGGTCAGCATGGAAGAAACCGTGTTCTAAGAGCTGTTGTAAACCTGCGGTGACACCTATTTGAATGATCGTCTCTGGATCTAAACCTACTTCGCGAATACTCTTTGTTTCGGTGAGTTTGAAGCCGTTAATCCACTCTAGGGTTAAAACGCGGGTATTGGTGTAACGCCAATAGATAAGGGGCACTTTGACCTGAGGGTGATCGCGGAAGTTATTTGCAAATTTCTCCGCGTTGCGGGCTTCGTTGATGTAATCAATTTCCTCAAATAACTTGGTGCCAAACTCGTCCACAATCATTGTGAGGTCGTGACCAAGGTTTAAGGGCAACCAAGGACCTAACCAACCAGCTGCCCAGCGCATGAGATAAAGGTCGAGTGTGAGAACTGGGCGCAAATTAGGGCGTTGTACCTTCACCGCCACTTCTTCACCACTGTGGAGACGACCACGGTAAACTTGTCCCAAGCTAGCAGCAGCAACGGGAGTCGGCGACAACTCGCTAAAAATTTCGTCAATTGAGCGCTCTAGTTGGGTTTCGATAATTTTGTAGGCGAGTACACTATCAAAAGGTGGTAACTGGTCTTGCAGTTTCACCAGTTCGTCTAGGTAATCTTTGCGTATCAGGTCTGGTCGCGTTGACAGGGCTTGGCCAACTTTAATGAAGGTGGGACCGAGGCGAGTCAGCAACTGCCGCAATTGGATAGCTCTTTTGAACTTGTTTTGCTCCTGTTGATTTTGCCATTCATCCCACTTGAGACTAAGAATAAATACCGCAAAAAACCAAATTATTTTGATTGCCCGTGCCCATGCCAACCAGGGACGGTAGCGGTAGTAGCGGGCGATCGCCTTGGAGTCGTAGCGTTGATTATTTTGTTGTGTAAGGGTCTGCCAATTCACTCCCTTATCTTCCTCTTAGTATTGAAAAAGGTTTTGCTTTTTAGAGCCGAACAAGGGCATCCTTCGAGCTAAACAAATGCTCTCTAGGCATTTCCTTTGTTGTCCTGTGTGATTTCGCTAATCTTTACTTAACGTTACTTTTTATCTTTTATTTTATATTAGTACATAAAAGTATAAATACTTCCCTTTCCTTATAGGGGAAAAAAGTTTATATCAGTAACTTTCTTATACTTTTGTATTCTTTTTATCTTCCTTTTGACCACCAAAATTGATAGAAAAAACCTATATATCTAAGATGATTGATGTATATTCCAGTCTTTTGAAGACAAACATTGGTACTTGTATAAGGTATTTTTTCATACTTATGCAATCCCACGATTGAAGTGATGGTATCACGACGCCACACTTTAACAACAGAAAGGATAAAGCAAAAATACCTAACTAGTAAAATTACGGCACTCCCATCGATTCTCTACACAAGCAAGATGTCTGTTCCACAAGGGGGAAGAGATAAACATCCACCAAGCCTGTGAAGTAGATATCACAAACCACTAAATGTACCTTCTTCATACTCTAAATATTCGCTCTATTTTGTTGCTAAATTGTAAAATTATTGTAAATCAGCAATATAGGTCATTTTTTCTCTAAAAGCAGGAAAAAATAACAGTTTTGGATAATGCTTCTAAAGATTCATCCTATTTGACAGGCAGGAAAGTTTATTTTTTTTGTAAAGGTTTAAAAAAAACTACAAACATGGACAAATTCGCACTCCCTTGTGTAAGATAATACAGACTAATTGGTAGGCACATTGTCTATGATCCACGCCAAGAATTAGCAGTATCACAGAAAATAATTGAGGAGTAGCTTTTTCAGCAAACAAACAAGTGCCTGAAGAGTTTCGCAACACCTTCGGCTACGATTTTGAGGGCACAAATGGTTCGTTTTATGAAGACTTTATGAAGCTATTCCAAGCAGTTTACCAAAAGTTTAACGGGAGCGTGAAAGCCCCGGAGGAACAGGCACTCATGAGCGGCAGGGGAGAGGTCAAATTGTTGATAACAATGAACTTAAGAGCGTTGGAGGTGGAGGAACTCCCCGTGTAGCTCTTGCTCCGCCTATTGGAAACTAATGAAGTTACGAATCACATAAGTTCAGCACTCAAAAACCCGGTTTTTGAAGAAACCGGGTTTGTGTTGTAACTCAACACTGCCTTGTCAAACCAAACTCATCATCCACTACATCCGTCAGATCAATCTCTAAATCTGCGACAGCCTCGTTATAAATTATTAATATCCGTAAACAACTGACCTACTCAGGCTTGGTTTCAAAAACAAAGGTTTAAAGATGTTGAATTCATCAGAAACACCTATTATTGCCACAATTGTGCTGGTCGCTTTCGGAATCTTAGGTTGGGGCTTATATCGCGCCAGACCTTATGGCAAACTGGGAATCCTAGCCTGGTTACAGTCGGTAGTATTAATAGCTCCTTGGTTGTTATTTTTTGGCTTGTTTGCAGCAGGGATTTACATCAATATAGTAGGCATATTGTTCTTGTTGGTAGCATCCGCTGGGGTGTACATCTTCTTAGGAAGACAGTTGCGAGCAGCCGGACAAGATGCGATACTTAGGCAACGGGCAACTCAAAGGCTTGAGGCTGATTCCTCACTACAAGCCAGTCCCACAGATAATTCCAACGCTCCGGAAGGATCTGCACAATTGAAAATAGAAGTCTTGCCGATTCCTGAAGAAGACTTGAACATCATTAAAGGGATTTTCGGCATTGATACATTTTTTACCACAGAAACCATTGGCTACCAGGAAGGAGCAATCTTTAAAGGAAATCTGCGGGGAGAGCCAGAAGCGGTTCATAATCGTCTCACTACGAGTTTGCAAGAACGACTAGGTGATAAATACCGTCTTTTTTTAGTGGAAAACACAGATGGTAGACCTGTGGTGATTGTTCTTCCCAGCCGCAATGACCCTCGTCCGATGACCTTAGCGCAGAAAGTCTTTGCTGTTATCCTACTTGTGGGAACCATCGCCACAAGTCTGGAAGCTGGGGGGTTACTCCTGAACTTTGATTTCTTTACCAACCCAGAACGGTTCCCAGAAGTTTTACCCATCAGTGCTGGTGTCTTAGCGGTTTTGGTAGCTCACGAAATTGGTCATTGGTTACTCGCCCGCCGTCATCAAATCCGCCTCAGCTTGCCTTACTTTCTTCCTGCTGTGCAAATTGGTTCATTTGGTGCTATTACTCGTTTTGAATCTTTTTTACCCAACCGCAAGGTACTATTTGATATAGCCTTGGCAGGACCTGCTGCTGGGGGAATTTTATCTTTATTCATGTTGGTGACTGGATTACTACTTTCTCATAAAGGGAGTCTATTTCAATTACCAAATGAGTTTTTCTCTGGTTCAATTCTGGTAGGAACCTTAGCGCGGGTTATCCTCGGTTCTGCATTACACTCACCTGTAGTAAATGTACATCCACTTGTGGTGATTGGTTGGTTAGGTTTGGTCATCACTGCTTTAAATTTAATGCCAGCAGGTCAACTAGATGGTGGTCGTATTGTTCAAGCGATTTACGGACGCAAAACAGCAGGACGAGCAACACTAGCAACCCTAATTGTGCTGGGATTAGTGTCTCTCGGTACTTCTTTAGCTATGTACTGGGCAATTGTGATTCTGTTTTTACAACGAGATTTAGAACGTCCCAGTTTAAATGAAATTACCGAACCCGATGATGCACGGGCTGCTTTGGGTCTTTTGGCTTTGTTCTTGATGGTTGCTACTCTGCTTCCACTCACTTCCGGTTTAGCTGGGCGTTTGGGGATTGGCGGGTGATTTGTAAAGACGTTGCAACGCAACGTCTTTATAAACGTATAAACGTTTCACACTTTTGATTAGCTATGGGGGGTAATACAAGCGTAACGACTGAAACAAGCCTAATTCCCCTGTAGATTATTGAAAATTGTATCAATAAGTGCCATTCAGACACTTTCGTTCAACGCAATTGCGCGCCGCACAATGCCGTTTGGGCAATCGCAAATGCAGAAATTCGGGTTCAGTGCCTGAAATCCTTATTGAGCTTACATTCTGCAAAATACCATAATGATTGAATTAACCTGGGGAATGTGGTTTGTAGCAATTTAAACCCTCTAACTCGTTAAAAAATATCTAATATGACAGTTGAATCTGTGAAAAGTTAGCTGTAAAACTAATTGAAAATTAGCTGCGACAACTGAACGTCACCTGCATCTACTAGCTAAATTTTTTTAGAAACACGCAGGATAGACATTATGGTGCAAGACCAACCTAATGGTAGAAATCGCAGAATATTAACTGAGGGGAACTACCAAATCCCCAAAGGAATAACGGCTAATGGGTTAGAGGGTTACGCTAACAACCTAGAGAATCTTATTAGAGAGTGGCCACTGAAGTATCGGTTACAAAATGGACGATTTATTATCACACGCTTTTTGGGAAAAGGAGGCTTTGGTGTTGCCTGCCTTGCTAGTGATGAAGTACTCGGTCGGGATGTTGTGATCAAAACCCTCAATCGAGATGTACAAAGCGCTCCCACTTTTCATAAATTCAAGGAAGATTTTGTTAACGAGGCGAAACGACTAAGCAAATGCCAGCATCCTCACATTGTGCAAATTTACGATATTTTTTACCAAGGTGAAATGCCCTGCATAGTCATAGAATACATCCAGGGTGAAACTCTCGCTCAACTGCTGGAGCGACGTGGGCGCAGCCTGGAAGAAAATGAAGCGTTGCATTACATCCGTCAAATTAGTGCTGCCCTCAATGTGTTTCATCAAAACAATTTCGTGCATCGGGATGTAAAGCCTGGAAATATCATGATCCGAGACGGTACTCAAGAAGCTGTCTTAATAGATTTTGGCATTGCCCGTGAATTCAGCCGTAACGATATGACCGTATATTTTTCCAAGGTTTATGCACCACTTGAGCAGTATAGAAGCAACGAACCTAACGGTCCATATACGGATATTTATGCGTTGGCAGCAACTTTGTATGTTCTGTTAACTCAGGAAAATCCCCCAACTGCCCAAGAGAGATATTCTCACACTGCCAACGGTGAATCCGACCCATTAGTACGTCCAAAAAACTACAACCCGAATATCACCGATCAAGTGAATGATACCATTATCAAAGGGATGGCGCTAAATTCAAAGGAACGCCCTCAATCGATACAAGAATGGTTGGCTTTAATTAACAATTTTGACCCAGAAATAAAGCCTTTTCAGGAAAAGACTAAACGAGAAATAGAGCATTTTCAACACTATAAAAATATCCATCCTGAAACACTTAACCCCAAACCCGATACTCCATATCCTGTTATTCATCAGCCGCTCACGCAACCATCAAATCAAGCAGCATCCGAGCTAACCCCTCCCCCAGTCCAAGGGGATAACCTGTCTAACACTTTAGAATTATTAGGCAGGACAGCCTTAATGGGGGCGGCTATTTGGTTATTGGCGATCGCCCTTGTCAGAGGAAATTTTAATATTGGCTCTCTAGTCAGCCTGCTATTTTTGGTTGGTGTCATCTCTCTTGCCCTATATCACATACCAGGCTTAACAACCGTTCAGAAATTTTCTTTATTTATTTATGCTGCCATTCCGACACCGATAATTTTTCTAGTTCTAAATTTATGGCTGAAAATATCTCCTCGACGCTTGCCGATATTTACGACAGAGTTACTGTCTCTTGTTGCCGCTTTTTTGGCGTTTTTATTATTAAAATTTATCTGGAAAATAGTGAAGAAGTGAATTCTACTTAAAAATTCATAAAAGCAAAGTAATCTCAATATATTATATATTATGGGTATATAATGCAACATTTTTGCTTTACGAGGAAATATTTGTGATGAATAACACAAATAACACAAGCAGACAGGTTAAAGTCTTCGTTATAGGTTTCACAGGCTTGTGCGTTGCAATAGTTGCTTTATGGATATCAGAGAATATATCAAAAACAGCAGTAAAAAACACAACTCAAGCCCTTTTTTCCTCTTCTCCATCTTCTCCACCAGCTCGCTGTCAACAGTTAGGTGCTCAAACTATCTGCAGCAAGATTGCTGATGTGCCTAATGTGCCAAAAGGAATATTCAATTACGGTGGGTCTACAACCTTTGCACCACTGCGAAAAGGATCTGATATTTTTAAACGCTTCGGAAAACGGGATTTTTTTGCCACTATCAATCAAGCTCATCCTGAATTTCAGTTGCGCTATACTGAGCCGCTAGCCGGAAACCCAGGGTCTGGTAATGGTATCGATATGCTACTTGAAGGTCAGCTAAGTTTTTCTCAGTCTTCTCGAGCTTTAAAAGACGAGGAGTTGGAAAAAGCTCAAAGCCAGAATTTTAAACTAGAACAAATACCTATTGCTATTGATGGCATTGCCTTTTATGTCAATCCTCAGTTGGTAGCTCAAGGCTTGAAAGGTATAACCTTGGCTCAAGCGCGAGGTATCTTCACTGGAAGAATGACGAACTGGAAGCAAGTGGGGGGACCTGATGTGGCAATCGCGCCTTTCAGTCGTAACCTTGAATATGGCGGGACAGTGGATTTCTTTTATGAAAAAGTTTTGGCAAAACAATCATTTGGAACAAATGTGCAGGAAGTGAGAGACACTACCGAGTCTATCCGTAAGGTTGCCAAAACTCCTGGTGGTATCAGTTATGCTACAACATCGGAAGCCATCAATCAAAACTCGATTCGTGTTCTCCCTTTGGCTAAGGAAGTTAATTCACCTTTTGTGTCTCCCTGTGCTGATGACACCTGCACAGCCATTAATAAAACTGCTTTTGTAGATGGCTCTTACCCGATCACTAGACGACTGTTTGTTCTAGTAAAAAGGAATGGTGGACTTGACGAAGAGGCGGGTGTTGCTTACGCCAATATACTCTTGAGCAATGAGGGTCAAAAATTTGTAGAACAAGCTGGTTTTGTGCCTTTGCGAAACCCTTGAAGTTTGGAAAAGCAAAGAAGCGCAAAGGCGCAAACAGTTGTTCCTAGACACGAAACGCGGCTCGGAACTATCCAACTTACGGTTTCCAACCAGCAAGTAGATTTGGATAAGCAACTGGTGTTGGGAAAATTTTCAGCAAACCAGATTGACGTTGTTGTGGTGTTTCACCAGTCACATTCCAGAGAGTTTCGTAGAAAAAGAAGGAGACTCCAGCAAAGTTGCGTTCTCGCACTTTTTGCACTTGTGTTTGTATTTGTTGCATAGGCACAAATTTGCCTTTTAACCCGCTCATAATACCGACACTCACGGGAATATGACTTTGTGCTGCTTTCACTTCTGGGGACTCTAGTTCCTGGATAAAGACATTCATGTCATCGCGATATATCTGCAAAACCAGTTCTTCAATAAGTCCCATCCGTTCCCACTTTTCCCAGTCTGCTAAGAAGGATTCGTAGGAAAATCGTTGGGGATTAGGCGCTACAGAGACAAGGCAATTTCTTTTTGTCGCTTTAATGGCTTTGAATACGCGCTTCATGTAGTCAGTTATTTTGTTAGCTCTCCACCGCACCCATTCTGGGTCTTGAGCATTTGTTGAAGGAGCTTGACCACGATGTTCTTTTTTGTACAATGCAACCGTGTAAGCATCATATCCCAATTCAGCAGGCAAACCAAAATGGTCATCAAATTGAATGCCATCAACGTCATAGTTTCTCACAATTTCGACAATTAAATCTTGTGTAAATTGTTGAACTTCAGGGTGAAAAGGATTCAGCCAAACCCGATTGTGGGTACCTTCTTTCCAGATTTTGTTACCGTCGCGGCGACTAGTTAGCCATTGCGGACGATTTTTGGCTAGTTGTGAGTCAGCAGGTGCCATAAAACCAAACTCGAACCAGGGAATGACTGTTAAGCCTTTTTGATGCCCGACCGTGACGATTTCTTTGAGTATATCTCGCCTTTGCAGCCCAGGGGCTGGGTCAAGCGATCGCCCAATCACTCTTTGTGCTACTTTGCTGGGGTACAGTGTCCAACCCCAATTCCAAACAGTAGGATATACTGTGTTGAAGTTTAGGCTTTTCAGGCTTTGCAAAGCGCCTTGGAGACGATTTCGCTCAAAGAGCACATCGCTATCTATATTAGTTAGCCACGCGCCCCGTAACTCAGATCTCTGCGGACGGTTAGGAGTATTTTGAGCGTATGAGGGAAACGAGAGCAGCACAGCAGCTACCATGCTTAGAGCTACCAAGAGTGCAAAAAACGCCTGTTGTTTGATTGCTGGAGCTTCGTGAGACAGAAGCTTTTTACACCATTTCACCAATTTTTTCACCATCTACTGTTAAAAAAGTTGAATTTTGTATCAGAAAACGATCAACAATGACTAAGATATCTGGGCAGAAGTTGCTCTTGTGCCTTTACATAGCATTCCCCGTTTGGTAAAGCAGTAGCATCATTGTTTATCTTTTTTAAAAATTCCTGGTTTTTGCCGAAAAGTTTATTCTATTTGTTGGTTTATACTACAACTGTTATATTCTGTAATATATATCTTGATGCCAGAAGAGTTGCCGAAATGGAAACACAACGAGTTTTTTTTGTATCGGCTCAATAAACAGGGGTAGTCGAGAAAAATAAAAAAACGAGCGAGGAACACATAGCGTCGTAGAATATGACAGATGACGCAAAAGCAATCGAGTGAAAAGTTAGTAGAGACTTTAGTGCAAACCATCAACCCGAAGGAAATTGCAGAGGAGTCCTTGCGTCAAACAGTAGAGATACTACTGAACCTGATAGAGCAATTACATACAGAAGTAAAAGAGTTACGAGAAGAAAACCAACGCTTAAGAGACGAAAACAACCGCCTCAAGGGAGAACAGGGTCAGCCAGACATCAAAGCCAAAAAACCGAGAGGGTTCTCAAACAACCACTCATCAGAAGAAGAACGAAAGACTCTGAAAAACCACTCCAAGGGCAGCAAAAATGCTCATCTAAAAATAGACCGAGAAGAAATACTGGAGTATCCCTTAGAATGACTGCCAGCAGATGCACAATTCAAAGGTTACGAGGAAGTAATCGTTCAAGACATCACCCTGGCAGCCGATAACGTATTATTCCGTAAACAGAAATACTATTCGCCGTCTGAAGGAAAAACTTATCTGGCAGAACTACCACTAGGTTACTCTGGAGAATTTGGCCCGGGAATAAAAGCCTTGGTGATTAGTTTGTACTATGGAGGCAATATGACCCAAGGCAAACTGTTAGAGTTTTTAGAGGATATTGGCATCTCCATGTCAGCAGGGCATTTGTCCAACCTGTTGATCAAAAACCACCCTTGTTTTGAAAGCGAGAAAAGTGAAATCTATGAAGCTGGGCTAGCTAGCAGTCCCTGGCAGCAGTTTGACCAGACTGGTGCCCGTGTTGCTGGAGTCAACTATACCACCAATGTAGTGTGTAACCCTTTGTATACGGTCTACTTTACAACTCCCAACAAAGACAGATTAACTGTACTGAAGGGATTACAAAACGGACGAGAACTAGAGTTTCTTCTTAACCAACTCACCTTCTCACTCCTGGAGGCTTTCCAACTACCGACTAAATGGAAGAATTCTCTAAAACTCTTGCCTCAAGAAACTGTATTTAGCTGCACAGACTTTAATACACTACTTGATACATATCTACCCAAATTAGGCTCTGTCCAACGTACTCGTGTTTTAGAAGCAGCCGCAATCGCCTTTTATCATCAGCAAAGAGATTGGCCAGTGGTGCAAGCTCTCGTATGTGATGATGCTCCTCAGTTCAAGTTACTCACTGATGATTTGGCTTTATGCTGGGTAGATGAGGGACGACATTATAAGAAGTTAAGTCCACTGGTTGCTTATCATCAACAAGCCCTTGATAAATTCTTGGATGATTTCTGGGATTATTACCGAGAATTACTCACTTACAGAGATTTTCCCAGTGCAGAAGTCGCACGAGAACTAAAGTCTAAATTCTGGAAACTTTTTGATACAAAAAGTGGTTACGAACAGTTGGATGAACGAAAACGATTAACTGTTGCCAAAGCTTCAGAACTGCTTCTAGTTTTAGAGCATCCGGAATTACCCCTGCATAATAATCCTGCTGAATTAGCTGCTAGGACTATGGTGCAGCGACGTAATGTTAGCTATGCAACTCAGACAACTGAGGGAACTCAAGCTTGGGATACTTTTATGTCTCTTGTGGCTACTACTCGCAAGTTAGAAATCAGCTTTTTTGAGTATATGCGTGACCGTATTTCTCAAATTCGAGCAATCCCCTCTCTTGCCCAAGTTATTCGCGAGAAATCTTCTCTCATTCCATTGGGCTGGTCGTGGCAGCTTGAATCACTGCCTACCCCAAATTATTGAGCCGATACTTTTTTTTCCTTAATGAATCGACAGAGATTATTTTTCATCGTTATCTACATTTTCCCAAAGCCTTCTCAATTTGAAGGATGAAACTGCAGATAGACACAGGATGACCACAGATAAAGCTTCATCTGTACGGCAGCGGCTAACTCCTGCCCAGAAGTTGCGCGTGCTACGCTGCGTAACGCACTGCCTCGTCCATCTGTGGTTCTCAATTTCACTCTTAAGTGGACATGGCATTGACAACTGTCAGGAACCAATTAAAAAGGTGGGGAATTTCAAGGGATTTATTTCTGGTTTCTTCTGAGTTCTTCTCAATCCAAATCACCCAATCAGGTGATTCTCCAGGGTGAGGTAGTTTTACCCAGAATAATTTTTAGTATAAAAACTAAGGAACAATTGACAATCATACTAGCGTCTATCTTGACATATCACTCGAAATACAGTTGCTTTAACTATCCCAATTCCTTTTTATTATATGGGATGATAGACCCATTTTTTCTGTTCATAGTTGCTAGTGATTAGTTCTTATTTCTTGACTACATACTAACATCTCTTAACTACTATATAGACGGTAGATTTACCGTATCCATCATAATCAAACTTGCCATATTGCTATGAAAAACACTGTGGGAAAATATTGTACTACTAAACAAGCGCGAATTTTTACAGCCTTAGTGTTATCTGGATTTTTGTCTGTTGGTAGCAGTTTTTATGCGATAAAAAGCGCTACGGCTGCCCCTGGGCAATATTTTACAGAAACAGCAAATCAAGTTGTAAAAGAAAACCTGAAAACTAACTCCTTACCACGTCGAGTTGCTAACGCAATATTTCGAGATTTATCTAACAGAGAGCAAATTGTTGTTAGAAAAGTAGAAATCATTAACTACAGTCAACGGACTTGGCGTAACGGATGCTTGAATTTGCCCCATCCTGACGAACTTTGCACTCAAGCATTCGTTCCAGGTTGGCGCGTTGTCCTCTCAGATGGCGCTCAAACGTGGATTTATCATACTAATAGCAACGGGCGTTCGATACGCTTGGCAAATCCCTATATTCTTACAAGCAATCTGCCACACAACTTTCCAAAATATATAGAGGATACTATCCTGCAAGCTGCGTCCCAACGCTTGAAATTACCAATTTCTCGGCTAAATATTAGCCAAGCTCAACAGCGGACTTGGGGCAATGGCTGTTTGGACCTACCCAAGCCAGGTGAAGGCTGTACCGAAGCTCTGGAAAGGGGTTGGCGGGTGGTTGTCGGAGCAGCTGACCAAAGCTTGGTTTATCACACCAATACAACAGGTTCTAAAATCAGGCTGAATGAAAAGGAGAGTAAATTCAGTGAAGGCAAGTTACCTCAAAAACTCAGAGATGCTGTTTTGCGTCGGGCAAGGGAAGAGTCGGGCTTACCTGAAAGGTCACTGAGTATTGTTGGATCTAAACCAACACAATGGAATTATGGGTGCGAGCGTCAGACTTATCCTTATTCTTGCGACCCCATTGCCGTTTCCGGTTGGCAAGTCACAGTAGGCGCTGGGCTAAACCGCTGGGTGTTTCTCACTGATGACAAAGGTTCCCGAATTCAGCTTTCAGGGCAGTATAGTGAAACGCCTAATGCTAATTTACCCAGAGATATCGCTGAAAGAATTTTGGTGCGAGCTTCTAAGCGTTCAGAAGTGCCAATTTCGCAATTACGGATAGTTGAAGTGGAACGGCGACAATGGTCTGATAGTTGTTTGGGCATAGCAGACCCTCTGGCTTTATGCGCCGCAGTTGTTGTGCCTGGTTGGGAGGTCACTGTGAGTGATGGGGAACAACGCTTGGTTTATCGCGTTGGAGAATCAGGTACTGTTATTTTAGATGAAAAAGCTAGCTCAATTGCTGATAACAACAGACAGATCAAACCAATTCCCATCCCTAGAAGTGAGTTACCACGACCTTTAGATAGCGGCGTTATTTTCCGGCAAATCTCTAGTGGTGGCTTGGCTGGTAGAACCTACGAAACTGTTTTGCTCGACGACGGGAGCCTTATTCGTGTTCGGGTTGGTGATACGAATGATTCTGAGCGTAGCGTTCGCCGCATTTCCCTGCAACAAGTGGAAAGGTTTGAGCAATTGCTAGAAAAGCAGGGTTATGAATTCAACAATATAAGTTATCCAGCACCTAGGGGCGCTGCTGATTACATCACCTACACCCTAACCAACCGCGATGGTACGGTTAAATACAACGATATTTCTCAAAATAGCTTACCCGAGGATTTACGGATAATAGTCAACGCTTGGAAGCAGATTAGCAGTAACTATCAGTAGGATCTAAGAATGTAGGGAGCGCAAAGCGCTCCCTACACATCTATTAATCTACGGATTGTTTATCGGAATAAGTTGTATTCAGTTTGAGGATATAGTATGATATGGTGCGTACTTAATAATACTTGGGATAGATGAGCAATTCTTACGGGCACATTCACCATACTTGGGTACAAACTCTTAATCCTGCAAATCCAGATTTGAGGCTGCAACAGGTACAAGAGAAAGAGCTGAAGTTTTACTATTTTGCTTATGGCTCATGTATGTGTCCTGTTGATTTGAAACGCTCTCTTGGTGAGAAGACTCACCCCTATGTCATTGGTCCTGCAACACTCAAAGGTTATCGGCTAGGATTTTATCGTTATTCACCGACTCGCAATTGTGGTGTTTTGGATGTGGTGAAAGACCCCAAAGGTAGCGTGAAAGGAGTACTATACCTGCTACCTTGGCGATTAAGCGAACATCTAGATAAACGCGAAGATGTCCCACAAGGCGGTTATTGCCATGAATTTGTCGAAGTTCACACTCAAGGACAGGTTTATAAAAATGTTCGTACATACGTCGTGGTGAACAAGCTTTTAGAGGAAGCTGCGCCCAACGACTGGTACTTTAACGTTGTCCTACGTGGTGCTATCACCTGCGGATTGCCAGAGGAGTATTGCTGGAATTTGTTTAACCATATGTACCAATTGCAACAGCAATATCAACAACACAGGATGCATTGGCTAAGTCATTAGTGAAAATTCTATTGGAGACAGAAAACTATGACTCTTGCTTGCTGCGGTCCCGGCTATGCTTCCCCAGAAGCAGCAACGAAAGCAGAACGTGAAAAGGTACTGTATACAATTGCACTCTATACGGGTACGGGTATAGAGGAGCCAGATTATCTTGCAACCGTGGATGTTGATCCCAACTCCCCGACATACTCCCAAGTCATTCACCGCCTACCAATGCCGTATGTTGGCGATGAACTGCATCATTTTGGCTGGAATGCTTGCAGTTCTTGTCACGACGATGCTAGTAAATCTCGGCGTTTTCTGGTGATTCCCGGTCAACGTTCCAGCAGAATTCACATTGTAGATACAGCGGATGTCAAAGCCCCGAAACTTCACAAAGTCATTGAACCTGAAGAAATCAAGGAAAAAACCAATCTAACAGCCCCCCATACCGTACACTGCCTAGCTGATAATCATGTCATGATTTCCATGCTGGGTGACAGCGAGGGGAATGGGCCAGGTGGCTTTTTGTTACTGGATGAGAATTTTGACATTGCTAGACGTTGGGAACGCAAAGCCGAAGGTATGCGCTTTAACTATGACTTTTGGTATCAGCCGCGTCATAACGTTATGGTAAGTAGTGAGTGGGGCGCACCCAAAACCTACTATCCCGGCTTTGACCTCAACGATGTGGCGGCTGGAAATTACGGTTGCCAACTCCATTTTTGGGATTGGTCGAAACACGAAATTATCCAAAGTTTTGATTTAGGTGAAGAAGGACTCATCCCCTTAGAAGTGCGCTTCCACCATAACCCCGACAGCACTCACGGGTTTGTTGGTACTGCACTTAGCAGTAATGTTTGGCATTGGTACAAGTCCAACGGTCATTGGCAAGTAGAGAAAGTGATTGATGTGCCATCAGTCGAGGTGGAAGGCTGGCAGATCCCCGTACCATCCTTAATTACCGATATCCTGATTTCAATGGACGATCGCTACGTCTATTTCTCCAACTGGCTGCACGGAGATATCCGCCAATACGATATCAGCGACCCCTCCCATCCTAAACTCAAAGGTCAAGTTTGGTGCGGTGGCTTGTTGGGCAAGAGTGATCATGTACGAGGCAAAAAGTTAGCTGGTGGACCGCAAATGCTGCAACTGAGTCTCGATGGCAAGCGGCTTTATGTCACTAATTCTCTGTTTAGCACTTGGGACAATCAATTTTACCCTGACTTATCCAAGACTGGCTCATATCTGTTGCAGATTGACTGCGACACTGAAAACGGGGGCATGAAAATTAACGAGAATTTCTTCGTTGACTTTGGCAAAGAACCTGCTGGTCCATCTCGCGCTCATGAGATACGCTATCCTGGTGGCGATTGCACCTCTGATATTTGGATATAAAAGAAAATATGGCAAGTATCTTGTCTGCCCTAAAAGATATGTAGGAAAAGACACAAACTTGCGCTTTAGTTGCTCCGTTACGTCTGTTGTGCCTTAAAATGACTTAGTCAATTTGCTATTGAAAAGTCATATTCGTTATGAGTATGATTTATTAGGAGATTCACTAAGGAGCCAAATTTATGTTTTCTAATCGAGAGGGACAAAGAGTTCCCAATATTACCTTTCGCCTGCGTCAGGACAATCAGTGGGTGAACGTGACAAGTGATGATCTATTCGCAGGTAAAACCGTAATAGTCTTTTCTCTGCCGGGAGCGTTTACTCCCACTTGCTCATCAACTCATGTTCCTGGCTATAACCAGTTGGCAAAAGTTTTTAAAGACAATGGCGTAGACGAAATCATCTGTATCTCTGTTAATGATACCTTTGTGATGAATGAATGGGCGAAAGACCAACAAGCACAAAACATAACTTTTATACCCGATGGTAATGGTGAATTTACAGAAGGCATGGGAATGCTTGTGGATAAAACCGACCTAGGGTTTGGCAAACGCTCTTGGCGCTATTCCATGTTGGTAAAAGATAGCGTGGTTGATAAGATGTTCATTGAGCCTGACGAACCAGGCGACCCCTTTAAGGTATCTGATGCAGAAACAATGCTGAGATACATCAACCCTGAAGCAGTGAAGCCTCAATTAGTTTCTCTGTTTACGAGAGCAGGTTGTCCTTACTGTGCGCGTGCTAAAGAAATGTTAAGCGATCGCAGCATTGATTACGAAGAAATTGTATTGGGCAAAGATGTGACACCTCGCACCTTACAAGCTGTCACAGGTGCATCAACTGTTCCCCAAGTGTTTGTTAATGGCAAACTCGTTGGTGGTTCTGAAGCATTAGAAGCTTATTTGACTGCTGCTGGTTAAATTAGGATAAGAGGATGTTTGAAAAGTTTTAGGCGAATATAATATGCGCTAAGGCGCACGCTACGCGAACGCTACTACACAAACGAAGTCCCTATGGCTGACGCCACGCCTGACGGCGAACGGGTAAGACCTAAGCCCTGCGGGCACGCTACGCACATGAAGGAGCCTGCGCTTTGCGCTTACGCAGTCGCCTCTGTCGGCAGACCCTCCTGCAGCGCTGTCTCACCGCCTGCGCGGACTAACCAAAAATTAAGGGTTTTAAACCCTCGTAGGCGGATTTTGTCTGTATAGCCGCGACTTACAGTCGCCAGGGCTAGTAGGAATGGATACTTTACAAACATCCTCTAAGACATAGACGTGCCAAGTTGCGATCAAAAGTACCCACACTTCCCCTTTTGTGGGTTGCAGTGTACCGTTGAGTAAGCTAATTAAGGTACTTTTCCCTGCACCACTGGAACCCACAAGGGCGACTCGTTCACCTGGATAAATTTGCAAGTTGATGTCAGTGAGAGATTGGAAGGTTCCAAATTGTTTGGTGACGTTTTTAAGTTCAAAAATTGGTGTAGGTGGGTTCATGGTCTTAATGTCAACAAAAAAACAGCCGCCTCCACCAGGGAAGCCGCTGTTGTCACAATTGGGCAGGTTTTCCGACCCACCCAACAAGAATTTTAATAATCGAAGTCGCCGCCGCCCATACCAGCGCCAGCGCCAGCAGGAGCGTTATCCTTAGGCTCAGGCTTGTCAACCACGATGCATTCGGTAGTCAACACCATACCAGCAATGGAAGCAGCGTTCTGCAGAGCAGAACGAGTCACTTTGGCTGGGTCAACAATACCAGCATCAAACATATTGACAAATTCGTTCTGAGCAGCATCGAAACCAGTGTTGAAGTCTTTCTCCTTCACTCGCTCAGCAATGACAGCACCATTTTGACCAGCGTTTTCAGCAATTCTCTTGAGAGGAGCAGCCAAGGCGCGCGATACAATCAACGCACCAGTCAACTCTTCATCTTTGAGGTTGCTGTTTGCCCATTCTTCGAGCGCAGGAGACAGGTGAGCCAGTGTTGTACCACCGCCAGGAACGATACCTTCTTCCACAGCAGCTTTGGTTGCGTTGATGGCGTCTTCTAGGCGCAGCTTCTTATCCTTCATTTCGGTTTCGGTAGCAGCACCCACTTTAACAACGGCGACACCACCAGCTAGTTTAGCCAGACGCTCTTGCAGCTTCTCTTTGTCGTAGGAAGATTCGGTTTCTTCGATTTGACGGCGAATTTGCTCGATACGAGCCTTAACACCAGCTTCGTTACCTTCGGCAACAATGGTGGTGTTGTCTTTGGTGATGGTGATGCGACGAGCTTTACCCAGTGCATCCAGCTTGGTGCTTTCCAGCTTCAAACCAGCATCTTCGGTGATGACTTGACCACCAGTCAGGACGGCGATATCTTCCAGCATCGCTTTGCGGCGATCGCCAAAGCCAGGAGCTTTCACAGCAGCCACGTTGAGCACACCACGCAGGCGGTTCACAACCAGGGTTGCCAAAGCTTCTTTCTCGATATCTTCGGCGATAATCATCAGAGGACGACCAGCACGAGCAACTTGCTCGAGTACTGGTACTAGGTCTTGTACCAGAGCAATTTTCTTATCGGTCAGCAGGATGAAAGGCTCATCGAAAATTGCTTCCATCCGCTCAGGGTCGGTTGCGAAGTAGGGAGAGATGTAGCCTTTGTCAAAGCGCATCCCTTCGGTGATTTCCAATTCGGTGGTCATGGACTTCCCTTCTTCCAAGGAAATCACACCTTCTTTGCCCACCTTATCCATTGCTTCGGCAATCATCTGACCGACTTCTTCGTCGTTACCAGCAGAGATTGCACCAACCTGAGCAATTGCTTTGGAATCTTCTACAGGACGAGCGTGTTCTTTGATTTTCTCTACCAAGAAGTTGGTAGCCTTATCAATACCACGCTTCAGCAAAATGGCATTTGCACCTGCTGCAACGTTCCGCAAGCCTTCTTTTACCACTGCGTGAGCCAAAACGGTCGCAGTTGTGGTGCCATCACCAGCAGCATCGTTGGTCTTGGAAGCCGCTTGACGGATCAAAGCAACGCCAGTATTTTCGACGTGGTCTTCCAATTCAATTTCTTTAGCAATGGTCACACCATCATTGATAATTTGTGGTGCGCCAAACTTTTTCTCTAGCACTACGTTCCGACCTTTAGGACCGAGGGTAACGGCTACAGCCTCAGCCAGAATATCCATGCCTCTTTCTAGGGCACGACGTGCGTTTTCGTTGTAGATAATGCGCTTTGCCATATTAGTCCTTTGTCATTAGTCCTTTGTCATTAGTCCTTTGTCATTAGTCCTTTGTCATTGGTCATTAGTCATTAGTCTTGTACTAATGACTAATGACCAATGACTATGAAACGATTGCTAGAATGTCTTTTTCAGAAAGCAGGACGTATTCGTCGGTTCCGAGTTTGATGTCGGTACCAGCGTACTTAGAGTAGAGAACTTTGTCTCCCACTTTGACATCCAGTGACTGACGAGCACCGTCATCTTTGAGCTTGCCATCGCCGACAGCGACAACTTCGCCTACTTGGGGTTTTTCTTTTGCGTTGTCGGGCAAATACAGACCACCAGCGGTCTTTTCTTCAGCGGCGCTCACTTTGACAAATACGCGATCGCCCAGGGGTTTAACTGTAGAAACGCTTAGAGATACAGCTGCCATACCAAATTCTCGCCTTGTTAGCACTCTCGACTCCTGAGTGCTAATGTACCGAAGGGTAGTATGCAATAGCAACATTTTCTTTTGTACGGGTTCCCGAACTTTACTTGCACTCTCTTTCCTGGGTATAAATACTCAACTTTTCTGAGCTTTCAGGTTTTACTCCGTAAATGACGAATATGGATATATGGGCAACTTTGTTTGCAAAGCTGGGAAATTGATATAGAACAGTAATCAGGGAGCCGCGAATTGAGTAACACTACAGTGATCCAGTCCTGCCTTCAGATACAACAGACCACTAAACCACCAGCGAATAAAGCCCTAAGTATTTCTACAGAAACTTTAGGACTGTCGAAAATTCAGAGGGACATTTTTATCTACGCTGTCCAGACAGTTTCTAAATGCTTCTCAAAACAAGCTCGTTTGCGATTTTGGGAATACTTGAAAAAGCGCTTCAAACAGCTAAATCTTCACCAAGGGCAAGAGAGCAGTCTTAGTTGCATCTTTAGAAATAAAGTCAACGGCTTGCCAGTTTGCTGTTCTAGACTGATAATAAAGGATTACCCGGATGCTGCTGTGCGGTATCGCCCAACAACCCCGGAAGTCATTGAGCGGATTATACGAGAACACTTATTAGGCAACAAGGTGGTAGAAGAATATGCATTTTTAACCCATCCTTTGCCAGAAAGTTCCCTAGTTCGTCGTGAAAAGCTTATAGAAGCTTAACATCCCGCAAGGATATGGCACAGTAGTAAACAAATGAAAGTGCGGGTTAATGGTGATCTGGGAGCATCTTGAGTCCAACACTTACTTGTTAACCTGAATAATTATTATTTAATCAGTGTTTTTTAACCCGCAACTTTCAAAGCGATATATAATAACGCATTATAAATACTACTGCTCTACGTATCCTTACTGGAATTTTGCCGTTGGTACATAAATTCCCAAAAATGACAACCACTTTTGGGATTTCATGAAGCAAAGGCAAGTTAAGTGGGAAAAAGCACGACACCTCCTTAATCCACCAGAGAGGATGACCATTCAAGACCTTGATGGATCAAGCGCGATAAGTGCCACTGCTATGAAAGAACCCAGCATGAAAGATCACAAACGACTTCTACTGATTGATGATGACCCTAACCTCATCTTGCTGGTGAAGGATTATTTGGAATTCCGGGGTTATGATGTTATCACTGCTGAAAATGGTCGAGAAGCACTGGAAATTTTAGAGCAGGATATTCCAGACATGATCATTTGCGACGTGATGATGCCGGAAATGGACGGGTATACTTTTGTCGAACAAGTCCGGCAAAACGAACGCACCAGCTGGATTCCCGTTCTCTTCCTTTCAGCTAAGGGACAAAGCGCAGACCGAGTTAAAGGTCTGAATAAAGGTGCTGATGTGTATATGGTCAAGCCTTTTGAGCCAGAAGAATTGGTAGCACAAGTAGAATCTTCTCTGAAGCAAACCATTCGCTGGAAAGAACACCAAGCAAAAGGAGGGGAAAACGGTTCCCGCATCCAAGTTCCCTTTGATGTACAGTTAACCCCAACAGAACTCAAAGTCGTGCAATTTGTGGCTAGAGGTTTAGCTAACCGCGAAATTGCTGAAGAATTAAATGTCAGCCAACGCACGGTAGAAAGCCATGTGTCCAATATGTTGGGCAAAACCAATCTCCACAATCGCACTGAACTAGCGCGATGGGCAATTGAAAATCAAATGGCGTAAGAACAGTGTTGAGTGCTAAGTGTTAAGTGCTAAGTGTTGAGTGCTAAGTGTTGAGTGCTAAGTGTTGAGTGCTGAGTGCTGAGTGCTGAGTGTTAAGTGTTGAGTGCGTAGGGGCGCACAGTATTGCGCCCTGACTAACCCCTGAGTAGCTACCTAGTTCAGCACTCATTTCTCAGAACTTAACTTACCAACCGTCTTCTTCAGTAATGAATTGGTGCGAAATTTCTAAATTCAGTTCATTAAGGTAGGTTAAGGCGCTAGCAATCTGGAAAACTGTTCCCCTTAGTTCCAAATCAAAGCAGCCTTGTTGCGGCATATGACCATTCAACTTGGCTGCTGCGATATTTACTGTGATGCCGCAATAGGAAATAAGCCGTGAAATGACGGGCTGTTCGTGCAACTCCTTGGGAATACGAACTTTAATGCGAGTTGTAGTGCGTCGGTTGTCTCGAAAATCGATAGTACATTTACCCTGCTTGCTTGGAATTGCCATAATAGCTTTCCTTTCAAATTTTTTGATGCGGGTTTTATGGTACAGGATTTTTCTCCCACAACAAAAATCTTGACACTAATCTTGTCAAATGGGAGTACTGTTATTACCCCTCAGATTCTTTTTTATCTTAATTTACGCTTTATCGGTCTGATTTTAGTATTTTAATACTAATTAACATAAGCAAATTCAAAAATACTGAATACATCAACCAACTTTGAGGATGTCCAGAAAAGCAAAGACTGCTCTCGGTAATAAGGCATCTGCTAGGATGGCTACCCCGATAACTCGCTCAAGCAGCACTGGCAAACTCCTCACTTCTATCCCTTCTGGTATTGGTTCAGCCGCTAGTTGAGCCATTACAGTCGCCCCCAATCCTTGCATGACCATGCTGAGAATGGTCGAATCTTCCCTCACCTCGTAGTCAATCTTGAGAGTTTGACCAAATTGCAAAAAATGAGCGTGGACTGTCTTGTTGTGCTGGGGACTGCGAAGATTCACAATCATTGGGTACTCTGCTAACTGTTCCCAACTGAGTGACACACCAGGAGCTATTGAACCAGGCGGAAGCAGTACGACAAACTCATCTCGAAATAGCTCCCACGTCTCAAACTCTGTTGTAGTTGGCAACAACGTGAAGCCGATATCCGCCTGACCTTCTCGCAGTGCCTGTTCTACCTGTGCATATCGATCGCACTCGGTCATCACAACGCTAATGGTTGGGAACTTCTGGCGAAAAAGAGCGATGACCTTTGGTAGTACGTGAGTTGCGATGCTCCGAACACAAGCAACCCGAACTTGTCCAGTTTGTAATCCTTTCTCCTGGTTGGCTTTTTCCTGAATCACCTCTAACAAATGCAGAACTTGACGCGCTTCCTGAATCACCTGCTCTCCAATTGGCGTCAAAGTTGCACCCTGTCGACCCCGAAAACTGCTGTTGTACTTTCACCTCTCATTCCTTGGAATATTGCCGGACTTTCCATTTAGTTCTTATGTTTGGTTTTATCAGATTTAGTAGTAAATATAGAGTGTGTTTATGCAGTGCAACGCTACTTTACAAACGATAATAATTGTACCTACTTTAAGACGCATAAAATAACATAACTAGTAACACTCAACTAAAAAGAAACCCGATTCTCTCAAAAATCGGGTTTCTCAATACAGTTAAAACTCAGCATTTTCTGGCGTACGTGGGAAAGGAATGACATCTCTGATATTTCCCATCCCCGTCATAAATTGCACCAGTCGTTCAAAACCCAAACCAAAACCTGCGTGGGGGACAGTTCCAAAGCGGCGCAAATCAAGATACCACCACAAATCTTCTGGCTTCATCCCTTGTGCGAGTATGCGGCGTTCAAGAACATCTAAGCGTTCTTCGCGTTGAGAACCACCGATAATTTCGCCAATTTTAGGCGCGAGAATATCCATTGCAGCAACGGTTTTTTCATCGTCATCTAAGCGCATATAAAAAGCTTTGATTTGCGCTGGATAATTGCTGACGATGACCGGCTTTTTGAAAAGTTGTTCGCAAAGATAGCGTTCGTGTTCTGATTGTAAATCCAAGCCCCAACTTACAGGATATTCAAACTTAACATCAGCTTTTTCTAACAGTTTGATGGCTTCCGTATAAGTTATGCGCTCAAATTCATTATTAATAATATTGTCCGCTGTTGCCAATACAGTATTATCAATACGTTGATTGAAAAATTCCATGTCTTCCGGGCAAGTTTCCAAGACATATTTAAAAATATGTTTGAGAAACGCCTCGGCTAAATCCATATCTTCCTTGAGTTGACAGAAAGCCATCTCTGGTTCTACCATCCAAAATTCTGCCAAGTGGCGGGAGGTGTTGGAGTTTTCTGCACGGAAGGTAGGACCGAAGGTGTAGACGTTCGTAAACGCCATCGCCATGACTTCGGCTTCTAGCTGACCGCTGACTGTTAAATATGTTGGTTTGGCAAAAAAGTCTTTACTATAATCTATGGCTTTGGTTTCTGTGCGAGGAACATCTTTGAGATCCAAACTCGTCACGCTGAACAATTCACCTGCACCTTCGCAATCGTTAGCGGTGATAATGGGAGTGTGTACCCACAAAAAGCCGCGTTCTTGGAAGAATTGGTGGATAGCAGTAGCGCAGGCGTTTCTGACGCGGAAAACTGCACCAAAGGAATTGGTACGCGATCGCAAATGTCCAATAGTTCGCAGAAACTCAAAGGAATGGCGTTTCTTTTGCAGGGGATATGTTTCGGGATCAGCTTCCCCGTAAACTTTCACTTTTTCTACTTTCAACTCGATCCGCTGTCCTTTACCAACAGATGCTACCAGTACTCCAGCCACTTCCAAGGAAGCACCAGTATTGAGCTTTTTCAAAATATCATCGTAGTCTGGCAAATCCTGATTGAGTACCACTTGCAAACTAGCCAAGGATGAGCCGTCATTTACTTCTATAAAAGAAAATCCTTTTAATTCCCGTTTGGTGCGAACCCAGCCTTGAACTATCAGCCACTCATCAGGTTGACCACTTCGCAATATTTCTGCAATCCGTCGATTTACCATATCATCCAGCAACAGACTTTAATAACCAGCCTATGATAACGCCCAATCCGCCAAAGCGGACGGCTTGCCAAAAAGGTTCTTTCAGGCTACCCCAGGAGAACAACTGACTTTCTAAGTTGAGTTCTAGCACTTCTAACTGCTGTTTAATTTGCTTTAACTCGGCTTTCATTTCTGCCAATTTACTATGACGCAGTTGTTTAAGGCGTTGTTGCAATTCTCTGTGATGGAACTTGTCTGCTTGCACTTGATTGTAGCGTTCTTTCAAAGCAACAAGCGCTTGCTCCACTTCCAAGAGTTCTTGTTCAAATTCTTGGTCGTGATTTTCCTCACCAGATGGCACGTTAGATGATTGTTTAGGCGGTTTCATGAACAAGTAGTAAACTTAAGATGAAATGCAATTGTGCCCAATAGTCATAGCAAATTCGTTTATACAGCGGTTTTCAAATAAATGAACCACATATGCACTCATTTAAACCCTGTAGAGACGTTGCCTTGCAACGTCTCTAGAATGTTGTTTATTTAGATGTAAATGGCTGTATGACACCGTCTTTTTGGCAACCTTGTTTTGGTAGTCAGTGGCAAGGATGCTAAATCTTTTTCTTGTAATAATTTAGAAAACTCTTAACTCTATACTTATGAGCGATATCATATCTCAATCAGCCCAGCTGCCTAACACAGGTCAACTAAATCAATTGAGTACCCTGGAACTAGCTCAAGCTCTTATGGAGAGGCTGAGTATTTCCCCTAACGATTGGCATCGCCTCAAGTCTAACCGCAAAGTTCGCGCTAGTGAACAAGCAGCAGCAGCTCTTGTGTTTCTCCTTAAGGATGAACCACAAGAAGCTTTACTCAGACTCCAACAAGCAAGTGGTTGGTTGGATCGCTCTATTTCTGCACCACCTTGTCCTACTCACGGCGAGAACAAGAAATAGGAAGAGCAACAGAGGGGGACAGAGGAACACAGGGGAAGCAAAAGAAATTTCTCCCACTCCCCCACTCCTCTTTTCACCGTCGCAAAGCTAGCCGGGGTCGAGTTTCTAGGTGTTTACAAAGCCTTAACTCTGTGCCTTTCCTGTTCCACTGGACCTGATCGAAAATTTGATGGAGAATACACATACCACGACCGCTCTCTGACTCATCTGGGGGTAAGTATTCTGTTGGATCGATATCTGGAGCGACATCTATATCACAAGTAGACGAAGGTGTAAAGCCACCGCCTTGGTCGGATATAACCCACCAATACTGATTCTCAATTAAGGAGAAACGGACTACAACTGTTTTACTTGGATCTAGATTATTACCGTGTTTAGCAGCGTTTACTAAGGCTTCTTGAAGTCCTAGCCGCAGTTCTGCTTGTAATTTGCCCGGAATTTCTGCCAAAAGCAAATCTAGTATCGGATAGAGATACAAAGTTGAGGCAAAACTAATGGTGCCCCAGTTACGCCCTGTAGGACGAAGCGAAATAGTAATCACAATAGAAACCCCGTAGCTTTCAGAGTTAGCTAGACATCAGTTTGCTGTCACAGATACCCTGATCGAATTTGAGGTGGTCATGTCGCCTTCAAACTTTCGTCTTTTCAACTAAATTTTGAAAATGCTAGGGAGCATTAACTCTCTTTAATGAGATAGAGTTGCTTCTATATAAAACGGCTTTTATACAACTGCTCAAACAATGAGCAAGTGAGATGCTTTCTGATGAGAAGAGTATTAACATACCCTTTTACGTGCCGCTTCATTAGACAACTCGATTCATATTTTTGGGAGAGTCTTTGCTACTTTGATATCTTTACACAAAAGGAATCATGTTTTTAGCTTAATTCAATTCTAGCATTTTTACTATGACTTGGACTACAAATTTTTTATTTGAGTTTTTGTACACGAGTTAGTACCTTTGTTCAAATCTGATAACACAAGAAATGCAGCTGCTTCCACATGAGCGGTTTGCCCAAAGAAGTCAGCCGGTTGTACCCGTGTGAGAGTATATACTCCGTTTTCACACAGTAATTTGAGGTCACGGGCAAGGGTCGTGACTTTACAACTGACATAAATAATACGTGGTGGTTTTGATTTTAGGAGAGTGTCAATCACAGAGCGATCGCATCCCTTTCGGGGTGGATCAAGCAACACAATGTCTGGTGAAATTTCGACCTGAGGGAGTAATTTTTCTACCGCTCCAGTGTGAAAAATTACATTATGAATATCATTGTGCTTCGCATTTAAAATTGCTTGTTCCACTGCTTCTGGTTGCAATTCTAACCCCATCGCTTCCTTAACTTGTTTTGCCAGTGGCAATGTTAACGTCCCAATACCACAATAGCTATCAAGTAGCACCTCCGAACCTTGTAAATTCAGTTCTGACTGAATCACCTGTAATAATGCCTCTGCCGTCTCCGTATGTACCTGGAAAAACGTATCAGGTCGTACCTGAAATTCCAGTCGGGCAAATTTTTCTCGCAGGTACGGAAGCCCAGCTATGCAACGAGTTTCGGTGCCAAAAATGGCATTAGTACGGGCTGGGTTGCGGTTTAAACAAACTCCCACCAATTGGGGATAGCGCTTTAACCACTCCTGCGCTTGGTCTTGAATTCCGGGTAAATTCCAGTCTTTGACCACCAACGTCAGCAACATTTCCCCAGTCCGGCGACCGATGCGTAAACCGAGATGGCGTATCACACCTGTGTGACGCTGTTCGTTGTAAACTTGCCAACCCCGCTTTTGGATGTCTTGTTTGACTTCCAACAGAGGATTTAATCGTGGGTCTTGCACAGGACATTGATTCAAGTTAATTAATTGGTGGCTACCTTTTTGATAGTAACCAGCTTGAACTTGTCCGGTGTGAGACGATCCCACAGGATAAGTCGCTTTGTTACGATAGCCCAAACATTCAGGAGTCGATAGAACTGGATCTACTGGTGGTTGCACAAAACCGCCAATACGTTCCAAAGCCTGGATAACTTGATTTTGCTTTGCTGCCAACTGGTACTCATAATCAATATGCTGCCATTGACACCCACCACATTTATCAGCCACGATACAGCTAGGTCGGACACGGTGGGGAGATGGTTGCAACAGTTGATTGAGTTTGCCGTGGGCGTAGTTAGGTTTGACGTGTACCAGACGAACAACAGCGCGATCTCCGGGTACAGTATCTGGTATGAATACGACCCTTTGCTGCCAACGCCCTACACCCTCACCCGTATCGTTCAAATCTGTAATTTCAACTTCAATTAACTCACCTTGTTTCCAACTTTTTTCAGTCATTGGTCATTAGTCATTAGGTCATTAGTCATCAGTCACTTCTTTCCTTACTCCCACTCCCTTCACTTGTGTCCTCAAGACTCGTTAAACTAGCAAATAATAATTAATTCATGTCATTGCAATAATCATGACTGTAGTAAGCCAAGTTATTCTCCAAGCCGACGACGAACTGCGTTATCCCAGCAGTGGCGAACTCAAGAATATCAAAGACTATTTGCAAACTGGTCAGCAACGGATACGAATTGTTACAACCCTAGCTGAAAACGAAAAAAAGATAGTTCAAGAAGCTACTAAACAGCTTTGGCAGAAGCGTCCTGACTTCATCGCCCCTGGTGGCAATGCCTACGGAGAGCGCCAGCGTGCTTTATGTATCCGTGATTATGGTTGGTACTTACGCTTAATAACCTACGGTGTACTTGCCGGTGACAAAGAACCAATAGAAAAAATTGGTTTAATTGGCGTGAGGGAAATGTACAACTCGCTTGGCGTTCCTGTACCTGGAATGGTAGAAGCAATCAACTGTTTGAAAAAAGCCTCCCTTAACTTACTGAATGCAGAAGACGCCGCTGAAGCAGCCCCCTACTTTGATTACATCATTCAAGCGATGTCTTAATACAAAGTATTCTTTGGGTGGGCTTGTAGACATCTAGACAGAGCACGAGCAATCAGCACTCAATGTCGATAATACTTATATACTGATCATACCTTCCCCACACAAGATAGTGGCTACGGCAGAATCTCTGTCAAGTTACTAACAAGTTGTGGGGAAATTTTATGAGATAGTCAAGAGTCAAAATTTATTCTGCTCCCTTACTTCCCCCATTTAGCAATACGGTTCAGAATCGCGAAATTTATCTGTTGAGGTAGGCAGGGGGAGAAAAAAAGGCTTAACTGAACTGTATTGCCTCATATAGAAAAAGCCGACGGTCTTCAAGCGAAGACTGTCGGCATTCAGTGTGTTCCCTATTAATGACTCGGCTAGAGTTCAGTTGTTTGTATTCTGCCAACTTGTCCATATAAATAATAGGATCTTAATCATGCACACCAGTGATTGTTATCACAAAATTATTTCTGCCAGACTATGTCAATACATGAAAACATCGAATTTTCTCTACAATTTAGATAAGCTTTACCACATGATGTAACTTAAAAATGGAATTTTAGTTACAAATTTAAGTCTTCTGATCCCATCCAATCAATGGTAAGTTCTAAGTTATACTCGCAACCTCCCTTATCCCTGGGTGCAACAAAGAACTATCTTTAATAAAAGACAAAACAATCAAAGGTCAACAAAAAGGCAATATTTTTTATATCATTACCTATTATCCCATCCAAAGCCTTGGTTGGAGGAGCATGGGTGCAAAAGTATTCATAATGCACCCATAAATCCTTTGAAAATAAAAAAATTAGGAAATAGCAGAACCTCCCCTTTGCTTGAGTATGCTACAATTAGTCCCTAGAGAAGTACACACAGCAGTTGAGCAAATAGATTGTTTCATACACAGCACGCATGGAAAGTGCAGATTAAGCTTCAAACAGAATGATTCCCCTAGCACTCTAATACAATTCCTTTTGTGAAAAGCGCAGATTAAGCCACCAATTCAATAGACATCTCCGAAAATACTCAAATTGTTTGCCGAAGTGACTTTTAGCGTGCGATTGCCCAAGGGGCACTGCGCTTCGCGCAATCGCCAATTCCAAAAGTGAGCTAGACAACACGTAACAATAAGGGTTTGAGATGTTTCTTATTAAGAAGAGGGCAAAAATAAGTGGCTATGTACAGGAATTGTACTTGAGAATTATTCCGCTCTTTTATGATGAGAAAACTAAGGTTCCAAGTCGGAGTCTTACAAGTCCACAAATAGTCATAATTATTTGTTCATATTTATTAGGATTTAACCGAAACCGTTCTTGGGCTACTCGGAATATTTTCACGACACGAATTAAATGTTCAACAAATATTCGTTCCTTGGCCAATTCTTTATTTCGTTCTTTTTGTTCCGGAGTTAATTCTTGTTTTTTTGGCTTTTTCGTTGGGGTCTTGATTGATTCTTCTCCTGCGTATGCTTTGTCACCATGAAACCTCTGATTGGGGTCAAATCCTTTTTGATGTTCCCGAAATAAATTGATGTCACTTTTTGTTCCTGGTTTTCCTGCTACTACATCAATAATATCTTTCCCCTCAGGTAAAACGATAATTTGATTTTTCATAGTATGGTTTTTCTTTTTGCCAGAGTAATATTCTTTTTGCTCTTCATATTCCCCAGGCCGCTCTCTTGGCTGTTCATAGCTATCTACTATTAGCTCAAACTCGGTTAAAATTTCTTGAACAACTTGGTAGTCACTTGAGTTTTTTTTTACCTGCTCAAGTAGGCTTGGTGGTAATAATTCTCCTAGAATTGGAAACCAATAATTGAATGTATCGTTTGCAGTTGTCTCACTTACCCCAAATTGGATGCCCAGCAATTGAAATGTTGTTAAATGTCTGAGATATGTCAAAGTTAAAATTATTTGCTCTTCCAACGACAGTTTAGGTCTGCGACCTCCTCCACCCGCAATAATTCTTACCTTTTTAGACTCAGATGATACTTGTTTTTGGTTATGCACCTCTCTCGCTTGTTCTAAAAGTTGCTCTAATTGCTCATACTTGAGACCAATTAAACGCTGTGCATCTAGAGGATGATGTTGAATATGCTCAAATAGAGAACCCACAATAGTTTGGTAAAAATACATTTGTATATGATTTTACCAGGAATTATTTATTTTCCGGAGATGTCTAATCAATGGGGTAACTGGAACGATTGTGTTGAGTCGTGCTGATGACACTAAAAAAATACAATTCCATTAACCAAGGCAAGCATGATAGCCCATTGCAGAGGTGATACTTAAAACCAGTTGGAACTGGTAAAATCACCACTTGAGATAGGCGTATTGTATTAAATTTATTTTCATACCTTACTTGGTCAATATTTATCTTATGAAAGAATTTATAGTCCTCAAATAGTGTAAACACTTATTTGTTTCTTATGATATTAAAATCTAAGTAAAAAAATACGTATTTATACAGTTGCTCCTGAGAGCTTCTCATTAGCCGTGATAGGCTAGAGATAGCAGCAGAAGTGATTTGCAACATCTTGTAATAAACGTACTAGGGATGACGATGGCAGCAGAACAAAAGCAAAGCACCTTACTTGAGGCAATAGAAAGCCATTTACGTCAGTTGTCTCCTCAAAAGTTGCAAGTCGTGGCTACCTTTTTGGCTTACTTGCAAGGAAGAGAAGAAAACCAAGCAAAACAGGAACTATTGACCATTCCTGGCTTTGCAGCATCCTTTCGTGAAATTGTGCAACCTGAAGAAAAGGAGCAAGCAAATTTATCTAAGGACAATGATTTGGTTCCTGCGTTGGGAGACAATAGCCTAAATCAAATTTCCCAAGATGCAGAAGTATGGCAGGCTTACTTAGCTTCTAAAAAGAGATGGCAGGAGGTTTCCCATCGCCTTGCAGACTCCTAAATTCCTGTTGCCCCAAGTCATAGCTATACACCAGGATCAGATAAAAAGCTTTGGCGGTACTGATGGTATTAGCGCGAAATGTCCAAAGAAGAATTATCTGCGTTCTTAAATTAAGTACATACAGCGCAATTAAATCGCTAAAATAATGCTCTGTCCCCTAGGTGCGTTACAGCCATGACCGTCACTTCCTCTGCTCCTTTTTCTCCTGAAGAAATCGCTGCTGAAGGTTTGAAGCCAGAAGAATATGAAGAAATTGTGAGGCGTCTAGGGCGTCATCCCAACAAAGCCGAACTGGGAATGTTTGGGGTGATGTGGTCAGAACACTGCTGTTACAAGAATTCTCGTCCGTTACTCAAACAATTTCCCACGACAGGACCCCGCATTCTGGTTGGACCTGGTGAAAATGCCGGTGTTGTAGATTTGGCTGATGGTCTGCGGTTGGCATTTAAGATTGAATCACACAACCACCCCTCAGCTGTCGAACCTTTTCAAGGAGCCGCCACAGGAGTAGGAGGCATCTTAAGAGATATCTTTACAATGGGTGCGCGTCCCATTGCCGTATTAAACTCCCTGCGCTTTGGTTCTTTAGAAGATGCTAAAACCCAAAGGCTTTTTAGTGGCGTGGTGGCTGGTATTGCTCATTACGGAAATTGCGTTGGTGTCCCCACTGTAGGCGGTGAAGTTTACTTTGATCCAGCTTACTCTGACAATCCCTTGGTGAATGTCATGGCGCTGGGATTAATGGAAACGCCAGAAATTGTCAAATCTGGTGCATCTGGTATCGGCAACCCAGTGCTCTATGTTGGTTCCACCACCGGACGTGATGGTATGGGAGGCGCAAGTTTTGCCAGTGCAGAACTGAGTGATGAGTCTATAGATGACCGTCCGGCGGTGCAAGTGGGCGACCCCTTCTTGGAAAAGTCGTTAATTGAAGCTTGTTTGGAGGCGTTTAAGACAGGTGCAGTGGTCGCTGCACAGGATATGGGTGCAGCTGGCATCACCTGTTCTACCTCAGAAATGGCAGCAAAAGGCGGTGTGGGTATTGAATTTGATTTAGATAAGATTCCAGTACGGGAAGCAGGGATGGTTCCTTATGAATACCTCCTTTCTGAATCTCAAGAACGAATGCTGTTCGTTGCCCACAAGGGACGCGAACAAGAGTTAATTGACATTTTCCATCGATGGGGGCTGCAAGCTGTGGTTGCAGGGACTGTCATTTCTGAACCCATTGTACGGATTCTGTTTCAGGGTGAAGTTGCAGCAGAGATTCCCGCAACGGCTTTGGCAGAAAATACGCCGCTGTATCACCGAAAAGTGTTGACTGAACCACCCGAATATGTACGAAAAGCTTGGGAATGGACACCTGATTCTTTGCCTTCCTGTACATCTGCTGGCATTGAAATTCAAGGACGCTTGCAAAGTTGGAATGACATCCTTTTGACTTTGCTAGATACCCCCACCATTGCATCTAAACGTTGGGTGTATCGTCAGTATGACCATCAGGTACAGAATAACACTGTTATGCTACCCGGTGGTGCAGATGCTTCTGTGATTCGCTTGCGTCCCCAGGAAGAGGAAGGGGGGAGAGGGGGAGAGGGGGAACTCAGGGTCCCCTCTGGGGATAAGGGGGCAAGGGGGAAACTCTCCAATCTTCAACTAGGTGTTGCTGCTACGGTAGATTGCAATCCTCGTTATGTTTATCTTGACCCGTACGAAGGGGCTAAGGCAGTTGTCGCAGAAGCAGCACGCAATCTCAGTTGTGTGGGTGCAGAACCTCTGGCTGTTACTGATAACTTGAATTTTGGCAGTCCAGAAAAGCCTGTTGGTTATTGGCAGTTAGCAGAAGCTTGTCGCGGTTTGGCTGAAGGTTGTCGAGAAATGGCAACTCCGGTGACTGGTGGAAATGTCTCCCTTTACAACGAAACCTTAGATTCTCAAGGCAAACCACAACCAATCTATCCGACTCCGGTTGTAGGTATGGTCGGATTAATCCCTGACTTGACTAAGATTTGTGGTCAAGCTTGGCAAGCAGAAGGTGATGTGATTTATCTGTTGGGCGAATCTTCCCACTCGACACTGGGTGGTTCGGAATATTTAGCCACTATTCACAGCACTGTTGCCGGAAAACCGCCACGGGTTGATTTTGAGATGGAACGCCGCGTACAGCAACTTTGCCGCGAGGGTATTCGTCAGGGTTGGATACGTTCGGCTCATGATTGTGCTGAGGGTGGAATCGCTATTGCTTTGGCAGAATGCTGTATTGCTGGCAAACTTGGAGCAGAAATCCAATTAGAACTACCAGCAGACAACTCTAAACGTTGGGATGAAGTACTTTTTGGCGAAGGTGGTGCACGAATTGTAGTTTCTGTTGCATTAGAACAACAAAAAACTTGGGAAACTTACCTAAGAGAACATGTGGGTAATCATTGGCAAAAACTTGGTCAGGTGGGAAATTCCGAAAAAAGTTTGCGGGTTTTAACAACTGATAACCAAACCTTAGTCAGGGTTAGCATTGAGGAAATGAGCGATCGCTACTTAAACGCGATTAAAAGGCGTTTGACCACCCATAACACCACCCCCAGTTGATTGATAAAATCCCCTCACTTGGGATACTAGCGTCTCTAGGCATAATTGCGATACTGTTTTAATGGATGGTTAAGAGCTTTTTAAGAATTTCTGCAACTATCCTTTGACATATTTCTAGTGACTTGACACCCTCATCAGGAGCATAGCCAGCATGATTCCCAACCATCCCGACTCTTTGGATGACCATCCCCAATTGCCTCACAACTCAGTCAATAATCATGAAAATCGTCCAGATAAGCCTGAAGAAGCTTGCGGTGTTTTTGGCATCTACGCACCAGGAGAAGACGTTGCCAAACTGACATACTTTGGATTGTATGCCCTGCAACACCGGGGTCAAGAATCGGCTGGCATTGCCACATTTGAGGGTACACAAGTTAACTTACACAAAGACATGGGGTTGGTGTCGCAAGTCTTTAGTGAATCAATCTTGCAAACCTTGTCTGGAACTCTAGCCGTTGGTCACACTCGTTATTCAACTACAGGTTCTAGCCGCAAAGTGAATGCTCAACCTGCTGTTGTGGAAACCCGATTAGGCTCGGTAGCTTTAGCACATAATGGTAATTTAGTCAATACTGAGAAGCTGCGAGATGAGTTGCTCAAAAACAACTGCAACTTAATCACCACCACTGACTCAGAAATGATTGCTTTTGCCATTGCTCAAGAAATCAACGCTGGGGTAGATTGGCTAGATGGCTGCATTCGAGCGTTTCACCATTGCCAAGGAGCCTTTAGTCTGGTGATTGGTACTCCAAAGGGGATGATGGGTGTTCGCGACCCCAATGGCATTCGCCCCCTTGTCATTGGCATCTTGGGTGATAATCCAGTTCGCTATGTTCTCTCCTCCGAAACTTGTGGTTTAGACATCATTGGTGCTGAGTACCTGCGAGATGTGGAACCGGGCGAATTAGTTTGGATTAACGAAGAGGGTTTAGCTTCCTTTCAATGGAGTCAAAAGCCCCAACGCAAGCTGTGTATTTTTGAGATGATTTACTTTGCCCGTCCTGATAGCGTCATGCACAACGAAAGTCTGTATAGCTATCGAATGCGTTTAGGGCGGCGACTTGCCCACGAATCTCCTATTGATGCCGATTTAGTGATTGGTGTTCCTGATTCTGGTATTCCTGCTGCCATCGGCTATTCTCAAGCCTCTGGCATCCCCTACGCTGAAGGACTGATTAAGAATCGCTATGTAGGACGTACCTTTATCCAACCTACACAGAGTATGCGGGAGTCGGGTATCCGCATGAAACTCAACCCCCTCAAAGATGTGTTGTATGGCAAACGAGTGATCATTGTAGATGACTCCATTGTGCGAGGTACGACGAGCCGCAAGTTAGTCAAAGCCTTGCGAGAAGCAGGCGCATTAGAAGTGCATATGCGAATTTCCTCTCCACCAGTCACTCACCCCTGCTTCTATGGCATTGATACCGACAGCCAAGAGCAGCTGATTGCTGCTACTAAGCCAGTGGAAGAAATTGCCAAGCAACTGGAGGTGGACTCTCTAGCATATCTCAGTTGGGAAGGAATGCTAGAAACGACGAGAGAAGATCCGGAAAGCTTCTGTTCCGCTTGCTTCACTGGAGATTACCCCATACCTGTACCCGAACAAGTAAAGCGTTCCAAGTTGCTGTTAGAAAAAGCACCAATGTAGCAGAGAGAATGACGAATTGGGAAGAGATAATTTCTTTACACCCAATTCCCTATTCCCATACTACAAATGCAATAAAAATTCAATTTTTGGTATTAACGGGTCAGAAACAATACCCACGCCACTAAAACCCCAGCGTTTGAGCAAATCTCCTATTTGAGAACCTGGAACAGATTCTATAGAAAAGCGATTTGCCACAAAAGCAGCATGAGTGTTGAGGTAGCTGAGGGCATCAAAGTTTTCGCCAAACAACAACAGATAACCATTAGCTTCGGAATTGGGACGAGCCGCGAGATAACGACCGTCAGCTTTTGACCGCACTAGGTAGTAAACTTGGGAAAACATAGAATGGGAGAGTGGTTAGTAGTTAGTAGTTAGTGGTACGATTTGACAACTAACTACTAACTATTAACTAATTCAGATTTTCTAAGCGAATGCGAGGATCAGTAGCCTTAAGCAATAAGTCTGCTATCAAATTACCAACACTGAGCAGCAGGGCGCTCATAACCAAACTTGCCATCACTAAATACAAATCTTGAGCCTGCACCGCCTGTAAAGTCAATCTCCCCAAACCGGGCCAGTTGAAGAAATATTCAGCAATGAACGCACCACTCAATAAACTAGCTAGCTCAAAACCTAATAAAGTAATCAAAGGGTTGATTGCATTGCGGAGCGCATGAACATAGATAACACGGTTTTCTGGCAGTCCTTTGGCACGAGCTGTTTGGATGTAATCTTGGCGCAACACATCCAATAATTCACCCCGAGTGATGCGCTGTAAGCCAGCAAAGCTCGTGATACTCAAAGCAAGGGTGGGTAAAATCATGTGCCACCCAATATCAAGGATTCTACCAAACCAGTTGAGTTCGGTATGATTAATACTAGTCATGTCACCCACCGGGAAGATAGGGGAGACGTTTTGGGCAAAAATCAGCAGCAGTAAGGCAGTGATGAAACTGGGAAACCCTTGCCCTGCGTAACTTATCACCTGCAAAACGCGGTCAATCCACTGATTTTGCTTTACAGCAGCGACTATGCCCAAGGGGATGGCGATCGCCCACGTTAAAATCAGAGAAGATACTGCCAACAGCAAAGTCGCAGGTATCCGTTCCCATAACAGCGAAGCCACCGAGCGCTGGTAGACAAAGCTTGTCCCAAAATCCCCCTGTGTCACGATTCTCCACAGCCAAAGTCCTAACTGCTCTGGCCAAGACTTATCCAGACCAAACTGTCGTCTAAGTTCCTCAATTCTTTCTGGGGAAATCTTGGGGTTTTGCCGTAGCGTATCTACATAATCCCCTGGAGCGAGTTGAATAATGAAAAACGACAACGCTGACGCCAACAACAAAGTCAACAGCGCCTGCAACAGCCGCTTCATGACATAAATAAAAGTCTCGCTCGTAACTAACTTCAAAAGCCAATTACGACCTGTTTCCAAGGAAATTCGTGTGGTAGTCATTTGTCCTTTGTCCTTTGTCATGAGTCATTAGCCAAATGACTCATGACTCATGACTAGTATTCTACGATGGTAACTATTGGCACATCTGGCAGATGCCTCCGCCCTTGTAAATCCTGTAGCTCGATGATAAACCCAAAACCCTCAAGTTTACAGCCAATTTTTTGGACTAGTCTTGCCGTTGCACTTGCGGTTCCACCCGTTGCTATCAAGTCGTCTACAATGAAAACTCGGCTACCTGGATGCAAAGCGTCCTGGTGGATTTCCAAACAGTCAGTACCGTACTCCAGTGCATACTCAATCGAGTGAACTGCTGCTGGTAACTTACCTCTTTTGCGGACAGGAATAAAACCAGCTCCCAATTGACAAGCAAGCGGTGCGCCAACAATAAAGCCCCGTGACTCTATTCCCACCACGTATTCTGCCCGTAGTCCAGCATCTTCTACCTTTTGTGCGAACAAGTCAATTGTGTAGCGCAGTCCTTCAGAATCGCGCAGCAGCGTGGTGATATCGCGGAATAAAATTCCTGGTTTAGGAAAATCTGGAATGTCACGAATCAGAGACTTTAAATCCATAAAATAGAGAAAAAATTGTAGTTCCAGCGGTATAAGCATGACCCCCTATTCACCTAGTTGTAAACTCTCGGTTGAAGAAGGGGCACATCTCGGAAAAATCGTACACTATAATGTCATACGCTTGGTACTAGCCCGTAATAAACGCTATCCATTGACAATGAGAGCGAATCGACACCAAGCTAGGTGTGCCATGCTACTAACAACTGAGGAGAGAAAAATTATGCTTAGAAAACTTTGATTGAAGGTCATGCGGAAACCTTTATGTCAAAGGAGTAAGTCATGAATATATCAGCCAAACTTGCTAATAATGTCATCAGTCTAATTTTCCTGACTGGTCGTGTATTTTAAATTAGTCTTACTTAGTTCCTCGCTGTCGTATTAAGGTATTTATAATGAATGTCTCTGCTAGTGTCACGCCATTTAACAGTCCAACCCCGCAGTCTTTGCCGATGATTCTGGACTCTTTACCCGAACCGGTGATTGAGGGACAGGGATGTCCCCGTAGAACTCGGATGCAAATAGACCTTATTTTACTGGCAATTGAAGCATTAGAGCTTGGTGGCTCTGAAGCCATTTTGGCATTCGCTGAAGAGTTAGAGCTTAAAGGAATTATTAAAGACCGAGTGAATTTGTGGCGAATGCGTAGCACTAACCCGCTCAGACGAGCTCACATCCGCCGCCCCCTGTCTATCATGGAAGCAAAAGCCTTAGTGGTCATTGCTTGCTACATTGCGCGACGCTTAACAGTTGTCATTCGCCAGTTGTTAATGATATATCAACAAATGGTAGAAAAACAAATTCCATTGGAACAGAACTTGCGTCTATCAAACTACCTAGAGCGGTTTAGATCCCACTTTAAGAGTCGGATGAATCCCCGACGTTCTGGTGTACTGGCATTAAACTCTGATGATAAATTAGATGAGCTAGCTATAAGTTTGTTGGGACAATTACTATTTTGTACTGGCACAGCTGGAATGCAGCGGTTCTGGATTAGTCTTTTTGACGGTGAGGTGGAATGAATATTCAACGTAAGTATAGTCTACCTAATTGCACGCTACTGTTAGAGGGTTTAAGTGATGCCTCAAGGGCAGCACATTTTCAGGAACTACGCCCAGAATTATCTATATTGGTAAATGCAGAATGCTTTTTATCAGGCTCTGGTAAACCCCTGGTAGGAGGGCGAGAATTTTTTGAAAGTTTGGTAAAGGCTGTGAATGCATATGCTCAAGAGTTTTTGAGCAATGTGCCACACCCTCAAGCACATAACTTTGACTCAGAGTTAGTGCAGTTTCAGAAAATCGACAGCGACCAACACAGATTAATTGTGTATTCAGATACACCACAGGGAGTAGTATCTAACTCCAAGGGAAATGGCAAGCAACAAATAGAAATTGATTTGAACACGGTACAGTTGTTCGATTTAGTCGAAGCAATAGACCAATTTTTTGCTGATAGCCAAACCTTACCAGAGTTAAGACTACAATTACAACCAGTCACAAGTCGTTATGGCGGTGTCAGTCAAGCGTTAGTCAGACAGGCAGTGCCAGCGAGTGTGGGAATTACGAGTTTGGCAGCAGCCGCCGTGGCTTTTAGCATGATTCCAGTCCCACAAGTGCGTCCGCCTCAGCCTCAGACACAGGACGATACAAAAAATACAACCACCACTAATGTCAACAGTCCTGCAACGGCTGCTGTTACCCCCACTCCTACTCCTAATGAAGACATAGGCGCAACTCCTACATTTACACCCACACCAACTCCCCCGGCTACGGCAAATTCCATATCGATACCCACGCCAAATCCCTCAGTTGTGGGTACCGCAACTGCTGCAACTCCCACACCCGGGGCATCGTCTACTGTTACCGATTTAGAAGCACTTGTAAAAACAGTTCCTGAAATTACTGATGCATCGCAATTACGTGCATTGAACCGCCAACTGTATAACCAAGTCAATCCAAACTGGATTAAGCGCTCAGGATTGAATCAGGATTTGGTCTTTCGCGTGGGTGTAGCTGCAGATGGTGCGATTGTTGGATATAAAGCGGTCAATAAGGGGACGAATGATGCAGTGGAGCAAACTCCCCTACCAAGCCTACTTTACAATCCTGCCACTCGCGGTTCCATGACCAATGAAGCAATCGCCCAATTTAAAGTGGTCTTCACTAGCAGAGGTGTGCTAGAAGTTAGCCCTTGGCGCGGATACACTAGAACGCCAGATGTTGTGGGGTCAAGAATCACAGACCTCAACGCACTTCAGGATTTAAATCAGAAGCTACATGACACCATCCGCCAAAATTGGAGGACTGCTGCCTCCTTTACACGAGATTTAAGATACCGGGTAGCAGTTAACAAAGATGGTGCCATTGCCGACTACGAACCGCTCAATCAAGCCGCCGTTGACTATTATCAGGGGACACCACTTGCCGAGATGTTTAAGAAGTCTTACGGTTCATACTATGCCCCTCCCAATAACAAAGAACCTCTTGCACATTTCCGGGTGGTACTTAAGCCGAATGGCACACTAGAGGTGATTCCTTGGCAGGGATATCGCTAGGGTGAAAGAATCAAGAGTGAAGAAGAATGAATAACACACAAACTATTTCTTTTCTTCACTCTTGTCTTAGCGTGTAATTTTACCCATGTAATTTCCCCATAATTGAGAAGCTTGAGCGCTACTCCCAGATGTGGGGGAATTGTTGTCATTTCCTAGCCAAATTCCAGTCACCTGTTGCCGACTGGGAATAAAGCCAATAAACCACAAGTCAACGTTTTTATCTGTTGTACCAGTTTTACCTGCTTCCCCCAGTCCTATGGCAGCACTGTGACCAGTACCGTTTGTGATCACGCCGCGCAAAAGACGAGTCATGGTATCTGCTACGTTAGTTTGCAGCACTCGTCTGTTGGCATCCTGATCTTGATCATAGGAGTAAATCTCGCGACAAGTTTTGAAGTCGTTGCGATCGCGACAATCACTGCTGTCTAGAATCCGGCTAATTGCATGGGGGCGATTCCACACCCCGCCATTGCCAATAGCGCCAAATGCACCAGTCATTTCCATGACATTAACCACACTTTGACCCAGCACCAAGCCAGGAACTGGATCTAGCTGTGACTTCACCCCTAAGCGTCGCGCCATCGCCACGACTTTATCCAGCCCAACTTCTTGAGCAAGCCTCAAGGCAATGGGGTTTTCAGATTGGGCAAGCCCCGTAGCAATATCTAAACTACCTGCGCCAGTACGACAGGGTTTGTAAGTAAAACCTCTCCAACGAAAAGGGGCGCACGAATATGACCTTCCCGGTGAAATCCCTTGTTCAATGGCAGCTGTGTAAGCAAAGATTTTGAAGGTAGAACCTGGTTGTCTTTTTGCCTGAATAGCACGATTAAACTGACTTGTTCTATAATCTGTGCCTCCTACCATTGCAAGGATCGCTCCATTGCTCGAATCAAGAGTAACCATCGCTCCTTGCGAAAAACCAAACGACGATCCAGCATTGCGGACATGATTACGCAATGCTGTTTCTGCTTGTGACTGAATTGCTGGATCTAGCTGAGTTTCAATGATAAAGTTGCCTTCTGTTGCCAGTTCTTTTCCTAGAATGGTTTCCAGTTCTTGAAAAACATAACTGTAAAAATAAGGAGCAATTGTTTTTGCCTGCTGTTCGCAGACTTTTGAGCTGATTTCGATGGGCGATCGCCTAGCTCGGTTATACTCATCCTGTTTAATTTTGCCCATTTCCAGCATCCGCTTCAGGACTCGATTGCGATATTCAATGGTTGTGAGCTTATTCTGGCTATCTCCACAAAAATCGAAGCCGTTCGGAGCAGGTAAAATCGCCACTAATGTTGCTGCTTCCGACAAAGTCAATTCTTTGGCTGACTTGTCAAAGTAGTATCGTCCAGCATCCTCAAAGCCGGAGGTATCTCCTCCCAAGAAAACCCGATTTAAATAAGTCAGCAAAACTTCATCTTTGCTGTAAAATGTTTCTAATTTCAGGGCAACCATCGCTTCTCGGAATTTACGACCTAGGGAGTCCTGTCTGCCCACATAATCACGGAACAAACTGCGCGCCACTTGCTGGGTGACAGTACTAGCTCCTTGTTGAACATCACCGCTCTGGGTATTGATAAACACGGCTCGCAAAATTCCCAGCGGATCAACCCCAAAATGCCAGTAATAACGGCTGTCCTCTGACGCAATGATTGCCGTAGGCAAGTAAGGACCAAAGTCCTGCAATCGCTTCATATCTATATGAGCAGTCGTCCGAGGCTCGCGTAACTTGGTGACTCCATCACGAGCGTAAACAACCACTGGGGAGCGCGTTGCTCCAGGTAGGGGTTTGACATCAAATTTCAACCATTCCACGCCAATAACTAGCCCCATAAGGGCGGTGACTCCACCCACACCGTAAGCCGCCCAAGTTGCTGCTCTCATATACCAAGGAGGTGGATCGACGTATTGCAGTCTGACTGAGGCGGCAAGTTCTGGAGGTCCGAGGGTCAGGACATCGCCGTGACGCAATTCTAAAGAATTGACCCGACGCCTACCTCGATAAATGCCATTTGTGGAATTTTCATCTTTAATGACGAAAACAGGTTGTCTTTGATTAGAATCGCGTGAAAGAGATAGGTGAATTTGACTGACAACTGGATTGCGGACAACAATATCGCTGGATTTTGAACTGCGACCTAGAATGTAGCGATCGCCCAACAGCGGATACACCTCCGCCTTATCCGCCCCCGCGTCTTGCACCCAAAGTTCTGGTACTTTGGCATTTGGTTTGAGCGCCAGTTTAGAAAAATCGACTCTAGCTTGAATTGTTTGTACTGCTTGAGTTATCTGACCAAGCAAAGTTTGTGACTTTTGAGGTGGTTGGGGGGAACTCATCGGCTATTCACACCACATTTATTGGTAAACAATTGGGCGCACTACAATCTCGATACTTGTATTCCACCATTTTACTCATAAGGTTATAAAGACGTTGCCTGCACGGTATGGTTCCCGATTCCATTTGACACTCTCAACAAAAAATGTGTACAATAGATCGTTAATTTTGCAATATCATTAAAATATTGTCAGAAATTATTGCCAGAAATTTCTCTTCTTGCCTTGTAGTGCTTGTGTTGTCTCCCTTGCGTCTTTTTACCAAATGTATAGTTGCCAGTTTTGATGTAGTATTTCTAATAACTACGCATTCCATCAATAAAATAAATAAATTTTCCTATTATAACAGATAAGCATATTTCAAATCAAAAAGACATATCTTCATTTAGGATGATTTTGTAAAGGCTAATATCTGATTTAATAACCGGAGTACTCCGCTAAGGTGTTGAGGTTAAGTAATATGAACGGGAAGTATTTGACCCTTATTGGTACAGCCCTAACTCTGGCTTTAACCAGCAACGTTGCTGTTGCCCAGTCAGCTAAATTATTGATTTCTCAATCAAGCGAACAACCCTCTAGCTCATCCGGGGAAATCAAACTTTCACCAGAGGGAATGAAAATTTTGTGTCAAAATTACCCTCTCAACTCCCGGTGTCAAGGTGGCTCAACATCTACACAAAGCCCATCTGGCAGTACTGAAACACAAACAAATCCCTCTGATAGCACCGTTCCTGGCAGCACAGCTATACCAGGCAAAGCACCAAATGACCCCGGCACCACAGGCATCCCTAGTGGCACGACTGAAGTGACCCCAGCCCCAGAAGGGAACCCTAGCACCCCCAGTGGCGAAACTCCAACAACTTCGCCTGATGGTACAACAGGCACTCCTGACAGCACCGTCCCTAGCGGCTCAGGTGTACCTGGTACAGCGCCAGCTGACCCTGGCACCACAGGCACTCCTAGCGGCACGACTGAAATTACCCCGCCTCCTACTGGCAATCCTGCTACACCAGGTAGCACAACCGATCCAAGCGGTACTTCTCCCACGCCAGGTAGCACAACCGATCCAAGCGGTACTTCTCCCACGCCAGGTAGCACAACCGATCCAAGCAGTACTTCTCCTACGCCAGGCAGCACAAGTGATCCAAGCGGTACTTCTCCCATGCCAGGCAGCACAACCGATCCAAGCACAGGTGGAGCGAAGTAGTTACAACGGTAATTGGTATAATATAATGCCAATATACCTTAGAGTATAGTCAGTACAAAAGGAAAAGGTAAAAGTAGAAACGAAAGATTTTTACTTTTACCTTTTCCTTTTCATCACGATCTACGATTTGAAGTGGGTGTCTTTTGAAAAGTAGCAATCAGCAAGCAAACAATACCGATATTAATGAAGACATCTGCTAAATTAAACACTGGAAAGTTAATCAGTCGAAAATCAAGAAAATCAACAACGTAGCCTAGAATAAATCGGTCGATGCCATTACCAATGGCTCCGCCTAAAATAAAACCATAGCCTAGTTGATCCCAAAAATCTAACATTGGACCAAACCATGCCAGTGCTATCAATGCTAAACTCACTCCCAAAGATAGCCAGCGCAACCATTCTACTTTTCCTGTTAACAAACTAAAAGCTGCACCAGTGTTGGTGACATAGGTCAGGTGAAATACCCCTGGTAACATTGCTTGTGTCTGTCCTAAGTTAAAGGTTTGTACTACCCAGTATTTTGTCAGTTGGTCTAAGAAAAAAGCTAAGAAGGCAGCAATCCAGAAGAGGAGATTTTTTAAATGCATGGCGATGTCATTTGTGAGCCAGCGCAGCCAAGTTTGTTTCCAACTGTCACGGCGACTAGCGTAAGCGCAAAGCGTGCCGCAGGCATAAGCTGTCAGGCGTGCCTGCGGCATCAGCCGAAGGGTCATTTGCAAAGGAATCAGGACTAATGACTAATGATTAGTAAAACATCAGGTGACGCAGCACATAGGCTATGACGACGACAGCGCAGACCACAGCTAGTTGTCCAGGGAGCGCCAACCAGGAGTATCTGAACATTGCTTGCATCAGAGACAGAGTTTCTGTTCCTTTCCATTGAAAAACATAACTGATAATCAAATAAGTAATACCGCACAAGTGGACAGTTAACAAGCCACAAAAACAACTGAAGGTGAGTGTTTCTAGTCTAGGTCTAGCTTTAAAGGCAAAAAATCCACAAATCCAAGCTCCAGGGATAAATCCGAGTAAATAACCAAACTGCGACAGCTTAACATAACCAATGCCGCCACCGTCGGCAAACACAGGTAACAAAGTTAAGCCCATAACTAAATAAGCGATTTGCGAGAGCGCACCAGCATTCTTGCCTCCTAAACAACCAACTAGCAGCACCCCGCCAATTTGATAGGTGACACCCAGAGAAGAAGTATGAATTCCCTGCTGACTCCAATTCCAAGGTAAGGTGGTGACATGAGCTTCTAGAAACGTACCACCCATCGTCAGCAGTAAGCCAATCATAGACCAAAGTAATTGATTGGATGCAGCTAGCATTTACAAGGCACTCACACAAAGGACTCTCGTACAAAAGTGAAAATAATAAATATTATTTTAATATTTAATCTCTGGTTGGCAAATATACATAGATCAGGCTAACTTGACCCTCAAATTATGTAAAATGCTGTTAAGCAGTAAAGCAACGCTATTAAGCAGTCTATTATGGAGTTAAAACGCACAGGTAAGCCCTTACCTAAACCACCTAGAGTTAACTAGTAGCAAAAAGTTCTTTTGCTCAAATAAAGCCCACTTTCAATTTTAAAATAAAAAAAAATTAAAATTTGCCAAGCTCTGCTTGACCCAGACTTTTGCTACTTTCCTAGAGTAGGAATATATTCTTTTAACCAACTGCTTGGATAACGACAGGAGGTAAGCAAAGGCTTTTGCTCAGAAATTGATATTTCTTGCTCCATGCTTTCTTCTGTCATAATCTACTTAAATTTCAGTTGGATTACCATTTTATAAATTTAAACTCGGTTTCAAATGCTAATTTGAACACATTTAGCTATCTAATTGTAATTTTTTATCCTTCATTCTGATAAGTCTTCTACCTTAGCATCGTTGTGTAACCTGTTTTTGTCTAGGGGACATTAAAACTAATGTACTAATGTATTATTTGTTTTCCGAATTAACTGATTGCAGCAAGAAAGTTTTCCCCAGTCAAAAAGATGAAATTTTGTAATATTAGGGGTGAGAAAAAGTAGTTATTCCCATATATGTTAACCTTATCTTTACTCAACAGCTGTATAGTATAAACGCTTAACTGGAAAATCCCTAAAACTACACAACCATGCTTTTCGGTAACCCTGTGACTAATCATTCTCGCATAACGAGAACAATTTCAGTAGTAGCACTGGCTATGAGCTTGGCTGCTTGCGGTGAGCAACAAGCGCAAAACGGTACAACTACTGGAGAAGCCTCTCCTGGTGCTGCTACTGATACAACAGCCTCTAGTCCAGCCAAACTCGACTTAGGTGGACAAGTAAGATTAACTGGCGCTGGTGCTTCTTTCCCAGCACCTCTCTACCAAACTTGGTTCAGCAATTTAAACAAGAAATATCCTAATCTACAAGTTAACTATCAGTCAGTTGGTAGCGGTGCCGGAGTGGAGCAATTTACCAAAGGCACTGTGGACTTTGGTGCTAGCGATGTTGCCATGACCGATGAAGAAATCAAGAAGGTGGAAAGGGGTGTCCTTTTACTGCCTATGACTGCTGGTAGCGTTGTGCTAGCTTACAACCTGCCTGGGGTACAAGAACTAAAACTTCCACGGGACGTGTATACCGGCATCTTCCAAGGCACTATTAAATCTTGGAACGACCCGAAAATCACTGCGGCGAACCCTGGTGTTAACCTTCCAAACACGCCAATCACAATTGTACATCGTTCTGATGGCAGTGGTACCACGGGTGTGTTCACGCAACACCTTAGTGCTGTGAGTCCAGAATGGAAATCCAAAGTAGGCAGTGGCAAAACTGTAAACTGGCCTACAGGAGTTGGTGCAAAGGGCAATGAAGGTGTGACTGCCCAAATACAGCAAACTCAAGGCTCGATGGGATACGTTGAGTACGGCTACGCTCAACAAAATAAACTTTCTTATGCTGCTTTGCAAAATAAAGCAGGTCAATTTGTGACACCAAATGAACAATCAGCATCTAAAACATTGGATGCCGTAGAATTGCCAGGAAATCTCCGTGCCTTTATTACAGATCCAGAAGGAAACGATTCTTACCCCATTGTCACCTACAGTTGGATTTTGGCTTATCAGAAATATCCTGACGCGGCAAAAGCCAAAGCAGTAGAAGCCATGATTGAATATGGTTTGACAGAGGGTCAAAAAGCTGCTCCACAACTAGGCTACGTTCCTTTACCTGAAAACGTTGTGAAAAAAGTTGCAGCAGCAGCTGATGCTATCAGTCCAGATTACAAAATTGCCGTAGGCGGTGATAGCGGTGGTGCTAGCGCCAGCAAGTAGCACGAGAGTGAAAGTCAAGTGAAAGTCAAAAGTCAAAACTTATGACTAATGATTAAAGACTACTGACTCATGTGGTTCGCTCCCACATTTTTTCCAGCTGATGGGTGAAGTCATTCATGAATACACAAGCCGAGAATCGTCAACCAACAGTTAAACCTCGCTCTACAGTAGAAAAGTCAGTAGACCGAGGCTTTATTTGGCTGACTCGGATTTTTGCACTGGCTGTTGCAGCCATTTTATTGTGGATTGCGATACTGGTTGGCATTCAGGCAATGCCTGCCATCCAAGAGTTTGGTACTAGCTTTTTAGCAAAAAGCGCTTGGAATCCAGTCAATAATCAGTACGGAGTGCTACCGCAAGTATATGGTACTTTGGTGAGTGCTTTTATTGGTTTGCTGATAGCAGTACCAATTGGCGTTGGCACTGCTATTTTACTAAGTGAAAATTTTCTACCCTCACCTGTACGAACGGTACTGGTTTTCTTGGTAGAACTATTAGCAGCTATTCCCAGTGTTGTTTATGGCATTTGGGGAATTTTCGTATTGATTCCCCTGACAACAGGCGTTGGAAGATGGCTCAACGCTAGTTTAGGTTGGTTACCAATTTTTAGTACTCCTCCTACAGGACCAGGAATGTTCCCAGCAGGCGTTATCTTGGCGATTATGACTTTGCCAATTATTACAGCTATCTCCCGTGACGCACTGATTTCTCTACCACCGAGTTTACGCCAAGCTGCTATGGGACTGGGAGCAACCCGGTGGGAAACGATTTTCCAAGTCCTCATTCCAGCTGCCTTCTCAGGTATTGTAAGTGCTGTGATGTTGGCGCTAGGTCGGGCGATGGGAGAAACAATGGCTGTCACGATGATCATTGGGAACGCCAACGTCATTAATCCCTCGATATTTGCACCAGCTAATACGATTTCTTCCTTGTTGGCAAACCAATTCGCAGAAGCAAGTGATCTGCAAGTTAGCGCTCTCATGTATGCCGCGTTAGTTCTATTTGTTTTAACCCTGATAGTCAACATTTTGGCAGAGTTAATCGTTCTGCGAGTGAAGCGACTGTAGTATTTGGGTGTATTAAATCATGACTTCTACTTCTAGTGACCATCCCTCTACGGGATTTTCTGGCAGCCTATCTCGCTCCCCCACATCTCCCCGGACGCTGTTTAGCACGGTGATGACAGTTCTAGCTTTTATCTGCGGAATATTGGCTCTTTTACCTTTGATAGCGGTCCTGTCTTACGTCATTATCCAAGGTATAAGTAGTCTGAGACCGGGTATATTTACAGAATTGCCACCACCACCTTTTGTACAAGGAGGTGGTTTTGGTAATGCCATCTTGGGAACGGTAGTTATGGTAGGGATTGGAGCTTTAATTAGCATTCCCTTTGGAGTTTTGGCAGCAATTTATTTGACCGAATTTAGTTCTGGTAATATATCCCGTGGGATTCGCTTTGCCACCAACGTTCTGAGCGGAGTACCTTCAATCATTGCTGGAGTTTTTGCTTACGGTATTGTGGTAGATGCAACAGATCAATTCTCGGCTGTAGCTGGGGGATTTGCTCTGTCTATTTTGATGCTACCGATTATTGTCCGAACAACTGACGAAGCCTTGCAGTTAGTATCGCAAGATTTGCGACAAGCAGCTGTGGGATTAGGTGCGACTAACTTTCAAACTGTTGCATGGGTAGTTGTGCCAGCAGCTGTTCCGGCAATTGTCACTGGGGCAACTTTAGCCATCGCCCGCGCAGCTGGAGAAACTGCACCTTTGCTATTTACTGCTTTATTCTCTCAATACTGGCCTAATGCTTTATTCCAGCCCACTGCCTCTCTTGCGGTTTTAGTTTTCAACTTCGCAATTTCTCCGTTTAAAAACCAGCAGTCACTAGCTTGGGCGGCGTCTTTGATTTTGGTGTTGTTGGTTCTACTCACCAGTGTTATTGCTCGCTGGGCGACGAGTCGCAAAATTCAATAGGTAAAGCAAATTGCAAGTTTAACTCTAGTTAAAAGAAAATCTGTAAATTTATGGCAACTGACATTAGAAACGGAAATCAAACTGATACCGTTTTCCGTACAGAGGGACTCAACGTCTACTACGGCAATTTCTTGGCATTACGAGATATTTGGCTTGAGATTCCTAAAAATCGAATAACAGCCTTAATCGGACCTTCTGGGTGTGGCAAGAGTACCTTGCTACGCTGTTACAACCGCCTCAACGACCTCATTGATGGGTTTCGGGCTGAAGGTAACGTTTATTACCAAGGTGAGAATTTGTATGCATCTCACGTCGATCCTGTGGTAGTGCGTCGTCAAATTGGGATGGTGTTTCAAAGACCAAACCCGTTCCCAAAATCAATTTATGACAATATCACCTTTGGACCCAAACTGAACGGCTACAAAGGTAATATGGATGAATTGGTAGAGCGATCGCTCAAACAAGCAGCTTTATGGGATGAAGTGAAAGACAAGCTACGGCAAAGTGGTTTGTCTTTATCTGGGGGACAACAACAGCGCTTGTGTATTGCCCGTGCGATCGCAGTTCAGCCTGAAGTTATTTTAATGGATGAACCTTGTTCTGCTCTTGACCCCATCTCCACGCTACGGGTTGAAGACTTGCTGCACCAACTCAAGGAGCATTACACCATCATTATCGTTACCCACAATATGCAACAAGCTTCGCGGGTTTCAGATATGACAGCCTTTTTTAACGTCCAAACTTCCGAAAAAGGAGGTCGTACCGGCTACCTTGTAGAGTATGACCGCACAGAGGGAATTTTCCAGAATCCCAAACAAGAAGCCACCAGAGAGTACGTCAGCGGTAAGTTTGGTTGAAGATTGCACATTCGTTTTGCTGCAATTCTTATGCCTAAGAATATGCTTCCAGTTTCTAGGGTCAACCTGGAAACTATTTTATTGTCACTTAAGCGGGCGGCGGGAATCGAACCCGCATTAATAGCTTGGAAGGCTATAGTTTTACCACTAAACTACGCCCGCAAATTTCCAACCATTATAGCATAACACTATTCTAGTCAGATGCCAAGTATTGAGTTATGACGAGGGAGATTTACGTTGTATTCTGATACGTACAACAAGCTCACTCAAGGGCGGGTTGTTTCCATTATCATTGCTTGCTGGAATAAATTTTTGACCTTTGAAAATTTCCTCAGCGTATTCCTGATATTGTGTTGCTTGAGCTTCGGGAATTTTTAGAGAAGGGTCTAACAATATACTATTCAAGTTGCCACTTGAATCAATCAACAACACAGCTCTAAACTCTATAGGCTGATCACCGAGTTCTCTATTGAGTGCAAGAAACTCCAGTTCTTTTTCCCTAATGTCTCCTACAATTTGAGGCGGGTTGTCTTGTATATCCTTCTTTATAGCATCAGCTTCTATCTCCCAAGTTGCTAACGCAACTCCTCCCCCTTTTTGCTCATCCAGTGGCGACTGCTGTGGTTTTACTGGTGGAGCAATATCTTCTAATGGGGTTCCCTTTCCAACAGTGACTTCACCATCAGGTTGTCCGGGGATTTCAGGTGTACCTGTATCGCTGGGTGGCTGCGGTTGCTCACCTGTTTCGGCTGAGGAATCAGTAGGAGTTGAATCTGTGGTGTTATTTTGCGGCTTAGAAGCCTGATTTTGCTCACCTAGTTCCTGATTTGCTTGATTTTGAGTGTCTGTATCTGTACTGTCAGCAGTGTTAGGCGAAGGTGTCGGTTCTAGGTTTTCGTTGTCGAAAGGGGTTGGTGAAGGCGTCGGCTCTGGCGTTTCGTTGTCGAAAGGGGTTGGTGAAGGCGTCGGCTCTGGCGTTTCGTTGTCGAAAGGGGTTGGTGAAGGCGTCGGCTCCAGTTGGCGAGTTGGTTCAGATGTTGCAGGTTGAGGCTTAGGTTGTGCTTCTTTTTGCTCAAAAATCGGTCTTTGGGAGGATGGCGGGGTTATATCTACCTTAGGTTGAGAAGTTCTCGCTTTGTTAGTGTTGGTCAAAGCGATCGCGTTGCTATCTTCTACAGTAGATGTAGATTTTGCTGTTAAATTCTCTTGAGCAACAGGCTTTGATGACCTCGCTACAGCCGACTTCTGAGTTGTGGAAGCTCTTTTTGGCGAAACTGGTTTTGCTTTTGATGGCGCTTTTCGTCGTGAAGAAATCTCCACAAAATCTACTGAGACAGGATTTGAAGAACTTCGTTGTAATAAAAGATTATACGAATATGAGCGCAGCAGCCAGAATAGCAGCAAGTGGAGAGCCACGGAAATTGTGGCTACAGCGATCCACTTGGTTTGTGGATCGCTGTGTCGCCTCAATGCTTTATCTGGAATAGGAGTTTTGTCAGCAACCGATTGTGTCATACTAAGCCATAAGTCCTCAGGAGACAGTCGCGTGGTGAGCACCTCTTTCCTCCTGGCACACTGCGCGTTAGCGAACGCGAGTGCGTGCGCTTTTGGTGCTCAGCTCCTCTACAGGAGGCACGGAGGGTTCCCCCCGCCCTTGGAACTTGCCGTCAGGCGACTGGCGTGCATGGTTCCCCCACTTGAGCGGACTGGGGTTTCTGAGTAAGTGTAGCACTGCCTTATTGCTTGTTGTTATTTGTCTGGCTAACTAGTCCCAGTTCATCCCGAGTGATGATCAATTAGCTAGGAGTTCTGATGTTACAGCGAAGGTAAGAAAAATTTTATCTACTCGGGAGCATCCTAATTTTGCAAAAATAACTGGCGAATAAAATTCGCGGCTACACAAGCGAAGTCCGCCTGCGCGGACTAATTACAGCCTGCGTAGGCAGGCTTTGTTTGTGTAGCCCCAGACTTATAGTCTGAGGGCAATTTACTGCATTGAGTCATTTCTTCATCCTACAAATAATCTGCTACAGTAACAGAAACCAGAATCGTACTGAGAACAGTGGCTTGTGGCTACGCTCTGGACGTAACTACATAAGGACAATATTCAGCATCCATGACCCAAGTTAAAGTTTTTTCATATAGGTCTGATGGTGTTTTAGGATATTTGAAAATATTTCTGTTGCATAAAATCAAAACTAAACTAGCCTTGAACCCCTCGTTCTTTCACTCATCTCATCAAGAACCAGTCTTAGCCGCAGCTCTTGCAGCTTCCTGCCAATTCCAAATCCGTGCGGCTACACCTCCTGATTTGACTAGTGTTGCCCAAATCATTGCTGAAAGCTTTCACTCCCAGAGTGGTTTATTAGGGTGGCTTTTTCCTTTATTGCGTTTGGGTATATACGAAGACTTAAGGCATCGATTGGCATCTCCTGCGCCTCATCAGGTTTGTTTGGTTGCTGTTGACACGACTGCTGATGCCGCAAGCAGTTTAGTTGGAACTGTAGAATTGGGTATGCGTTTTAGTGATTCTTGGATGCAAGTCGGTAGGAGTTGTCCTTACTTGTCTAATTTAGCTGTACACCCACAATATAGGAGGCAGGGTGCTGCTTCTGGGTTACTGATAGCTTGTGAAAAAGTTGCTCTTTCCTGGGGATTCCAAGATTTATACCTCCACGTTTTAGAAAATAACCATCAAGCACGACATCTCTATTTTAAGCTGGGATATCAAGTGCATAAAGTAGAATCCCATTTGAATACATTCTTCTTAAGACGCTCACGCCAAATTCTCTTGCACAAACGCCTAAATGTTAACTTAACTATCTAAATTCCCTTCTTAGTAAGGCTTATGGCGTTTAGTTGAGAATTCTAATAATTTTTGCTGCAAGTTTAAGCAGTGTTTTTAGTGTATCGATATTATCCCATATTCACGTATGCACAATCAAGCTATTTGATGGGGACTAGAGTATAACCGTCTGCTTACTCACCATGCGTAGAATACAAGCGCTGCTGGAAAGAATATTTTTATGATAAAGTTAACTTATTTTAAGCAAATATACTTAAGCAATTATCATTAAAAAATTACTATAATTTTTATATACCTATATAGCTATAAAAAAATGTTCGTTAATTTGTTAATTTAACTAGTTCTTTATTATTATCAGAATCTATGTTTTTCGTTTAAGAAAAATTGATTCAGAATTTTTAGGCAAATATATTAGTTAACATATGAAAACAAAAATCTATAAAATTATTTTTTGAAACTTTTATGTATTTATACGTGACTATTAATTTACTATTTAAATAACAAACTAAATAACCAATAGTTTCTATAAAATAGGCTGTTATTATGACATCAGGGAAAATACGCTAAATAATTATTCAAATCCTTACAATAAATTTTTATTCAAGAGAAGCAATCTTTATAAAAACTTTAAAAAAAGGACTCCTACAGTTGGAGACAAATTCAGTTAAATCTCATAAAATATGATCACTCAATTCTTAACAAGGTCTATTCATTTCTCTTACTCAAATTGACAAACTCAATTCTTGATAGTAGGAAAAAATCAAAACGTTGATTTCACAACACATTGATTCTCTATCTGAAGTGCAGACAAATACCAAATTTATTCAAAGTTCGAGAAAAGATGGATAGCGAAAAGCACCGACGCTATCAGACTACTATGGTATCGACTTATTATCCTGACACCAGTTTCCTTGACTATCTTGTCATGCCAGATGGAACTGAGCGCTCCTATGGCTCGGATATACTAACCATGTTGCTCAGTGGAAAGGTTTTCATGGTCAACAGTCGTAGGCGGAATGGTTTAATACTGTTCAAAGGCTATCATGCTGAGTTTGCTGGTCCTGGGGCAGCTGTGGGCGGTGATTACGACCGTGATTGTCGAGGAGTATTGCCTATAGGCAACCTGTCGTTATTGACTCCTGAATCTCATGAGGAACGTCAGAAAGCCTACTTGATTAGGAGACAGTGGATTCGGTTAATAAAACAAATTACAGAAAACCCAGTACCAGGGCAGCGAGTCCAGAAGATACTAGACCAATTTGAACAATACTTTCCGCCAGAAATGGTTGCCCAATTGCCAGATGAGGCATTTGCCCTTTTAGTGGGTGTTTTGCCACAAACGGTAGGGATATTACGCCGTTTGGGCAGTGACGTGCAAGGCAGATTTGATTACTAAGTTATAGCTGTATTTTGCTTTGATGTAAGATACGACTTGAGTCGAGATGAACGTGATATCTTATCTAACACTTACGAGAGTTTAATAAGTGGGAACAGAGCGCTCCTACGTGAATGGCAATCAAAGATAAAAATTCAGCTATTTGAATGAACTAAGGCAGCTTGTAGTCGATTGAGTGTCCGGGTATTTTCCTCTGGAGTCCCTACAGTAATTCGCAATCCTCCGTAAATTTCCCGCACTAAAGTGCCAGCAGCTTTCAGATTTTGGTGAAGATTTTTTACAGCAGCGTCTTGAGAGTGAGAACCATCTGGTTTGAGACGCATGTAAACAAAGTTAGTCGCGCTTTCCCAAACTTGTAATGTAGAATGTTGAGATAAAGTTTGGATGAGTTTGGCTCGTTCAATCAGGGTTTGGGGAATTGACTCCAACAGGAGTGTACGGTTTTGCAGTGCAACCGTTGCCGCTGTTAATGAGAAGCTGGGAAGATTGTAGGGTAAGCGAGCTTTTTCTAAGATGGCAATAAATTCAGGATGGGCAAGGCAATAGCCAACTCGCAATGCTGCTAACCGGAAAGCTTTAGAAAATGTGCGTAATACCGCCCAGTTAGGACGCTGTGATAATTCACCAATCAGGGTGTTCTGATTAAATTCAAAGTAAGCTTCATCAATAACGACTAGAATATGCTCACTCAGGCTTCTGATCCATGCCAACTCTGCTGTTGTTAAAGGATTGCCAGTGGGTGAATTGGGATGAACAACAAAAACTGCCCGGATGGGAGGATTTTGAGTCTGTTCTATGGCTAATTGAGCGGCTTGTAAATCAATTTCAAAATTCGTTTCATTTCGACCTACCTTTACTACAGGAATGCCGAGAGTTTCCGCTAAAATAGCGTACATAGAAAAAGTGGGTTGAGCGAGCAGAACGCAGCCCTCTCCTCCTAAACAACTGGCAATGAGTATCGAGCGTATCAGTTCATCTGAACCATTGCCAACAGAAATATGGGAAGGAGTGAACACAGATGGCGAAAGGTGAGCGGATTCATTGACATACTCAGCGATCGCACTTTTAAGTGTTTCATGTCCACCATCAGGATAACGGTTCGTCTCAATAAGTTGCTCGAAAGTCAGAGTTAGTTTTTCTTTTATCTGTGGTGGCAAATCGTAAGGGCTTTCATTGGTATCTAGGCGGTCAATTTGGATTGATGGTTGAATCGGTTGAGCAGTATCGCTACTGGGGTGAGGTTTGTAAGCTGTAAATTGGGCTAAGTCTGACCTGATGAATGGCAGCATAGTTAGTTATTTAGTTGTACAGACGTGCTATGGCACGTCTGTACATTAGCAAAAAACAATGAATGACTAAGAACTGTTGATTATACAACTTCAAGGTAACTGGCAGAATAATCGTATTGCCTGCCAAATTTCTGCCATAACATTGCCTAAACCGTGGTCGCTGTCAAATTCTACCAACTCTACCCAAGGACGCTTTTGAGCAAAATCACGACTGGCTTGAATGGGAATCACTTCATCGTGTCGTCCATGCAAGATAAGAGTGGGGATGGGGCGTTGCAACAGATCCTCTTTGTATTGACTAGCGTCTGTGACGAAATCGTAACTTAGAGGAAGTTTTTCCTCCTCCCCATAGTGGTAAACCATCAGATATTTTTCTTTTTGCCAACGCTGTACTGTTTCATCTCCTAACTTGGGCAACCAATGGGATAAAAACCCGAAAGCAGGTGCCAAAAGGACGAGGCGTTGCACTTGTGCATATTGCTGTCCCAGATGGGCAGAACTCAAACCACCCAAACTCGAGCCTATGAGCGTTACTGATGTAGAATCATGATTGAATTCAGATGCAATTTGAGTTATTTGGCGAGTGATTGTCAAGTGAGAAAAATCGCTAGCATTTAAATCGGGAATTTTCAGCTTGACATTTGCTTGTGCAAAGCAACTGCGTAGGTTCTGTGCTTTGGCAGAATGAGGACTCGATGCAAAGCCGTGAAGGTAGATGTAATGCAAGGCAATTACCGCATAGTCACGAATTCTTCTGCTGCTGTGGGATGGATACCGACAGTAGCGTCAAAGTCTTTTTTGGTGGCACCCATTTTAACAGCGATCGCCACGCCTTGAATAATCTCACCTGCGCCTTCACCTACCATATGAGCGCCTAGCACTTTGTCAGTGTTAACATCCACCACCAACTTCATCATTGTCTTTTCTGATGCACCTGTCAAACTGTGGAATAACGGGCGGAAGCGAGTGCGATAGGTTTTTACTGCATCGTCTCCCAACTGAGAACGTGCTTGAGCCTCAGTCAAGCCAACTGTAGCGGCTTCGGGTGTGGAAAATACAGCTGTCGGTACATCTTCATGACTAAAGACACGGCGATGATTGCCAAATTCACTGTCTGCAAAAGCACGACCTTCGCCTATGGCTACGGGAGTGAGATTGATTCTGTCAGTAACATCACCTACAGCAAAAATATGCGGTTGGGAAGTTTGACTGTATTCGTTGACGGCTATAGCATTCATAGTGCTATATCCAGGTCCTTCAAGGGAAGTTGCAGCGATATCAACTCCAGCGTTTTCTAAACCTAGTCCTTCTATATTAGGTGAGCGACCTGTTGCTACTAAAAACACATCGGCAATCAGTGGTTCAATATGTTCTCCGGATAACGTCAGCTTCAAACCTTCTGATACACATTCCACGCCTTTTACCACAGTATTCTTGATAAATCGTACTCCGTGGTTGGTCATCCCTTCTTGGATCTCGGTGCGGATGTCATCATCAAAGCCTTTCAAAATCGAGTCTTTGCGGATAATTTGCGTTACCTCGCTGCCCAATCCGCGCATAATAGAGGCAAATTCCGTGCCGATATAACCAGAACCAATGATGGCAATATGCTTTGGTTGTTCTTTGAGGTGAAAGATTTCGTTAGAGGTTATGGCATATTCCATCCCTGGTAAATTGGGTTTTATAGGTCGTCCTCCAACAGCAATCAAAATTTTGTCTGCTGTCACTTTACGTCCGTCCACTTCTACAGTGTGCGCGTCTACCAGCGTAGCGCGACCTGAAAGAAGTTGGACTCCTGCTTTGTCTAAGAAGTTGATGTGCAGTTGTGACAGTCGCCGAACTTCTTTATCTATTGCTGTGATGAAATATTCCCAGTCTAGTTCTGCTTCACCCACCTTCCAGCCATAGCCAGCCGCATCTTGAAACAATGCGGGAAAGTGGGAGCTATATACCATGAGTTTTTTGGGAATACAGCCACGAATCACACAGGTTCCACCCACTAAATCTTCTTCGGCAATAGCTACTTTTGCCCCATAGCTTGCAGCGCGTTTGGAAGCAGCCAAACCCCCAGAACCGGCACCAATGACAAACAGGTCGTAATCATATGTCATAGTTTCAAGCTTCCCTTGTAGAGTCATGAAAAAAAATTTGATACCACTTTATCAACGAAGCTAACATCTCGTAGAGTGTGGTGGTATCTTTTTGAAAAAGGTCTTGAAGCAGGACTAAGTTATTCCCTTACAGGGACATAAACAGAAACTCCTCACCCGTTGTTGGATGAATACCAGTTGTTTCATCTAGGTCTTGCTTGGTAATCCCCTTACGGATGGCAACACCGAGACTTTGAATGATATCCGCTGCATGTTCACCAACCATATGAGCACCTAAAACGCGCTCGGATTCACCTTCAACCACTATCTTGATCGTAGCTTGTTCGTCCTTTTGAGTTAGTTGAGAGATTAAAGGTTGAAAGCGATCGCGGTAACATTTGATAGATTCACCAAATTTTTCTCGCGCTTTTGCCTCGCTCATACCTATACTTGCAGCTTCTGGACGGGCAAAAACAGCAGAGGGCACTTGCTCGTAATTTACTTTTTGCGGTTTTTTGCCAAAAACTGTATTGACAAAAGCATGAGCTTCTGCTTTTGCAACTGGGGTTAATTGCAGGCGATTTGTGCAATCACCTACGGCAAAAATATTTTCCGCAGTTGTGCGGCTGTATTCATCAACTTTGATTGCGCTTTTTTCCCCAAGTTCAACTCCAGCGTTTTCCAAACCAAGATTTTTGGTTTTTGGGGCGCGACCTGTAGCAACTAAGATGGTGTCTGCGGCAATTGTTTTTCGAGTGGCGCCAGTCGTGGTTAACAGCAGTTTCTCCTCTAAGTACTTGATTTCTTTAACCGTGCTGTTACCAATAAGGCGAATCCCTCGTTTACTCAAAGCTTCTTGAACGCCCAAGCGGATATCATCATCAAACCCCGATAAAATCATCTCATCTTGATCGATGATTGTGACCTCACACCCAAAAGCGTTCATCATACTGGAAAATTCTACGCCAATGTAGCCGCCACCAATAATTGCCAAACGTTTGGGTAGGTAGGGTAAGTGAAACATCTCGCGGGAGGTGATGGCGTATTCAATCCCTGGGATATCTGGCTTGATGGGTTGCCCGCCCACAGCAATTAAAATCTTGTCAGCGGTATATTTGCGGTCGTTAATCTCTACAGTGTGAGCATCGGTGAAAGTGGCATAACCCCGAATGAATTCAACTCCAGCTTGTTGCAACTGCTCAAAATAGGAATGGTGAATGCTTTCAATATGCTGGTGTACGGACTTGATAAAGTACGTCCAGTCAAAGTGGCTTCGGCAATCACTCCAACCGTAGTTGTGCGCTATTTGATTTTGCAGTGCGAAATCAGCAGCGTAGACAATCAATTTTTTGGGTACGCAGCCACGATTGACACAGACTCCACCAAGGGCTTCTTGTTCGGCAATGGCGACACGAACACCATAGCTTGCTGCTTTTTTAGCTGCTGCCAGTCCTCCGGGACCAGCACCAATGACAAACAGGTCGTAATCGAATGTCATGACTTTCGGGAAGAATGAAGAGCGAAGAACGGATTTCTACTTCTATCTTCGACTTATCGCAGTGATACCTGCATCTATCTTGATTTTGATTTTATCCGATTTAGTTTTGCATTTAATATAGTTATTCTGGAGCAGACCAGACTGTCTGCTCACAGTTTAGGACGGCGTAAATGAGTATGGCATTCTTTCTTAGGTCAAGTTAGGTTGTAAGTCTGTTGTAGGAGATGACTTTTTGACAAGTCCTCTGGCTTTACGTAAACTTCCTTGGTAGCCTGGTGGCTCTCCCAACAGCACAACCGAACACTGAATCTGTTTGACTACCTCGGTAGTGACATCGCTGATAGCAACTTCACCAATATTCAGGCGACGACGACTTGAGCGCAGTACGACAAGGTCACAAGATTGGGATGCTTTGAGGATGACACCCACCAGATTATCCGCTGGTATAATTTTAATGCTGGTAGGGCTTTGAGGGAAGTGTCGAGAAACCAGGAGCTCCAATTGTGACTCCATCCAACCAATGCGGGCTTGGGAAGTACGGCGATCGCACACATGCAGCAGAGTTACCTCTGCTTGATTGGCATTTGCCAAAATCTCTGCAAATCGCACAATCCGCACCGCCTCTTCGCTCAGATTTTCAATAGGCACTAAAATTCGGCGAATGTTGCTAGGCGAATCCAGCAGGCGGGTAACAGCCACAGGACAGTGAGATGCCCAAAGAACCCGATCAATCACATTACCAAACAGGCGGGCACGCAGTCCGGTGGTTTTACCCCAGCCCATGACAATCAAGCTAGAGTTTTGCTCTCGACTGGCGTGGCTAATACCCTGAGCAATGCCCTGGTCAATGCGTGCGTGGGGTTCTACTTCTACCCCAAATTCCCGACCAAGTTCGACGGCATGAGACAGAAGGTTTTTGCTGTGCTGTAGGTCATTATCCATCTCTGGTGCGTCCATGTGCAAATGGGCAGGCGTAACGCCTAAGGCAACTATCTTACCCGATTCGCGCCGCACCAACAGTGCCGCCATTTCAATCAAATTCCTCTCTGTTTCTGGGTTACGAACAGGTACAACCACTGTCAACCCTTCTGATGGGTCATCCTTCCAGCTAAACATTGACTCAGTTGTCTCAGGAGTCGTGTCTATTGTCAACCCTGCTGCACTTCGGGCAGTGATGAGCGGTCCTAATGTAGCTGTCACTATCATGAGAACAATCACGCCATTCAGCACATCTTCCGTTAATAACCCAGCGCGATACCCCACCAAAGTCGCCGCTAGCGTAGCCGCCACCTGCGGCAGAGACAACGACCACATCGTAATCATCTCACGCCAGTTGTAGCGGTAGACTAACTTTGCCAGGAGTGCTGCTCCAAACTTACTGCTAATTAAACCCACTAAGATAGCCAGGGTTAGCCAGATAGAACTAATGCTGCTGATAAATGCCGGAATATCAATCAATAAGCCCAAGCTAACGAAGAAAATGGGGATGAACAGGACATTACCGACAAAGACCACCTTTTCTTTCACTGGTCCCGATCCAATAACATCATTCACCGCTAATCCTGCCAGAAATGCCCCGACAATCTTTTCTACCCCAATCACCTCTGCTCCCAGTGAGGATATAAAGACCACCAGCAGGACAAATAAAAATTGGTTTCCTTCCTCGTCTCCTGTTCGCCGAAAAAATTCCTGTCCCAACCACTTAAAACCAAACAAGATAACAGCAGAGTAAATAATTATCCCCAACAATAGCTTGGCTAGGCTAAACGTGGAGAATTCTCCTTTATGGATACCAATACATACCGCCAAGACCAGAAGTGAGCCGATGTCTGTAAAGATAGTCGCACCGATAGTAACAGTCACAGCTTCATTGTTAATCACACCCAACCGACTGATGATTGGGTATGCCAGCAGCGTGTGGGAGGCAAACAGAGAGCCAATTAAAATTGAGGCATTCCAACCAAAACCAAACATCCGCCCCACGATTGTTCCTACAATCAGGGGTACTAGGAAGGTAAACGTACCAAAGCCGATGGAACGATGCTTGGTTCGCTGAAACTGTTCCATATCAATTTCCAGACCCGCCACAAACATCAGGTAAATCAGCCCAATGCCAGAGAGTAGTTTGAGGGTTTCTGACTCATTGTTGAGAAGATGAAATCCATGGGGTCCTAAGACGACGCCTGCTACCAGTAACCCAAGCAATCCTGGCAGCTTTATTCGCTCAAACAGTAGAGGGACAATTAAGATGACTGTTAACAGAATGGCGAAAGAAACAATAGGCTCTAGATGCATTAATAGCTCCTTAAGAAAGCTGCGACTGATTGGCGAGCTAAATTATCAGATATCAGATTTACAAAAATTTATCTTCTGCCCTGGGATTGTATCAATAGACTTAAGGTGTATATGATGTCCGCTATTTGCGGTGAGAGTTTGAACCTGCGACCTCCCGCGTGACAAGCAATAACCCTTATTATTCCTCCTTTTTAGGCAAATTGGCGCTCTATCAATTGAGCTACCTGCCACATATAAAATTCACGCATTGGGGAAGCTAGTTCCCGCAATCATCACCAAGGATTTTATGAAAACACTGTTGCTTTACCCACAGTTTCCCCAGTCCTTTTGGTCTTATGATCGCTTTATGGAAATCGCTGGACTCAAAGCAGTCATTCCTCCACTAGGAATCATTACAGTCGCAGCGTTCCTACCCAAGGACTGGGAAATCAGATTTTATGATCGCAACGTCAGCCTTGAGACAGAGGCTGATTGGGAGTGGTGTGACTTAGTCATCCTCTCTGCCATGTTGGTGCAAAAGCCAGATTTCCACGCCCTGATTCAAAAAGCGGTGCGGTTAGGCAAGAGAGTGGCAGTCGGTGGACCCTATCCCACATCTGTTCCGCAAGATGCCCTTGACTCTGGAGCTCATTACCTCATCTTAGATGAGGGGGAAATGACGGTTCCACAGTTTTTAGAAGCGATCGCCCAAGGTAAAACTCAAGGAATTTTTCGCTCGATTGAAAAACCTGATGTCACCCAAAGCCCGATGCCGCGTTTTGACTTGCTGCAACGGGATGCCTACTTGATGATGGCTATCCAGTTTTCTCGCGGTTGTCCGTTCAATTGCGAATTTTGCGACATTATTACCCTCTACGGTCGTAAACCACGCACTAAAGAGCCTCGCCAGACCATAGCAGAGTTACAAGCTCTTTATGATTTGGGCTGGCGAGGCTCACTCTTCATCGTTGATGATAACTTCATAGGAAATCAGCGTAACGTCAAACGCTTCCTACGAGAATTGATTCCTTGGGTGAAGCAGCACAACTACCCGTTCACCTTCATAACTGAAGCTTCTGTGAATTTGGCAGAGGACGATGAACTGTTGCAATTAATGGGTGAAGCAGGCTTTTATGCTGTCTTTCTCGGCATTGAAACTCCTGACCAAGACAGCTTGCAAGTGACACACAAACTCCAAAATACTCGCCATCCGCTCGTCGAAGCCTGCCGCAAGATCAATGAGGCTGGCATGCTGATCTATGCAGGGTTTATCCTCGGTTTTGATGGAGAACGCACAGGTGCGGGAGAACGAATTCAAGCTTTTGTTGAACAAACCAGTATTCCGCAACCTATGCTGGGCATCCTCCAAGCTTTACCCAATACTGCTCTATGGAACCGTCTCCAAAGCGAGCAGCGTTTAGTAGAGGGCATCGGCGCCACTGAGGTGGGAGACCAGAATACCTTGATGAATTTCATCCCCACCCGCCCCCTTGCTGAAATTGCTAGAGAATATGTAGAAGGCTTCTGGACGTTGTATGAACCCACAAACTATCTCAGGCGCTGTTTTCAGCAATGTCTCAGTATTGGCTCGCTCTCCAAGCGAAAGCAAACCATGCAATTTTCACCAGGCAAAGGGTTGCGGCTCGTTGCCCAGTTAATCTGGCTTCAGGGCTTACGACGACCAGAAACTCGAGGGCAGTTCTGGCGACAACTCTGGACGATTCTGCTGAGAAAGCCCCAAGTTCTGAATATGTATTTGGGCCTATGCGCCGCAGGAGAGCATTTTTGGGAATACCGCGCTTTAGCCAGGGAACGGATTACTCAACAGCTAGGCTACGACCCACTGAAAGTTCCTGTGTTACCTGAGCAAGAAGCAATGTTTGTAAGGTCTTGATTTGACTGCCCTCTTTTACAGCGGTTTGCGGATGAGTGAGGTACAAAACTTCGGTCTCAAAGCTAGATATAAAGCCTGTTTTACTTTTGTGCCTCCTAGGGAGGAACTGCGTTAACGCGCAGCGTACACGGAGGGGATATTCTGACGACTGACGCCTTTATTCTGCTATAAATGCCGTTGCCCCTTGAAAAGTATAAGTATAAAGTTCCTGCGGAGCAATACTGCTCGTTGTGGATCAGACAAATCCCTTGCCCTCAAAAGTTAAGACCTCCCGCACAATGGGTTTGTCTTGCAAAAACTTCTTGAGGACAAAAGATTGGCTCAATCCCTATCTAAGACGAAAATTTTTCCCTATTCCCCTACACCTTGTGCAAAGGGCTTTGCCTGCTAGAGCCTACGCTTTGTCTGCGGTTTTGCCGGAAAAATTTTCCGGCAAATACACAAAAGCTACAAACAATGTCCCCAATTTTTGCCAAGATATTATTATTTCCAAATAAAGTCACTTGACAATAATCGGCATGAGTGAAAAAGCAATAGAAAGCTACGGCAAGGGTTTTCTAGTTCTACTTTTGCCTATCTCTTTCTTGATTATTTTCCTTGTTGCTACCTGGCGAATTTGGCTGGGTGTCATCCTGCTCGTCTTGGGTTTCAATATCTGGCAACTCTATAAATGGCAAAAGTGGTGTCAGCAAGCTAACCCGATTTTCCATCAACTCGTTCGGGAAAATCAAGGCAGGATTACGCCAATGGACTTAGCAATCAAGGGTAATTTTCCTGGAGAAATAGCAAAACGCTACCTAGATACGAAAGCAGGGGAATTTGGTGCTAGCACCGTTAACTCAGAAGACGGAAGCAAGGTGTACTACTTTATTACTGCGAGTACTCTAGGCAGCATACTTGACAGTAGCGAACCACCAAAAGAATTTCCTACTCAACCTGTTGCCCAGTATGCGCTACCATTTCTAGCACCACCGCCACCCCAGTCTCATCTGCAAGAACCAGAAACTGAATCACTACCGCAACCAACGCAGGAGGAAGCAAAAAAACCGCTGGAAAAACAATTGATGTTTGGCTCTCTTATTCAATCTGAACTTGCCAAGCGGCTCAATGTTTACTCCAGCACAGTATATAAACGGCGGGATGATCCAGATTTTTCAGAATGGAGTCGCACCAAGGACCCAGATGGTGTTGCTTGGAAATACTCCCGAAAAACTAAAGAGTTTTTCCCAGTAGAAGAAGGCAAAAGTTAAAAGAGATTTCTTTTTACCAGCAAAGAAATCAGAACGCAGGGGTCAGAAATCAGAATGGGTTCTGCAAGACTGGGTGGCGACTAGAGTTTAGAGCAAAAAGAACTCGATGGCAAACGCTATCAAAAATGAATGCCCTGTATTCATTCTTAGGGTTATTCTGTATTCTGTGTTCTTCTCAATTTTTTATTTTTCCTTCTAAACCCACAGCTTCGGAGATAGAATTTAATCCATTTTGTTCTAGCTTGGATAGCAAACCTTTGAGAATGTGGCGGATCATGGCTGGACCTTCGTAAATCCAGCCTGTATATACCTGAATGAGGCAAGCACCAGCAGTGATTTTCTCCCAGGCGTCTTCAGGAGTAAAAATGCCGCCAACACCGATAATCGGTAATTGACCTGCTGTTTGCTGCCAAATAAAACGAATGACTTCGGTGGAACGTTCCCTGACTGGAACACCGCTGATACCACCAGCTTCTTGTTGAGGTGATTTGCCAGTTTGAGTAATCACCTGTGTTTTCAGTGTATCCCTACGGATTGTGGTGTTGGTGGCAATAATTCCAGCCAATTGATAGGTTTTTGCCAGGGAAATAATATCAGCGATCGCTTCCCATTCCAAATCAGGAGCTATCTTGACAAAAACAGGTTTTTGTGTTGTGTTTTCCTTTTGTAATGCCTCCAAGATACAACTCAGCATAGCGGCATCTTGAAGCGATCGCAGCCCTGGTGTATTGGGTGAAGAGACGTTAACAACAAAGTAGTCTCCGCAATCTTGAAGTAAGCGAAAACTATAAAGATAATCTTTTGCAGCTTCTTCTAGAGGAGTTATCTTAGATTTACCCAAATTTATACCTATAGGTATGGGCACGTTGAATTGCTGAACTTCTGCTAACCGCGCAGCCATTGCTGCTGCACCTTGATTGTTGAAACCCATACGGTTAAGGGCGGCTTTGTCCAAGGGTAAGCGAAATAAGCGAGGACGGGGATTACCTGGCTGTGGATGAAAAGTGACAGTTCCCACTTCTGCAAAGCCAAAACCAAGACTTGACCAAATGGGAACTGCAATGCCATCCTTATCAAACCCAGCTGCCAAACCTAAGGGGTTAGGGAAGTGTAGCCCAAATAGAGTTTGTTCTAGACGTGCATCAGACAGGGAAAAGGACTGTACCAGAAGTTTGTTGATCCAGTTTGCGCTAGCTTGGTTGGGAGTTTTTCCCAACCAACTTAAACTGTGAATCGTTGAGGAGTGCAACCACTCTGGATCTGCTTTAAGCAGAGTGAATAAAAGGGGACGAAGTGCGTCTTTATAAATATCCAAATGAGTATCCCCAATTCAAAATCTAAAATCGCTTAGTCTGGGTACGGTTATGGGCATCTTATATAGTAACAATCTACGTTGACCGATAACTCAGATGTTGCCCCCACAAAAACCCACAGCTTCCGAACAACAAATTGTTTCCTTGGGGCGAGTCCTCCAAAGCCTTAGGGAAGAGAATAATGTTGATGTTCTGATTGAAACGACTATTTCTTATCTCAAAGAGCAGTTTGACTACAGCCTGATTTGGATTGCTCTTTACGACCAATTGAATCATATTTTGTTAGGTAAAGGGGGCATCACGCCCATTAAAGATACTAGCTATTTAAGACAAAGAGTGGCTCTCCATCCTGGGGATTTGTTAGAGCAAGTTGTGATTGAACAGCGTTCGCTGGGTGTAGCTGATTTACGGACTGAAATCCACGCTCAGAGATGGCAGGAAGTAGCTGTCAAATCAAACATCCAAGGAACTATGGTATTACCAATTTGCTATAAAGGCTGTTGTTTGGGTGTCGTTTTACTGGGTTCCGAACGCTGGGGCTACATCTTGGGTGGTGAAGCAAAAGCAAGACTGATGATGGTTTTGGGCGAATTAGGGGCAGTGCTTTTTCAAATAAAAATGGATTTGCAGCACAAGCAAGCCAAGCGTCTAGATGAGCCATTATTACAATTGCTGGAAAATTTACAAACCCTGAGTAACTTAGAGCAAAAATTAGAAGCAGTGGTGCATACGACTCATCAATTTGTCTCGCCCACTCGCACAAGTATTTATTGGTTTGAACGGGAAAAGCGCTCCTTTTGGTTGCGCTTGAGCAATCAAAAGCTCAATAAGGCAAAGGCGAACAGCGATACGCAAGGAGTTGCAGGAATTAGTGTACAGGAACTCAGTGACTTTTATTATGCCTTATCAGTCAATCAAATTGTCTTGATTGGGGAAGGACGCAGTTCCTTGACAAGCACTTTCACTGCTAAACTGCTGCAACGCCTGCAAGTGCGATCGCTGTTAGCAGCACCCATTATCTGGCAAAAAAACTTGCTTGGTTTTGTTGCTGTTGAAGCTAAAGAAGCGCGAATTTGGACGGAGGCGGATCAAAATTTCGTTAAGGGTGCTGCTGGATTAATCTCCCTTGTGACCCCCACTGAAAGCATGGAAACCACCATCAAACAAATTCAAGAGGACTCCCAGCTTAATAGCCAAGTCGCTCAAGCTATCTATAGTGATTATGATAACATAGAAATCTTACGGATTTGTGCGACAAAAGTTTTGGAACGCTTCAATGCAACACGCTTTTTGTTATTGCATTACGACTCAGACCAAAATAATTACCATTTTTTATACCAAAGGCAATTACAGAATCGCCGACCTTTAGCATCTACACTAGAGGCTCTCAAAGATTTGGATTGGCAGCTTTTGCAGCGTTCCACTGACTCTGTGGGAATTGAAAACATAGAAGAAGATTTGCGGTTTTTTAACTGGCGTTCCCCCTTACAGGAAAATGGCGTACAATCGCTTTTAATTAGTAACTGCGCTCAAGGTCGTCCACCAGAAGCGCTTTTGCTGATTACGAATGAAGAGCATCGTTGTTGGACAGTTCAAGAAAAAGAACTCCTGCACATTGTCAGTCAGCAGATTGGAGTCATTGTCCGTCAATGGCACCTTCACCATCAGACCGAACAGCAGCAAAAAATCTTGCGTAGCTTTCAGCAATGCCTACGTATCCTTGAAAAAGCCCGGACTGCTCATACCCAGCCCATCCAAGAGTTAGAAAGTTCAGCCCTGGAACAAATAGCATCTGTTCTCGGCTGTCCCCTGGTGCTGTTGCTCTCCTGGATGCCTGAACAGAACTTGGCAGAAATTATACCTGGGGTCATTGCTGATGATCGGTTTGGGGTTGTTATGGATATACCCGTTCCTATCCAGACGGAAAGCCTCGTCCAATGGGCACTTGCCACAGATGGTTTATTAACCCTTAGTGTAGATGATTTACCTGAGCAAACCAGAAGATGGCTGAATGGTTCTGACATCGGTCAAATTTTGATTATGGCATTACGCACCAGTGCTGATTATCAACCGACAGGTATCGTGGTGATGGCAGACCGTGTAGAACGTCAATGGTCAGAACAAAGTCTTATTGCCATAGAAACTCTCATTCGTCAATTCGCCTGGTTCCGTCGGCATTTGCAAATCACGCAAGTTTTCGAGTCTACGACTGATAAACTACGACAACTCAATTGGTATAAGCATCATCGTGTAGAGGATATCCACAGAACATTGGTGCAGTTAGTCACTCAAATGTACAGTCTGGGCATTCCTAATGAACTGGCTCACACACGCTACCAGCAACTGCTATATCAGTTAGATAATATCACCGCATCCATGACTGCACTGCTAAAACTTGAGCAGTGGCAGTTGCATATAACCACACAGACAATACCAATAGCCAGTTTATTAAAGCGATCGCTAGAACGAGTTGAAAATTTACTCAAACAACATAAGCTTTGGGTAGGCGTGCATGGTTTGGGACAACAGGTGCTAGATCATGGAGGACAAAAAAGCGATCCAATCGTGCCAAACTCCTCGGAAGGGTTAAAGCCTCAAGCTATGGCGATCGCTGGCGACATAGCGAAAATTGAATTGGTTGTTTATGAATTGTTAGTGGCTGCTTGTCACCGTTCTACAACTGGGGGCAGAATTGATATCTGGTGTCGTCGCTTGAACGAGCGATCGCTGGAGATGTCAATCACAGACAATGGCAACCTTGACCCACAGATCTTGACACTAAATCAAGATCCTCAAAAGGATTTTCTTGCTCCCTCCTCCCTCAATCTATCACCAGAGTTGCACTTGCTGATTTGTCAAAACTTCATCCAACAACTGGGAGGAGAATTGCATTTTTATCAATTGCCAGATCATCGGGTTGTGAGCCGTTTGCTGTTGCCGTTGGTTTGGTAGTATAATATATTACTTATTTTCATGACATAAGCTTCACAAAGCACCTTAGCTAGTCCAGATGCTTGCTAGTATTGGTTTGTCAAATTTTGAGTTTTGGAAGTTATGTTTTGAATTGGTGCTCAGAGGTTTAACTCCACAATAAGTGACCAAAAGTACCCTCACGTTGTAGCAAACTAGTTATAATTGTCTTCCAAATCTCAGAAATTCAACTCAAATCTGCTCGTTAATGATATGGGACGTGCTCGTTCTAAGTCTGACCTGCCTACAAAAATTTGTCCGGTATGTCAGCGCCCTTTTACCTGGCGCAAAAAATGGGCAGATTGCTGGGATGACGTAAAATACTGCTCAGAACGTTGCCGTCGTCGCCGTTCGCAAGCTAACAATGAAACCAATGAATCACCGTAATAGTACGGAGAAATAAAGAAAGAGATGGAGATCAAGGTACAACCTAAATTAATTATTCATGGGGGGGCTGGTAGTTCTCTAAAGGGAAAAGGAGGAGTGGAGACGGTACGCCGTTCTCTCTACCCAGTCATAGAGGAAGTCTATTCTCTCCTAATATCGGGAGTCAGTGCAAAAGAGGCGGTTGTGCGGGGTTGTCAAATATTGGAAGACAACCCCCGATTTAATGCTGGCACTGGTTCGGTGCTACAATCGGATGGCCAAATCCGCATGAGCGCTTCTCTCATGGATGGGACATCCCAAAGCTTTAGTGGAGTGATTAATGTTTCACGAGTAAAAAACCCCATTGACTTGGCGATCGCTTTACAAAGCTCTCCTGACCGCGTACTTTCAGATTATGGCGCAGCCGAACTGGCGCGAGAGTTGCAAGTCCCTAGCTACAATGGCTTAACTGAGTTACGCTTGCAAGAGTGGATACAAGAGCGTCAGGATAATTTTAAAAGAACGATGGCTGGAGTGGTAGCAGAAGCAGAACTGGTGGAAACCAGCAATGCCCGACGCGGTACGATTGGTGTAGTTGCATTGGATACTCACGGAAGGCTATCTGTCGGTACTTCTACTGGTGGTAAGGGATTTGAGCGGATTGGTCGTGTCAGTGATTCTGCAATGCCAGCAGGAAATTATGCGACAAAATATGCCGCTGTTAGTTGTACTGGTATTGGAGAAGACATTATGGATGAGTGTTTAGCACCACGAATTGTGATACGTGTCACGGATGGGATGTCCCTCAAAGAAGCGATGCAGCGCTCGTTTGCAGAAGCACACGAACACAAGCGGGATTTTGGAGCGATCGCTCTAGATGCCAGTGGAGCGATCGCTTGGGGTAAAACCAGTGAAGTCTTACTCGCAGCCTATCACGACGGCGAAAAAATGGGTGACACTCTGGAACTTCCTGAAGATACAGAAGTTGGTTGTGTGTTTTAACTAGCAACTATCAGCTTTCGTTTTTTAGTTGTTCGCTTTGGGCATCTCGTTTATTTGACACCCAGCCTGGTTTCACGACTTGACGTGTGCGGGCAATCACTAGACAATCATCAGGGACATCTTCTGTAACAGTGGAGCCAGCTGCCACGTAGACATCACTGCCCAGCTTCAAGGGGGCAACTAAAACGCTATTGCTACCTGTGCCAGTACTATCGCCTATGATGGTACGGTGTTTCTTCACGCCGTCGTAGTTGGCGGTAATGGTTCCCGCGCCAATATTGACCTTTTTGCCGGTGGTCGTATCACCCAAATACGACAGGTGTGCAACGTTTGTGCAATCGCCCAACTTGGTATTTTTCAATTCCACAAAATTCCCCACGCGACAAAATGCACCCACTTCTGCATGACCGCGTAGATGAGCATAGGGACCAATACGGGTTCCCGGCTGCACAATGCTATCTGTTACCACTGAATATAGCACCGTGACATTTTCACCTATCTGGCTATTTTCTATTAAACTTCCTGGTCCGATGCGACTGCCTGTCTGAATAACTGTATTGCCCCGTAAGTGAGTTTGGGGTTCGATAATGACATCTGGCTGTAATTCCACAGTGTCATCAATTGTAATACTGTCAGGGTTAATGAGAGTAACCCCTGCTGTCATCCATTTTTCTTTGACTCGCTTTTGCAAAATTTCGTATGCTGTTGCTAGTTGCAAGCGGTCATTAATGCCAAGAATTTCTTGGTAATCTTCCAGATCCACCGCCATAACTGGTTTTAATGCGCTAACAGCATCCGTCAGGTAGTATTCTTTTTGAGAATTATTCGCTTGTAAGTGAGGCAGAACTTTTGCCAAATCCTGCCAACGGAAGCAGTAAATCCCAGCATTAATGCGGTTGTTTTCTTTTTGATCTGGTGTGCAATCTCGGTCTTCAATGATTTGTTGCACTATATTTTCACTGTTACAAAAAACGCGCCCGTAGCCTTTAGGGTTATCCAAGTGTGCAGTGAGGATGGTAGCGGCGTTTTGGTGTTGGGTGTGAGTTTGCAACAGATTTTTTAGGGTTTCTGTGCGAAGCAAAGGGACATCGCCATACAATACGAGCAAATCGCCTGTGTACCCTTGCAAATGGGGGAGTAATTGCTGGATAGCATGACCTGTTCCCAATTGCACAGACTGTTCAACAAACTCTAAATCTGGAACTGACTGCATGGCTGCTTTCACTTCAACAGCCTGATATCCCACAATCACCATCTGTCGAGTAGGCGAAAGCGGTTTTACACTGTCGATAACTCGTTCGATGAGCGATCTCCCACCCAAAGAATGTAAAACCTTGGGCAGGTTTGATTTCATACGTGTCCCACGTCCCGCAGCCAGAATTGCTACAACAACCATAATTTAGCTATCAGTGAATTGCTTTGAATGCGCCTGCTCATTTGAGTGTAAGCTCAATTTATACTAACGCGCTCATTACACTCAAAACCTAACTAGCCCATAATTGCCAATCTGTGAAAGCGGAAATAAACTCTGTAAATTGCTGCATCATTTTGGGATTGCGCCATCCCGAATCGGTTTCTTCTGCCATCACGGCGAGGGCTTCTTCTAGAGTAAAAGCTCGTTTGTATGGTCGTTCACTTGTTAAAGCATCAAAAATATCAATGATTTGAAATACTTGGGCTAGATAAGGAATCTCATCCCCCTTTAGTCCGTCAGGGTAGCCTGAACCGTCCCAACGCTCGTGATGATGGCGGATAATGGGAATGACACCCCGCATACTGCGTAGTGGCTGGCAGATTTTTTCTCCAATCAAAACGTGTTGTCTCATGACCTCCCACTCTTGGGCAGTGAATTTGCCTGTTTTTAGCAGTACTGCGTCAGGAATGCCTACTTTACCGATGTCATGGAGATAACCCCCCCACATCAAATCCCGAATTTGGGTGCGTGTGAGATTGAGATATTCTCCAAATGCTTTGCCCAACTTCACCAGCCGTTCACAGTGATCGCCTGTATTTGGATCGCGGCTTTCAATTGCCCTACCGATGGAAAACAGCACTTGTTCAGCGTGGTCTAAGTCTTCATTCAGGCGTTTCTGCTGCACCAAAGATTTTACTCGCGCCGCTAACTCCACACGATCAAAGGGTTTGGTGAGGAAATCATCTGCCCCTGCTTCAATTCCTCGAATGCGCGATCGCCGATCATTTAAAGCAGTAATAAAAATCACTGGGATGAGTCTAGTCTGTTCATTCTGCTTCAGCAACTGGCACACTTGAAATCCATCCATTTCCGGCATCATCACATCCAGCAGAATCAGGTCTGGTGGTTTCTGTGTTACCTGTTCAACAGCAGTATAACCGTTGTCTGCTTCAATAACTTCGTAACCTTCCATTGCTAAAACTGCGACAGCAGTCATCCGACTGGCAGCATGGTCATCCACTACTAAAACTCTAGGCACATCTGAATCAACGCCATTCACTGTCAGACCTTGGGCTTGTACCGTCTTGGAGACGAATAAATTCTGAATAGAATTCACAAGAGGATTCATCAAAAAAGGCGCGGCTTCGGTCTTCTCTTGTATCATATCCCCCTGAGATAAACCTAAGGAATAACCTTCTGCATTTTTATTGGCTAAGGTATTATTTAAATCAATAAGATTTACTTTAGAGCCTGTATACTTGGTTTTCCTTTGAACCACAAGGGCACTCCAATTTAGAAATAGTTAATATTGACAGTTTCATGCATTAGTCTAATATTTGACTTTGTGTCAGCCTGTGGATTTTCAAGCTTCTACACAAGACAGCATAAATTTTCTATCATGCACAGTATATATTTTTCTATTCTTAAGGTCTTGGCAGTATTGCTGCCATGTTTTTCTTCCTATATTTATAGTATGAGCAATAACTGCAAATTTTAAATCGGGTTTTTTACAGAGGTTTATTAACATGGTAATCAAAAAAAATCTTGAAATTGCACAATTTCTATCAAAATTGCGTGTTTTTAGTTTGAATTTTAAATTTGGAGCCAATCATGCATTTTTGCTGCTCTATGTATTATGGGAATCATCAAACTACGGTCATCTTTCAGTAGCAGTGACGACCTACTTATGGTGTTAGTGATGTGAATCACCAAAAGGTATTGTCCATGACTGTAGATTTCTAGAAATAAATAGTAAAAAAGATTACATAATTTCTAGTTGAGTTTTCGATAGCCATCTTTTTCGCCAACGAGAGGTAGGCTCTAGAGAAGAGGTTTGTTGCTCTTGTTGTCGCCTTCTTAAAATGACATCACCCAGATCACACAGTTGTGGATCGCGGTAGGGCACAGCAGCACGAGTGAGCAAATGTTCCTGTTCAGCTTGGGAGAGCATGGGAAGAACCGATGAGGGAGATAGGGAAGATAAGACAGTATTTTCTCCTCCCACTTCCCTTACTTCTCGATGTCCGGCTACTGTACCAGGCGATCGCCTTCCTACTGGTGGTGTAGAACCTATTTCTAGTCCCGCTGCCAAAAGTGCCGTACGTACAGCAGCAGCACAGGAATAAGTGGCAAGTAAGCCATCGATATCTAAACACAAAGAAACTTGTTTAATAAATTCGACAGTCCATAACTGAGGACAATGAGGTGGTGAAAACGGATCGAGAAAAATTGCATCAGCCTGAAAACCTGATTGGTTCACAAACCTAATGGAGTTTCTAGCATCGCCAATTAACAGAGTCGCTTTGAGACGCTCTTGCAACACTTGATGCTCAAAGGCTAACTGAGTCACAATTTGGGTATACTCGTATTCCCAATTGTCGAATAAGTGATGGGCGATCGCAGCTTGGGGTACAGCAGCATCCAGTTCTAAACCAATGACTTCAACATAACAGTTGGGATTTACCGCCCAAATTGTTTGTAAAGCTGCTGCTGTATTGTATCCCAGCCCATAACAAACATCCAAAAGACGCAACGTTGGTTTGTTTGCTTTCAATGGCAGTTGAGTAGGACTGGCAAACTTGAGAAAACTCTCCTGACGTGCTCCATAATGGCTGTGAAACAACTCGCCAAACTCATTAGAAAAAAAAGTGAACGAGCCATCTGCTGTTAGCTCAGGTGTAAAATTGTCTAAGTCTGACATAGTCATAGGGACTGGTTTATGGGGAGTGAAACCACTAACAACTAACAACTAACAACTATCAACTATCATCTTTAGTTTATGACCAACACCCCTTTTGTCGTTTCTTGTGAATGGCTATTTGAACATCTTAAGAATCCGCAAGTTGTTGTAGTGGATTGTCGTTTTTCTCTCGCCGATCCACAATTGGGACGCCAGCAATATCAAAACAGTCACATTAATGGAGCATATTACCTAGACTTAAACCAGGATCTTTCCAGTCCCGTGGGAGAACATGGAGGAAGACATCCTTTACCAAATCCTATTGAATTAGCTCATAAGTTATCAGCAATAGGGGTGAATTCCCAAAAAAGTTTGGTTGTAGCTTACGATGACTCCCGCCTTGCTTTTGCATCTCGTTTGTGGTGGTTGTTGCGTTATCTCGGACATGAGCAAGTGGCGGTGCTGGATGGAGGCTTTTCTGCTTGGAAACAGGCTGGATATCCTGTTACAGAAGTCATTCCTGAACCTCGAATGGCTATCTTTGTCCCTAATATACAACCACAGATGGTAGTAGATATTTTGGTAGTGAAAAATCGGAAAGATTTACCAGAGGTAGCATTGGTTGATTCACGAGAAAGCGATCGCTATCTAGGTATAAGAGAACCTATTGATAAAATAGCTGGTCATATACCAGGAGCAATGAATTATCCGTGGCAGCAAGTGACAAACTCCACAGGCTATATACTTCCACAACAAGAGCAACGCCACCGCTGGTTAGAATTGGAAAATGCAAAGGAAGTTTTTGTCTATTGCGGTTCTGGCGTTACTGCTTGTGTAAATTTACTTTCCTTAGAACTGGCTGGCATTCATACAGGTAAACTTTATGCTGGTAGCTGGAGTGACTGGATTAGTTATTAGTTATTAGGGTATTTGGTGGTTGGTGGTTGTTTAGTTATTTACCACTAACCACTAACTACTAACCACTATCTGAATTTTAAAATCGACCTAATTCTAAAATGTAATTTACAGTAAAGAACCAGCCGTCAAAATCAATATTGCTGTCAGTAGAACCACCAAAGGTAGCGCCTCCCTGTAAGCTGAGATTTGTGGAATTGGAAACACCGTAAGTTAAGTGAGCATATAACCGATGGTATTGGTCTTCTCTTTGGCGTTGGGTAAAGTTTGACAAATTAAACTGATAGTCAAGACCAACTTGAAGGGATTGTTTCAAGTAGTAGTTTAAAGAAATCCACACAGCATTAATGACTCGGTCGCGGTTATCTTGTTTACTGGGAGGGTCAGTTAAGCTCCAACGCAATTCGTAGAAGCTATCTAACATTAGTCTGGGTGTGAGAGGGTCGCGCCGTCCCAAAGACAGACGGAAGGAATTCTCATTTAAAAAGCGATCGCCTGCATTGAAGTTACTGCCGTTTCTGGCATAAAACAACTGTTGATTGCTCCATCCAATTTCTCCGTACATTCGCCGTGATAGCTGCTGGTAAACACCAACGTTGAATCTCAGCTGGTTGTAGTTGTACTTTGATTGATTGAGGTAACGAATTAAGTTGCCATCAATTGAGCCATTCAAATAGGTTCTGCGTCCTAAGGGCAAAGGCGCAGAGGCTAGGGTGAGTCCAGAATAAACCAAGCCGTCTTCTACTGGATCTACTTTCGAGGAAAAAATGTTATTGGTATGGAAATAGCCAACATGAGCCTGTAGGTAGCCTATAGGTTGAGGTGGAGATACGGGACGCGCTGGGGGTGGTACCTGTTCTAGCTGTTCTAGTTGTCGTTCCCGCACCAGCAGTCTTCCCAGTTCACCAAAGTTAGGCTTGGTAGGCGGTTGCTTTTTCTGTTGCAACCGTTGTAATAGCCTCTCCAATCTTTGCGGGTTCTCTATTTCAGGTACTTGCAAGCGTTCCTCTACGGGTGGTGAGAGAGGTTTGGGAAAATCAGCTGGCTGACCTTCTAATTGTGGCGGGTTATTTTGTATGGAAGGTTGGGCAAGTGGTGCTGTTGGCGATGCTGGGGTGGGTTGGGGAGGTGGTGCGGGAGTTTGATTTAGTTCAGGTGTTGGTGAGACTTGATTTAGTTCAGGTATTGGTGGGACTTGATTTGGCTGTGTCTGCGAATACAAACTTGGAGTCTTACTATCAGCAGTTGCAAAACAGGCTTTGGAGTCTCCTGTGGTATGAGAGACAGCCTCTTGTTGCTGCAACTTACCCTCTGTTTTACCAGAAATTTTTGTTTGCACTTCTTCTTGATCTGCTTTTTGCCCACGTTCTTCTTGGCACAATTGAGCGGATACCCACGCAACTCCTAAAAATGGTATCTTTGATACTATCTCGTGTTCACGAATCGATAGGTCTGTATTAGCAGCCTGCGCCGCATCTACCTTCTTGATACAACACAAGTTGGTACTACTAGAAGCTAATACAATCCAAAAGAATAAATTTATCTTTATCCAGCCCTTGGGTTGCATGTCTAATCTTTTTTGGCAAATGTAGACTCATAAACTGTGCTGAAAGTTTCAGGAAGAAATATTGAATTTCTCAGAAACTGAGACCACACTATGTGGTAAATGTACCTAATTTTTTAAAAAAAGTAAAAAAACTATGAAGTACACACTTCAGTATTCAGAAACTTGAATTTTAAAGAAACTTACAGAATCTACTCATAGTAGATTCGCGTATTTCATCTCATGAATTCTCCATAAAGTTTAGGCAATTCCACGTAAAGAAAGTTGTTATAACAGATATACAGTCTTAAACCTTCAACATCAGAACCTTTTCTCTACTGGTTTGGTATCAATGAAGTTATCCGAGGCTCCAAAGTATGTTTCGCCAGTTTTTTGTACTCCTAGTGATTAGTTTGTGGGGAGTTTTTGTGTTGCCTCTGCCAGAACAGGCAGATGCCACAACTCCTCTGACTCTTGCTGTCATTCAGAACCTTCGCAATTTGGTACAACTCATGCCGCAAAAAAAGCCGAGGCGTCAGGCACGCAAATCGGATGCCATAATTCCTGGCGATGGGTTGTCCACGGGTCGATCTGCCTTAGCAGACTTGCGTTTTAACGACGGTTCTTTGGCTAGGATAGGAGAACAAGCAGTATTTCGATTCTTACCGAAGACAAGAAATGTCAGATTATCCACTGGCACAGTGCTGCTGCTCATCCCACCAGGAAGGGGGCAAACACGAATAAATACACCAAATGCAGCAGCAGCAATTCGCGGTTCAGGATTATTTGTACGCTATGACCAGGAAACAGACACTACGATTGTAGGCGCACTGACAAACAGTGGTATTAAAGTTTTTAACAAAGATGCCTCTCAAAATCAGGAGCTACAAGCAGGGCAACTGATAGTTATAGTTAAAGGTAAATTTAAGGGTTTATACGATTTTGATCTAAGAACTTTTTATCAAACGAGTGACCTGGTTCAGGGACTAGATCTGACTCTAAAATATGGTGTACCAAATTCAGATCCGGCGATCGCCAGCGTTCAAGCTGAAACTGCTGCTGCTGTTGCGGCACAGTCGCCAGTTAATGGTCAAGGAGTCGTTGAAAACCCATCTTTTGTAAAGCTAACGACTACTTTCCCAAGTTCACCCAATAACAACATTATTAGAGATGAATCCCCAGTTGACACCTTGCTGGAAACAGGACAAGTCCTATCCAATACTGGTGAACAGTCTGGCAATAGAGATAGAAGAAATCCTAATCCAAACCCTCGCAACGACAGTGGTTCTGGTCAACCTCCATTAGATGACAAAAAACCTGTTCAAGAACAACCACCATCTAATCCACCGACAACCACACCACCATCTAATTCACCACCATCCAATCCAGCAAGCTCCTCGTCATCGCCAGAGACGAGCTCTTCACCAACGGTAACACAGCCTAATCCCGCAGTTCCGTCACAGCCATCTAGTGAGCCAGCACCTTCTAGTCCTCCAACTACCTCACAGCCAACAGTGACAACACCAACAGGCACAACATCACCTACTCCGGCTAACCCGTCAACACCACCAACAACTAGTCAACCTTCACAGGAAACGCCGGTCAAACCAAGTACTTAAGTTCCTTTAAGAGATATGAGTTGTCATATTATGTCCGGTTAAATAACCTTAATAAATTCGTAGTGAGGACAAGAGTCCTCTTGCTCTTTGAAAGCAAGGACTCTTGTCCTTACTACAAACAAGTTTTATTATGGGTAATTTCCCGAACATGATATCACTTATCCTCTGTTCACTGATTTGGTCACTTTTATTTAGAAACAAAAAAACGCGGGGAATTAAGTATTCTCCGCATTTTTTATTTTCAACGACCTCGCCCTACTTGGTTGAGGGAGGGAAATCCTTGCGGTCTTTTATTAAATTTTTATAATGAGATGGCAGTATAGAACCCATTTGAGATCTTTTTGCTAGCTAGCAGCTAATCGTTTGAGCATCAATCGGATAAAACAAAGTTTGAGCTTGGCATTGGCACGAGCGAGTGTGCGGTCAAAGTTTTTGACTAAACTTTTACATCGCTCTACCCAAGCATTGGATCTCTCTATCACCCATCTAGCAGCCACCGGAACAAATCCGGATTGTCCTTTGGCTTGCTTTTCAGCTTTTGATGGCTTGGCAGAGAGTTCAAATTGGATTTTGGTCATGATCTGGGGATAAATTTGCTCTAAGGCCGGGATAATTTTTTCAGGATGATAGCCATGATCTACCAAGATAGTTGTTTTGGGCAATTCCAGTGGTTTAGATTGGAAATAATCGATATTTTGTGAGAGCATTTCAATCAACCCCTGGTCATCAGATACGTTGGCGGTGGTGCAGTGAGTGAAGAAAGGGAAACCCAATATATCCACTGCTAGATGTCTTTTAATCCCGTTGGTTGCTTTGTAAAAACAAAACCCTTTCGACTCAACACTGGCATTACAAGTATTTTTGACCGCTTGTGAATCAATCAGGATCAGGGTTGTCCAGTGTGGTTTTTTTTTACTTGTTCACGCACTCCCTGATGTAAATTAGCCATAATTGAGTCCAGGATGCCATCTTCACACCACTGCTTGTAATGCCAGAACACAGTAGAATAGGGCGGCAAATCTCTGGGTAAGTCTGCCCAGTTGCAACCATTCTTAAGTTGATAAAATATCCCGTTCAATATTTGCCTCTTTGTCCACACAGGAGGTCTTGTTTTCTTCTTGGTCGGCAATAACGGCTCGATAATTTCCCATTCCAAGTCTGTCACGTCGCTTGAATATCCCATTTTTCGCCCTGACCTGATTCTATTCCACTGTTTGTGCCGATTTTACTTCTTCACCTCAAAGATCTCAAATGGGTTCTATAGATGTGGAAGAAGTTGAGTGTGCAGTGTTTTCAGATATTCCTGTCCAAGGTGTGGTGGGAATGTCCGACTCTTCTAAAGAAATCTGGAGTGATGAGTCATCCTCCAGCAAAGTTTGTGTATTGTCAGAACCAGCTAACTCTTGCAGCGCCTCAAGAGCAGCAGATGCAGATTGGTAACGTTCTTGGAAGTCTTCCCGCACCATTTTACTAAGAATCTTTGATAAAGAGTGGCTCACGTCTGCCTTGTCAATCCATTTCAACTCTCCATTAGCATCTCTTTCTATTTCGTGGGGTGCCATGCCTGTCAAAGCTTTTATGCCAATCATACCGACCGCATAGATATCACTACTATATTGTGGACGTCCGTAGCACTGTTCGCTTGGTGCATAACCCCTAGTCCCAATCCCAATAGTGAAGGCAGTTTGCTCTAAATTGTCAAGCACCTGTGTAGTGACTTCTTTAACAGCTCCAAAGTCAATCAGTACCAGCTTGCTGTCTGAACTTCGTCGTATGATATTGCTGGGTTTGATGTCTCGATGAATGACGCTATTATTATGGACAAATACTAATGTTTGCAATAAGTCACGTAAAATCTCAATGACTGCTGTTTCAGTGAGCTGTTTATCTGGAGGCATTTCCAGGCTTAGAGCATGACCAACTATATATTCTTGAACTAAATAAAATTCTTCTTCCTCTTCAAAAGAAGCTAAAAGCTGTGGTATCTGTTTGTGAATTCCGAGTTTTTGGAGCGTTTGAGCTTCTGAACTAAATAAACGTCTGGCAACCGCTAACTGGTCTGGTTTCGTGTTGGCTGGTTTTAGTTGCTTGACAACACACAAAGGATTGCCTGGAAGTTTGGTATCTTCAGCAATATAAGTTTCGCTGAATCCACCTGCACCGAGAACTTTAACAATTTTATAGCGCCCATCCAAAATTTTTCCTGATATTGCCATCTCCCGTTGCTGTAGCAAGTCTTTCAGGTCATCCTGCTGGCTGAGAATTTCTTGGACAACACGGTGAGAGGAATATTTTTGAAAAATATCCAGCAACTGGCTTTTTCTGATAATCTCCCTAGCCACTTCTGTTCCCAGATAACAGAGTCCGATAGTGGCGATCGCCACCACAGGTATAGCAGTAGGTAAGATGAGCAAACCGGAGACAAAGGTGAGATAGCTGATTCCTCCCCAAGTCATAGCAAGGGCGATACTAAAGAACAACCTAGTCATACCTCTTTTTTTTGAGGCAACTATCAGCGCACATCCACTCACTAAGCAAAGCACAAATAAACCGCGCCCTTGTGGACTTGGAATTGCTTGCGCGATTGCTTTATCTTGCATTAAAGTTGCGATCGCGTTGGCGTGAATTTCCACCCCTGACATTCGCTCTGAATGCAACCAGCTGCTCATAGAGGCTACTGGATGATAATCATCTCCCTGATCTGACTTAGCTGTTGCACCAATCAGCACAATTTTGTCTTTGAAAAACTTTCCCTGCTCCAAATAGTTGTTCCAGTTTTCTGGGTCGAGAACGTACCAAAAGGGAATTTGCTCAAATGTCCCTGCTGCTCCGTAAAAATGTATGCGATCGCCTTTTGGTGGTGGATAATTCACTTGGGCTGCTCTCAAAGCTGCTTCATCAAAAGAAAGCATCTTCACCGTTAAAGCATCTTCTTCACCTATAACCTTGGAAAACTCACCAGCCAGGTTGTGAATCCTGCCATCCACCTCTAGGGGAAAATTGACAGAACCAATTGCTACAGATCCAGTACGAAACATCTGCTGAGGCTGGGTCAATTGTAGAAAAACGCCTTGATGTGTCTCAAAATCTTCATAGAGCGCAGCTAGGGTCACTTGGCTGCCATAGCGTTGCAATGAATGGCGCAACTTTTGATCATCTTCAACTCCATAACTACTTGGTGTATCAAAAACTATATCCAAAGCCACAGAACGTGCCCCTGCCTTGATCAGCTTCTCAATAACCTGGGCATATGCAGCACGTTTAAAGGGAAAAGCTTGCAGTGGTTCCAAATAGGCATACTCTTTTGGATCTGTTTTATAGTACTGCTCGCCAACTGATATCGACTGTTCGTCTATTGCCAAAATCACGATGTCTTTTGGAGGAGCTACTGGTCCGCGTAGTAGATAAAATGTGCTTTGGGCTTGATTTTCCATAAATTTAGCCAAGTTCACACTAGAAGTAGCCAACAGTGCTGCACTCACTACTGAAACACCAGCGAGGAGATGACCCAAGCGAGCCAATAGTTTTGACCGACGTGCCGATCCCGTCAAAGTTACTTTTGTAGAGTTCTTTGACAGTCGATTGGCAGCAGAGACGTTTTTTTTGGTTAATGTAGATGTAGATTCTTCTGCCATATCGTATTGCTGATTAATTTATGTACAACGTCTTTATTTCTTCACACACTCTTTAAGTGCTACACACTTGAAATTAGACTTAAATGAAAATCCTATACATTTGTAAACTAGTCTGTATTCCTCCCCAATTGTTTGTAAGTGAAGCTGTCCCCGTACGCGGTAGTTGTTGCGGTAAATGCACCGAAGGCGGCTCCTCTTAGGTGGGAGTTCACAATAGTTTAGATTTGCTCATTGTTTCCCGTAAACGGGATGAACAATTTCCTACAGATAAAAAATCTTGCAAGTATCATTTGGAGAGCGTCTAATTGTAGAATCTCTTATTGTCATCAAACCCGTAGACAGCACGGACGCTTTCCAAGGGCGGAGTTTCCCGCAGCACGGAAGCGTCCTCCAGAGGGTTGCTTCCCAAAGGGGAGATTAGGCTAGGACATAGGAGGTACGCAACAACAGACACTGCCTAACCTCTTGCCTGACTTACTTAACTCATAATAGTTATTATTTCACGGACAAAGAGGTTGCGGCTAGTAGATTCTACCACCATAAGTGCGCTGTTATTTTACCTAACAGGTACGCTTTTTTTCAAAAGCTGATCGCTCTCTGGGGCTGGCTACTTTGCACAATAGCTCGCAACACGGTTCGGTTAACCAAAAGCCTCAACTTTTGGAATGCTGAAAAGTCAATTGTTTGGCTTAACTATTGAGAATAATGTCAATTGTCAAATATACGAATCGTATTGCAATATCTCCCAAAATAGCGTAAATCCTCAGAGGACGTCTTCCCGTAGACACCCGTAGGGCGGCTTCTTGTAGAGTAGGGTAGAGTAGGGTAGAGTAGGGTAGAGTAGGCTCGCCGAAGCCGGCTTTGAAGAATTCTTGTGGAACTCTAGGAAAGGCTCTTTGTACAACATTTACGAATGCTCTGTTGCATCATACTGTTGATAACAAAATCTATAAATGTGCGATCGCCCTTGGCGGGGCTTTGCCCATCGCGAAGCGGGCGCTCTGCGCCATCGCCGAAGGCGGATGCTCCGTACCATCGCTTGACCCTAGCCTTGACCTATTCCATACCTCTTTAGGAGTAAACTTGACTGGTACGGAGTTAAGAATAGTGTTACTTAGTCAATTTTATTGGTAGATTTTGATCACGGGGGCATTAGACCGAGCTAAAAGAGAAAAAAGTTAGTACTACTAGAGGGAGGAGAGAACTACTACTCTAATGTTTCAGTTAATTTTCTAATATGCCAGAGGTTAGAGAAAAGCTATATATGACAATATAATTTATAGATGTTAGCAAAAATATTATTTTATAATTGCTATAATCTATTGTTCAATCTAAATTCTTTTATATTATTAGGTGTAACTTTACTATGGGTTCTACGATGAATCGTCTGTCTATTTTTGTAGACGGAAACAATATGTTCTATGCTCAACAAAAAAATGGCTGGTTCTTTGATCCGCGAAGAGTCTTAGAATATTTTAGACACGAACAATCAGACACAATCTTAATCAATGCTTTCTGGTACACTGGCTTAAAAGACCCACAGGATCAGAGAGGATTTAGAGATGCTCTAATTAGTCTAGGATATACAGTCAGAACTAAAATATTAAAAGAATATTATGATGATTCATCTGGTCGTTACTCGCAAAAAGCTAATTTAGATATAGAAATTGTTGTAGATATGTTTAATACAGTAGATCAGTACGACCGCGTCGTTTTATTTAGTGGAGATGGAGATTTTGAAAGAGCAATAGAACTGTTACGGTCAAAAAGTACCAATATTACAGTAGTATCAACAGAAGGAATGATAGCCAGAGAACTACGTAATGTTACTGATAGATATATAGATTTGAATGATATTCGAGATCAAATAGAAAAAGTAGATTCTCAGTAATCTTAGCAATTATTTACATAATTAGTAGCAAAAAAACTAAGGTAGAAGGTATTTTAAGTCACAAGTTAAAACTCAACAACAAGCCGCAAATGAATACCAAATCACAGAGAGTAATTATCTTTGACACTACACTTCGAGACGGGGAGCAGAGTCCGGGAGCGACACTGAATATAGACGAAAAACTCACTATCGCCAAGCAACTAGCGCGTCTGGGTGTAGATGTTATTGAGGCAGGTTTTGCTTTTGCTAGCCCTGGAGATTTTGCAGCCGTTACTAAGATTGCCCAAATTGTGGGCATAGAAGATGGTCCAGTTATTTGCTCTTTGGCAAGAGCGCGACAAGAAGATATTAAAGCAGCAGCCCAAGCAATTAAGCCAGCCGCAAAAAGTAGAATTCATACCTTTATTGCGACAAGCGATATTCACCTCAAGTACAAGCTGAAAAAGACAAAATCAGAGGTTTTGGCAATTGCTGAAGAAATGGTAGCTTACGCCAAAACATTCACTGATGATGTAGAATTTTCTCCTGAAGATGCAGGACGCTCTGATCCAGAATTTCTCTATCAAGTTTTAGAACGAGTTATTGCCGCAGGCGCAACAACAGTTAATATTCCTGATACTGTGGGTTACACCACACCAAGTGAATTTGGGAAGCTTATCAAAGGCATTAAAGAGAACGTTAGTAACATTGATAAAGCAATTATTTCTGTTCACGGACATGATGATTTAGGTTTAGCAGTTGCTAACTTCTTAGAGGCTGTGAAAAATGGAGCAAGGCAGTTAGAATGTACGATCAATGGTATTGGTGAACGTGCAGGAAATGCAGCTTTAGAAGAGTTGGTCATGGCTTTGCATGTCCGGCGGCAATATTTTAACCCCTTCTTAGGACGGCCAGTTGATTCGGAAGAACCTTTAACAAATATTGACACCAGACAAATTTACAAAACATCCCGCCTAGTTTCCAACTTGACAGGAATGCTAGTGCAGCCCAATAAAGCAATTGTCGGCACGAATGCTTTTGCTCACGAGTCTGGAATTCATCAAGATGGTGTGCTGAAAAATAAGCTCACCTATGAAATTATGGATGCCCAATTAATTGGATTGACAGAAAATCAAATTGTCTTGGGCAAACATTCAGGAAGAAATGCTTTCCGTAGTCGCTTAAAAGAATTGGGATATGAACTGACAGAAACTGAATTAAATAAAGCATTTGTTAGATTCAAAGAAATAGCTGATAAAAAGAAAGAAATTTCTGATTGGGATTTGGAAGCAATTGTTAATGATGAAATTCAACAAGCTCCCGATTTGTTCCGTTTAGAATTAGTACAAGTTTCCTGCGGTAGTAACGCCCGTCCCACTGCAACGGTCACACTCCGTACTCCAGAAGGAGAAGAATTAATCGATGCAGCGATTGGTACAGGACCAGTGGATGCGGTTTACAAAGCCATCAACCGTGTCGTTAACGTATCAAACCAGTTGATTGAGTTTTCCGTGCAATCGGTCACAGCAGGTATTGATGCAATTGGGGAAGTCACCATCCGTCTCAAGTACGAAGATAGAGTCTTTTCCGGTCATGCGGCAAACACAGATATCATCGTGGCATCAGCTCAAGCTTACGTAAATGCACTGAATAGGTTGTATGCAGCTTTGCAAAATCAACAACAGCAACAGCAAGTACATGTAAATAATTAATAATTCGTAATGACTTATTAGACTTCTTGCAAAAGTCTGTATTTAATATTTAGAATCACCGATGGACACAGATAATTTATCTGTATTGATCTGTGGTTTCATTTTCATAGCAATTGACTTTTACAAGAGGTTTATTCCTTACGAATTACTAATTATTATTAATTATCTTGCTCCGGCTGTCTCAAAATCAGTACTTGCTGCTAATTGCTCCCAAGCATCTAACTCAGCAGTTAAGGACTCAATCTTCTTGCGAAACTTACTATAAGCATACTTTCCAAGCACCAAACGTAGTGGTGGATTGTCGGAATTCACAACTTGAATTAGGGCTTGTGCAGCTTTGTCTGGATCTCCTGGTTGGCTTCCATTAATCTTGTCAAGAAACTGGAGGAACTTGCCGACGGTTTCTTGGTATTCATCCATACTGTGTTCGGCTCGGTCTAGGGAACGCCCGATAAAATCAGTACGGAAAGGACCAGGCTCAACAATTGTCACTTTGATACCGAGAGGTGCAACTTCACCATACAATGCTTCGGAAACCCCTTCTAGAGCGAACTTAGCCCCACCGTAGATAGAAAAGCCGAGTTCGTTAGAAAATCCTGCAATTGCAGACATATTGACAATATGTCCTGATTTCTGTTGGCGCATAACTGGCAGGACAGTCCGTATCATGTTGATTGCACCGAAAAGGTTAGTCTCAAAATTACGCCGGATCTGCTCATCGCTGACTTCCTCCAGTGCGCCAATCAAACCATATCCAGCATTGTTGACAAGGACATCAATGCGTCCAAAAGCTTGTATGGCGGTATCCACGGCTGCTTGGACTTCCGTTTGGTTGGTAACATTCAGGCGGACAGCTTTGGCAGTTTCTGGGTATTGGTTGACAAGCTCGTTCAATTGTTCAGGCTTGCGGGCTGTGGCGACGAGGGAATCACCATGCTTGAGGACGGCTTCTGCTAAAGCGCGTCCAAACCCGGTGGAACTCCCTGTAATCAACCAGACTTTTGGGTTGCTATTAGACATTGTAAACCTCTTCCTCTTTGTTCTGTGCGTTTTTTGTAGTTCATTAAATTTATTTCTTGCAAAAATCCCATTTCCCATTTAAGGATAATTGGAACCGCAGATGCACGCAGATAAACGCAGATAAATTATCTGTGTCCATCTGTGTCCATCTGTGGTTTTTTTTCAAAAAAATTGACTTTTGCAAGAGATATATTTAACAATAAATCTGGTATCAATCAGCAAACAATTCCTTAAGCCCTGTAAAAGGAACGAGGGGAAGGACTTCGCACTGCAACACTCCAGCTTGCACCATTGGCAACTGTGCGATCGCCTCATTCACCGCTTCCACACTTGTAGCTTCAAACAGAAGCACTGCACCGCTGTGATCAGCAATGTAGTGTACCGTGCGAACTAGATCCGCTGCAACGTACTCCCAAACTTTAGCGGCTTCAGGTTTTATAAGAGGTAAAATCTTCTCTCTTGCAGTACCTGCAACGATTCGTGCAATGACCAAAACTTGCATAAAATCCTCCTTCACTTCATAAAAAAAGGTGGGTTCTGCCCACCTGTGTAATAAATTACCAAGGAATTGGCTTGCGAGAATTAAAGAAACCACCCGTTGGGCCATCTTCTGGCAATGTGGCAAGTCACACAGGAGTGTCAGCACCTTCCTCTACTGTTCCTGGTGCATCTGCACTACCCATGTCTGTTTGCACCCAACCGGGACAAGCAGAATTAACTTTAATTGGCGTATTAGCCAGTTCTTTGGCAAACTGGGCTGTGATTTCATTTAGCGCCGCTTTAGACGCTTGATATGACAGCCCTTTAAACTCGAAATAGTGTGAGTTTGGATCAAGCGTGTCGGTTAGGGAACCAAGCGTACTCGACATATTCACAATGCGACCTGCATTGCTCTTGCGAATTAGGGGTAGCATTGCCTTTAGTACTGCAAAAGCACCGAATAAATTTGTCTCGAATGTCTGTTTTAAAACATTTAACTCAAGGTCGCTCGGATTCACACCCCAGTCAAGTATGATACCTGCATTATTGACTAAAATATCGAGCTTACCGAAACGCTCCTCAATCTTTTTGCCTGCTGTTTCAATGGTAGAAGTATCTGTCACATCAAGTTTGATGGATTGCACATCCAGCCCTTCAGCCTGTAATTTCTCTGCCGCTTCAGCGCCTTTAGATTCATCACGAGCACCTATCAGCACGGTAATTTCTTGTTTTGCTAGTTGGCGGCTGATTTCAAAACCAAGTCCTTTGTTTGCACCTGTGACTAAAGCAATTTTTTTGTCATTACTTTGCATAGTTCTGTCCTAATTTTCCTGTTCAGATATTTATGCGTTATTTAGAAATTGATGAAGAATTTGTCATAACAATCCTCCATGTTTGGGAAGCGTGAGTATTTTACGTAATCTCAGCTACTGGAGTCTTGCATATTCTTGCGAAATCTATTCCATTCTTGTTCGCATCTCATTGCAGATGATTTTTACAACCTTCATATTTGTGAATTTAAACGAGTCGTATCGTCTGAATATTAACTAGCTCCCATCTGCTACTACTTTCTACTCATCTGTTGAGGATTTGAGATATCCTACAAATGCTCTCAACTAGGTGCTGCTCTGTCAGTTCACCGTAACCAAAGATAAACTCACCTTGAGAATGCGGTCTGAGATAATGAGGTGCAGCAGACATCATCCCGACACCAACCAAAGCAGCACGCTGCATAATCTCTTCATCACTAAAAGGGGTGTGTAATCTCACCATCACATGGATTCCTGCCTTTTCCCCTAAAATTGTTGCTTTCTCTCCAAAATGAACGTTTAACGCCTTTACAAGAGCCTGACGACGCCTATCGTAGAGCGATCGCATTTTTCTAATATGACGTTCTAAATGCCCTTCCTCGATAAAGTCTGCAAGCACCTGTTGTTCTAGAATTGGTAAGTGGCGATGGCGCAGAGCGCCCACCTTCGGTGATCGCTCAACCACTTCGCACGAGCAAAAGCAGAAACCAAATTTTTTGGCAGTACCAAATAGCCAATCCGTAGCGAAGGAAACAGAACTTTTGAAAATGTACCGATATAAAGTACAGAATCGCTGCGATCCAATCCTTGCAAAGCCGGAATTGGTCTGTCACCATAACGGTATTCGCTGAGATTTTAGATGAAGGGTTGATCTGTCATGTGGGATTTATTGTAGATAATCAGCCGTTTGTGATTCCAACTGCTTACGGTCGCGTGGAAGACAGACTATATATTCACGGTTCGCCAGCAAGTCGGATGTTGCGTTCTCTGCTTACTGGTATTGAAGTTTGCTTGACAGTCACTTTGCTAGATGGTTTAGTACTGGCACGGTCAGCTTTTCACCACTCTATGAATTATCGTTCTGTGGTGATATTTGGTACAGCTACCCTAGTGCAAGACGCTGGAGAAAAGCTAGAAGCACTGCGAGCTTTTACTGAGCATATTGTACCAGAAAGATGGGCAGAGGTGCGATCGCCTAATCGTCAGGAATTACAAGCAACTTTGGTGCTTTCCCTACCAATAACTGAAGCATCTGCCAAAGTGCGGACAGGTCCACCACTGGATGATGAGGAAGACTATAGTTTGCCTGTGTGGGCAGGTGTTCTACCTTTGCAAGTGGTTGCTGGTGAAGCAGTTGCTGACCCGCGTTTAAACACAGGGATTTCTTTACCAGATTATGTATGCAAGTACACCCGTGTCTGTTGAAATAAACAAACCGCATAGACACGAAGTGGCGTGCTGAAGGCTAGGACGCAAAGAACGCAAAGAAAAGAAAAAAGCTGGACGATAATACTGATAAAATCACTGAGCCAGTAGCGCAAAAGCAGAGGATATATTCAGTATCACCCCTATCTGTTATGGCTCATGAATCACTCTGCAACAACATCTTGGAATGAAGTCCGCGCTGCATTTCAAAAAATTTGGGGTTATGAAGATTTCCGTCCACCCCAGGGGGAAATCGTCCAGAGTTTGTTGGCAAAAAAAGATACGCTGATTATTATGCCTACAGGTGGGGGAAAGTCGATTTGCTTTCAACTTCCAGCACTGTTACAAACTGGATTAACGCTCGTTATTTCGCCTTTGGTGGCGCTGATGGAAAACCAAGTGCAAGAACTCCGGGAACGTCATTTACCCGCTGCACTTTTGCATAGTGAGTTGCCGTCTCACGAACGGCGTAAAACTTTGCAAGCGTTGGAACGACAACAGCTAAGATTACTTTACCTGTCTCCAGAAACTCTCCTCAGCAAACCCGTGTGGGAGAGGTTGTGTCAGCCGCAGCTTGTAATTAATGGCTTGATACTCGATGAGGCGCATTGTTTGGTACAGTGGGGAGAGACTTTTAGACCAGCTTATCGAAGATTAGGGACGGTGCGACCAGCGCTACTCAAATCAAAACCACCGGGAACAAATATAGCGCTAGCCGCTTTTACCGCCACCGCTGACCCCCTAGCCCAAAAAAAAATTCGAGAAGTTCTTCAGCTACGGCAACCAGAAGTTTTTTGCATCAATCCTTACCGATCTAATATTAATCCTTTTGTGCGTATAGCTTGGACACCAACAGGCAGAAAGCAACAATTATTAAAATTTCTTAAAGATAAGCCAAAACAAACTGGGTTAGTTTACGTTCGGACAAGACGAGACAGCGAAGATTTGGCTGCATGGCTGCAAGAAATGGGTTACGCCACAGATGCATACCATGCGGGGTTGGGTGCAGAGGAACGCCGCGCTATAGAAGCACAATGGCTGAGTGGAAAAATGCAGTTTGTCGTTTGTACTTGTGCTTTTGGGATGGGGATAAATAAGCCAGATGTGCGGTGGGTGGTTCATTTTCACCCATCGTTGTTAATTTCAGAGTACGTGCAAGAAATTGGACGCGCTGGACGAGATGGGAAACCAGCCGAGGCGCTGATGTTAATCAGTGAACCTACCGGGTGGTTAGATCCACAGGATAAGCAAAGACAAAAGTTTTTTGAGGAGAAGTTGCAGCAGCAACAACTATCTGCACAGCAAGTTCTGAAAAAATTGCCCAAAACAGGGGAAGTGAACTCTGTAGTGCGAGAATTTCCTGATGGTGCGATCGCCCTTTCTCTACTACACAGCAGCGGACAACTCCAGTGGCTTGACCCTTTCCATTACACTATCGTATCGGGTGCGAAAACTGAGCAAGTTACACAATTGCACGCTACGAAGCAGATGAATCAGTATCTTACGACGAAGCAGTGTCGTTGGGGTTTTTTATTGAGTGCGTTTGGTTTTGAGGAAGAAGTCAAAAACTGGCGTTGTGGTCACTGCGATAATTGTTCTCAAAAATAGCTTTTTATTTTTTTTACCGCAGATGAACGCAGATGCACGCAGATCATCATCTGCGTTCATCTGCGGTTCCAATTTCTTAAAACTGCCGCAGAAAGCGTAGGTCACTAGCATATAGGCGGCGAATATCATCAATTTGGTGTAAAACCATTGCGAAGCGTTCTACACCAAAGCCGGCGGCAAACCCTGTGTAAACTTCTGGATCGTAACCTACGGCTTTGAGGACATTTGGATCGACCATTCCGCAACCCATCACTTCCAGCCAGCGCCCATTCCACTGTAAATCAACTTCAGCGGAAGGTTCTGTAAACGGGAAATAACTCGCGCGGAAGCGAATGGGCAAGTCGCCAAACATTGCTTGTAAAAACACTTTAATGGTGCCTTTAAGGTCAGTAAACGTCAGTCCCTCGTCAATTGCTAAAAGTTCTATTTGGTGGAAAACCGCTGAGTGAGTGGCATCTACGTTATCTCTCCGGTAAACTCGCCCTGGCGCAATGACGCGGATGGGTGGTTCCTCGGTTTCCATGTAACGAATTTGTACCGAAGAGGTATGAGTTCGCAACAGATTCCCGTCTGGTAGGTAGAAAGTATCCTGCATATCACGGGCAGGGTGGTCGGGCGGGGTGTTCAGAGCCTCGAAGTTATAGTAATCTGTTTCCATCTCTGGACCTTGAGCTACGGTGTAGCCCAAACCGACAAAGATATCTAGCGCTTTATCGATGATGTTATTGAGGGGATGGACGCGACCTTGAGGACGGTAAATTCCTGGCATTGTCACATCCAAAGCTTCAGTCTCTAGCTGTGCCTGAATTTTCGCGCCTTCCAAGGCTGCGCGTTGCTGGTCTAGGCTGTTTTGCAGGGCTTCTTTGACTGTATTGGCGATCGCCCCAATTTTCGGTCGTTCCTCTGCACTTAGTTGCCCCATACTCCGCAACAGCGCCCCCAGCTGCCCCTTTTTACCGAGGTAGCCGACTCTAAGTTCCTCCAGCCGTTCTAGCGTATCAGCGGCGGCGATCGCTTTTTCTCCTTGCTCTCGCAGTTCTAAAAGTTGAGCCTCTAAACTGTTAGTCATTAGTTATTAGTTATTAGTCATTAGTCATTAGTCATTAGTCACGGGCCCAAACTTTTGGACTACTGGACAAATAACATCTAGTAATATGCCATTGATTTGTCAAGGACAATAGTATAACCCGAACTTCTTTCTACCAGTTTAGCCGCTTCGCAAGGAAGGCAGAAGGAGGATAATTGTTTACCAACAAAGAACTCAGGAGTCAGAACTCAGTCGTCAGAATATTAAACGCGCTCTTCGAGCATGAATTAAGAGTTCTGGTTTTGAGTTTTGGCTCTATTGCCCCCGAATTGATCCGTGGAGACCAAGAAAGTCTTTCCTTATTAAATCAAGAGGATTCTATCCGTGGGGATATTCTGATGACTGTGTTCTGTGTTCTGCGTTCTTCTTAACTGTGACCTCTCCTCTTGACTGTTGGCTCTTAACTCTTAACTATTAACTATTGACTACTAACTAATGTTTATGAAAATACTGATTAGCAACGATGATGGTATTTCTGCTCTAGGTATTCGCACCTTAGCAAACACTTTAGCTCAAGCAGGTTATGATGTCACTGTGGTTTGCCCAGATCGGGAGCGTTCGGCAACTGGGCATGGATTAACGATGCATCAACCAATTCGCGCCGAAATGGTCGAGTCGATTTTTGATCCCGCTGTCAAAGCTTGGGCTTGTGATGGGACTCCCTCAGACTGTGTTAAGTTGGCGCTGTGGGCTTTGTTAGATTCTCCACCAGATTTAGTTCTGTCTGGCATTAATCAAGGTGCTAATTTAGGAACTGAAATTCTCTACTCTGGTACTGTCTCTGCAGCAATGGAAGGTTTAATTGAAGGCATTCCCAGTGTAGCGCTGAGTCTGACCAGTCATATAAATAAGGATTTTCAACCTGCTGCCAACTTTGCCAAAATCTTGGTGGGACAACTGGCGAAAAACCCTCTACCAGACTTGATGTTACTTAATATAAATATCCCTGCTGTTAAATGGGAAGAAATTGCAGGAGTTGCTATCACCCGTCAGGGAGTACGGCGTTACGTAGATGTCTTTGATCAGCGAGTCGATCCCCGTGGTAAAACTTACTACTGGTTAACGGGAGAAGTTCTAGAAGATGTGGAACCTCCAGTTGGTTTAAACCTACCTCAAAATATACCTATAGATGTGCATATTATCCGTAAAAACTACATCAGTATAACGCCACTGCAATACAATCTTACTTATGCAAATGGATTGAATCAATTATCTCAATGGAACTTTGAGTTTCCGTAAAGTGTTTTTTGTATGAAGGCAACTGTATCACGCTCAATCAATGCATTGTAGGAAAATATAAGTTATAAAGTAGAAGCGTCACTGAAGAAAAACTATACGCAAACCTTCGGAAAATATGAGACTGACCTCTTGAAATTTTTCATTTATGAAAACAAAAGCAACCTTAAACGAGGTATGCTGTTTTACCAAGAAATCCCTCCTCCACCAAAAGCCGTGAGACAGAATAAACTTAACAAAATAAGTAATCCTTTTTTGTATTGATCGCCCGTTCAGATCAGCAAGCAACACCCATGTATAGGATAGAGAATCAATTTACTGTGCATTTTTGGGGCGTTCGCGGCAGTATCCCCTGTCCGGGAACACACACCGTTCGTTATGGCGGTAACACCCCTTGCGTTGAAATGCAAGTGGGTGGCAAACGCTTAATTTTTGATGGAGGCACGGGACTGCACGTTTTAGGGCAATCTCTGTTGGCTAAAATGCCAACAGAGGCTCATATTTTCTTCACCCACTCCCACTGGGATCATATGCAGGGGTTCCCTTTCTTTTCCCCAGGGTTTATTAAGGGAAATATCTTTCATATTTACGGTGCGATCGCCCCTGATGGTTCCACCATAGAACAGCGTCTCAATGACCAGATGCTGCACCCAAATTTTCCTGTGCCCTTGCAGATTATGCAAGCAGATTTAGATTTTTACGACGTTATACCGGGGCAAGCAATACACATTCATGACGTTACTGTAGAAACAGCTCTACTGAAACATCCAGGTGAAGCTATAGGGTATAGAGTTAACTGGCGTGGTGGCGCTGCTGCTTACATTACCGATACCGAGCATTATCCTGACAGGCTAGATGAAAATGTCCTATGGTTAGCTCGTAACGCCGACATTCTCATCTACGATTGTACCTACACTGATGAAGAATATCATTCTCCAACTAGACCTAAAATTGGTTGGGGGCATTCTACATGGCAAGAAGCTGTGAAGATAGCTAAAGCCGCTAATGTCAAAACTCTGGTCATTTTTCACCACGACCCATCCCACGACGATGAGTTTTTGGATCGTATAGGACAAAAAGCCGCCGAGAAATTTCCTGGTGCTATTATGGCACGAGAAGGAATGGTACTCCAGGTTCCTGTACCAGTCCCTTTATCAGAATCTTTTCCTGTTAGTAGATTTTCTGCTTATAGGTTGCAGTCGGAGCAACTTTAGATTTTCGATTAGATTGGTGATTAGGAGCTTTTAGCAGTCAGCTTACAGGAAGTTCTGAGCAATGAGGAGCTTTTTGCCTGCGGAGGTGTCCTCCGTTGTAAATGTCCTCGTGGCGGCTTCCCTTAGGGTTGGCTGATAGCTTAAAAAATCTTAAATCCCAGAATCGACGTGCTAAATTTGTCTCAAAATGGGTGTTCTGTGTGGGTTACTTCTTCGACCGAATTGGCTCGAACTCCAACTTGTGTTGCTCTTGGCAAATTTGACGGCGTACATCGTGGTCATCAAAGAGTTATTCAACCTATATTGCCCCCCGCTGGGCATGAGGGAGTGGGGGGAGATGAGAGAGCAAATTCCTCCTTGTCTGTCTTGTCCTCCCCGTCCTCACACATTTACTCGACGGTTGTCACCTTTAATCCTCATCCACAAGAATTTTTTACTGGGCGACCCCGTACTTGGTTAACACCATTGGATGAAAAAATCCATTCCTTGCGATCGCTAGGAGTAGAACAACTGGTACTACTGCCCTTTGATAAAGAATTATCTGCTTTAACTCCTGAACAGTTTGTAGAAAAGATTCTGGTGGAACAACTGCAAGCTGCACGAATTAGCGTCGGGCAAGATTTTTGCTTTGGTTCCAACCGGAGTGGTACTGCTGAGGATTTGCAATTACTCGCCGCCAAGTACGGCATTCCTGTTACCATTGTTCCTCTAGAAACTTGTGGATGTCATGAATCCACAGATAGCCGTGAAGCTAGCCTTTCGAGCCAGGAAGCTCGCATTAGCACTTCATTGATCCGGCAAGTATTACAAAGTGGCGACATCCAAAAAGCAAACCAACTGTTAGGACGTGCATACACGCTTATCGGTACTGTCATCCAAGGTCAACAACTGGGCAGAACTATTGGCTTTCCCACAGCCAATCTACAATTACCACCAGACAAGTTTTTGCCCCGTCATGGTGTTTACGCTGTTCGTATTTTTACCTTGGGAGAGACACTAGAGACTCCTGACAATACTTATTTGGGCGTGATGAATATAGGTCATCGTCCAACGGTAAACGGTACATATGAATCTGTAGAAGTCCATCTGCTTGATTGGTCTGGTGATTTGTATGGCAAAAAGCTGGTAGTGCAGATAGAAAGCTTTTTGCGACCAGAACAAAAATTTCCTTCTCTAGAAGCTCTGAAAACACAAATTCAACAAGATTGCGCTGTCGCTAGAGCTTTTTTTAGTGCCGAGTGTTAGTTTAGCTCTGCTGAGGGAAGACTAATTAAGGGAATGGGGAATGTCTAAGGGAAAAGCTATTCCCTATTCCCTATTCCCTTTCCCCTAATTAATGAGTGCATGAGAGAAAAAATTGACACTCTGACACAAAACCTGGGTCTTACCATTGTTGGCAAAAGCGAGGCAATACGCTTAGTGCTAGTCGCAGTGCTAGCTGGCGGTCATGCTTTACTAGAAGATGTTCCTGGGGTTGGCAAAACTCTCCTTGCTAAATCTTTGGCTCGTTCCATTGATGGAAAGTTTCAACGGCTACAATGCACCCCTGATTTACTGCCAACTGACATCACTGGTACCAACATTTGGAACCCCAAAAGCGGTGAATTTAACTTTCTCCCAGGTCCGGTCTTTGCCAACGTTGTGCTAGCAGACGAAATCAACCGTGCTACACCCCGGACTCAGTCGGCTTTGCTGGAAGTTATGGAAGAGCAGCAGGTTACAGTAGATGGCGTCTCTCGTACTGTTCCCACGCCCTTCTTTGTGATTGCTACTCAAAACCCCGTTGAGTACCAAGGCACCTTTCCCCTGCCAGAGGCGCAGATGGATCGATTCATGTTGTCATTGAGCTTGGGCTACCCCACTGAAGCTGAAGAACTCCAGATGCTGCAACGCCACCAAAAACCCCGTTTCTTTGAGAAATCAGGTTTGTTGGCATCTGATTTACAGCCCTGCATTACTTTGGCAGAAGTACAGGAATTGCGCCAAATCTGCGCCAAGGTAAAAGTAAATACATCGTTGCAACAGTACATACTCGACTTGGTACGGGCAACACGGCATGATGAAGAAATCACTCTTGGCGTTAGTCCTCGCGGCACCGTAGCATTACAACGGGCAAGTCAAGCTCTAGCTTTTCTTATAGGGCGTGATTACGCCATTCCTGATGATGTCAAATTTCTTGCTCCTCATGTTCTTTGCCATCGCCTCATTCCAACAGGAGGTCGAAGGGCAAGAACTGTGATGGAGCGGTTACTACGGGCAGTGCCTATTCCCTAAACGCCACATATACAAAAAGCCAGCAGTCGGATTTGAACCGACGACCTTCCGATTACAAGTCGGATGCACTACCACTGTGCTATGCTGGCATACTTCACTTTTCTACGATAAGGATTTCCTTATCGTTTTTTAGCTTCGCACTAATTTATAATTCTACCATAAGCAAGCTAATTTACAACATTAAGTGCAAAGTGTTATATCCGCCCAATAGCGCTGCAAAGACCTGGTGTTTGTCAGATCACGCGTTCCAAGTGTAATGAAATTACAACAAATTCCTGACTTTTTTCACTGCTGATATTGATAAACTAAATCATAGACCAAAGCCACCTTTGGGTACACCGAACAGAAAAACAAAAGTGTTCTTTGCACAACAAGCATGGCAGAGTTGAGCGGACGAGATTTATTAAGTCTGGCGGACCTCAGTCCAACAGAAGTTCTAGAACTTCTGCAAATGGCATCACAGCTAAAATCACAAAAACTGAGGTTGCGGTGTCATAAAGTGTTAGGGCTGTTGTTCTCCAAGGCTTCCACTCGGACACGAGTGAGTTTTACTGTAGCAATGTACCAACTGGGTGGACAGGTGATTGACCTCAATCCCAATGTTACTCAAGTGAGTCGTGGGGAACCATTGCAGGATACAGCGAGGGTTCTGGATAGATACCTAGATGTTTTGGCTATTCGTACCTTTGCCCAGCAGGAATTGGAAATTTTTGCCAACTATGCCAAGATTCCCGTCATTAATGCTCTCACTGATTTAGAGCATCCTTGTCAGGTACTGGCTGATTTAATGACTGTTCAAGAATGCTTTGGCTCTTTTTCTGGCTTGACTTTAACTTATGTAGGGGATGGGAATAATGTTGCTAATTCCCTGTTGTTAGGCTGTGCTTTGGTGGGAATGAATGTGAGAATTGCTACACCTAGTGGATTTGAAGCAAATGCAGCAATTATAGAAACAGCACGTTCCATTGCAGGCGATAAAACCGAAGTCCTCTTAACTCATGACCCCGAAGTCGCAACAAAGGGTACCAATGTCATTTATACTGATGTTTGGGCAAGTATGGGGCAAGAATCAGAAGCAGACGACAGAATGCCAATTTTCCAACCTTATCAAGTCAATGAACAGCTGATAAGCCTTGCTGACCCAGAGACAATTGTTTTACACTGTTTACCAGCACATCGTGGTGAAGAAATTACCGACGAGGTTATGGAAGGTTCTCACTCACGCATTTGGGATCAGGCAGAAAATCGGATGCACGCCCAAAAAGCTTTACTTGCAAGTATTTTAGGGGCAGAGGAAGTTTAAGTTATGAGTTGTCAATTATAAGTCGCTAAGTATTTACTCGTCACTCCTCACTCCTTTTTTCTAAATTTATTAAATTAAAAATCGAAAATACTCAAAATATATAGTGCATTGGGAGGTTTTTTGTAGTACTAATGTTCTATGAACATTTGTATTTACTTCCCTACAAATTTATGGAACGTTTAACAGAAGCTCAAAGAGAACTTTACGAATGGTTGGCAGAATACATACGAGTACACCAGCATTCGCCTTCTATTCGACAAATGATGCAGGCTATGAATTTAAAATCGCCTGCACCAATTCAAAGTCGTTTGGAACATTTACGTACTAAAGGGTATATTGAATGGAGTGAAGGCAAGGCACGGACAATTAGAGTTCTGCGACCTTTAAAGCAAGGTGTACCAGTTTTAGGTACGATCGCCGCTGGTGGATTAATAGAACCCTTCACGGAAGCTGTAGAAAATATAGACTTAGCAAATCTGTCGTTACCTCCCCAAACATATGCTTTGCGGGTGACTGGTGATAGCATGATTGAAGATTCTATTGTGGACGGAGATTTAGTATTTCTGCGCCCAGTACCAGAACCAGATCAGATAAGAAATGGTACTATCGTCGCCGCTAGAGTGGATGGTATTGGTAATACATTGAAGCGGTTTTATCGATTAGGCGATCGCGTCACCCTCAAACCTGCAAACCCTAAATATAATCCCATAGAAGTGGAAGCTTTGCAGGTGCAGGTGCAAGGTTCCCTTGTCGCTATTTGGCGTAATTACAACTGATAAATAGGGAATGGGGAATGGGGAGTAGGGAAGAGGTAGTGGATAGTGAAACAACAACTCACAAATGTAGAGACGCGCCATGGCGCGTCTCTACAACCAACAACTAACTACTAACAACTAACTACTAACAATTCCCACTCCCCACTCACCACTCCTCGGACGTTATTGCCTTTGTATGTATTTGCTACGAAACCAAGTTAAGCAACCACCCACATTCAAACTAAGATTACCTTTTGTAGGCGAAAGTAGGGGCGCTTATCAGACACAACCATTACCAGGATGCCCTAGAATGCCACCATCTCTGCAATTGCGGGGATATCAGCGACAAGCCGTTAATAACTGGTTTGGCAACAACGGCAGAGGTACCCTGAAAATGGCAACTGGTAGTGGGAAGACAATTACCGCGCTGGCTATTACCAGCGAATTATACAAGCAAATAAACTTGCAAGTCTTACTGGTAGTTTGTCCTTACCGACATCTCGTCACTCAATGGGCGCGAGAATGTGAAAAATTTAATTTGCAGCCTATCTTAGCTTTTGAAAACGTACGCAATTGGCAGAGCCAACTTTCCACACAACTTTATAATGTACGTTCTGGTTCTCAACGTTTTCTCACGGTTATTACTAGCAACTCTACCTTAATTGGAGATGGCTTCCAATCTCAACTTAAGTATTTTCCGGAAAAAACTTTAATTATTGGAGACGAGGCACATAACTTAGGCGCACCCAAGTTAGAAGAAAGTTTACCACGTCGTGTTGGGTTGCGACTCGCTTTATCTGCTACGCCAGAAAGGTATTTTGATGAAGGCGGAACCCAATCTTTATTTGATTATTTTGGTCCTGTTCTCCAACCAGAATTTACTTTAAGAGATGCTATTAATCAAGGTGCTTTAGTACATTATCTTTATTATCCCATCTTAGTAGAATTAACAGAAATAGAAAGTCGTGCTTATGCTAAATTAACGCAAAAAATTGGACGGGCGCTGCTGTATCGGGAACGAGAAAATGTTGAATTGGGAAACATCGAAGATAACGAAGATTTAAAGGCGTTATTAATGCAGAGGGCGAGGTTAATCGGTGCCGCAGAAAATAAGTTAAATGCTTTACGTGAGTTAATGTCAACTCGTCGAGAAACAACTCATACACTTTTCTATTGTAGTGACGGTTCACAAGACGTGGAACAGCCTTCTAGCTTGCACCAACTAAAAGCCGTCGCCAAAATTTTGGGAGTAGAACTAGGTTACAAGGTAAGCACCTACACTGCCCAAACATCTTTAGAAGAAAGAGAAGTTTTGCGTCGTCAATTTGAAAGCGGAGAATTGCAAGGTTTAGTAGCAATTCGCTGTTTAGATGAAGGGGTAGATATTCCAGCAATTCAGACGGCTGTAATTTTGGCAAGTTCTGCTAATCCCCGCCAGTTCATTCAACGGCGTGGAAGAGTTTTGCGTCCTCACCCAACAAAGGAACGTGCAACGATATTTGACATGATTGTTTTGCCACCCGATTTAGACAGGAAAACTTTAGAAGTTGAGCGCAATTTACTGCGAAAGGAATTACTGAGATTTGTTGAGTTTGCTGATTTAGCTGATAATGCTGGTGAAGCTAGGATGAAGTTATTGAACTTACAGAAGCGATACGGATTACTGGATATTTGATTTGTGAGTATTAGGCAAAGACACCAAGAAAAACTTTAGTTAATTTGATGAAAATGGAACCACAGATACACACAGATGCACACAGATGACTTATCTGTGTTTATCGGTGTGCATCTGTGGTTCTAAATACCTTAAAACTCGATTTTTGCAAGAAATCTATTGTATGTTGTTGCAAACGAAACGAAGTGAAGTGAAGCAATGCCACATACCTGCGATTGTTTTGCTATGCCTGCGGCACGCTACCCGAAGGCTCACAAGGACACTATTCAATCGGATTTCATACGAAATAATATTACCATCAGTTCATCAAAGTTTTATGATATTTTCAAATTTTGATGAAATCTTATCACCAGTGTGTGTACTGATGATTGTGAAACCATATAATATGAAAATCAAAAAAAATATTTAAAAAGCAAGATGACAAAGGAAACCAATATTGATTATGTTCAAGAGCCAATTACCAGTGCTCCGCCAGAAGTGCGGCAAATTATTGATCGCGTATGGCAATTAGAAAAAAGCCGACTAGATAAGAAAATTAACAGCCATATTAATGATGATATTCTGGCGATTGTGAAGGAAGCGGTGCGATGAAGCTGACTTCAATTAAGCTTTGCAACTTTCGCTCTTTTTATGGCAAGACGCCGGAAATAATTCTTGCGGGAGGAGAAACTCGCAACACAACGATAATTCACGGCAATAATGGTTCGGGAAAAACCAGTCTCTTGAATGCGTTTACTTGGGTGCTGTATGAGAAATTTAGTGCAGCTTTTGCATCAGTTGAACAGTTGGTGAATAAGCGGGCGATCGCCGAAGCAAAACCAGGGCAAGCTGTAGAATGTTGGGTAGAGTTGGAGTGGGAACATGAAGGCAAACGCTACAACGTGAAACGCGTGTGTCGGGTTTATAAAAATGAAACCGACGTCAACGTTACCAAAACAGAATTGCGTATGCAGGTAGCTGGAGATGATGGACGCTGGTATTTTCCACCTCAGCAACCAGAGGACGTGATAGCGCAAATTTTACCTGTTAGTTTACATCAATATTTCTTCTTTGACGGCGAGCGCATTGAAGAGATAGTCCGTTCTGATAAGAAAGCGGAAATTGCTGAAGCCACGAAGATTTTCTTAGGTGTGGAAGTCATTAACCGTTCCATCACTCACCTCAAGGAAGCTAAAAAAAGTTTGGAAAATGAGTTAAAGGCAATTGGTGATTCAGAAATTAAACAGCTTTTGAAACAGCAGGACAATCTAGAACAGGAAATTGAGCGAATCAGCAAGCGACAAACAGAAATTAAACAAGAGTCGGAATATCAAGAAACTTTTAAAAAAGAGACAAGCAACCTTTTAAGAGAACTCAGTGCTGCCAAGGAATTGCAAGAAAGACGGCAAGAGTTAGAAAAACAAAAAGCATCAAATCAGGAAAACCTGAGAGAAAGTAAGGAAGCCATAAAAAAAGCGATTTCTGCACGCGGTTACACTGTGTTGCTAACAGAAACGACAGCCCAATTTCGGGAAATCGTGAATGAGTTGAAGCAGCGAGGCGAGTTAACCTCTGGAATTTCGCGGGAATTTGTGAATGAATTACTTGACTCTCAACGTTGTATTTGTGGTGCAGACTTATGCGAAGGAAGTCACTCGCATGAGAATGTAAGACAATTATTGGATAAAGCGGGTTCTTCTGTGGTGGAAGAAACAGCTATCCGCATGAGCGCTCAAGTCGATGAAATTGACAAGCAAGCAGTCAGCTTTTGGGAAGAAGTTGACAGAGAACAAGCAAGGATTAATCAGTTAAGGCAAACTATCTCGCAAATTGAAGGTGATTTAGATAATATTCAAGAACGGTTACGGAAAGATGCCAATGAAGAAATTAGCAGTTTACAAAAGCGGTTAGATGAGATTGAAGAGAAAATAAGAGATTTAATATTAGAACAGGGTGCCAATCAGCAGCAAATTGCTAACCTTAAAACTGAGTTGGAAGTTTTGAGAAAACAAATCGCCAAGCAAAAACTGAATGAGGAAAGGCAAGCACTGGCGCAGCGACGCATAGCCGCTACTCAAGATGCAATTGAACGTTTCACGGAAGTCAGAAACCGTCAAGAAAAGCAGTTTCGTTGGCAACTAGAAAAGCGGGTACAAGAAATATTCAGCGAAATTTCATTTACACCATATATTCCCAAAATCAGCGATAAATATGAACTGACGTTGGTAGAAAATACTGCTGGTTTAGAAATGCCAGTTGCAGCTTCTACAGGAGAGAATCAAATTCTCAGTTTATCTTTTATTGCCAGCATTATCGATATGGTACGGGAATGGAGTGAAAAGAAAAAAATGTTGCTGGTTCCTGATAGTAGTACTTTCCCGATTGTCATGGATTCACCCTTTGGCAGTTTAGATGAAATTTCTCGGCGACAAATTGCAAAGACTATTCCTAAATTGGCAAATCAGTTGATTGTGTTGGTGAGTAAAACGCAGTGGCGGGGTGAAGTAGAAGAAGAGATGGCACAAAGAATTGGTAGGGAATATGTGCTGACTTACTATTCTTCTAAGCCTGATTGTGAACAGGATTATATTCAGTTGGGTGGGGAACGGTATCCTTTGGTTAGGCAAAGTCCAAATGAGTTTGAGTATACGGAGATTGTTGAGGTGAACCGCGAGGGGTAGGGTTATGGTTGCGAGTCCAGACAGAAAATACATGACACCCCAGGAGTACCTGGAATGGGAAGAACGCCAAGACACCAAATATGAGTACGTCAACGGCGAAGTCTTTGCCATGACTGGGGGTACTATTCCCCATAATGATATAGCCCTAAATCTGGCTACAGCATTAAAAAGCTACCTCCGGGGTAGTGGCTGTCGTGTCAATATGGCGGACGCGAAAGTAGGCGTATCTGAAAAGGGACCATTTCATTACCCAGATGTTGTGGTGAGTTGTGATCAACGAGATAGACAAGCTATTAAATTCATTCAGTATCCTTGTCTAATTGTCGAAGTCCTTTCGCCTGGTACAGAAGCCTACGATAGAGGCGGTAAATTTTACCAGTACCGTCGCATCCAAACTTTGAAAGAATACGTTCTCATCGATGCTGAAAAAATCAGTGTGGAGTGCTTTCGGCTGAATAATACAGGTTTCTGGGAGTTACATCCCTACGAGGATGGGGATGAAGTTCACTTAACCAGTGTTGATTTTCACTTTCCCATATCCCTTGTTTACGAAGATGTTCAGTTTGCGAGGTAGGAGAAATGAACCGCCAAGACGCCAAGGACGCAGAGGGAAGAGAGGGCGATCGCTTGTCGCTTAGTATCAAATAGTGCGTTCTGGAGTGCGATCGCTCTATCTCCGAGTTAAGATTGTCACAAAGTAGATTTAAGTAAGATGGCTGCAAACAGAATCAAAATTGCTAAAGATAAGGCTGAGTTGGTGAAAGCTTTAGTAGCATCAAAAGAGACAACTGGACCTTTTCAAACTTATGTTGATGCAATGGTATTTGCGGCAGCATTGGGCGTGAAATATAAAAAGCGTGTTCCTTTAGGAGAAACCGTGAAAAGAGAACCTTCTCCAATTCCCCAAGAGAATTTTGCGTCAATGGGACATGACTGGATAATAAAATTATTAGCAATTAATGAGACACATGATATCAAAATACTCTCCTCCAGAGAAGAAGAATATGAGGATAAACGTACTCAAATATTTGAAGAGTATGCTAATGGAGGTCTTGAAATATTGCAAAATGAATTGCGGGGAGCCGTTGACTATTCAGAGCGACTTCTATTAGTTCTCATTTCTGAAATAGATAAACAAGAAAAGTCAAATAATGAATTTGATTTAAGCCGATTTTTAACTTAAATCATATGTGAATAAAAATAGTTTTTTCTCAAATGTAAATATTTTAAAAATAGCCTATATATATATTCAAAATGAAAAATATATTCTACTACTGCCAAAGGTTTTCTGCTCTAAATGTGAGCAGCAGCCAGAAACGTGGTAACGCTCATTACAAACCGCTTTTGCTCTTATCTGTAATTGATTTGATTGCACGAAATATAATTACTAATAATGAAATTATGGTTTCAAACGCACTTATTGAAACATTTGAAAGGTACTGGAATTTAATAGGCTCCAAGTCTTACAAAGGTGGTTTGCACTATCCATTCTTCCATCTGCAAAGTGAGGGTTTTTGGCACTTGCAGTTTAAACCTGAATTTAATGGTTTACAGCCTAAAACAACTAACAAGCTAAAAGAAGCTGTTGAATACGCATATTTGGATAGCGAACTATTTAGTTTATTACAAGATGAACTTACCAGAAAAGAATTAATTGATGCACTTGTGGCAGCTTTCTTTTCTGACAATGAACGTGAAATTGAAGAAATTTTACAAATAAATCAAAATTTTCAAGATTCGTCCTTAGAAATAGAATCATTAAATTTAGAGACAAATCCAAGATGGAGATTTAATAAAACAGTTATTAGAAATGCTTTTTTCAGAAAAGCTATTATACATATTTATGATTACAAATGTGCATTTTGTGGTCTAAAAGTAAATAAGTCTTTCCGTCAAAATATAGTGGACGGCGCACACATAAAACCATTTTCACAATTTTATGACAGTAGAATTAATAACGGAATATCGCTATGCAAAAATCATCACTGGGCATTTGATAGTGGTTGGTTCACTGTAGATAAACAATACAAAATTATAATTAGCAGGGATTTACAAGAGGAATCTCCACACGCTACACCTATGAAGGATTTTCATGGTGAAAAGCTCATACTGCCAAATTCAGAGAAATACTTTCCAGACAGTGAAGCACTTCAGTGGCATCATCAAAATTTATTTCAGGAATAAGGCAACATTTGATATTATTCACTAATTCGGATTTGTTAAACTGTATTAACCTGAGCTATAGTTTTGCTAGTTCAGAATATATGGAAGTCCTACTGCTTTAGGTTCAACAAATTTGCCATCAAAACCTATTGTTTTATTTTCAACAGTTCTAGCTTTAGCCAAATCCTTGCGAAGTTCTGCACGTTCCATCTGATCCTGAATCCCACCCAAGATGTAAATAAATAACTTCGCCGCCAAATCCCGTCCAGCAACCTGCACCCGCTTTTTGTTTGGGTCATACAAAATACCGTACCAGAGAGATTGCGGGTACTCCATACCGCTAAAGCCACCGGAACGGTCGAACTTTTGCAGCTTCTTAAAAATGTCTGCTAGCGAAAGCCCTTTCTTAAAAACCAGAATACCTAAAGCTTGCGCTAAAGCCACTTGACCAACAGGACGAAAAAGCATATTTCCTTCGCCCCCATCCTTTTCAAAGCTGAACCGTCGCAATGCAGGCGTACCCTCATCTTCAAGAAGCTTATAACTTGGAAGGCTTGCTAAACAATCGAATAACTTGTGAAACTCCTGTATCCCCTCCTCAAGTTCCTCATCCTCTGGACGCATGGGAATTAAACCTTTATCCAAAGGTTTCCAGTGAGAGTACTTTTGCCCCAAGTATCGTTCAGACATTTCTTTGACAGCTTGCAGCGTCGTCAAAACCGTTGAGTTCGCCGCAACTGTCGCACTATTCCAATTAACGCGAGGCTTTCGCGTTTCCTGTTGTTCCAAAAGCGGATGGTTGACAGCGATTTTTCTAGCAACAATCGAAAAACCATCATCCTCATTCAGCTGTGCTAACTGACCTTTACTCAAGGGCGCAGCCATCAGGTTAACATGAACAAAGATGGATCTCACCCGTCGCCTTGCTTCTTCGCGGGTTTCGCCAGCCGCAACCGCACAAATGAACTCAATACCAATTTTTTCCTTGGGCAAGCTTTGCAGGTAACTTGGTTCGACACGATATTGTTCTACCAAGTCAGCCAGCGTAATGAAAGTTTCGTAAGCAGTTTTATCCTTTCTGTATCGCTGGAGTTTGCCAGTTTTGATTAACTCCATCAAACCCTGCACCCCCATTAATCGGTGTTGACCATCCAAAGCATAAATGGTCACATTTTCCTCAGAAAGATTTAGCAGACCGACTTTATCATCTTTATCCAGTGGAGTGAATTCGGTGGTAGATTTTGTGGCGCGTCCCTGACTATCCCACTCAGCAGCTTTGGGATTATCCACCCACGGTTGGTTAATTACCACGAGAACTGGCGGAAACTTATGATTTTTCCGGGCTGCTAAATACTGCACTAGGGGTGCTTGACGTGACCAATCAAGGGGACGCTGTTGAATTTCATCAATGCTATCCGCGTCAATTTCGATGTTATCAGTCTCTGGATTGTACTTTTTTTGCAGCAGTGGTAAGCCAGACGCGAAGTGAACGCGACCCGCAAACCATTCTAGGGTGACAGAACCAACATAAGCCTCGGTACCACCCATCTCGGTTTTCTGAACGAGAATGCGATCTTTCCTCCCAAGAAACTTCTCTAGAAGTAAAGCGAGTAGCTGTTGGTCTTTGATTTCCCGTTGCAAGTACTCGCTAGCGATGTCAGTGGTTGGGTCAGATGCACTGTCCTTCATGGTAATTTTTAAAAACTGGGGGTTTGGTACAAATTAATTCTCTATAAAATTCGGTTAATATGAACAAGTTTTTAAAAACTTTACGTTCTACAATACTAGGGTTGCGTTGGCACGGAGTGCCCGCCTTTCCTGCGGAACGCTACGCGAACGGCGTATGCACTACGTATTAAGAAGGGTGACTAACGTCCGTGTTTAGACAGGGAAGGAGAAATGGCTACAGCACAACACTCAGAAAATCAAAGTCAGCAAGCCCGTACTGTGGCAGAGTTAGTCGATTATATCCAATCGCTCACCACTGAAGTACAAGAATTATACTGTCTGGATGCCATTCCTTGGGTCGTTGGATACTCTGGTGGTAAAGATTCAACAGCTACTTTGCAGTTAATTTGGAATGCGATCGCAGCACTCCCACCCGAAAAACGGATTAAGCCAATCCATGTCATTACAACAGATACAGGGGTAGAAAATCCCTATGTTTCTGCTTGGGTACGCAATTCCTTAGAGCAGATGAAAGTAGCTGCTCAAGAGCAACGAATGCCAATTGAACCTCATTTACTGCAACCAGAAATTAAACAGACCTACTGGGTGGGCTTAATTGGCAAAGGTTATCCAGCACCCCGCCATAAATTTCGCTGGTGTACTGGACGCTTGAAGATTGAACCATCTAGCCGTTTCATTCGTGATGTTGTGCGAGCCAGTGGTGAAACAATTGTTATCTTGGGAACTCGCAAAACTGAAAGCACCAATCGCGCTCTTATTATGAAGAAGCGCGAAGTAGGTAGGGTGCGTGATCGCCTCAGTCCTCATCCCGATCTAGTGAACTCTCTCCTTTACACACCTATAGAAGATTGGCGAACTGACGAAGTTTGGCTCTATCTGATGCAATGGCAGAACCCTTGGGGATACAGCAATAAAGATTTATTCGCCATGTATCGAGGTGCAACAGCAGATAATGACTGTCCGCTAGTTGTTGATACTTCTACTCCTAGTTGTGGCAGTTCTCGTTTTGGATGCTGGGTCTGCACATTGGTTAATAGCGATAAATCCATGCAGGCAATGATTCAAAATGATGAAGAGAAAGAATGGTTGCAACCTCTGGTAGATGTTCGCCTGGAATTAGATATTGAAAATGACCGCGATAAGAGAGACTTCCGTCGTATTTGGGGCGATGTCCAACTTTTTGAACGCAATGTGGATGGTGAAATTTCTGTTGAACCAATTCCTGGTCCTTATACAAAATATTGGCGGGAGTATTGGTTAACACGAGTCTTAAAAGCGCAAACACAAATCCGGCGCACAGCGCCAGAAAATATGCGCGACATAACCCTAATTTCCCTAGAAGAATTGAGCGAAATTCGTCGCATTTGGCTAGAAGAAAAACACGAATTTGATGATAGTTTACCCCGCATTTATATGGAAGTTACAGGCGAACCTTTCATCGACCCCCGCCCTGGCGCTGGCTATAGTCTGCTAGGTAGTGATGAATGGGCGGTGCTAGAAGAAATCTGTGAAGGTGATGCGATGCACTTGGAACTGATGGCGAAACTGTTGGACACAGAACGCCAGTTTCGCAAGATGGCGCGTCGCGTGGGAATATACGATGCACTAGAAAACTGTTTTAAAACAAGTTCCCGTTCCCAAGATGAAGCGATTAAAAATGCCCATTTGAAAAGGGATTTGAAAGAGGCTGTTGATAAAGGCGATGTTGCAACAGTTAAACAATTAACTTTGGGGGATGTTGCTGTTGGTGAAAATGTAGAACCAGCTAAACCGCCAGGTTGGGCAAACATTAAATTTAAAAAAAGCGAATAGAAACCAGAATAGAAACCAGGCGAATAAAATTCGCGGCTACACAAACGAAACCCGCCTACGCGGGTTTAAGAAATATGAGGTCACATTTTACGCAGTTGTATTTACATTATGTTTGGGCCACTTGGGATAGATTGCCCTTAATTACACCTGAGATTCAGAAGCTACTTTATGCAGCAATTATTAAAGAGTGTGAACACTTAAAATGTACAGTAATTGCCATTAATGGCGTTGAAGACCATGTTCATCTCCTCACAGGTTTTCCACCTACCCTAAGCGTATCTGAGCTAATCAAACAAATTAAAGGAAGTTCCTCTCATTTTATGACTCACGAAGTAAAGCCAGGTGAATTTTTCAAATGGCAAGGTAGCTATGGGGCATTTACAGTTAGTCATGATGCCATAGATAACGTAGCTAATTACATCAGGAACCAGGCTACACATCATAGCCAAAAATCAATCATTTCTACCTAGGAACCCAACTAACTGATAAATTCTACATTTAGTCCGCGTAGGCGGTGAGACAGCGCTGCAGGAGGGTCTCCCTCCGTAGGCGACTGCGAATCCGAAGGGACTTTGCCTGTGTAGCCGCGAATTTTATTCGCCCAGTCTATTAATTATCAAGACAATATATCCAGAAAATGATATTTCTTGAACTCGTTCTACAAAACTTTGGTCCCTACTTTGGGAAACAAATAATCAATCTTGATCCAAAAATTGATCAAGACAATTCTCACCCAATCATCCTTTTGGGGGGAATGAATGGTGGGGGAAAAACTACGCTGATGGACGCCATTCGCCTCGCGCTTTATGGATCTCGCGCCCAATGTTCGACCCGTGGAAATCTTAGCTACGGCGATTTTCTCACCCAATGTGTTAACAGCCACGCGCCGACAAATGAAAAAACCCGGATTGAATTGCTTTTTGAACACATTGAAAATGACAAGCTAGTCAAATATCGTATTGTGAGAACTTGGGAAAAAAATCCGAAAGATGGTAAAGACCATTTAGGAATTTTGGAATTAGACATTACTAGACAAAATGACTGGTTAAGAGAAGAATTAGTGAATACTTGGGACGATTACATCGAAAATTTGCTACCTTTGGGAATTTCTAACTTATTTCTGTTTGATGGAGAACAGGTTAAGGAACTTGCAGAACAGGAAATACCACCACCAATTGTAGTTGATGCAATTCGCGGACTTTTAGGGCTAGAATTGGCAGAACGTTTAGCAGTGGATATAGAAATTTTAGCTAACCGCAAACGCAAGGAAATAGCTAATACTAAAGATTTGGCAAACCTAGAAGAAATTGAAGAAAGACTCAGTCAACAACAAGCAGAATACGAAAAAAATAATCATCAGTTAGAAGAATTAAATATAGAATCACAAAAATCAGAAAAAGACAAGCAAGAAGCGTTCGATAAATTTGTTTCTGAAGGTGGTAAAATAGCGGCAGAACGAAATCAGTTAGAACTACAGCATAAAGAAAAGATTGCTGAGGTAGAACAAGCACGTCAGGGAATGTGTGAATTAGCATCTCATGTTCTACCACTCGCCTTGATTGAACCTCTCCTGAGTCAAGCACAACACCAAGGAGAAAAAGAATTTCGTATTCAACAGGCGCAAATCGCAAGGGATATATTATTTGAGAGAGATAAACGTTTACTCAATTGGATGACTCAAGTAGGTATCTCAGAAGAACAATTTGAAAAAATACAAACATTTCTACAACAAGATGAAGAGACATTACGAGCAAATTTGCTCCAAGCGGAAGAATCCTGGTTATTAGCTGACGCTGAAACTTTGAGTCAATTGGGTAATATTCTCTACTACTTGCAAAATTACAAGAATATCGCCAAGCAGCAAATCGGAATCCTTAAAAATAAGGAAGAAGAAATTATCACCCTGGAAAGACAAATACAGACAGCAGCAGAACCAGAAGCTTATAAAAAATTAGTTGATGCACTAGAATCAGCACAAAATAAAGTTTCAAAAACGAAAGCAGCCAGCGAAATAACAAAACGCCGCTGTGATGAATTAGAGGCTGAAATAAAAAATATTAAGAAGGACTTACAAGAATATACTAAGCAAAATATTGATCGCAAAAACTACGAACATATTATTGACTCTGCGACGAAAGTCCAAGAAACCCTCAAAATTTTCCGTGAAAAATTAACCCTAAGAAAACTCAACAAACTCGAAGTCGAAGTTACCGAGTGCTTCCGCTATCTCCTGCACAAATCAGATTTAGTGCATCGCGTGGCAATCGACACTCACACCTTTAGCCTCTCACTGTATGATTTGCAGGGGAAACCCGTTCCCAAACATCGCCTATCTGCTGGAGAGAAGCAACTCCTCGCGATCGCCTTCCTTTGGGGATTAGCCCGTGTTTCCGGAAGGCGCTTACCAGTTGCAATTGATACACCATTAGGACGCTTAGACTCTTCTCACCGCAGTAACTTAGTTGAACGTTACTTTCCATCAGCTAGCCATCAAGTCATTCTCCTTTCCACCGACACCGAAATCGGACAAAAGGAAGTGCAAGCCTTGCGGGAAAATGAGGCGATCGCCCGCGAATACCTCCTCAAATACGACTCATCCACCCGCCAAACAACTGTAGAACCAGCCTATTTCTGGTAACCCTCTTATTTCTCCTCTTCCTCTGCGTTCTCTGCGCCTCTGCGGTTCATTTTCCTAAAAATCATGGAACCACCAATCGACCGTATAAAACTCTCCCAAACAGCCAAAGACCAACTCCTCAAACTCAGACGCAACACCAAAATCGATCAATGGAACATCCTATGCCGTTGGGCATTTTGTCGTTCCCTAGCCGAACCAACCCCACCCTCACCCGTGCCAATTCCTCAAGATAGCAACGTCGAGATGACATGGCGCGTTTTTGGCGGTGAAATATCCGATATTTTGCTACTCGCCCTCAAGCAACGCTGCTACAACGACGGCTTCGGAACTGACAAAGAAACCCTCGCCACGCAATTTCGCCTCCACTTGCATCGCGGTATTGGTTATTTAGCAGGCGATCCAAATATCAAGAAGATTGAAGATTTGATAGAACTGGCGACGAACAAGATATAAGAATTAATAAACCACAGATGGACACAGATGGACACAGATAAAAAACATCTGTGTTCATCTGTACGGCAGTTTGCACGCTCGGGGGAACCTCGCCGTCGCCTGCGGAGGAGACAGTACTGTTGGCGTAGCCTAGCCTGCCCTGGGGCTTAGGCGGGTTTCCCGCCGTAGGTAACTGTCGTTGGAAACCCTCCAAAGAGCGCTGCTCCCAACGCACTGCCTTGTTTATCTGTGGTTCTTCTTAATATTATTATGTCGTTAGAGAGCTACGTAGAAATAGAACGCCATAGAGCCGCGATCGTTCGCACTGACTTATCAAGACCTGTGCGATTGGCAATAGAATGGGTAATTATAAATAAAGATACCACGTTTTTTGACTACGGATGCGGACATGGCGGCGATGTGCAGCGAGTGGCAAACTTGGGCTACAGCAGTGCAGGTTGGGACCCATACTACTACCCCGATGTTCCGCCCATTCGGGCTGATGTCGTCAACTTGGGCTTTGTCCTGAACGTGATTGAAGACCCGGAGGAACGCCGCCACGCTCTTTGCCAAGCATGGGAACTCACCCGCAAGGTCTTAATTGTTGCGGCACAAGTGCTGATAAATGCTCCTAGCAAGGCTCAACTCGCTTACGGCGATGGCATCGTCACTAGCCGTAATACCTTTCAGAAATATTACGAACAAGAAGAACTGAAAAAATACATTGATGAAGCCCTAAATGTAGATGCGGTACCAGTGGCGCTGGGTATCTATTTTGTTTTTCGAGATGAAGCCGAAAAAGAAGGATTTAAAGCGATACGCTTTTTCTCCAGAACCTCAACGCCAAGAGTACGCATTCCTACGAAACGGTTTGAGGACTACAAAGAGAAGCTGGAACCACTGATGGAATTTTTTACCAAGCGTGGGAGGCTTCCGGTAAAAGGCGAATTGGAAACCGAACAGGAATTACTCAGCGAATTTGGCAACTTCCGCCGTGCTTTTGCTGTGATTTTGCAAGCTACAGATGAAGCAGAATGGGATGCGATCGCCTACCGTCGTTCTCTTGATATCCAAGTTTATCTTGCCCTCACCCACTTCGATCAGCGCCCTGCATGGCAAAAACTCTCACCAGAAATGCGCCACGACATCAAAGCCTTTTTTGGTAGCTACGAGGAAGTTTGCCAAGTTGCTGATACCAAGCTTTTCAGTTTAGGGAAACCGGAAGTCGTTAAAAGAGCTTGTGAAAAAAGTAAAATTGGCAAACACACTCGTAGCGCCCTTTATGTTCATGTTTGCGCCCTTCAAGAACTCGATCCCTTGCTGCGAATTTACGAAGGCTGTGCTAGCCGCACCATTGGGCGTGTCGATGGCGCAACATTGATCAAGTTTTGTACAGATGAACCGCGAATCTCCTACCTGTTCTACCCCGAATTCGACACTGATCCCCATCCAGCATTGAAGGCAAGTATCACGATTGACTTAAAAACTTTGTACATAACTCACCGAGACTATGAACAAAGGGCAAATCCGCCAATTCTCCATCGTAAAGAAACATTTGTAACAAGCGACTACCCACTCTACGAGGAATTCGCTCAACTTACCCAACAAGAACAGGAATTAGGACTACTCAAGTACAAAAGCGATATCGGAACTCGTGAAGGTTGGGCAAAATGTCTCGCAGAACACGGAGTAGAAATCAGAGGTCATCAAATTCATTACTTTTAACAATTTTTATTGGTCGCAATTCATCTCACCGTTAAGGCGAAGCCTGTAACGGTGAGATGAATTGCGACATCCAAGATAGACGACAATATGGCGCATGACGCATTCCTTTACCATGCTTTTCTAGCTACGAGTGGAAATACATCTTCAAAAAACTGTAATGACTGGTTGCTCAATCCTTTCCTGTTGACCTAAGGCAGGATCTCGGCTTATCAGCCGCTCAGATTGAGAAGGTTGAAACTGTATTCAGACGTTCAAATATATGAAAAACGCTGTAAGCATTATTTCATCCTAATTTCATTTCTCAATGCAAGACTAAGAGGTGTGTGCATATTCAGCGCCTACAAACATAAATACGCTATCGCAACTTCTTTCCTCGAGTACTCAAGGACTTTTTAAGCGCGATGCTAAACTCTCTGCGTTCCCAACAACTTACAGCAATTCGTTGTGTTTCTGGTACACTCGTAAGCCTGCTGTTATTAGCTAATTCCTCAACTGTTTTAGCTCACGGCGGACATGGAAACGAATTTCAAGGAGGAAGTGAAGCTTCTCAAAATACTGGTTCTATTCAAGTTGATGCCCAAACCGCAAAACGTTTAGGAATTAAAATCGAGCCAGTGAAACGTCAGCGGCGAGCTGTTGGTATTAAAACCACTGGTCAAATTGAAACCCTGCCTAGTCAAAAAGTGGAAGTGACTACCCCAATTTCTGGGGCGAAAGTGGTTGAGTTGTTGGTAGAACCTGGTGCAGTCGTGAAAAAAGGTCAACCAGTTGCTGTTGTAACCAGTCCTGACTTGGTGGAACTACGGGTGAACTCTCAGGAAAAACTCGCTGAAGGTCAGGCTGATTTGCAGCAAGCGCAAGCTGACTTACAACTAGCACAACAAAACTATGAGAAATATCAGCAAATAGCCGCAGCTGAAATAGCCGAAGCCCAGAGCCAAGTCGCATTTGCTCAAGAAAAGTCTGACAAAGATAGGCAGTTAGCTGATAATGGCGCTCTCCCCCGTCGCGATGCCTTGGAATCCCAAACCCAACTAGCACAAGCTAAGGCAGAACTCACCAAAGCTTCGAGCCGCCGAGACGTTATTGATGCTGAAAATAAACTCAAACGTGCTGAATCAGCAGTTGAGGTAGCAAAAAAACGTATTCAACTTAGTAATGCCACTTATCAAACTCGATTGCAACAACTGGGAAACAGCGCCAATGCTAAGGGACTGGTGACGGTGACTGCTCCGATTTCTGGGAAAGTTGCTGATAGGGAAGTTACAATTGGTCAATCCTTTGAGGATGCGGGTGGCAAATTGATGACGATCGCCAACGACAGTCGAGTTTATGCTACTGCAAATATCTATGAAAAAGATTTGGGCAAGGTCAAGACGGGTCAACAAGTAAACTTGAAGGTAGCTTCTGTGCCTAATCGCACCTTCACCGGACGAATTGCCGTAGTTGGGTCAGTGGTGGAAGATGAAACGCGGGTTGTTCCTGTGAAAGCCGAAATAAATAACCTCGATGGAGTTCTCAAGCCAGGGATGTTTGCAGAACTAGAAGTTTTGACAGACCAAACATCGACAGCTATATTAGCTATTCCTAATTCAGCTGTGGTTGAGGCGAACGGTAAGAAACAGGTTTACGTGCAAAATGGGAACGCCTATCAGCCTGTTGAACTTACCTTAGGTCAAACTTCCGGGGACATGGTTGAGGTCAAGACTGGCTTATTTGAAGGGGATTTGATAGTGACTCAGCGATCGCCTCAACTTTATGCTCAGTCCTTGCGAGGTGGGGGAAAAGCAGAGGAGCATGGGAGCACAGGAGCAGGGGAGAAAGATGCAACTCCTCACTCAGGAGTGACGACTCAAACCTCAGCACTTCCTTGGTGGGTTGCAGCAGGAGGAGGAACTGCGGTAGCTGCTGTCGCTTTTGTGGCTGGTGCTTATTGGTCTGGTCGTTCCACAAAACCTCAGCTTCAGCTATCGACAGAAGATACCTATGTACTAGACGAAACTCCCACTCAATCACCAAGCTGGGATGACAACCACCGCGTCACCCATGAGGAGTCAAAAGTCACTAATGAGAAATAATAATAATCAATAAAAATGCTGAGTGCCATCATTAAATGGGCGATCGCCCGTCGTTGGCTAGTCATCCTGGGTGCAATTGTCGTCACCATTTGGATATTTCGTACAATTATCCAAATGCCCTTAGATGTTTTCCCCAGTTTTGCACCACCGCAGGTCGAAATTCAAACCGAAGCCCCTGGACTTGCTCCCGAAGAAGTTGAATCCCTAGTAACTTTACCAATTGAAAGTTCCATTAACGGGACTCCAGGAGTGACAGCAGTACGCTCTTCGAGTGCGTCGGGACTCTCGGTTGTTAAAGTCATTTTTAACTGGGAAACCGATATCTATCAAGCTCGCCAACTGATAACCGAGCGATTGCAACAGAGCTTTAGTAAACTGCCCCAAGCGGTAGAAACGCCGCAAATTTCTCCTACCACTTCTCCCATCGGTACTGTATTGCAATACGCTTTTACTTCTGAAACGACTCCTTTAATAGAAGTACGGCGTATAGTTGATTGGCAAGTGACAAACCGCCTTTTAGCTGTTCCTGGTGTGAGTCAGGTTATAGCGTATGGTGGCGATGTTCGCCAATATCAAGTATTAGTTGATCACCAGAAGTTGAAAGCATTTAATGTCACTTTAGAAGACGTAGTTGAAGCAACATCTGCTGCCAATGTCAATGCTCCTGGTGGCTATTTAATAACCTCTGACCGTGAAAAGTTAATTCGGGGTATTGGACGGATTGAATCTATAGAAGAATTACAGCAATCAGTGATTACTGCTCGCAACGGCACCCCTGTCAAAATATCGGATATTGCTGATGTACAAATTGGTGCATCTATTAAACGAGGTGATGGCACCTTTAATGGTCAACAAGCCATTATCGTCATGATAAATAAACAGCCTCAAGCTGATACTCCTACTGTTACTCGTGCCATAGAAGCAGCGATGGAAGAGATTAAAGCAAGCTTGCCGAAAGACATTAAGGTACAAGCTACCTTCCGTCAGGAAAACTATATCGATTCTTCGATTGAAAATGTTAGGGAAGCTTTAGTTGAAGGCAGTATTATTGTTGCGCTTATTCTCATTCCATTTTTAATGAATTGGCGCAACCTGGCTATTTGTTTAACAGCCCTTCCATTATCTTTATTAGTAGGAGTGCTACTACTTAATTGGGTGGGACAAGGTTTAAATACAATGACTTTGGGAGGTTTAGCAGTCGCAATTGGTTCTGCGGTTGATGATGCGATTGTCGATGCTGAAAATGTCTACCGCAACCTGCGAGAGAATAAGCACTCCCTCAACCCGCGTCCCATTTTAGATGTGGTATTTGACGGTTGTCAGGAGGTACGAGATTCGGTATTTGGAGCTACCATCATTACCATAGTTGTTTTCTCCCCAGTTTTTGCCTTGACAGGTGTAGAAGGTAACATTTTTATTCCTATGGGATTGGGCTATATGGCAGCAGTTATTGCTTCTAGTGTGACGGCATTAACTGTAACTCCAGCTTTATGTGCAATTCTACTACCTCATGGTAATTTACCAGAAACAGAGCCTTGGGTTGCAAGATTTTTTAAGGGACTGTATCGTCCTTTATTAACTTTTTCGATGCGCCATTCTGGAATTATCTTAGCCCTAGCTGCTGCCAGTCTGATTGCAGTAATTGTGATTGTTCCCTCTTTTGGAAGAGTGTTTTTACCAGAGTTTCAAGAGCAAACTTTAGTGAATACTTTAACGCTTTATCCGGGTGTGTCTCTTGAGGCGACAAATAGTGCAGGATTTGCTCTTCAAGATGCCCTAAAAAATGACCCCAGATTTCCTTATGTGCAATTACGTTCTGGACGTGCGCCTGGTGATGCGGATGCAGCAGGTGTGAACTTGGCACATTTGGATATCGAGTTAAGCGATGAGGGGATGAAAGACCGTGAGGGGACTATTAAGAAGCTGCGAGAAGAATTTAACAAATTACCAGGAGTTGCACCAAATATTGGTGGTTTTATTTCTCACCGGATGGATGAAGTTTTGTCTGGAGTTAGGAGTGCGATCGCTGTCAAAATTTTCGGTCCTGACTTAGAACAACTCCGCACCATCGGGAGTCAAGTTAATGAGGTAATGAAAACTGTTGATGGTATTGTCGATTTACAACTTGAACCCCAGGTTCCAGTAGAACAAATACAAATTAAGTTCAATAGACCTGCTGCTGCGAGATATGGTTTAACAGTAGGAAAACTTTCCGAAATCATTGAAACTGCACTCAATGGAAGAGTGGTATCTCAAGTTTTGGAGAACCAACAAACCTTCGACTTAGTTGTTTGGTTGAAACCAGAAGCACGTCAAAATCTGGATACCATTCGCGATTTGTTAGTAGATACTTCTGGCGGTAATAAGATTCCTTTGGCACAAGTTGCCACAATTGACAATGGCACTGGTCCCAACACTATTAACAGAGAGAATGTCTCTCGTTTAATTGTCGTTTCTGCTAATGCTAGCGGTAGAGATTTGCGCTCTATCGTTGATGAAATTCGAGACAAAGTGAATCAGCAGGTACATCCACCTAATGGGTACTATATTCAGTACGCAGGTCAATTTGAGGCACAAGAAAGAGCAACTCAGAATATCTTAATTTTCAGTATCATTGCCTTTGTTGTCATCACTGTCATTATGTATCTTTCCGTCAAATCTATTCCTTCTACTGGCATGATTATGATTAACTTACCTTTGGCATTGGTGGGGGGAGTATTTTCAGTGGCTTTGACTGGCGGCGTTATTTCTATCGCTTCTTTGGTTGGATTTGTCACTTTATTTGGAGTTGCTACTCGTAATGGTTTGTTGTTGGTAGATAATTACAACACCAAATACGCTGAAGGAATGCCACTTAAGGAACTGTTAATGAAAGGTTCAATGGAACGGCTTAACGCCATTTTGATGACAGCTTTTACATCAGCTTTGGGATTAGCACCCTTAGTTGTTGAAAGTTGTCCTGGCAAAGAAATTTTGCAACCACTTTCGATAGTGGTGTTGGGTGGTTTGTTTACTTCTACAGCATTAACTTTGGTGGTGTTACCCGCGTTGTATGCCAAATTTGGTAAGTTCTTGTTCCCGAAGCGAACTACGCAATTTGTAGACAATGGAAAGGCAGTTAGAGCAGTCATTGAGCGATAATTCCTAACTAGAAAATTGTGCTACCTTTTATTGTCCCAATTATTAAAGAATTACTAAGGAGTAAATCAATGAAATCGTTCAAATCAGGTCTTATTGTTCTAGGAACTATGGGGCTGCTTTTCTTAGGAGCTTGTAGTAACGGGGAGCAAGCAGGTAATACAGAAACTAGTCAAACAACTACTACCTCAACCACTCAGTCTCCAGCATCTTCAGCTTCAGTATCTGCGAAAACAGAGGGGCAGCATGGTGAATCTCATGGGGGTCAAGTTGTGGAGACAGGAGCTTATCACTTAGAGTTTGTCCCAGAAAAGGAAGCAAATGTAACGCACATGGATTTTTATTTACAAAGAGGGGACAATCACTCTGCGATACCGAATGCTAAAGTGACGGCTCAAGTTCAGTCGCCCGATGGGAAACAACAAACTGTTCCATTTACCTATGATCCAAAAGATAAACATTACACAGGTTTGCTATCTCAAACAGCAACTGGTCAATATCAAGTGAAAATTACTGCTAATGTTGATGGTCAAAAGGTAGACGGGCGTTTTAACTTTAATCGATAATTGTCTTAGATAACAGCGAGGCAGGCGTACTGAAAAAGTTTTGTGGGAAATGCTCCCTTTATCGCTGACAGGTTAATTCTATGAGAGTGCTGCTAGTCGAGGATGAACCAGATTTAGGTACTGCTATTAAGCGAACTCTTACCCACCAGAAGTACTTGGTTGACTGGGTGATGAATGGAACTGATGCATGGGCATATCTAGAAAATAGCTGGACGCAATATACGCTGGCTATTATTGATTGGATGTTGCCAGGAATGTCAGGCTTGGAGTTGTGCCAACGGTTACGTAATAAAAAAAATCCTCTGCCTGTGTTGATGCTGACAGCTAAAGACACAATGGAAGATAAAGTGACTGGGCTGGATGCAGGTGCAGATGACTACTTAGTAAAGCCATTTGGCATGGCGGAATTACTGGCGCGGTTACGGGCATTACAGAGGCGAGCCTCCTACGGAGGAGCTTCGCTAACGCCTCACTTCCAACCCCAAGAACTAACGGTTGGCAACCTGACTCTAGATTACGGCAGTAGCACCGTTGTGAGTCACAACGCTACGGGGGATAGACAGGTCATCCCCCTAACTAACAAAGAATTTCAGCTACTGGAGTATTTTATGAGGCACCCGAACCAAATTGTTACCACTGAACAGATTCGCAATCAGCTTTGGGAAGTGAGTGCAGAACCTATGAGTAATGTGGTGGCGGCTCAAATGCGTTTGCTTCGCCGCAAACTAGCCAATAGTGGCTGTGTCAATCCTATTGAAACACTGCATGGTATGGGATACCGTCTTATCTCGCGCCATGAATCAAAATAAACTATTTAGGCTAACCCGCTTGCGTTTGGCTTCGTGGTACGCGCTTGTCATGGCTCTTATCTTAAGCCTGTGCGGATTTGGCGTTTACCAAGCAGTATCCCATGCTCATTGGGTAACCTTAGACCGGGAGTTGGAATCCGTTGCAGGAACTCTGCATGACAGTATTGAACTAAAACTACAGCAACCCGGACGCTTGGAACCAGTTTTAAAGCAGCTTCTACCAAATATCTGTGTTGTTGGAGACAGGTGCATTCAAGAGCAATTAACTTTCAAACGCCATACGGAGAGCGCAATCAACCAAGGCTACTATTATGTACGTTTTTTCGATAACTCAGGACGCCTGTTTGCTATAGCAGGCTCTTATCCAGAAGGGCTGTCCCCAGTCTTGAACAAAGAACTTTGGCAAACTCTGAAAGACAGCAAAGGCAACCTTTACCATCAAATTTCCTTTGTGCTGCACACCCAAGACAATCGGGATTGGGGATATATCCAAGTGGGGCGAAGTCTCGAAGACTTTAGTAGTTATCTAAATGCTGTGAAATTGATTTTAGTGTTCGGATTGCCAGTGGCAATGGGTTTGGTAGGTATTGCTAGCTGGTGGTTAGCAGGATTAGCGATGCAACCGATTTATCAATCCTACAGACAAATTCAACAATTTACAGCGGATGTAGCACACGAATTACGGACACCTTTGGCTGCAACACGAGCAACAGTAGAATCAGCGCTTATGATGCCGCAACTGGATGAAACAGAAGCGCGGGACATTTTGCAAACTGTAGAACGTCAAAATCTGCGACTCACGACTTTGGTTGCTGACTTGCTGCTTTTATCCCGCCTAGATCGACAACCCATGCCAATGCGACGTGAACCTTGTTGCTTGAATGAGATTGTCAGCGACTTAATTGAAGAATTTGCAGCGATGGCATCCTCAGCACAAGTGAAACTGGCATCTTCAATACGAGTGCATCAACCTTTGAATATTACAGGCAATTGTGAGCAGCTTTATCGTCTGATTTCCAACTTAATTGTCAATGCTATCCAATACACTAGAGTGGGTGGTCAAGTAATAGTTGTTTTAGACCGTAATGGCACTCATGCTGTGATTTCGGTTCAGGATACAGGCATTGGTATTCCACAGCAGGAACTGAAGAGGATTTTTGACCGCTTCTATCGGGTGATGGGCGATCGCTCTCGTAGCACTGGCGGTTCTGGATTAGGGTTGGCGATCGCTCAAGCAATTGTTAAGGCACATTACGGCAGTTTAAATGTACAAAGTGAGCTAGGTAAAGGGAGCACTTTTACTATTCAATTGCCCTTCGATATCACCTCATTTGAAGGTGTTCGTTCTATCTACCAATTTAAAGGGTTGTATCGTTGCTTACGTAAATATCTTCGTCTTGTTGCCAGATGGGAAAGTCGGAAAGTTTATTATGAATTTTTTACCTACTGCTAGGTAAAATTGTGGAACTTTGCGTTATGTATTGGCATCTTTGCCTGACATTACACACTAAGTGTGGCAAGATATCGGAAATTCATCCTGGTCAGGAGAATTATATAAAACAGTGAAAACAATTTCATCGCTACTGCAAGTTTTTCAAAGCCGGAAGATGGCGGCTTTGTTGTTGTTAGGCTTTTCATCAGGTTTGCCGTTCTTTTTAACGGGTAATACCTTAAAGGCTTGGATGACAGTAGAGAAAGTGGATTTAACAGCTATTGGGTTGTTTAGCTTAGTGGCTGTGCCATATTCCTTTAAGTTTATTTGGGCACCTTTATTAGATAGATTTACACTGCCATTTTTGGGACGGCGGCGGGGTTGGCTAATTGGGATAGAAGTGGCGTTGTTGATTGCGATCGCCTTCATGGCTTTGCAACAACCCAAGCAAGCATTACAACTTTTAGCCATTAATGCCGTAGTGATTGCCTTTTTCAGTGCGACTCAAGATATCGTCGCCGATGCCTATCGTACTGATGTTCTTCACGAACTGGAGATGGGAGCTGGTGCAGCGGTTTTCGTTTTAGGTTATCGAATGGCGCTGTTGCTCACAGGTTCCTTGGCGCTCATACTTGCTGATAGAATACCGTGGTCATCGGTTTACTTGTTAATGGCAGCAACCATGGCAATTGGGATTTTTGGCACCCTATTAGCACCAGAACCAAAGCAAATTAGCCCACCACAGTCGTTAGCAGATGCGGTCATACTACCATTTGGGGAATTTTTCCAGCGCCAAGGCTTACTCCAAGCCTTCTTGGTTTTGGTGTTCATCCTTTTCTATAAACTGGGCGATGCTTTTCTTAGTAGTATGGCAACGACCTTTTTGCTGCAAACAGGGTTCACCCTAACTGACATTGGTGCGATTCAGACTGGTATGGGACTCATTGCTTCCATTGTAGGTGCTCTCGTAGGGGGAGTGGTTTTGAGTAAAATCGGTATTAATCGCTCGCTTTGGGTGTTTGGCATTCTGCAAGCAGTGAGTAATTTAGCTTACTTTGTTCTGGCTCAACTCGGTAAAAACTACCAGTTTTTAGTGCTTACAATCAACGTAGAAAACTTCTGTGGTGGGTTGGGAACAACAGCGTTCGCTGCCTTTATGATGAGTCAGTGTAACCCGCGTTTTTCTGCCACTCAATTTGCTTTACTATCAAGCATTATGGCTGTCAGCCGAGACATTTTGGTTGCCCCATCTGGCAGTTTGGCAAAAACTACGGGTTGGTCTATGTTTTTCTTAATTAGTATAGTCGCTGCTTTGCCGGGGTTATTTCTGTTGCCATTCTTTGCCCCTTGGAACCAACAGCCAGTGGCAATATCCAGACCAGGACTCGACGATGAGGAAGGAGATTTATGGGGCAGAAACTAATTATTGTTATTGCAACAGCTATTCTCTTAATTACTGGTGTCTTGCTTGGCTACGTGCTCTCCCAGTTAGTTCTGGGATTCCTGACGGCTAACTTACTAACTCTTCTAGGAACATTTAGTCTCATTGTCATTTTTGGTACACTTTATTACGTTTTATTTTGGGAGTTTAGAAGACAGCAGTCACAGACAGGACCAGGAAGAACTCGAGTCTCCCGAAGAGATGAGCGTGGACCTGATACACATCTCAAAAACAGGCTGATCTCTTTAGCTGGTGATGTTACTATCGCTGAACGTCTGGTAGATCGGGTAAAGCAAGACTTCCCAGCTATGCCAGAGAATTGGTATTGGGAAAAAGCAATTGCTGACTTGGAACGCGACCGTCCCTAGCCCCAGCGATGTTCCGTAAGCGCTATGGACTTCCTAGCCTCCAGCCTTAGAAAAACTAGGGGTGTAAGGGTGTAAGGGGGTGAGGGGGTAAGCGAAAGAATTCTTTAGCCGAAGGCAAGATGGGGTACTTCACAAGCACCTAAAACTCGCTAAAATAAACCAAGAAAGTTTTACAAATCTTAAGCTACCTTTTCATAGAAGAACCCTGTTCGTTGCAAACCACAATAATGGCTATATTTCGTCAGTACATCGCCCCGTTTATCGTGGTGTTGATATTCATCATTGCCCTTGTAGCAGTGAGCGCCCGCATCTTTTTACCCTCAGATATGGCTGCACCCGCACCTATTGAAGAGAATAGGGGAGTAGGGGAAGTGCGAGGAGTAAATACCCCCACTTCCAGCTTGTCCACCTTGTCTCCTTGATTAAGTGTAAGTGTCTGAGGAACTACTACCGGGTTACTGTATTCGCCGTGGCTCTACCTTGGATAAGGCGTTACTGGTGAAGTTCATGCAGCGAACCTATCAAGAAGCTTTTCCTCAGCAAGATTTCTCCCATTTAGCGCGAACAGTCGAGCAATACTTCTCCAAGGAAACCCCGGTGTGGTGGGTAGATTTTGTGCGAGTGGAGGAAGGGAGGAGTGGAGGTGTAAGCAAGAGTCATTCTCCCTTTCCCCCGCCCCCCCCGTCCTCATCTTCCCCCATCGCCTGTCTCTGGGTGGGAAATGCCATAGATCAAGTACGTGGCGATCGCCATGTTCACATCTTTTTACTCTACGTTTTGCCAGAACATCGGCGGCGGGGTATTGGGACAGCTTTGATGCGATATATAGAAGATTGGGCAAGGAGTAGAGGGGATCACCAGATTGGATTGCAAGTTTTTCAAACTAACACAGCCGCATTCAATCTTTACAATCAGCTACATTATCAAACCCATTCCTTGTGGATGATAAAATCTCTGGATGATATAGGGAAATAGGGATGTAGAAAAATTTCTGAATTTTGAATGCGTGAATTTTGAATGAATTTCTCCTACCGCCCTAGTTGAAAAATAAACTAATATTAAGAGTTTGACTTATTGACACGGGGGGTTATATGTTAATCCCTATCAGGGATTGAAACTATGTATGACGAAGACGACCTAAGCCTACTTGATGTCGAAGCAGAGCTAGAAAGCCCACTGGATCATATGGGAGCGCTCACTGCCGAAACAGAGACGCCTAAGCCCAATCCAGAGCATATGCTGGCATTATTGGAAGATCCTCAGCCGCAGCAAAGGATGCTAGCGGCTCGTGCTTTTTGCGACATAGAAGATGCTAGAGCTACCCCCCATTTGATTCGCCTGTTAACTGATACCTGTCCCTTAGTGCGGGTGAGTGCGGCATATGGTATTGGAAGAAACCCAAGTTCAGATGCGGTTGAACCGTTGATTACCCAGTTAAACCGAGATTGGAATGGCTACGTGCGTAAAGGAGCCGTTTGGGCATTGGGCAACTGTGGCGATCGCCGTTGCCTAGCACCTCTAGCAGATGCTTTGAGAACCGATATTTCCGCAGTGCGTTTGTGGGCAGCCAGCGCCTTGGCACAAATGGCAGTTGTGGGATACGAGGCAGTTGTGGGAGCAATACCACCGTTAATTGAAGCCTTGGTGCAAGACCCCGTAGCAGCGGTGCGAAGTAATTGCGCTTGGGCAATTGGACAACTCTGTCGCGAACTGCCTTCTAACGTGGTTTATGCCACCGCTATTGATGCGTTAATTCAAGCATTTGCCGAAGACCAAGATTTGGGAGTGCGGGAAGATACCAAAGCCGCCATTTTGGGAGTAGGCGACCCCCGTGGACTTCAATTGATTGAAACACTCGAACAGGAAGGATGGTTTTAGGGGATGAGTAGTTGTTAGTTGGTAGTACACAATTTTACCTCAACCGTTGATAATCTGTTCTACACAAACGGAAACATCAGGGAATGCAAGCGGTTGAATTGTTCCCGCAGTCAGTGTGAGTTTTGCAGCGTACTCTCCGTCTAAAGGTTCTCGGAACACCACCAAGTGTAGCTTTTTGAGGTTGACAACCCAATATTCCGGGATACCGACTTCTGCATAGATTTTGCTTTTTGTCTCTAAATCTTTCTCTAAACTGGAGTTCGCATATTCAATTAACCAGAAGATATTTTCTGGATAGGGGTGATGCTCTCGATACTCGCGCCCCAAGCGTTGGACAATAGCAATATCTGGTTCGGGTTCCGAGTCGTTTGGTAGTGTAATTGGTTTAGCATGACGAACTTTGGCACGTTCAGCCAATAAAGAAGCTAGATACTCTCCTGCTTCATCACTAGAATAAGCATGGGGTTCTCCTTCCGGCGACATTTCTACTATTTCTCCCTTAAGCAGTTCAAGTTTGCGATCGCCCAAAATGCCGGCGGCTATCATGCTGTGATATTCGTCAATCGTCCACTTAGCTGTGATAACAGTCATGGCGATTGATTCCTCCCAATGATTCTTTGTATTTTCTCATCTTAAAACCACTGCAACTCATTGCACTCTCGACTTAGCACCCGTTGTCCATTTGCCGATAGTTGATAATTGATAATTGTCAAAAAATAACTATTCACTACCCAGTACCCACTACCCACTAACCCCCCGTATACTGAATCCGATAAATCCGGTTATTCGCTTCCTCTGTGAGTAAAAGGCTACCGTCAGGTAAGACGAGCAAGCCTACAGGACGCCCCCAAGTAGTCGCTTCAGTAGGGTTTATCAGAAATCCTGTCAGAAAGTCTTCATAGTAACCTTGAGATCTCCCCTTGGCATCAAATGGGACAAAAACGACTTTGTAGCCAGTGCCGCGATCTCGGTTCCACGAACCACGAAAGGCAACAAAAGCACCATTACGATATTTTTCAGGGAACGTCCGACCGTCATAAAACTGCAATCCCAACGCGGCTGAGTGTGCTTGGAAGAGAACATCTGGGGTACGGGTGCGACCTACTAAGTCAGGCCGTTTACTGACCTCACCCGTCTTCTGACGTGGGTCGAGGTTTTTAGGTGCGAGGTAGGCATAGGGCCAACCGTAGAATTCTCCCTGTTGAATGCGTGTCAGGTAATCTGGTACTAGGTCATCACCTATACCATCGCGTTCATTGACAGTGGCATAAAGTTCCTTAGTCACAGGATGAAAGTCCAGACCAACTGGGTTACGCAAGCCAGAAGCAAAAGTCTGCTGCCCAGATCCATCCAAGTTCATGACCTGCACCGAAGCCCGTGGTAATGCTTCTTCATCTACATTGGATTCAGAACCAACGGAAACGTATAGCTTTTTCCCATCGGGTGATGCTACCACATTGCGAGTCCAGTGCTGATTGTAACCACCACCAGGAAGGTTAGCAATTTTTTGACCTGTACCAGTGAGTTGCTGTTGACCTTTTTTATAAGGAAATCGCCGTACAGCATTCGTATTGCCAAGAAAGAAGGAATCACCCGCAAAAGCCATACCAAAAGGAATATTAAGTCCATTGGCTTGAGTTGCAAATGTCTGTTTGACATCAGCCACACCATCACCGTTAGTATCGCGCAGTAAACGAATACGGTTTTGTCTGGTTTCTGTCACCAACACTTCCCCGTTAGGAGTTAAAGCTAACCAACGTGGAGCTTCCAAACCATCAGCAAAAACGTTGACCACAAAACCAAGAGGTACACGCAGAGTGGGCTTATCTGGAATTGGTACTACCTGAGGTGGGTTTGAGGCACTTTCAGTAGCAAAGGGTTGTGGCAAATTACGTACATTAATGCGGATGGGTGTGGGCGAAAGTGGTTCCGTACGAATGGTATTTTTTGGTTGTGTGCGATTCTGTGCTAGTTGAGCAGAAGCTGGAGAAGATTCGGGTGTAGGTTCTTCTAGGGAGGCGCGAGTCTGGTCACAGGCTGCTGCTGTAGTCATTAGCAGAAAAAGCAGCAAGCAACGCAGATATTTCATAGTTGCAATTTAAATAATTATTGATGCACAGCCCTTAAAATTTAAACTAGATGTGCTAAAAATATCACCCGTCTAAAGTCCGATTTTTCCTTTTGTTGAGGAACTGACCCTTGACTCTTGACTCAACTACACGGAAGCACCACCTGCACAACTGTTTTTTCTCCTAGTTTACTGTGAATAGTGAGTTCCCCTCCATGTAATTCAGCCGTACGTTTAGCGATGATTAAACCCAAACCCGAACCTTGTTGTTCGTAGAGTTGGCGCTCAAATTGCCGATATGCTCCCAATTCAGCAATTTGAGCGGCTGTCATACCTCGCCCGTGGTCGGTGACTGATATAGTAAGTAGATTGCTAACCAAAGTACTTATAATATGAATTATTGTTCCTGATTCTGAAAACTTAAAGGCATTATCAATTAATTCTTCAACAATTTTATAAAGTCTTGATTCACAAATTTGTAGACAACAAGGGGTTTTTAAATTTAGTTGTAAATCTGCTTCACGTCCCGCTTTTTTAGCTTTTTCGATAATTGTTTTTTTCAATGAAATTGTAGGAAAAATGGTTTTATAGCTTTGCAACTGCTTAATTCGCTCTGGATCTGTTGCTATAAGTTCGAGTTCTACATATAGTAAAAAGTTCTGAATCAATCTGTATAAACGTTCGCCCGACTTATGAATACCTTCTGCCATCTCACGGATTTCATCCCGAGAAAGGGTATCGACTTCTTTCATTAAAAGTTCTGAAAAACCCAAAATACCATTCAGTGGTGTCCTCATTTCGTGAGGAAGGGACATAGTAATACTACTACGCAAATCATCTAGCCTTTTTTGTGAGTGCTGATTAATAGTAACTTTTTTGTCTAATCGGGAGGAAATTGCAGCTAGTAATTCTGCGCGAGTAAAAGGCTTTGTTAAATAATCATCAGCTCCCAACTCCATTCCTTGACGAAAGTCAGTTTTGTCACTTTTAGCTGTCAAAAAAATCAACGGAATCGCTGCTGTTGTGGGTTGTTGACGTAATGTATTCAAAACACCATGACCATCTAGTTCTGGCATCATCACATCACAAATAATCAGGTCGGGAATTTCCTCTTGAGCTAACTGCACGCCGATGCGACCATTTTCTGCAGCAATCACATTGAAATCCTCATAGGTTAGTAATTCCAAAAGATTCTGTCGTACGCTTGTCTCATCTTCTATGACTAAAATTTTATGCATAATCCAAAAATATTAATTATATAAATTTTTTATTATATTTTTTTTTGAATAGACTACTAATGATTTGAATTAAATTGGTTATTAGTAGCGTTTAAGCATTGACTACAAAGCATTATCAGACTTATACATTCAATCGTTTGTTAGCAACCAAAATCTTTTCAAATTCTGCTACTGGTAACGGACGGCTAAAGAGAAAACCTTGCATAGCATCACATTTGTATTGACGCAAAAAAGCAAGTTCTTGTTCTGTTTCCACACCTTCAGCAATTGTCTGAACATTGAGATTATGTGCCATTTGAATCAATGCTGTTGTAATTGCTGATTTTTGGGAGTCGTTTGTAATATCTTTAATAAAGTAACGGTCTATTTTTAAGGTATGAATTGGTAATTGCTTCAAATAAATTAAAGACGAATAACCAGTACCAAAATCATCAATAGCAATTTTTACACCAAAAGAATGCACTTCCTTCATAGTGGCAATAGCGCTGTTGACGTCTTGCATGATCATACTTTCTGTTAACTCTAGTTCTAAGTAACCTGGTCTCAAATCATTAGCTAATAAAAACTTAAGTATTTTTTCACTAAAATTAGGTTGAATTAGTTGATGTACAGATAAGTTAACAGCGACACGCAACTCAGGAAATCCTGCATTGTGCCAGAGTTTAATTTGTTGACAAACATTTTTTAAGACCCACTCACCAATAGGGACAATTAAACCAGTGGATTCTGCCAAAGGAATCAATTCTGTAGGAGCAACCATCCCCAATTCAGGATGCTGCCAACGCAATAAACTTTCAGCAGCGATGATTTTACCAGAATGAAGATCGACTATAGGTTGATAATAAACCTGAAATTGTTGAAAGTCTCTCTGTTCTAAAGTACGGCGTAAATAACCTTCTATCATTTGTACTTTGGGAGAGATGGTCTGAGCCTCAAATCTTGTACATATTTGCTTTGCCAAATTCGCTTGTCTTGTCAAGCGGCTTGCGATCGCACTTAATAATTCAGTACGAGTAAATGGTTTAGTGAGATAGTCATCAGCGCCCAAATTCATCCCTTGACGAAAATCAGCCCTAGCAGATCTGGCTGTGAGAAAAATAAAGGGAATACTTGCTGTTATTGGTTCTTCACGTAATGCTGTCAGTACGCCATAACCATCAATTTCTGGCATCATCAAGTCGCATAAAATTAAATCGGGAACTTCAGAAAGTGCCAATTTTACTCCAATGCGTCCATTGGCAGCAGCAATAGTATCGAAATTTTCTGCTTCCAGCAGATCTAAAAGATTTTCTCGTACTGATTCTTCATCTTCAATGACTAGAATTTTGGTCATGGCTTGCTTATGGTTTAATGTGATTATTTAATGGCAGAGTTACAGTAAATATTGTTCCCACTCCGACCTCACTTTTCACTGTGATTTCACCATCATGGACATCCACGCACTTTTTTACAATTGCTAATCCTAACCCCGTGCCTTGGATGTTGCCCACATTTGTAGCTCGATGAAAAGACTCAAACAAGTGGGGTAAGTCTTCTGATGGAATGCCTATCCCATGGTCTTGAATTGTAAATACTGCTAACCCGTCTTTAAACGTAAGAGTAAATCTAACAGTGCTACCACTTGAAGAATACTTAATCGCATTTGAAAGTAAATTACTCAGGATATGTCCTAGCAATTTTTCATCCATACAGCACGGCATGGATTTATATTGACTGTTAAAGTTGATTGCATGTTGATTGTTAACATTCAGTTGTAATTCTTCCACAAGATAATGGCAATATTCGACTAAATCGAAAGGCTTCGGGATAAAACTTAATTTTCCTGCCTCTGCCTTGCCAATGACCAACACATTGTTTAACATCTCAGTCATATGTTGGACAGCAGTTTGAATGCGATGCAGGTGAGACAGTTGTTTTTCCTCTGTCCACTTATGGCGGTAGTGTTCTAGCAACTCCGACGAAGAAAGAATAGTACTTAAAGGCGTACGGAACTCGTGGGAAGTCATTGAGACGAAGCGAGATTTGAGTTCATTGAGTTCTTTTTCTTTGTGCAACGCAGCTTTTAGTTCTTCTTCTAGTTGCTTGCGTTCGGTGATATCTAACCAGTAACCGACAATTTCCAATGGATTACCAGCATCATCCTGCACTAGCTTTGCTTGGTCGTACATCCACTGGTAAGTGCCATTTTTGTGTAAAAAACGGTACTCGTGGCTATATTGTCCTTGTTCAAGAAGTTTTGATGCCGCAGCAAAAACCTGCTGTAGGTCTTCTGGGTGAACATGACTAGCCCAAAAGCTTGGGTTTTCCATAAATTCCTGTGCTTCATACCCCAACATGGCGATAACGTTTTCGCTCATAAAGGTAATGCCATAATCACTGTAAATTTTGCAGCTATAAATCACACCAGGACTAGAAGAAAGTAAATATTGTAGCTGCTCTTGCGATATTAAGAGCGCCACCTCTGCTTGTTTGCGCTCTGAAATATCATTTTGAATACCAATGGAATGAGTGTATTTACCATTGATGTCATACACCGGAGAAATACTGATCTCATTCCAAAACAAAGCGCCATTTTTACGGTAGTTACGTACAACCACGGTGCAGCTTTTTCCTTGGGCAATAGCATCATGTAGTACGGTTATAGCTGGTTGATTGATATCAGCGCCATGGAGAAAACAGCAGTTTTTCCCAATCACTTCCGCTACGGAATAACCAGTGATTTGCTCCAATGCCGGATTAGCATATATGATTGGTGAATTTGGCATTGTGACATCAGCAATCATAATGCCATTGCTACTAGCTGTGATCGCGCGATCGCGCAGTCGTAAACTTTCTTCTGCCTGCTTACGTTCGGTAATATCTCGGTCAATGCCACGATAACCCCGAAATTTACCTTCAGCATCGAATATGGGTACCCCACTGCCTTCGAGAATAACTAAATGTCCATCTTTGTGAATGACAGCAAATTCCAGACATTTGAATGGTTGTTGTACGGCAGCAATTGAGCCAAGTCTATTAGCAAAACGCTTAGCTTCTTCTGGTAGCATCAACTCAAAAAGGGTTTTGCCCAACACTTCTTGTGGCTGGTAACCCAAAATCTCGCATACTTTTGGACTCACATAAGTGTGAACAGCGTGTTCATCAATTTCCCAAACTAAATCGCTGCTCATTTCGACTAAATTGCGGAAACGCTCTTGGCTGCGTTGCAGCGCTTCTTCTGCTTGCTTGCGGTCGTGAATGTCTGTATTTGTCCCAAACCAGCTTAAAATTTGTCCTTGCTTATCGCGCAGGGGTAAGGCGCGTGCCAAGTGCCAGCGGTAACCTTGGTCAACTATCCCAAACAGGCGAAATTCTACTTCAAAAGTTTCGCCTGTTGCCAGTGATCTCATCCACAGGTCAAGACACCTTGGCAAATCTTCAGGATGTATCCATTGCTCCCATTTCCAGCCTTCAACCTCCTCGTGGGTGCAGCCGTGGTATTCGAGCGCTCGCTGGTTAACGTACTCAAGGTGACCATCCGCTCGGGCGAACCATACTTGTTGGGGTATGGATTCAACCAAGAAGCGAAAACGCTCTTCACTTTTTTCCAGCGCCTCCTGCGCCTGCTTGCGATCAGTTATGTCTTCAAAAGTGCCCAGAACCCCCATCACATTGCCTTCAGCATCATGAAGTGGGATTTTACTTGCTTCCAGCCAAACTTGTTTGCCATCGTTTCGTTGGTGTGCAAAGATGAGGCGATATTCTGGCGTATCGGTCTGCATCACCCTGAGGTCAGATTCAGTGTAGAGGTCTGCCTCCTCTTTGTTAGTCACTAAATCATACTCAGTCTTGCCCACAACATCTTCTGAACTCTCAAGACCAACTGTTTTAGCAAAGTTGCGATTGCTACCCAAGTACACGCACGCTGTGTCTTTCCAGAAAATACTCTGGGGGATGTTGTCCATAATTAACTGGAGCATTTCCTGCGATTGCCGCAGTTGCTCTTCTATGTATAGGCGATCGGTCATTTCAAAAATGATCTGCCGATTCATTTCTTTGACAACCCTTGTCCGCTCCTCAACTCGGGTTTCTAGCTCTGCGTTTGCCTGCTTCAACTCTGCCTGCGCCTGCTGCAGTGCTGCTTCTGCCTGTACGCGTTCGGTGATATCTGTAGAGCAGCCAATGTAACCGATCAAGTTACCGTCAGATGCAAATCTTGGAACTCCAATGTTGATCAGCCATCGATACTCTCCATCTGCATGCAAATAACGACAAACATACTGGAAACGCTGATGGTTTTTGAATGCTGATAGGTACATATCAAAATAGGGCTGCCTATCTTCAGGATGAATTCCTTCTACCCAACCTATACCGAGTAATTCTTCTAAAGGTCGTCCTGTAAACTCTACGCAAGATTTGTTGCAAAATGTATTTAAGCCATCAGTATTACTCATCCAAATCAGTACTGGTACCTCGTCCGCCAGTGTCCGGAACCGCTGTTCACTCTCGCGTAATGCCTCAGTCGCTCTTTTACGCTCGGTAATATCCTCGCTTATCCCAAAGATGCGGAAAACTTCTCCCAATTCATTTTTTAAAGGAACGGCGCGCGTCCAAATCCAGCGTTCCTCACCGTCAGGGCGGATAATGCGATATTCTTCGCTGTAAAGATGACCCAATTCCTGAGTCAATATCGCAGCTATGACGCGATCACGATCCAGTGGATGGATAGCTTCTAAAAAGTCAAAAGACTTTTCGTAGAGACGAGCGCGGCTGCGTCCCCAAATTTCTTCATAGGCTGGATTTACATAAATAATTTGGTCCTGCTTGGTGTCTCGCACAAACAAAACTTGGCGAATGTTTTCTGCTGTTTGTCTGAAGAGTTCTTCGCTCCACCGTAGCGCTTCTTCTGCCAATTTGCAATCAGAAATATCCCGGTGTATTGCCACAAAATGAGTGGTTTTGCCCTCTGAACTGGCAATTGGGGATATGCTGACCTCAACCCAGTAAGTGGAGCCATTTTTGTGGTAATTGATAAATTCTGTTCTCATTGACGTGCCATCTCCAAGCGTGACGCGAATTCTATCTATCTCGCTCTCGGAGGTTTTCTCACCATATAAAATAGGCAGCGTTTTACCAATGACTTCATCAGCTGACCAACCACTCATGCAGGTAAACGCTTCGTTCACATACACGATACGCCCACCTAATGGATCATCTGATGCATCATTCGCTTCAAAAATGACAATGGCATCGTTGGCATTGACAACAGCTGCCTCTAGTAACCGTTGTTGTGCCTCATTTTCTGATATAATAGGGTTATTCGATAAGTTGCTATTCTCTTGGAAGCGCACCCCCAAACCCTCCCCGTTTACGAGAAGGGATGTTCCAGGCGGGGAGGCTTCTTCGGAGAGAGGCCTAAACGGACTTGATATGATTTCCCCTCCCTGTTCCAAAACTTGACAAATACTTTCGTAACTAACTAATCCAACGAGTTGACCTTGTTCATCAACTATTGGTATAAAAAACAGACGATGCTGACGTAGAAATGACAGTAGCAATTTTATACTAGAAACTTCAGAAAGTTTGAGGGTAAGCACTGAAGTCTCCATCACTTCAGATATCTTAGCTTTTTGTATGTCTAAGTCTGAGTATAAAAGCCCCAATGCATCATGCTCTGTGAACCACCCCACTATGTGCAAATTCTCAACTATCAACACACAGCTGGCTTGCGGTTGACTCTTCCTCATCAGAGAAACGACTTCTGACAATGGTGTGTCGGGCGCAACCTTTAGGGGAGAAAAGTCAATTGCAGAATCAACAGATGGTAGTGAGATAAACTGAGCAAAGGCGTGCATAAATGATTGCAATAGCTATTAGCACAAAATTGTTCTCTATCTATCAAGTAATGTATTTAACTATCTTCTATTATTTTTGCTTTGTCTATAAGTAATTTCTTGCGTAAGATTCCCTAAAACTCTGTAAAAATTATACTAATTTTTACCCTATTGCATATTAAAAGGAAGTGGGCGAGAAATGACTTCCCCATCTCCCTCATCCCCATTTTCCCATCAATCTTTAGGGGTGCAACTGTACCCGTTCTCCGTAACGCAATAACTTTTCTATAGCAGCGAGACGATTTTCCCAAGCTCTAACTTGATATGGATTGTCAAGGGCTTGTAAACGCATCCACTCTCTAAATTGAGACTGCAACCTTACAAGCGAAGTTCTTGCTGTTAGTAACTTACTGTTATTTGGGTCAGTCGCCAGCTGCTTTAAAGCATTTTGCACAACTTCTGCTTGGGAGTTAAAAGTTGAAAACGTTGTGGAAGGTATTCTCAACTTGTTGTTTTGCACTGCCAACTTCCACTCACTTTGTAGAGCAGTGTAACGGACGGCAGCAGATTGAAAAGGTTGGCGGTGTGGAATGGGTTCTTTTTGTGCGCGTTGAACGCTACCTTGAGTATTACTAAAGACTTTGTTGAGGTCATTGCTAAAATTCTCTGCGGCAAACAGGGCGTAACCACTAACAGGTAAGTCTCTAAGCAGTTGAATTTGATCAAATGCTCCGACTGTTTGCAAAGAAAGCAGACGAATTCCTGGCACTAACAAAGAAGAACCTACTTGTGTAGATCTGTTTATCCAAGGTTGTGCCAGTCGCTCAAAGCGTGGAGTATCTTGAGCATAAGTCATGGGGACGATTAAATCGATATCACCACGCCTTGCCCAAACCTCCCAGTGTTGCTGTATTTTCTGAATGCGTTCTTGTTCTAGAAGGGGAAAGACAGCAACCGAAAAAATCAAATTGGGTCGCTTTTTTCGCAGTTGCTGTGACACTTGAGCAACAAAACTATCAATTTGCTGAGTACGGAATTCTGTCCACCTTTGCCATAGTTGCCTTTCCCTGGGGGAGATTTTCACTGGATCTACACCAGTCAGCTGCTGAAACTGCTCTCTGGCTGCCTTACCATAGCCATAAGTCCGGTTAGCGGCTGGGTCTTGGAAGGGATAGCGAATGTAGTCTAGTTGTAGACCATCCACGTTATAGCGGCTAACAATTTCCTCGTACAAGCTGAACAAGTACTGCCGCACTTGAGGATTAGCTGGGTCAAAGAATGGTTTGCTTTGTCCAGAAGGAACCATTTGACCACGATTATCGTATCCTGCCCAATCAGGATGAGCAGCAAGCACAGGTCCTGGGTAGTTAGGGTCTATGTTGAGCAGTTCATTATGCCGTCGATTGCCAGCAGCAAAAGCCCAAACCCAAGCGTGTAATTCTATACCTCGATCGTGCGCTAACTTAACAGCAGATGCTAGTGGATCCCAACCACGCACTAAAGGGTTTTGCTGGGGCACAATTTTGCTGGGATAAATAGTGTAGCCAGCATTTACCGTTTCAAAAAATATAGTATTAATTCCAGCTTGCGCCATCCGATCAAAAATCAGAGCAAGTCCCTGCTCGTTCCTCGCTCGGATAATCGTTCCTCGGTCGAGCCATATCGCCCTGATTTCTGGTTGCGCCAGCCTCCGATTCAGAGGAAATTGATTCCACAAATTTGCTCTTGTCGCCAACCATTGCTGACGAGCCTGAACGTAGTTTTTTTGTGCAATCAATTGGGGCAAGTTTTTCACAACTTGGCGAGCAGCATCTATAGCTTGCTCTGGGCTAAGAAGTGCTGTCCCTGGTCTTGTTGATGCCACCTGCGCGGACTGCGCCTTTGCTAGTTGAGGGTTATCGGCATTTTCAGAGATAGCTTGTGCTGCTAGATTGGCACTCTCAACTCTACCAATAAGATTTTCTAGCTCGTTCTGGAAAGCTAGCGCTTCAGTTTGGCTAATTGGTGCTTGTGAGTTAGGTGCAACATCAAACCGCACCGCTGTTTCGAGTTGGTCAATAGCCTCGTCTGATTTTGGGGGTGTGACACTAGGAAGAGGTCTGGGTTGAGGAGCGGTGGCGGTTTTGAGGGGAGTTGAGGAAGATGGGGAAGATGGGGAAGATGGGGAAGATTTTTCTCCCCTTACTCCCCCTGCTCTTGCTTGTCCGCTCCCCGTTGCTGGCGCTTTAGCCACAGTAGTAGAGCAGGTTGGAGAACCTCCAGCTACTTTATTTGGGGCAGTCGTAGGGTTTTTTACATAACGGTTGATGGTAGCTTGTAACCAAGCATTATCTAACTGTGCTGGTGAAGCAGAATCTACACCCCAGCGCCAGCCAAAAAAGGTGGAACGCTCATTAGCGACCACTGCTGCTGGATTATCTTTGCCAGCCCAAACAGCAGCAGCTTGAGATGTGATGTTGTCAGGGATCACGACGCCACCCCGTACCTCGCCAAAAAGTCCGTTTTGGTTTGCCCATTCTAGGAACTTTGCTTTTGGTGCTGGTTGCAGCTTTTGTGGTCTATCGAGGCTGAAGCCCCAATAACCCCCTAGTAGAGTTCGCAGTAGCTGCCGCACTCCCGGCGCTGACACACTCCCCACAGGACCGCTCGCAATTAAGCGTCCTCCCTTGCTCATCCACTCTTCGAGGGCAATAGCTTGTGCTGGCGTTAATAACTCTACATTTGGCAAAAATAAAACCACGCGATCGCCCCAATCTGCTGCATTCTTCACACTCGATAAAGGAATCACGCAGTACTTCACCCCAGCCGCCTGCAAGCGATTTGTTATCCCCGGCCACTGATTTGCATTCTCTTCGCTATGGACTATGCTCAATATTGGTTCTGAAGTCGTCGCGGTGGCAGGTAAAACATTTAGTAAATTAAATATTATGAAATTAAAATTTAAAATTAATAAACCCGCCTTTTGAATTTTCAATTCTATCTTTCTACTTCGTCTTTTTTGATTGATCACTCTACACTCCTCACCTTAAGTTTTTCAAAATTAAAAGTTTAAAATTAAACAAATTAGTGATTAGTTTTTGACTTAGGACTACAGACTCTTAACTATTGCTTCCGTTAAATGGTTTGATGCAGATTTGAATGAATTCTTCAACTCCCGCCACGGGAAATATTTTTGTATCCAACTTGCGAGCCACATCCTCAACACTTATATCATCTAAAAATATCAATTCGCCATGCTTGAGCATGACACTTGGCAGCAAAATTCCGTCTCCCAAATTCTGCCCCTGTAACTTCAAAAGCAAATCATGACCAGTCAGCAAGCCAGTAACAGTAATACTTTGTCCCCAATAATCGCTATTTAAAGCACGCATATTCACTTCTAGACCCTCGACCGAGTTCAACTGCTTCAGAATTGGCTGAAATGCTTGTTCTACAGCGTTGCCAACGACCCAAGTTAGTTTTCTCTGTGGAATTTTTGGCGGTAGCAACTTGTCTGCTGCTTGTGTAAATTGTTTGAGAAATAAACGAATAGAACCGACACCGTTATCTATTTGAGGATAATCTTTGTATTCTGCTTCAGTTGGCAATTCCTCACCAGCAATCAAAAACCATTCATCAGCCAGCCAAACGCAGCTTTGTCGAAATTTCTGACGAAATTCCTGCTGTAGCAATCGCACTTGGGAAATGACTTCCCGCGCTTTTTCTCTAGTGACAGGTGTGAGTTCATCTTGTTCTGGACGAAACCGCGTCAAACCGACTGGTACGACTGCCACAGAGGCAACAGCAGGGACTTCTCCCGTATGAAAAGAAGCTAAATCTCGTAATGTCTGTTCCAGGTGGATGCCATCATTGATATCAGGACAGACCACGACTTGTGCGTGAATTTGCAGTCTTGTTTTTTGGAACCACTTAATTTGCTCCAGGATTTGTCCTGCACGGGTATTTTTCAGCAGTCTAATTCTAACTTCGGGTTCAGTCGCATGGACAGACACGTACAAAGGAGATAGCCGCATTTTTTCAATTCGCTGCCATTCTCGTTCTGTTAAATTGGTAAGAGTTAAGTAAGACCCATACAAAAAGCTCAGGCGATAATCATCGTCTTTCAGGTACAAGCTTGAACGCTTACCTGGCGGTTGCTGGTCAATAAAGCAAAACGGGCAACGGTTATTGCACTGAATCAAACCATCAAATAGAGCCGTTTCAAACTCCAGCCCTAAGTCTTCATCATAGTCTTTTTCAATTTCAATAGAATGAGTTTTGCCAGTAGCGTCTAAAACTTCTAGTTCCAATACCTCATCAGCACACAAAAACTGATAATCTATCAAATCGCGAGGAGATGTACCGTTAATGCTAACAATTGCATCTCCTGGTTCAAATCCAATTTCTGCGGCGATGGAATCTGGTAGTACTTTAGTAATTCGGACAGGACGAATAGTAGTCATAAGTTATAAGTTATTGATTAAAATTGAATTATTAATAGTTTATGAAATTGTCATGCTTTGTTAGCTGATTGTTTATTCTTACTGAATTTTATTGTAGCTAAAAAAATATAATTTATAAGTTAGTAAAAGAGTGCCAGTAACTCGGACAATCACATTAAGGTAGTAGTCAATACTCCATAGTCATGAGATTGTGGACTATTGACTATTGACCATCAAATATTTTGCAAAACGCCCGTTCCAATTGCCACAAGTATAACTACACCAAACATCAGCTTATACCACAATACGGTTCAGTTAATGGGTATTTGTAATAATTTCATGCGTGTAGAGACGTGCCATGGCACGTCTCTACATTAAGAGTCGCACCTAAAAAAATCTTATCTGAATCGTATTGGTCTATACCAGATAAATACACCAGATAAATACCCAGGTGCTTGGCGTTTTCAAAAAGCGCAACAACCCGGCGATCACTATATAAGAAAACACCGCAAAACAAACTATTCCTGCATTCCCTAAATCTTGTCCTAAAACATCTTTCACTCGACTAATCCAGCGAGGGTAAAGGAATATGCAGCTTAAATGTGTTTTAAATGACTAAGTATTTTTTAATACCCCAGCCGCGATCGCACCCAGAATTGTAGCCCCAAATGCCAAGCGATACCAGATAAAGACCCAGTTGTTATGGGTTTGAAGATACCGCAGCAACCAAGCAATGGATATATAAGAAAATACAAAAGCTGAAAGTACCCCGACGCTCACCAATACCAAATCAATTTTGCCTAATGCCTCTTTTAAAAACTCATATAAAGTAGCAATTGTCAAGGATGGAATACCCAAAAGAAACGAAAATTTTGCCGCTGTTTGCCTTTGGAGTCCCAAAAACAAGGCAGTCGTTAAAGTCGAACCAGAACGGGACACACCAGGCGCTAAAGCCAGCATTTGACCCAACCCTATCAGCAGTCCATCTTGCATCTTCAAAGCGCTAAAATCCCGCTTGCGGCTACCAAATTTTTCTGCTGCTCCTAACAAAATTGCTAGCACAATTGAATCAATGGCAATGGTGGTCATGCTGTTAATCACGGAGTTTTCGTCATTAAGGGCATCCTTAAGCAAAAAGCCCACTACTAAAATCGGCAATGTGCCTATTGCTATACCCACTAGCAATTGCCATTCATCTCGCCGCCAGTCTTTTTGTTGGAAAGCGGCCCAGCTTCCACTCAAAATTTGACTGATGTCTTTGCGAAAATACAACAAGACAGCAATGACGCTGCCAAATTGAATCGTCGCTACAAATGACTTTTGTCCCAAAAGTTCCCAGCCGAATGCTTTGGTAAAAACTTCCAAATGAGCAGTACTACTAATGGGTAGAAATTCTGTTATGCCTTGGATGATCCCTAAGATAAATGCCTGAATGAGTTGCTGGATAAGGTTGGCTTCACCACTCGCTGTAGCGTTTTGAATTTCTCCCACCTGTGCCAGTTGTGCCCACACAGGATACAACAACCCGTACCACTGTGTACTACCCGCTTCTAATATTGTTGCCATAACTCGGATTCCCAATATACCTACGTGATTGTACTGGATTATCCAAATTTACGCTGTTTTTGTTGGTCTTTCCGGGCGGTATATAGGCTAATGGGCATTTCATTGACTCTTTTAGGCGATCGCATTGCCGAAGAAGCAAATTTGCGGATGTGGCATATGAGATTGGTAGAAAGTTTTGTCGCTGTCACAGGCAACTACGTACACGAGAAACCGACAGCAGAACGCTTTGCTGAAACAACATTAAACAACATTACCCCGTCAATTCTGATGGGTAATTTTGGGAAAAACCTTTGATATATCTAAGGACAAATCAGGAAAACACGGTAGATTAACTGATTCGTTAGGCAGGAAAAGTAACTTTCTCCGATAACCAAATTTACCTTGCAAATCTTGATAAGGTTCGCTGTAGTTTTCCAGATAATTGTCTACTAAATTAAATATCCAATAATGAGAAATACCCGCTTCAGCATAAATTGGTAATTTAACTTCTTGGTCATATTTTAAAGAGGAATCAGAAATCTCAATTAAAAGTAATATGTCATCTGGATGGGGATGAGTGCTGAGATAATCGTCTTCTCGATTTTTTACAATCACCCTATCTGGTTCAGGTTCGTTGTACTCAGGAATAATAATTGGTTGTTGTCCTCGTAGAGTTGCACGTTCCCCCACAAGCTTATATAACTCTCGTTCTAAGCGGGTTTCGCAAACAGAATGCGGTTTACCTTTCGATACCATTGGGATAATTTCTCCGTTGATCAGCTCGACTCGGTCATCCTCACGAAAGAAACCAAGTTCTGCTAAACGGTCAAATTCAGCTATAGTAAAGCGTTTAGCGGTGGTTATGCTCATAGCATTTTAGGAAGTGCAGGGCTATTTGAATCTTAATATTTAACAATGCAAAAACAGCCCAACCAAGACAAACCATGCTGGCACTTTGGGCTGATTTTGACTGATGATGAAATTACCCAGATAGATAAGCTTATCTATCTTTAGGTGAAACTAAATGCCAGAAGTCAGGAACTCATGACTCATGACTCATGAATAACACCTAAGAAGCTGTTTCTCTAGCTGCACTGGAACCTAGCTTTTTTGGAGACATGGAAGTCTCCCGGCGCCCTGTCCGCAATTTGGGCTTGGGAGTGCGTTTGTCTCCTTCTGTCGCGCTGGCGTCTGATGAGACCCAAGCGGAACGAGTGCGTTCACCAGAAAATTCGCCGCGACGGTTTGACCGCAGTCTGGGTTTGGGAGTTGGCTGCATGATCTCTTCTTCTGGAAGGTCAAGTTCTGATTGCAGCCAAGCAGGACGAGTTTGGTCGTAAGCGATTTGCAACGCCGCCGCAGCGATCGCCTGAGCATCGTATTCTTCACTCAACTTGCTGACAATCGGTAAAAATGAAGCCAAACGCTCACCAGCTAAGGCTTCTCTTACCTGAGTTTGTAGTTTATCTATATGCCGTGCTTCAATTTGTGTCCGTGTCGGAATCGACAGCAGTTGCCAACTTTGCCGGATATGGCGTTCAAACAGTTGCTGCTTGCGTCGCTCAAAGGGCTGCACTAGAGAAATTGCTGTGCCTTCTTTACCTGCTCGACCAGTACGACCAATGCGGTGGACGTAGGTTTCTGCGCTATCTGGTAAGTCGAAGTTAATGACGTGAGACAATTGGTCAACGTCCAAACCCCGTGCCGCAATATCGGTGGCTACCACCCAGCGTACTTGACGATTGCGGAACCTTGTCAGTAAGCGTTCTCGCGCTTGTTGTGACAAATCACCGTGGTATTCATCGACACTGTGACCTGCTGCTTGCAGTTGATTGGTGAGTTCTGCTGCTGTACGTCTGGTGCGGACAAAGATTAAAGCTGATTCTGGGTCTTCCATTTCCAGGATGGGCTGTAATGCTTTGGCTTTCGTCCAGTGGCGCGGGACAAGATAAGCGACTTGATTGATTTTGTTAGGAGCGGCTTTTGGCTGCTCAACGGTGACTGTGACTGGCGATCGCAAGAACTTATTCACCAATTGGCGAATCGAAGGTGGCATTGTTGCTGAGAATAAAGCTGTCTGACGCTCTTGTGGTGCTTGGGAGAGAATTTTGTCTACATCGTCGATAAAGCCCATGCTCAACATTTCATCGGCTTCATCTAAGACCAACCACTTCACCTTATCCAGCTTCAAACTACCTCTTTCCAGGAGGTCTATAACTCGCCCTGGCGTACCGACCACCATGTGAACGCCGCGTTTGAGTTGTGACATTTGGCGCTCAATCGATTGACCACCGTAGATTGCTAAAACCCGCAATCCTTGGTTTCCAATGAAGGTGCTGATAGCATCGTGAACTTGGATAGCTAACTCACGAGTCGGCGTCAGAACCACAGCTTGGACAACTTTTTGATTCACATCCAGCTGATCTACAATCGGCAGGGAAAATGCCGCCGTTTTTCCTGTTCCCGTGTGGGATTGACCTACGACATCACGACCTGCTAGTAGGTGGGGAATTGCTTGCGCTTGAATGTTTGTTGGTGCGGTAAAGCCTAGTGTTTCTAATTGCTGAACACGCTCTTGTGAAATTCCTAATTCTAGAAAAGAAAGATTCATCAACTCTCCTAATGTTTTAATTTGGTTTTTTTTGGATTGGTGATTCGTGAGTGGTTAGTGGGTAGTGGCGAGAACAACTAACGACTAACAACTCAGTTGCTGACAACTTGACCAAAAAGGTCGTATGCATCGGCTGTTTGGATAACTACTGGCACGATTGTTCCTAACCGTGCTTCCCCATCAACAAGAACCTGCCCATCGACTTCTGGGGAAAATCTACCAGAACGACCAATGAATTCTCCTGTTACGGGGTTTTCTTGTTCAATCAGAACACCGACCACTTTGCCAACTTCCTGCTGATTTTTCTTTAAAGAAATCGGCTGTTGGAGTTCCATCAATGCGTTTCGCCGCTCATTCATGACGAATTGGGGCAGTTGATTTGGCAGGTTATAGGCGGGCGTTCCTTCTTCTGGTGAAAAGGTGAACACACCTACATGGTCGAATTCATGACGCTGGACGAACTGCAACAGATGCTCAAAATGTTCCTCAGTTTCTCCTGGAAAACCGACAATAAATGTCGTTCGCAGCACAGCTTCTGGTAGCGCCTCTTTAATGCGTTCGATAATCCCATCATTCACCTGTCCTTGCCAGGGACGATTCATGGCGCGGAGAATGTCTGGATGGGAATGTTGTAAGGGTAAATCCAGGTAAGGTAAGACATTGGGTGTCTCCTGAATTGCCGCTATCACATCTGGGGTCAGTCCGGTGGGATAGGCATAGTGCATACGAATCCACGGCACATCAACTTTCCCCAAAGCACGGAGTAATTCGGCTAACTTTGGCTTGCCGTAAATATCAATACCGTAATTGGTGGTAATTTGGGAAATCAGAATAATTTCCTGTACCCCTTGAGTTGCTAACTGCTCTGCTTCGGTAACTATTGATTCAATGGTACGCGATCGCTGGTTTCCCCGCAGGTGAGGAATAATGCAAAAAGCACATCGGTAATCACAACCTTCGGCAACACGCAGGTAAGCCACGCCTTCTGTTGTGGTGCGGTAACGAGGTGTGGTTTCATCAGCAATGTAGGTTGGTTGTGAACTGACAAGCTTAACCCGCTTGCCTTGGTCTACCTGCTGAATGACATCTACTATTTTGTGATAATCCCCGGTTCCTACCACTGCTACTGCTTCGGGCAATTCTTCCAATAACTGTTCTTGGAAGTGCTGCGCCATACAGCCTGTGATAACGATTTTTTTATTTGCCTCTGCCAGTTCCACTAAAGTCCTGACAGATTCTTCTCTTGCTGCTTGAATAAAACTGCATGTATTAACTATAACATAATCTGCTAACTCTTCATTACAATCTACGCTATAGCCTGCTTTTACCAGCAGTCCTAACATATGTTCTGTATCAACTCGATTTTTCTCGCAGCCTAGGTGAGAAATTGCAATTGTTGGCTTGTCACCCATATTCAGAAAAAGTCTTTAGGTTTTCTCATGTACTTCAAGGTCTAGCGTTAGATTGTCGCTTTAGACACCTAATTTTAGAGGTCAAAACCTCTTGATCTGAGCAATGTCTCCAAGAGTCATACACACCCTGAGGGAACTACAACCATGATTATTATGGAGTTCATGCTATGATAGCTTTACTAATCTTTTTTTCAGGGAAAAATAGATAGATTTTAGATAAATTCGACACTAAGTAGTTAATCTTTGATTTAAGAAATTCCCTCTTGGTATTTTACATTACCGCAACGTGTATGTTGCTAATCAACATACTGGGAAGCCACTCTCTAAATGACACTGGTGAAGGACATAAGCGGAGCCATCCATCTCGCCGAAACCAAGTGTGTGTGGCGCATTTGAGAAGTCGCTACCCTTAAGGAAAATAGCGCGTGACTACGCCTGTAAGCGCGGTAATGCTACCCTTTTGCTCAGGCAAGACCTGTAAGTGTGGCAGGCGCGATGCCTTCTCCACGGGAAGCTGCCTCGCGTCTTGTGAGTGGCAAACTCCTGTTGTATCCAGATATTATCTTAACATATCTTATGGAAAGTGTTACGCCACATTCCATCCGAAGGTGGAGGCAAGTTATTCAAGATTGAAAATACAACAAACAAGTGCTAGCAAGCATCCTAACGACTTAATGGATGCCAAACAAATGCGTGAGAACAAGGTAAAGCAAAACGTAAGAAAAAGCAAATTTAATGAATTAGTCATGAGTCATGAGTAAATAGTCAATAGTCACCAGTGATAATAACTAAAGACTAAGGACTCTTTGGGTGATGCCTCCGGCACGCCTGACAGCGTTCGCCCAGCGTGTTCCAAAGGGACTCACGCGAGTGCGTGCGGTTTGCGCGAGAGTGTGCGCGCAACGCTTACAGAACTGGTCTCACTAAGGACTGAAGACTCCGCAAAGCGGGTTAAAGACGTGGACTTATATCAGCTATTTAAAACCCGAACACCAATTATTGGCGTAGTTCACCTACTACCGTTACCAACCTCGCCCCGTTGGGGAGGTAGCCTCAAAGCAGTGATTGACCGTGCCGAACAAGAAGCAACAGCCCTAGCAAGTGGAGGGGTTGACGGCATTATGGTAGAGAATTTTTTCGATGCGCCGTTTACCAAAAACCAGGTTGACCCGGCGGTTGTGAGTGCCATGACCGTCGTGGTACAGCGGATACAGAATTTGGTGATGCTCCCTGTGGGGATAAATGTTTTACGGAACGACGCCAGAAGCGCTATGGCGATCGCCACCTGCGTTAGAGCGCAATTTATCCGCGTTAATGTACTCACAGGTGTGATGGCAACCGACCAGGGCATAATTGAGGGAGAAGCTTATCAACTCCTGCGCTATCGGCGAGAGTTAGGCAGCGATGTGAAAATTTTTGCCGATGTGTTGGTCAAGCACGCTCGTCCGTTGAGTGCTGTCAATCTCACCACCGCAGTGCAAGACACAATCGAGCGTGGTTTAGCAGATGCGGTAATTATGTCTGGCTGGTCTACTGGTGATCCTCCAAACTTAGAAGATTTGGAATTAGCAACTGCTGCTGCTAACGGGACTCCAGTGTTTATTGGCAGTGGAGCAAGTTGGGAAAACATTGCTACACTCATGCAGGCGGCAGATGGTGTCATTGTTTCCAGTGCTTTGAAACGCCACGGTCGCCGCGAGCAACCTATAGATCCAAATCGGGTCAGTCAGTTTGTGGAAGCTGCACGCAAAAGTTGGAACTCTAAAGGTGAAACACAATCAATTCCTTCTGTAAAGCTACACTCGTAGGTACGGAATAGGTAATGGGGGATGGGTAGTGGTTAGTGGTTAGTAGAAAAAACAACCAACAACCAACAACTAACCAATTCCTAGTTCCCAATTCTCAGTTCCTAATTCTCAATCTCCTATTGCAGTTTATGAATCGCCGCCGTTCTACCCCCTGGATTCATAGATGGTCGCGGATATTAATTGCCGCGATCGCATCTGTTGGTGCATTAACAACGGGTTATCTTACCGTAGTTAAGTTCACACAAGGCTCTGCCGCTTGCCCCACCAATAGCTGTGATTTAGTCCTTGCTAGCGACTATGCTACAGTTTTCGGGCTGCCTTTAGCCTTGTTTGGCTTTTTAGCTTATGGCAGCATGGCTACCTTCGCCTTGGCGCCTTTAGCAGTTGACCCAGTACAAAATAAAGATACCCGGACAAAGCTGGAAAATTGGACGTGGTTGCTGCTTTTAGCAGGTGCGATCGCCATGACTGTTTTCAGTGGTTACTTAATGTACCTACTGTTTTTCAAAATCAAATCCCTTTGTATCTACTGTCTTGCTTCGGCTATCTTCTCCACCAGCCTCTTAGTACTGACAATTATCGGTCGCATATGGGAAGATATTGGGCAAATCTTCTTTACCGCTATTGTTGTAGGTATGGTAACTTTAATTGGTACTTTAGGCGTCTATGCCAATGTGAATAACCCTGAAGCTGCTAATGGTCCTACCTTAAGACCAAATGGAGATCCCACACAGGGCGTTGGCTGGGAAATCACCACCACCTCTGGTGAGGCAGAGATTCAGTTGGCACGCCACCTAACCAAAATAGGTGCTAAGGAATACATTGCTTGGTGGTGTCCTCATTGCCATGAACAAAAGCAACTGTTTGGTAAAGAGGCGTATCAAGAAATTAAGAAAATTGAGTGCGACCCGCAGGGCAAAGATGCCCAGCCAGATTTGTGCAAAGCAGCTGGCATTCAAGGCTATCCTACTTGGGAAATTAACGGTCAACTTTATCCGAACGTCCAATCATTAGAGAAATTGGCTCAAGTTTCTAGTTACCAAGGTCCTCGCAACTTTAAGAATTTTCCTGACGCTTTCAAGTAGTCTTCAAAAGCAGCATAACTTAACAAAAAAAGTCGGCTGGAAGAATGCATCACTCATGCACTACCAGTTGACTTTTTTGTTTTATAACGCGAAAGCAACTGTTGCCGTTTTAGGAAATGATGAGTAACTTATATCAGAGACATCTGAGATTTTCTTTAACAACTTCAAAAGTGGATAAAACGCTTATAAAGCATTAAGGCTAGCATATGAATTGCATTCGCCAGATAGTTAATAATTACGAAAATATAAAAATATTTCTCCCAACCGGGTTATGGGAATAAGTAAGCAGCTATGCCAGCCTCTGATGAGGTTACTGTTTGCTCTGCAACAATCACTTCATCAACGACGTAGGGAAATTTTTACCGCCTCTAGCGTAGCAGTCTGTATTCTCTTGCTACGCTCTTTTGGATTGATGCAATCTTCAGAATGGGCAGCCTTGGATTACCTTTTTCAGTTGCGTCCACAGGAGCCACCAGAAGAACGTATTACAATTGTAGCGATTGACGAAGCTTCTTTAGACCAAATCGGTTCATGGCCAATTCCAGACTACTATATTGCTCAACTGTTGCAAAAATTAAAAGATAACCAACCTCGAGCTATTGGCTTAGATATCTACCGTAATTTGCCAGTAGAACCGGGTTATCAGGATTTGGTTTATGCTTATAAGTCCACACCAAATTTGGTTGGTATTCAACTCCTATCCAATAATAAAAATGTCAGTGTTCCACCACCACCCCTATTGAATCAGCGGCACCAAGTAGGTTTTAACAATGTGGTGTACGATGCTGATGGCAAAGTACGTCGCAGCTTGTTGTACTGGCATGTTGATAATCAAGCACACGAAAGTTTTGCCTTGAAGCTGGCTTTACTGTATTTAAAAGCAAAGGGGATTACTCCCAAGAGAGCAAAAAGTAATCCTGAGTATTTGCGCTTAGGTAAGGCTGAGTTTCATCGTTTTCAGCCTAATTATGGTGGATACATAGGTGCAGATAACAAAGGATACCAAATGTTGTCCAATTTCCGCAAAGTTGACAGCAGAAACTCAACAGTGGAAGGTTATAGCTTCCGCAGGGTATCTTTGCGAGATGTGCTCAACGGTCAGGTTCAACCAAGCTGGATTAAAGACCGCATTGTGCTTATTGGTTCCACCGCTAGCAGTCTCCAGGATTTTGTGTTCTTCCCATATTCCAGCCGTCTGATTGGTACAGTCAAGCCTGTGGCTGGTATTGAACTACAAGCTTATTTTATCAGTGAGATTATTTCAGCCGCCCTTGAAGGAAGACCTTTACTCAAAGTTTGGTCTGATCCCATAGAATGGTTTTGGATTTGTGCTTGGGCTTATGTGGGAGCAGTCGTCAGCAAGCAAATAAAACGTCCTGGCATAAGCTGCCTAAGCATTCTACTATTTTGCTTTGTACTTACTGGAAGTGCCTACCTTGCTTTGTTATTTGCGTGGTGGATACCAATTGTACCTGCGTTGCTAACCTTTAATGGTTCAGCTATTGCAATCATTTATCAAGTTGCCTATCGTCAGGAAGAGTTGAAACGCTCCAAAGAGTTTTTGCACCAAGTCATTAATACAATTCCTGACCCAATTTTTGTCAAAAATGAAAAACATCAGTGGATTGTTTTAAATGAGGCATATTGTCAATTCATTGGTTATCCTGAAAATGTGTTAATAGAAAGGTCTGATTATGACTTTTTCCCCCAGCATGAAGCAGATATTTTTCGCGCCTCAGATGAGTTAGTTTTCCAAAGTCAGCAACCTCATGAAAACGAAGAAGAATTTACAGACTCTCATGGGATGACTCATGTGATTGCTACAAAGCGATCGCTTCATAAAGATGCTGCTGGCAATTTCTTCTTAGTTGGGGTGATCCGAGATATTACCATGCGTAAGCGGATGGAAGACGAACTCAGACGCGCTGCTGCTGACTTGTCGCGCATAAACCAAGAATTAAAAATAAAAGAAGACCACTTACGTTATCTTGCTTATCACGACCCTCTGACCGGTCTACCTAATCGTAAATTTTTTGCAGAACAACTTCAAGAGTCGCTTCTGTGGGCACAGGAGCATAATTTGTTGATTGGTCTGCTATTTATTGACCTAGATGGCTTTAAACAGGTTAATGATACCCTTGGGCATGAGATGGGCGATCGCCTCTTAGTCACCATTGCCCGACGCCTCACTCACTGCTTACGTAGCAGTGATACTGTTTCTCGCTTGGGTGGTGATGAGTTCACCGTCATTTTACGGGCAATTCCCAAGGTACCAGTTGCTGCTAGAGTCGCTGAAAAAATTCTAGCAACTATTACTGAGCCGATTCTTCTAGAAGGACATTTGACTATCATCTCTGCCAGTATTGGTATCAGTGTCTACCCAAGGAACAGCCAAGACAGTGAAATCTTGATTAAGCTGGCGGATAACGCTATGTACCGTGCCAAGCACCTCGGCAAAAATTGCTATGAGTTTGCCTAATAAGTCATTACTGGTTCCGTGCTCAAGTACTGCCTGAAAAGGGTGCGTTAACATAGCGTAACAAACTCCACTACATAACGTCGTATCTCGTCTTACAGCAATTTTCGGGTAAATAGACCACATTGTAGAGACGCGCCATGGCGCGTCTCTACAGAGATTGAAATGAGTGCAGATGTGGTTCATTGATTTGAAAACCGCTGTAAAATTAAGATTCTGTTAAGTGAAGCCTAGGATACAAATTCAGCCCTTTTAATCTAGTACAGGAAGTCCCTCTTAAGGTAGATGTGAATAGTTGTCTGTGAATAATAAAACTTAACTTAAGATAGAAAGTAGCAAAAATAGCATCGTCGTTAAGCTACTAGATATTACCGAAGGTTGCGAAAGTTAAGTGCTTATGCGGTTGACAGAGCTAATGTTAAGAAATATTAAGCAATACATACTTTTGTAAAGTATAAAAAAAACAAAATTAAAGCAACAACAAAGGGAATCTACATAGGGATATGAGAACTAGCTTGAGACTCACTAGCGTTGCGATATTATTTATCGGAGCTTGTCTGATAACTTCCAAAAAGGTTGATACTGCGGTTGCGATGGGTTTTAACACCAGACACAATTATGGCTTGATAAATCTCCAGCTTGATTCTCAATCAAAGCAAGTTATTTCGAGTGATAACTCTGAGAGTGAGTACGAGCCCCCAAATTATGGTGGTCCTGATAGCCAGCATGGTAGCGGGACTCGATAGACGATTCAAAATATGCTTTACGGGTACGCTACAAGTTCTTAATCAACAATGGGAGATTTCCACCAATTGGTTTGTTGTACAAGTGTGTGGACTTGCCAGTTAGGGTCTAGCTGAGGATAATCTAAGCGGTAGTGTCCTCCCCGGCTTTCGGTTCTAAAAGCAGCACTTTTTAGAATTAAATAAGCGACATCCAGTAAGTTGCGAGTTTCTGCCCATAGTCGCAATTGCCGTTCAACATTAGGTAAATCTAAACGAGCTGATTCTGTAGGACGTAAAGACAATAAGAATTGACTGACAGGCAAACCAGCAAAATCTTGCTGCCAAGATTCAATAGTTGCGATCGCACCTTCCAACCCTGATTGCTCCCGGCAAATACCTGCACTTTGCCAAACCAGACGCGGTATTTTCTGCCGTAGTAATTCTAAGTGTTCTTGCTGATTTTGCCATTCGTCTACATCGGCGCGAAATTCCTGCACAGGAACTGGCAAATCTGCTTGTGTACTGGCATCTTTAATCTGAAGATAAGCCATTTGAGCGCCAAATACAATACATTCCAGCAAGGAATTACTTGCAAGGCGATTTGCTCCATGCACTCCAGTACTTGCAGTTTCTCCCACTGCGTATAAACCGGGAATATTTGTCTGGTTCATTAAATCGCTAACAATACCACCCATCCAGTAATGGGCAGCAGGGGCAACGGGAATTGGTTGTGAGAAGACATCCACACCCCAGTGCTGGCAAACTTGGATGATATTAGGAAAGCGATGGCGAATCTTTTCGGCAGGGATGGGACGCATATCTAACCATACATGAGCAGTTGCTGGGTCAACGCAAGTGTGTTGCAAGTGCATAAAAATTGCACGACTAACCACATCTCTGGGAGCAAGTTCACCCGCAGGGTGATAGTCAAAAGTGAAACGCCGCCCTTCATCATCGACAAGGTGTGCGCCCTCGCCACGTACAGCTTCACTAATGAGAAAGCGGTCAGCACCGGGTTTAGTCAAAGCCGTGGGGTGAAATTGCACAAATTCCAAATCCCGGAGAATAGCCCCAGCACGCCATGCCATCGCTACCCCATCACCTGTACTAACCGCAGGGTTTGTGCTTTGGGCAAACACTTGACCGCCACCACCTGTTGCCAGAACCACGGCATTTGCTCTGATCCATCTGACTTGACCTTGATAAAACAGGCTAATTCCTTGACAACACTGTTTTTCTGGTTCTAGCCATAAACTTAACGCCAAAGCTTGTTGAATAACTTGAATGTTTTGGCGTCGTAGGACTTGGGCAGTCAGAGTCGTGATCACTTCCCTACCTGTGGTGTCTGCGGCGTGGAGAACGCGGTGGCGAGAATGAGCAGCTTCTAAGGTTAAAGCCAACTGGCTGCCATGACGGTCAAAGGCTACTCCCAATTTTACGAGGGATTGAATGCAGCTAGGAGCTTGTTTGGCAAGGAATTCTACAGCTTTTGCGTCGCACAAGCCAACACCTGCGTGTATTGTATCTTCAATATGTAGAGAAGGAGAATCTTGTGGGGCGATCGCTGCGGCAATGCCACCCTGCGCCCAATCACTAGCAGAAAGAGAAACTGTTTCTTTGGTAATCAAGCCGACTTGCAACTCGGCAGGTATGCATAGTGCTGTGTATAGTCCAGCAGCACCAGCACCGACAACGATGACATCAAATTGGCTAGGAATATCTATCACCAGGCAAGGCAGGGTGTGGGGTGTGGGGAGGGAGAGGGATGTATAGGAAGTAGGGGGAGTGGAGGAAGATGGGGAAGTGGGAGAATAGGGAGAAGTATTTTCTCCCTCTACTGCCCTTACTCCCCCCTACTACCCCTACTCTTACTTGCCCTCTTCCTGAATAAACTAATTCCCACTCCTAGAAAGGAGTGGGGGAAGTGCGGCTTAATCAGCTGCAAGTAGGATTACCTGTAGATACCGTTGTTGAAGCGGTCGTCACCTTCAGTGAAAACAGATTCCACTTCTGACACAGTAAAGTGATCTAAGTTACCTTGCAGAACTTGTTTCTGATGTTCACTCAATCCTGCAATTTCCAACACATCCTCGACTTTTTGGTAAGGAGCATTCTTAATGAGTGTCCTTGCGAGGGTTGGATACAGTCCCGGGTACTTTTGAAAAGCTCGCACGTTGGTATTATTCAAATCAATTTTTTTACCGTAAACCTCGGCCAGTTTAGCGTCTGCACGGTTGCGGAGGGTTTGAGTTCCCTCAACTGCTAGAACTGGAATTGAACGAAAAGCAATTGAGTTGAAGTCAGATGCTTGAGCTATCTGAGGAGTTCCCAGCCATCCCCAACATCCTAACAACAGACTAAACACTGTTAATAAACGCACCAATCGTTTCACTATTTTTTACCTCTTTCCATCCACTCTAATTGAAATTAAAGCCTTAAGCTAAAAGCAGTCAGTGCAAAGAAAGTGCTGAGCAATAAGTGCTAATTGTTGAGTATATTGACTCATTATCCCACTCTTTACTGTGTACTTTTTATGCTTTGACTGATAACTGATAGCTTAATCAACACAGCAGTATCAGAAACTAATATACAGCGTATTAATATCCACAAGACTTACCGCTACTAGGTTTGACCATAGTTTTGCCAAAAATTCTTCGTAAACACTGCTGTGGAGCTTAATAAACGCTAAAGCAGAAGAATTGCCCAATCCGGACTTTGGGTATCTGAAAATCTTTGAGGTAAAGTGAGGCGCTCTGAAAATGAGCCATGATTTTGCTAGACCTACATCAAACTTAGGCTTTTAATAAGATTTTTGTTTGGTTTGTTTGGTAAGAGGAGCCTACTAGATGTTGCGGTCGTTCACGCTAGAGCTGCAGCCAGTAAAAACAGGCAGTCTACCAAAATAGTACTTAAAACTGCTCCACTAAAAGCGTACCAGTGCCGCTGCTTCTTGGGTAAAGGCAAAATCCCGACCGTCAATAGGATTGTAGCGAGAATGAGCGCCCAGCCTTGTCCCCAAGGCGTTTGTACTTGCGCTACAGCACTTTGCAAAATTGATGTCACCTCAGCTGTTGATTCTACCTGCATAATTTGCTGCCAATAAGGAATTAAATCTACCAGGTAGAAATACACATCGGTCAACGCTGTACCAAGTAATGAACCTAAATAAAACCAGTGACCTATTTTGCCCCAGTTACGACTTAGACACCACAAAGCAAATGGCAAACCTATAGACTCCACAGGTAGATGCCATAAAGGTTCCCAGCGCAACCAGCCCCAATAAATTGAGCCTGCTAACCAACTCCAACTGAACCCTAAGAGCAAATCTCCCCACGTATAAGTGGAGGGATGCGACATTAATTTAAAACTTAGCCAGACCCAACCTACTGTTAGGGCTAAACTTAGCCACGGAAGCGATCGCACTAGTGGTGCTTCAATAAACACAGGCACAGACACCAGAAACACCGCCGCCGCAAATACTAACCATGCTGGTTGGGAGGCGACTTTCCACATCAAAGGAATTTCAGCGCTTTTCGTGGGCTGAACTTGTTGGATCGTAGAAGTAGAAGCAGCGTAAGAGGACAATGTATTGTTAACCAATGTTTTTAATATTTGTTACTTATCTTTATTTTATTTAAGATATCACAACATTAATCCCCCCTAGGGGCATTTTGATTTTAGCTTAATTTGAGATTTCATTTAGCCAATATGGTGGGAGCCAGCCCATAGAGAAATTCCACGATCATAGATAAAATGGGCATGAATCGGAGGCTGTAGCGCTCTACCCTTGTGTCATGCTACTTTTGGCAAAATCTGGGAAAGCAAGTAGACCAAACAAATTGGGTCTTCTGTCTTGCGATGGCGAAATGCTATTAAAAAAGGGATTTTACGATCCTGAAACTGACGATACAGATCCAGCAAAACCTCTACGTTGTCTGCTTCAATATGACTAATTGCCGCTTTCGAGTGTATTAAGCTGGGCAGAAACAACTGACAGACTTGTAGAAACAGGGGGTCTAGCGCGGGAGAGATAAATTCTCGGGGTGGCTATGCTTGATAAAAGACATCGGGCAAAGTGATTATCTCTTCAAGTCGCGAGCGAACATTTCAAAAGGGGTTTATAAAGTATGCTGGTTGATGTTTTAGCGACTGGAAGTTACACGGCTATCACACAGCAGTTGTTAAGAAAGCGGATGTATAGCCGCGATTTTAATCGCCTGGTACTTTATAAACAAGCTCCTAAACTTAAATTAACTGAGATAGAAATTATCGAATTTGGAAAGGGGATGAACGATGCGACTGTCACAAATGTTATTCGTCACACTTAGGGATGACCCAGCAGATGCGGAGATTCCCAGTCATAAACTCTTACTCCGCGCAGGCTACATTCGTCGCATCGGTAGCGGTGTATATGCTTATCTTCCGCTCATGTGGCGGGTACTGCAAAAAGTTTCTCAAATTGTTCGCCAAGAAATGAACGCCGCTGGTGGACAAGAATGTCTCTTACCCCAACTCCAACCTGCTGATTTATGGAAAGAGTCTGGACGCTGGGACACTTACACCAAAGCTGAGGGGATCATGTTCGCCCTCAAAGACCGTCGCGACCAAGAACAAGCGCTAGGACCCACTCACGAGGAAGTCATCACGGCAATTGCTCGTGATATGATTCGCTCCTACCGTCAGCTACCACAGTTGCTCTACCAAATTCAAACTAAGTTCCGCGATGAAATCCGTCCCCGTTTTGGTTTGATGCGTGGACGAGAATTCATCATGAAGGATGCTTACTCCTTCAATATAGATGAAGAAAGTCTGGAAAAAAGTTATCAGGATATGCACACCGCTTACTGTAATATACTACGGCGGTCTGGCTTGGCTTTTCGTGCCGTGCAAGCTGACTCTGGGGCAATAGGTGGTTCTGCTTCTCAAGAATTTATGGTGCTGGCGGAAGCTGGCGAAGATGAAGTCCTCTACACTGAAGATGGGCAATACGCGGCTAACGTGGAAAAGGCGGTTTCTTTACCACCTGAGGTGGAACCTTCGCCGTTTACCAGTTATGAAAAACGGGAGACACCAGAGAGCCAGACAATTGAGAAACTCTGTCAATTCTTGAAATGTTCCCCCACCCAAGTTGTGAAAAACGTCCTTTACCAAACAATTTTTGATAATGGGACAACAGTGTTGGTGCTGGTGAGCATCCGAGGCGACCAGGAAGTTAATGAGGTCAAATTACAAAATGAGTTGACGAAATTAGCTCCTAAGTACGGTGCTAAGACGGTGATCAAAGTTGCAGTACCAGATGCAGAAGACCTGAAAAAATTGGCAGTTGAGTCTTTGCCTTTAGGTTATATTGCTCCTGATATTGCAATTTCAATCCGTGATCGGGATTCAGACACAACAACCGCTACTATAGATACGATACCAGATTCAGTAACACGTAGTGTATTCGACTCAAATGAAAACCCCCATAAGTCCGCTAAGGATGTTGCCCCTCGCTTTTTATGTTTGGTAGATAAAACAGCAGTTGATTTAAAAAACTTTGTGACGGGTGCAAACGAATCTGGTTATCACGTCGTTGGGGCAAATTGGGGAGAGCAATTTCAGTTACCAGAACTGGCGGTAGATGTACGGAAGGCAAAATTAGGCGATCGCGCTATCCATAATCCCGAGCAAACTTTACAAAGTGCCCGAGGAATTGAGGTGGGTCACATTTTCCAATTAGGCATTAAGTATTCCATCGCAATGGGTGCAACTTATACCAATGAACAGGGTGAAGAGAAACCTCTATTTATGGGTTGCTATGGTGTAGGCGTGTCACGCTTGGCTCAAGCTGCTGTAGAGCAATCTTATGATCAAGATGGAATTATTTGGCCCGTAGCGATCGCACCCTATCACGCGATTGTTACAATTCCTAATATTAACGATACCCAACAAGTGGAAATAGCAGAAAAACTCTACGCCCAACTTAATCAAGCGGGAGTTGAAACCTTGCTTGATGACCGTAATGAACGGGCGGGAGTGAAATTCAAAGATGCGGATTTGATTGGGATTCCTTACCGAATTGTCACTGGGCGAGCAATTGCCAATGGCAAAGTTGAAGTTGTTGAACGAAAAAGCCGCAAATCACACGAAATTGCGATTGCTGAAGTTGTATCTACATTAAAGCAGTGGATGAATGAGGCAATGTCGTGAGTTTGTAGTAGGCGCTACCATCGCCTACTACAAACTATTTCCTAATCCAATAATTATGGACAAATGGAATTTTTCACACTCCTTGTATCTGGCTTATTGGGTTTAGTGACCCCGGTAGGACTGGTGGTAGATCGAACTGCTGAAAGTGCTATCCGTTCCCAGTTGGAGCAGGTTGAACAATTGCAAGTGCGAGTTGACAATGCCCCAACTCATCAATTGCTGCAAGGCAAGGTGGAAAGGGTGCGTGTTGCAGGACGTTCTTTGCAACTCAAGTGGCAAGAAATTCGCATCGCGGCTTTAGAATTAGAAACCGATGCAATTGAATTAGAACTGGGTAGTCTTGGGCAAAAACGACCTAAATTCAAACGACCTTTACAAGCTGGTGTCCGTTTGGTGTTAACTCAGCAAGATATCAATCAACTCTTACAATCACCAGAATTCATGACCTTGTTGCAAAAGCTAAAAATTAACACAGACGATTCGTCAAAGACAGGGGATAAGTCCGGATATAATTTTGCTAATCCAAATGTAAAATTTTTTGCAAACAACCGCTTTGGTTTCCAAGTAGAATTACAGGAGAAAGGTCTGGAGAAACCCTTGTTAATCAGGGTGGAATCAGGATTGCGTATTGTTGGTGGGAAGAATATCCAGCTAGTTGAGCCAGTTGTGACAGCCAATGGTGAACAGGTTCCACCTCAATTTGTCAATGCAATTGTGGACAATATCAACAAACGATTAGATTTAGGAAATTTGGAAGATGACGGTCTACAAGTGCGGCTTCTAAAATTGAATATAAGACCAGAAGAATTAGAGACTGCCGCATTTTTACGAATAGAGCCATCCTCTAGGTTTTTGGAAACCCCCGGCTCATGAGTATCGTCGTTAACCAGGCTTCTCCTCATAAAAATACTATTTCAGCCCAAAGGAAGGTTTTCAATATGAAAGAACAGCAAGGATCTCATCGTATTTCTCCAGGTGTTATTGCATCTGTTTCAGCAGCAGTGATTGCCGTGAGTAGTGGTGTTGCTTATTTTACGTGGAAATCCGCTAATAATCCTCCAGCACCAATCCCTGCTCCAGGAGAAACTCAACCTCCGCGCTCAACCAACCAGTTTGGTATTGAGCGAAATGCTGAAGTCTTTTGGCTGCAAGACACTGGCACTGGTTTTAAATTGGTTCCGCAAACAGTTCAAGTTAAAGCAGGTGGGAATTCGCCTAACCAAGTTTTAGAAGGAGCTTTCCAACAATTATTAGCAGGACCGACAGAAGGAACGGAGTCTACCACGATTCCAAAAGGAACCAAGCTGCTGGGTGTTAAGGTGGCAAATGATGGTATCCACGTTAATTTATCGGAAGAATTTACCAGTGGAGGTGGTAGTTCTTCAATGATGGGTCGCGTGGGGCAAGTTGTCTACACTGCTACAGCCTTAAACAATAATGCTAAAGTCTACATTGAGGTAAATGGCAAAACTTTGGACGTTTTAGGTGGTGAAGGTCTGGAGTTGGAACAGCCACTGACCCGTGAAAGCTTTGAGAAAAATTATTCACTTTAGTTATTAGTGAGTGGTGAGTGGTTAGTTCTAACCACTCACCACTAACAACTGACTACTTGCTATTTAAAATGCGAAAGTTACGGGCTTGCTGTTCTAACCTGGAGGCAAGCCGATCACAAACCCTGTTGCACAATTCAAAAATCATTTCATCTTCCACTCGGTAGTAGGCAGAAGTTCCTTCACTGCGGCGGCTGAGGATTCCTGCTTGCCACATTACCTTCAAATGTTTTGACACATTAGCCTGAGAAGTCTGTGTTGCCTCTACCAGTTCTTGCACACATTTTTCTTCATCCCGCAGCAAATGTAACAGCCGTAGGCGCATAGGTTCACTCAAGAGGCTGAAGTATTCAGCTACTTGTTGCACAACTTCTGGCGGTACAGGCAACGCTTGTTTCATCAGGGTAGACCCGTAAGGACTCAACTAAGACATTTAACAACGAGGCATAGAGACATAGATATATAGATTAATACTTAATCTGGGTTAATTCGCATCAAAGGCTGACCATATTCCACTGGTTCACCGTTCTGAACGAGAATTTCTATCACTTGTCCGGATACTTCTGATTCAATTTCATTCATGAGTTTCATGGCTTCTATGATACATACTGTTTGACCACTCCTTATGCGATCGCCCACTTCCACAAATGCCGATTCACTTGGACCAGGAGCGCGATAAAACGTTCCCACCATTGGTGAAGGGATGTCAACGAATTTCTGTTCTTTGACTGAGGGAATCAGTGGCGACTGTACGCCCCCTGTATTGCTATCAAAGGCGCGAGTTGACGCAGTTTCTGTTACGGTCGGAGGGGATACCACCAAAGGTACCGACGGTGAAACTGGCGTCAATCCCGCTCCTCCAACCGCGCCTAACACCGCTTGACCTGCTGACAACATTTGATGAGTGCTTACAGCCTTACGAACCGTTAGTTCAAAGTCGTCACTTTTGAGCGTGACTTCTGCAATATCGGTTTGTGCAATAGTTGTCAACAGTTGGCGGATTTCATTAAAGTCCAATGGCACAGCTTTTCTTACCTCATGCAATTAGGTAGTAGATATTTATCTAACTGAAAGTGAATTTGATAGTTAGGCAGGGATGTAAATCCCTGTCATAGATGAAAATCGGGATTTGCATCTAGAGGTGAGAATAAAGTTACTCCCTGCCAAGGTATGTATCGTTACGAGTGTCTATGCGGATGCGTTCTCCTTGGGAAATAAACAGAGGAACCATCACAATTGCTCCTGTTTCTACAGTTGCAGGCTTGGAACCACCTGTTGCAGTATCGCCCTTAACACCTGGGTCTGTTTGCACAATTTCCAACACCACAGAGTTAGGCAGTTCTACTTCTAGGACTTGGTCGCCCCAGCGAACGACGTTGACTTCCATACCTTCTTTAAGGTATTTTACGCGATCGCCAATCTGCGCCGCACTCAATCTGCCTTCTTCGTAGGTTTCCATATCCATAAAGACGTATTCGTCAGCCTCTTTATAGGTATGCTGCATTGTGCTTTTTTCCAGGTTGGCTTGCGGAACTGTTTCGCCGGCGCGGAACGTTTTTTCCACCACGCTCCCACTTTGGGCATTTTTTAGTTTCGTCCGCACAAAGGCAGAGCCTTTCCCTGGCTTAACGTGGAGGAATTCCACAACTCGCCACACAGACCCATCTAATACTATCGAGACACCAGGTCGAAAGTCGTTACTGGAGATCATGAAGCTTTCACATTTTGGAAGACAATCGGGATTTATTTTAACCCTCAATAGGAGTAATTAGTCATTACTCCAGCGTTATTAGTTATTAGTACTCATTGGCAAATCTAGCTGAGTACCAGTACTAAAGGATATGGGAGCTAGGGGCGTATAGTAGCTCAATAATATACCAACGTACTCAAAAGTTGCTATAAGCAACGACACACCTATCGTAGAGACGATTAATTGCTTGTTTTCAACTGTTGCGACTACTAAAAAACACAGCAGCAATGATCACTAAACCTAAAAGCGCTAAAGGCACCCAGAGATTGGGGAGATCCGACAGACTCATAAGAAGTTGTTTGAAAACAGAATTACAACCAATTTCCCACTAAGACGAACGATGCCCAATAAAAGGGATGGGAAAAATCTTCATTTTGCAAAAATGCCAATTGGGTTTGTCGCAAGGCTTCTGCTTTAGTTGCTCCTGGTTGGCTGAGTTGTTTATAAAACTCCGCCATAAATTTGGCTGTAGATTCGTCTTTGACAGCCCAGAGGGTTGCTAAGGTACTACGCACCCCGGAACGGACTGCAACTCCTGCCAATCCTAAGATAGCGTGGTTGTCCCCTTTGGCTGTATCGCAGGCGCTGAGAACCAATAATTCCACTGGGCTAGCTTTGTCTTCGTCTCTAGATTTAATTAATTCGGCTAAGTCCTTTATCTTAATCTTTTTATCCCAGGTAAGTATAAAAGTCTCATCAGACCTACTACTAAACTGACCGTGAGTAGCCAGATGCAAAATCGAGAAAGGCTTCGATTGGATGGCTTTTCGTAGATTGGCTGTGGTAAAAGTTTCATTTAAAAGGAGTTGGCCGTTAACTTCCGAGGCAATTTTTTTGACTTCCAACTTTACTGCAGGCAAGGCGTTAAACCCTGGGCGTGCTTCACTCAGTCCCGCTGTAATCACTTTCAAATTTTCCCCTTTGAGCGATCGCGCCTGCAATAGCTGCATCCCTGGTGAGAGAGCAAGGCTATATTTCTCTATCAGATACTGTTTGCCATCATGTAAAGCCGCCATCGGCAGATTTCGCAAGGAACCATCTAGCACGAATGCCAGAGTTTTCACCCCACTGGTGGCTAACTGAGGCTGGGCTGGACGAATCAGCCAGTCATAGAGCTGTTGATACAGCTCCAAACGTTCTTCATTGGAGTAAGCGGGATTGAGGGATTGTCGCATCTGTTTGATGCTGTTCTCGATATCAGCTTTCGGTAGAGAAGTTTTGTAGCTCGAAATAGGTTTTCCGGGAACAGAGACAATGACTTCCACGCGATCAGCCAAAATAATCGGATAAATAACCGCTGCTGTCTTATCTATTTGGTCAATCTGCTGCCGTTTGGCTTCTAAACAGGCTTCGCGAAGGAAATTGTCTAATTCGGCTAATTGCAGGGCTTCTATTGTTTCCCTGGCTTGCTTTAAGTTTTCTTGGCTGGGGTTGGATTCTAACAACAAATCCACTAATTCCCGATAAACCGGTTCCACACTCTGTTCAAAAGAAAATTGCACATCCTGATTAATCGTTACCAAGTCATTACGCAGAGACTTGAGGGCATTGACGGATAAATTGTATGCTACTATCGCAGCCTTAGTATCTCCCTGAATTTTGCGGATGCGCCCGATTTGCCAATAAGCTTGATAGGCAATATCAGCAGCGTTAATTCCCTCGGCAAGTTGTTGGGCTTGTTCGGTCAGTTTCAACGCCTCAGCGAGCTGCTGTGTTTGGAGGTATAATCCTCCTAACTCAGTTAAGGCATAGGCTTTGGCTCGCATATCCCCCAAGTTTTCTGCTTGCTGTACACCACGAGCCAAAACCCGCGCTGCTTGCTGGTGGTATTGTGCAGACTCTCCTCTATCCCGTCTCGCCAACTGAGAAAGACTACGGGCAAAGTTCACAGCTGCATAGATAGACGTGCGAGAGGGGGGAAGGTTATCCAGTTGAGATTTAATTGGCGCTAATAAAGACTGAGCTTGTCCCCACTGTGAGGTTTGTGTATAAAGACTGAGTTGATTCAACTGGGCTTCTACTTCCACGCGGGGATGAGTTGCCTTCGCTGCTGCTTGTTGATAGTAATTCAAAGCTACTTGCTTTTGCTGTAAGTCTCTTGCAGTATTTCCCAATCGAAAAAGAATATTACTGGTGTCTGCACTAGAATTGAGGCGCTCACTAATTGCCAAACTTTGCTTTAAGACTTCCTGGGATTTTTGTAAATCTCCTAGCACTTGTAAAGCAACTCCCAGACTTTGCAATGCTTGCACTTTCAATTGGGAATCAGGCTGAGTTTGCAGCTTTTTATTGACACTTACTAACAGATTCTGCGCTTTGCGATAAAATCCTAAAGATTGCAAGGCTTGGGCTTGGTTAATTTGGCTACCTATTTTCCCCACTGTATCGCCAGCAGCAGCATAGGCGCGTTCTGCTTTCTGCCAACTTTTTAGGGCGTCTTCCCCTTTTCCTAGTGCAAGTTTGAGATTTCCTTGGGTATTGAGAGCTACCGCTAGAGGAGCCGGATTCCCCTTTTGCTGTTGTAAGAGATTGAGGCTGTTGCTAATGGCTTTCTCTGCCTTTTGCCACTGCCCCAAATGTTGATAGGTTAAAGAAAGATAGCTCAAACTCCAAGCTTGATTAATAATATCGCCTTGGCGTTGATAACCAGCTGCCGCCTCTTCCCAAAGTTTAACCGCCTCAGCAAAGCGTCCTGCTTCAAACAACGTCTTGCCTTCATCAAGTTGGGATGTGGCATTTTTGCCTGGAGATTTTCCATTCTTTGCGGCATCAAAAGTTACCAAACCAGCCTTTCCAGTTTTTAACCTCAATCCCAAATCATTTTGTGCCAATGCTGGAAAATGACTCGTTAGCAGCAAAAATGTCATCAGTCCCCAGCAGGGAGTGTAGTTCACTGATGTCATCAGCTTACGCTTGTTACACATATTACTTTTATTTTTTTTAGCTAATCTAATTTGAAAAAACCTTCTGCCTTCTTATTTAATTGGAATTTCCATCACAAATTCTGTGCCTTCTCCTAATTCTGAAAAACAGCGAAGCTTACCATTATGCTTTTGTTCCACAATTTCTTGAGAAATTGATAATCCCAAACCTGTTCCTTTGCCTACAGGCTTAGTCGTAAAAAATTGTTCAAATATTCGTTTTTTGACATCGGGTGACATTCCTGGTCCATTGTCTTTTATGGAGATAATGATATGCGTCTCCGTTTCATTTACTGCTGTAGAAATATGAATAGTGCCTTTAATCTTTTTGCCTTCTTTAAAAATTTTATGAGCAGCTTCATCAAAAGCATCTATAGCATTACAAATAACATTCATCAATACTTGATTGAGTTGTCCAGGAAAGCATTCAATTTTTGGTAACTCACCATAATCTTTAATGACTTCCACTTCTAAACGATTTTTATGATTCTGCAGACGATACTTCAAGAGTACTAAGGTACTTTCAATGCCTTCATGAATATCAAAAGTGGTTTTCTGGAAAACATCGGAACGAGAAAAAATGCGTAGACTACTACTGATTTTGGTTATCCGTTCTACACCCACATTAATCGATGAAATCAGTTTTGGGATGTCTTTAATCATCCTGTCTAATTCTATGTCTTGAGCATCTTCTATAATTTCCTCTACTGGATTAGGATAATATTGACGATAAAGTTTCAAGTGATAAAACAGGTCAGATATAAAAATTTCCAGATAGCTTAAACTACCATCTATAAAAGTAAGAGGATTATTAATTTCATGGGCAACACCAGCAACTAACTGACCGAGGGAAGAAATTTTTTCATATTGCACTAGCTGGAGTTGAGATTGGTGTAATTTTTGGAGTGCTTTGGAAAGTTCTGCTGTGCGTTCTTGTACCCGTTTCTCTAGCTCTATATTTTGGACTGCAAGTTGTTGCGTCAAAAAATGCAGCTTTAAATGGACGTTAATTCTAGCTATGACTTCTTCTGGTTGAAAAGGTTTGGTAATGTAATCGACTGCTCCGAGAGAAAGACCTTTGACCTTATCAATGGTGTCTGAAAGAGCGGTCATGAAAATTATGGGGATTTCCTGAGTCATAGAATTCCCCTTGAGTTTCTGGCAAGTTTCAAATCCATCAATTCCCGGCATCATGACATCTAATAAAATTAGGTCAGGACGAGCATATTCTGCTTGCTCAATAGCACTTTCACCATCAGTAGCAACCAAAATTTCCCATCCCAAATGGGCAATGGCACTAGACAGGACTTTCAGATTTGTGGGATTATCATCGACAGCTAAGATGATGGCGTTTTGAGAGCTACTAGGATTCATGGAATTTTACTCTGGAAAGATTGAATGAATTTACGGATATTCTTGATTTGGAAGTTGTCAGCCAATTGACGAACTTCTGTAGTAAACGGTAGAAATTTATCATCTAATCTCTCCAGTTCATCCAACAATATCTCTATACCTTGAATATTCCCTCTCATAGCAAAATCTAACAATCTTTTCAGTTCCGCTGCTGCTGGGGGTATTAATTCTGTCTTGGAAACAGCAGATGGAGTAGGGGAAGATATTTGCTCTTGGCTAGTGGTTTCTTCATAAATCCATTCCAGTTGTAAATACTTCTTAAGCAGCTTCAGCAGCTCGTCGATCTGGATTGGTTTAGGCAAAAATTCATTCGCCCCTGCTTGCAAGCTTTTGTAGCGGTCAACCTCAAAGACACTGGCAGAGGAGGCAATAATTGGCAGATTTTGCAGTTTAAGCGAACTCCTAATGGTACCCATCATTTCCAAGCCATCCATCACTGGCATTGCGATATCAGTTAATATTAAATCTGGCTGAATTTCCCCGAATTTTACTAAACCCTCGTGACCGTTGGTAGCCTCAAAGCATAAAAATCCAATGGATTCGAGTAGTTGGATGACAACGGAACGATTGTGCGATTGGTCATCGACAATGAGAACTTTTGGCTTTTTCTCTTGAATACCAATAATCTTTTTATCTTGGACTACGGTGGCTGTATTGACCCAGTCGCAGGCTAGCAATAAGTCTAGATTTAACCAAAATTTACTGCCAACGCCCAAAGTACTTTCAACTTGGATTTTACTTCCCATTAACTCAGCAAGTTTAGAGCTAATTGTTAAACCCAAACCTGTTCCTTCTGTTCTGTTCTTTTTTTCGGACACCTGTTCAAAAGGCAAAAAAATCTTTTTTATTTGTTCTGGTGTCATCCCTACTCCGGTATCTTCGACTAGGAATCTCACTTTGTGGATCAGGGATTCGGCTTTTCTGTGTGTTTCTAATAACTCTACTTTGAAAGTGACTCCCCCATTTTCAGTAAATTTAATGGCATTACCCAGTAAATTAATTAATATTTGCCGCAACCGTTTTTGATCAGCGCAAACACATTCTGGGAGAAAGGGATCGCCTTGGTATATAAAAAATATACCTTTTTGGACAGCACGGATCCGACACATTTCCGCCACTGCCGTTAAGAAGGACGAGAAATGAAAATCACTCTTGTATAGTTCTAGTTTGCGAGATTCAATTTTAGACAGGTCTAAAATATCGTTGATCAGGGTTAGCAGGTGGGAACCACACTGATGAATGATGCGAATGCCATCCATCTCAGATTTCATCAGGGTGGAAGAGCGTTGCAGGATTTGTGCGTACCCTAGAATACCGTTGAGGGGTGTACGCAGTTCATGACTCATATTTGCCAGAAATTCGCTTTTGGCAAAGTTTGCAACATCAGCGGCGATTTTGGCTGCTTCTAATTCTTTGGTGCGCTCTCTGACTCTTTGCTCGAGAGTGCGAGAATACTCCTGTAGTTGCTTGTTGGCTTGTGCTAGTTTGAATTTTTTATAAAAGTTGGCAGTGATAATTGCACTGCCAATCAGAGCCAGTAAGGGTGAAACTGAGGGAATCCACCAACCTACAAGAAACGCCAGATAGGCAGTCATTAAGATAATCGATATTGCAAATATTATTCCTATAAACAGCAATCCCCGAAATCGTTGCTGACGGTTGGAGTTGATATACAGCAATTTCCAAGTAAGACCACTACTAATAAAAGACCAGCAGAAAATCCACAGCCACTCTGCATGATAAGACCAAACTCGTATCAGAGGTCGTCCATCAATTGCTGCACTGATGATTTGACTGGTTAAATTGGCGTGAACCATCACCCCTGGCTTGGGTGTTCGACTATTATGTTGTGCATTCTTCCTGTAGCCTACGTAAAACTCGTCACGGATACTCTTGGCTGTGGTACCAATCAAAACAATGCGATCGCGTATCCGTTCCGGAGCCACAGAACCATTTAGCACTTCCCGCAGAGTCACTATATCAAAGCTATCCCCAAAGCCCCGGTAGTTGAGTAAAATTTGGTATCCCCCGATATCTGATCGTTGATAATTAAACTCCGTGCCCTTAAGAGGTGTAAATACCGCTTTCCCCAACTGCAAAGAATCTCCATTGTCGTCGAGGGGCTTTAAGGAAATACCTTGGCGTTCTAGATACATTACACTTAAGCGAGACGCTAACCCCAAAAAAATTTCACCTTTGTCATCACCAGCAGACAGCAAGCCTCGCCGTACCTTGCCATCTCTATCCTCAACCCAATCCACAAGAGCTACTTGGTCTTGTTGCGATAAGGTGCGGGGTGGAGGCACCTTGTGCGCTCCCGCCAGTTTCATGACACCAATCAAGTTCGGTGTAGACTTCATCACCTTAACCAAGGTCTCATGACCTGGTTTTACAGGCAAATCTCGATAAATATCTAAGCCAATAACTGCTGGTTGTTGTGCTTTCAGCTTGATGAGCAAATCAGCTAAAACACGATCAGGAATTGGCCATTTACCGACTTGGGAGATGTCTGTTTCATCAATGGCGACGATGAGAATGCGCTTTTCCGGTGGTTCGCTGGGACGCAGATTATAAAATTGCTCTAGGGTTTCCCACTCCAGCAGTTGGAACAATCCAGCCATTCCCCCAACAATGACGCAAAACGCCACACTGGGAGCTGTAAGCAGTACAAAGCGAAAGCGCCACTGCGTTTTGACCACCCTACGGATGAGTCTAGACTTCCAGAATGGCGAGACACGTTGAAATAAGGTTTTCCAATTGAACCGCATTTTGCTTTTGCTTGGGGTAAAGGACGGAGGGAGTGTTTGAGTGGGAGAAATTCGCTTTTTCTCACCCCTGCTCCCCTCATCCAAATTGCCAAGTTAGAAGGTCAGTGCCTAGGAGTCCCAGTCTGTTGATTAATTCGTCAAAGGAGCATGGGCGATCGCATTCAAACCCACATCATTTAACAGTTGTTTCCAGGAAGCTGTTATGGTTGCATTCTTAGGTTGGGCTTGCCTTAATCGGGCATGTTCAAAGATGGTATCATACCAAATACCACTTTTGGCTAAGTGAGAAACCAACTCTAAGGAAGGAGACGAATGACCGTGATTTTTCAAGCTAACAGGGGGATGGACTCGCTGAATCCATCCACTGACCAACGGACTATCCGGCTCTAATAATTCACCAGAGCAAATCATTGCCAAAGACCATTGATAATTCTTGCCTGTCTTGAGTCCAGGCACGGATTTTGGGAGTTTGATTGCCATCACACCAGGTTTTTCTGGCAAGTCGATGGTTGTTTGGTAGAGGTTTGTGTCTTGTTCATCTTGCACACTAAACAATGCTTTTTTGACGGTAGTTCGCGGAATGTAGACAAGTATTGCCGGACGCTCCTTGACAGTTAAGCCGATTCTGCTTGATGGAAGTAGGGGTGTTACCGAGTTGGTAGCGCTTGTTGTCTGAGCAAACAGGCAGTTGTCAGCTTGCCGGGAAGCTCCGCCTGTGGACTCCTTCGGTGCAAGTATCCGTGGTGGTTTGAATGTCACTTGGGCTGCACCTAGTGTTACCCACATAGGGGTAAAAGACAATGACATGAACAAGGCGCTTCCGAATAGACGGTATTTAAGCATAGAGTTACGCTGCTTTTGCATACAATACTTATGTCTATCGCTGGTAATAAAATACCAGTAATCATAATAGTTTAGTGTCTTTTTTTGTTCTAGACCATCAGTCAAACTGGTATTTTTTTTATGAGAAATAAACTTTTAAAGAAAACAGCACTTTTCTTATCAAAAAATGATGAGGTTATAATCAGGTTAACGAAGTCGTAGAAGAAATATGTAAATTGATAATCGCTAAATACTAGTTATAGCTCAAGCAACATAAATTTCATTCCCACTCTTAGGTTTAATGGGTTTGAAAATATACAAAATTATTATCTTTAACGTAATCATTATATCCCACTGACCCAATGTTTCGTATTTTTATAAAAAATTTATATCTCTACATAAATTTTTACAAAAAGTTTATATTTAACACTAGTGGGACTTTGTAAAAAACTAGGCTCAAAAGCGCCTCAGTCCCACAATAGCAAGGGTTTAACATTGATTAAACACCTTTGCTAGTGCTAATTGGGTTTGAGGTGCTTTTATCCCTATTGATGTATTTTCCTTATCCATAGAGCCTTTCAAGCAATTTTCATGCCTGAAAGTTTCAAAGTCTCACTAGATATGCTGATAATGGATATCACTCATTTTCAGTATTTTTACGTAAAATTTTCAATTTGAATATATTAATTCGATTAAAGAAAAATCAACATGAATTACATTAAAAATATAGAAATAGTAAGGCAGAAGATTTTCATGATTCTGAAAATAAAGCATTTCTTGTCAGTTGCAAAACTCGCGATGAAAAGCATTAGTAATCAGAAATCTACCATCTACAGTCGCTCAAATAAGAGAAATCGAGGGACTCGTCGTTGGAAGTTATCTTTGCTAACCTTCATTGTCTATGTTGTAGCTATTGCTAACCTCAAGTTAGTACAGGCAGACACAACATATACTACAACTGGAGCAACAACGACAACAAAATTCCAAATCTACTACGGACCTGAGACTACCCTAGACCAGATGATTGGTATGGAGTTGGCAGCCAATGTGTGGAGCGAATTCCTTGCCGATGATGTCACCATCAAACTGTTTGCTACGACCACTGATGCGGTACCTGAAAACGTTCTTGGAAGTGCAACAGCAGAGATGCTGGTTCCAAAGACTTCTTACCAAACTTTTCTCTCTAAGTTTAATGCAGATAGAAAATCACAAAATGATGGTACTGCCTACACAAACTTTCAGAAGATAGACGACGACGATGATGATTCTGGGTTGAGGGTGATGGTCAATAATCAGAAGGTATCGGATATTGGCTACATCAACTTTACCCGTGCTAATGCCAAAGCCCTAGGAATGCTTTCCAGTACAGACGCTGGTTTTGATGGACATATTGTCTTAAATAAAGACCTCACAAACCTAAATAGTGACCCAAACAACCCATTGACATGGAGTTATAACTACACAAACAACTCGATTCCGTCTAACAGCTTAGACTTTTTGACTACGGCGGTACATGAAATGGGTCATATGCTAGGCTTTCTTAGCGGGGTGGATAATCCCAACTTAATAACAGCGATAAAAAACAAAAAAAACTCTGGTGCAACCATAACAGATTCTGTTGTAGAGAAAAGTATCACTCCACTAGACCTATACCGCTTCTCTACTCAAAGCAAAGACAAGGTCATCTCAGGTGACGATGACAGTCCCGATATCAAGGGAATACCAGACTTATCAATTGGTGTCGATCCTTTCTTTACCTTTAACAGAGGCAATTCAAAGATTGAGGACATGACAAAAGGAGAAGATATCACCTTAGGTGGCGATGGTGAGCAGGCTTCTCACTGGCAAAAAGGCAAAGCCGGCATCATGGAACCCTATCTGGAAGCAAGTAAGAGAGAGGTCATCGCAAATACAGATCTCACTGCATTGGATTCAATTGGCTGGGATATAGATTCGACAGCTATAGAATTAGACCAATTAGGGGCTATCCTACCAACTCTATACAATCAAGCCAAGGCTACAGCAGAAAACAAGATGGCAAATTCCTCTACTTGGTTTCTGACCTCTCCCCCAGAACTGGTCAATCCTATAAGCGTGGATAACAGTAGTTATACAGGAGATGACGACGATGGTGATGATGATGAGAATGATGACGATGACGACGCAACCTCTCCCTTACTGTCTCCACAAGACCCATCTCTAACAAGTTATTGCAATGATACAACAAATTACAACACATCCGAGTGCATAATATGGCGCTCCTCTACTTACCAAGAATATTGGAAAGAGTATTTCCAAAAATTAGGTTTTCTGAACCAAAAATGGCAGCCAAATGCACTAACCACCTCTGATACCAAATCCGTGCCAGAACCATCTGCTACTAAAGCACCCCTCCTTTAGTAGGGAAGAAAGTAAGGAGGTAGGGGGTTAGGGTTCCCCCACTAGAATTGCGATAACTCTCTATTTTCTACACTTTAAAAACTATCAGATGCATGCTACCAATCACTTTATTAGAGGGGAAATACTTGTTTCCCCTTATTAGGGTCTTTCTGCTTTTGAATGCTCCTTTTATACTCTCTTACGAAAGTTTGTAATAAGGGCTTTAGCCCTAAAAACCCTTGCCCTGAGTACTAAAGTACTCACTACAAACCAGCTTGAGTACTTTAGTACTCACTACGAGCTAAGAGTGTATTTTACGTTTAATTTCGCCCACTTATAGCGGTTTGCAACTGGGTGAGGTACACAAAGAAAGAATGAACCACAGATGGACGAGGCAGTGCGTTGCGGGGGTTCCCCCCGTTGAAGCAACTGCCGTACTGATGGACACAGATAAATTAGTACTTCATTCAGATGAGAAACGCTATATATCATGTTCGGGAAATTACTCATAATAAAACTTGTTTGTAGTAAGGACTTTAGTCTTTGCTTTCAAAGAGCAAGAGGACTTTAGTCCTCACTACGAATTTATTAAGGTTATTTAACCGGACATAACATTACTTATATGTTTTTTGAGTTGACAACAATTTTACAGAAAGCTTTTATTTCCTTTGTACAAATGAAATACTTGTTTCCTCTTATTACTCTCTCTCTCCTGGTGAAAACTCCCTTGCCAGTTAGAGCGCAAACCCAAATTAGCCCCGATGGCACTTTACCTACCAACGTCAATAATGTTGGTGAGGGAGTCTATGAAATTACTGGCGGTACCCAACCTAGTAATGGTGCTAATCTTTTCCACAGCTTAAAAGATTTCTCTGTACAATCAAGGGATACAGCCCGTTTTGTCCATTCCCAAGGTGTTGACAACATCATCACCCGCATCACTGGCGGGTTGCCTTCTGAAATTAACGGCACCATCCAAACACTGATCAACGCTACCACAGATATCGGTCAAGCTAACCTGTTCCTCCTCAATCCTAGCGGTATCATCTTTGGAGAAAATGCCAGTTTGGACATCGGCGGTTCCTTTTTTGCCACCACCGCAGATAAAATGACATTTGCCGATGGTACAGAATTTAGCGCCACTAACCCGACAGCCAGCCCAGTGCTAACAATTAGCGTTCCCATTGGGTTGCAATACGGGTCAAATCCTAACAGTAGCATTCGTGTCAACGGTAATGGCAACAATTTATTAGTCGATTTTAGTTCTGGTTACGTAGACCGCACTAACCGCCCACAGGGACTGCACAACGAAACCCAAACGGGTAAAACTATAGCTCTGGTGGGTGGGAATGTGGTGTTGGATGGCGGAAATGTCACACATCCAGAGGGAAGAGTGGAAATTTGGTCAGTCAAGACTGGTGAAGTTTCTTTAGTCAATAATAATCAACAGTTACAACTTCAACCAGGACAAGGAATTAACTACGGTGACATAGAATTGTTGAATGCAGCATCTGTTGATACCAGTGGCAACAGTGCAGGTAGTATTCAACTGCGAGGTGGAAACATCAGCCTAACTGATGGTTCAGTCGTTATCACAGATACTTTGGGGAATGGCACACCAGGAACATTGAATGTCTTTGCTTCTGAATCTTTGAAGGTACAAGGGATAGTTGATAATCCAAATAATCAATACTACAGTGGCATATTTGCTGATGTGGCACCAGACGCAACGGGAAATGGCAGCAACATCGTCATTGAAACCAAAGACTTGCAGGTGAGTGATGGTGGTCAAATACAAAGTGCAACTTTTGGGGCTGGTTCTGCGGGCGATTTGAGCGTGAGAGCTAAAGATATTCAAGCCATCGGCGATTCCTTTTTAGGAGCCAGTGGCATATTTTCCCCAGTTAATCCAAGTGCCACTGGCAATGGGGGTAACTTAAATATTGAGACTGGAAGCTTGCGAATTGAAGCAGGCGCTCAGATATTTACTACTACCTTTGGCTTGGGTAAAAGTGGAGAATTAAATATTAATGCTTCTGATATAGAAGTTACAGGCGTCTCAGAAGGAGGTTCCAGCCAAATTTCAGCCACAGTGGAAAAGATATCAGGATTTTCAGATTCTGGGACTGGTCAGGGTGGGAATGTGAATATTCAATCCCGAAGTTTACGCCTTGTAGATGGCGGTCAAGTAGCTTCTGCTACCACTGGCTCAGGAAATGCTGGGAATTTGCAAATTAACGCTGACAATGTTGAGTTGGTAGGTACTAGTACATTGGGCCGTAGTGGGTTATTTGCTAGCGCTATCCAAGACAGTGGCAATGGAGGCAATATCACAGTTACTGCTAATCAGTTAACAATTCGCGATGGTGCCACCATTAGTGTGAGCAACTTCCAAAGCCAAGACCCAAATAACAAAGGCACAGGGGCAGCGGGTAGTATTCAAATTAACGCCCCTACCCTGCTACTGAAAAACCAAGGCTCAATTACTGCTGATACTAATGCTGGCGATTTTGGGGACATCACTATCGAATCGCAAAACTTGGTGATGCGTCAAGGGAGTAAAATCAGTACCAATGCCCTTAACAGTTCCAATGGCGGTAATCTTACCATCTCCACTGATACTTTAGTCGCCGTGGAAAATAGCGACATCACTGCAAACGCCCAAAAAGGTTTTGGCGGACGGGTGGTGGTGAATGCTCAAGGTATTTTTGGTACCCAGTTCCGCGAACAAGATACCTCAGAGAGTGACATTACCGCTTCCTCGGAACTAGGTTCGGAGTTTAATGGTACGGTGCAAATCGACACGGTAGATGTGGACCCATCACGCGGGTTAGTGAAACTACCAACAAGTTTAACCGACTCCTCCCAGCGAATTGCTACAGGTTGTGCTGCTACGGCGAAAAATAATAGTTTAGTCTTCAGTGGTCGGGGTGGAATACCAGAAAATCCCAACTATACCTTACGAGGTCAGACTTTATGGTATGATACCCGGAATTTTTCAGAGCCACAGAAGGCAGAGAGAACTCTGAGCGGCGGAAGCCCCCGCTCAGAAGTTCAGTCGGACAGAAGGCAGACACCAGAAGAAACTATTGTGGAGGCGCAAGGATGGGTTGTCGATGCCGATGGTAAGGTAGAGTTGGTGGCGGTGGTACCCAATGCTAGTCCTAAGTTGCAGGCTCCTGGTTGTGGTGGAGCGTAGTGGATATGATTGCTCATTTTTTGCCAGTTTTGTCAGTATCTGCTCACGAGCAAACACAGTATTGACATGAACAATATATGTAATCAAAGCTAGATGCCACTTTTCAGTAAAATTTGGGAATAGCGTTCTTCGTAGCTTGAAATGGCTAACATCGTCAAACAGCCGTGTGATGAGGGAGTGATTCGCTCAGCACCATGCACTGACCCCTGTTCTAGAAACGTTGGACGGTGGGTACTAGCAGCAACAATCCTCGGTTCGAGCATGGCAATGATTGATGGTACTGTTGTCAATGTGGCACTTCCAGTATTGCAATCACAATTGAATGCAACGACTACTGATGTGCAGTGGATTGTTGAGTCCTATGCCCTGTTTCTGGCAGCATTGATCTTGGTAGGTGGGTCATTAGGCGATCGCTTCGGACGACGGCGCATCTTCGCCTATGGTATTGCCCTCTTCGCTTTAGCCTCAGTCTGGTGCGGTCTGTCACCAAATGTCAATCAACTCATTATAGCTAGGGCAGTTCAGGGAATTGGTGGTGCGTTGCTAGTTCCGGGAAGTTTAGCCATCATTAGCGCCTCATTTAGCGCGGAACAACGTGGACAAGCGATTGGAACTTGGTCAGGTTTCACAGCCATTACCTCGGCACTTGGTCCGGTTCTTGGTGGTTGGTTAGTTGAAAATGTCTCTTGGCGCTGGATATTTTTTCTCAATGTTCCCCTCGCTGGCATTGTACTGGGTCTTTTGTTTTGGCGCGTGCCAGAAAGTTACGATGAAGAGTCTGCAAGACTTGACTGGTGGGGGGCTGCTTTGGCAACTCTCGGCTTAGGGGTGATTGTTTATGGACTCATCGAATCATCTCACCTAGGATTGTTCCATCCCCTGGTTCTAGGTTGCTTGGTTGTTGGCGCACTTATCTTGAGTGCGTTTATTTTTGTGGAAGTGAACAACCGCGCCCCAATGATGCCGTTATCTTTATTTCAATCACGCACCTTCAGTGGTGCAAATTTGCTCACACTGCTGCTTTACTCCGCTTTGGGTGGGGTGTTTTACTTTGTCCCCTTCAATTTAATTCAAGTGCAAGGCTATTCGGCAACAGCGGCTGGCGCGGTATTCTTACCTTTTATTGTAATTATGTTCCTGCTTTCACGTTGGTCTGGGGGATTGGTCAGTCGCTACGGCGCAAAACTCCCCTTGACAATTGGTCCGATAATTGCATCCATTGGATTTGCCTTGTTTGCTCTCCCAGGAATTGACGGTAGTTACTGGACAACATTTTTCCCCGCTATAGTCGTGTTAGGTTTGGGTATGGCAATGAGCGTTGCCCCCTTGACAACAACAGTGATGGGTGCAGTCAAGCAACGCCAAGCTGGTATTGCTTCGGGAATTAACAATGCTGTTGCTCGCACTGCTGGATTGCTGGCGATCGCCATTTTCAATATCTTTGTTTTCAATACATTTAATCGCAGCCTCAATGGGCGTTTAGCAACACTAAACATACCGCCTGAAGTTCAAAAACAGTTGAATGAACAGCGCATCAAGCTAGCGGGTGCTGAAGTTCCTGCTGGTGTGGATGTTGAACTGAGTGCAAAGTTAAAACAGGCGATCGCTCTTGCATTTGTAGATAGTTTTCGCTTGGTGATGTTTATTGCTGTGGGGTTGGCGTTGGCGAGTGCGATCGTTGCCTTTGTGATGATTGGGAGAAGTAAAAGGCAAATGCAGCAACAGATAGGCGTAGGGGGCGCTGACAGTTAAAATATAAAATGACACACACCTACAAATTATTCTTTTTGGCGACTAGAAGTCGCGGCTACACAAACAAAACCCCCCTACGCGGGTTAGCCTAAACCCAGAAACTTGGAAATCAGCGGCAACAGTTTACTACACGCCTCAGCCAATGTTGCCGCAGTGGGTAAGCCAGCTATTGTCCCTTTTAAAATCTTGATAGCCGTTTTCGCCTCTTTTTGCTTCTCCCCTTCTTGGGGATTTTTCCCGGCTTCTGCTAAGGTTTTTACTTGTTCTAATGCTTCAGCTTTATCTTCTTCGGGTAAATCCTTCTCAGCCTCTATTGCCTCTTGCAATTGCGTCAACAATTCCTTAATTCCCGGTTTTTCGGGTTCTGGAGACTTGGGTAACTCGTTGATGGTATTTATTACCGTACCGCTGATGTCACCTAAATTCAAAGCTTGTCCGCTGGCATTAAAATCTCTGCCGACACTGCCAATTTCAATTTTGCGGCTGGCATCATTGCTGTTAGTCATATTTTTATTATCTAGTTTATTTTCAAATTGAACATTAACAGGCTTACTCGCCAATAAGCCAACAATCTCTTTCATATCCGCATATTTTTGGCGATGCTCTTCTATCTGCTTATCTTTAGCTTGTAATTGGGCTTTATATTTTTCTTCTATGGCTTGTAGTGCAAGTGGATAATTTTGCGTAAAATCACGATAAAGCTTTTCTTTATTAGCATCAAGAGGTACATTTACCTTAACAACAACGACCCCATCGCCTTTATTTTCAATACTCTGAATAACGAGTTCCGTGTCTTCATTTTCGACTTGCACTTGTTTGAAGGCGGTAACAAAAGCTTTCCAGTCTATGCCGTCGCGGAAAATTAAATCAACTGTATTTAAAACTTCTTCAAATAGCTTGGTAAATTCTCCTGGTTGAAATTCGCCACTGCTGGGACGGCGTTCGCGATCATCGGTTCCAGGTTTGAAGTTTTCTAGAAGATAGACAAAGTGACAATCGACATTATCTAACTTAGTTGTACTTTCAATATTCCATGCTTCCACACAAACACCAGTCATGTGAGCGTTGGTAAAATTAGTGCCAACAGCTTGAGCGAGAGTCAGGTTTGCCCACTCTAAACAAGCGCCTTGGAAGGTAGCTTCACTAATATCAGCGTCTTTGAGATTTGCTTCTTTCAGGTCTGCGTCTCTGAGGTTTGCACCTTTGAGGTTAGCACCAACATAGGATTTTCCTCGACCATTGCCAGTAACAAGTAAATTGAGAATAGCTCGTTTAGCCAATATTGAGTCCCCTACTCGGGCAAAGTCAAGTTTTTTTGCTTCATAAAAACAAGTGCGTGTCAGGTTTGCTTTTCTGAAATCTGTGCTTGTGAGGGTTGCACCAGTAAAGTCAGCATCGGTTAAGTCAGCACCATGAAAACTGGTTCCACCTGTAGAGCCAAATGCGATCGCTCTTTTATAAATTAAGCCGTATCTTTCATCTCCTTGCATCGCATTCTGTGCAATATGAACGCTCAATATCAGAATAGAGATAATAACTATACCAGTGACAACACGAAAATACGATGGATGATCAATATTATGTCTTGTTGCACTCACCACTATTGAGCTAGAAAAAGCAGCACAGCCGACAATAACAGCAAGTCTCCAGAAAATAGAAGATTTAACTTTATTGGCACCAAGAATAATTATGGCACTATTAATAATACCTGCATCAACAATAGTCGCAGCAACGACACCAGCAAATGCAGCCCCACTGCTACGCTTATAGTCGTCAATATTTAAGGTGGTAATAGTAGCAGTAAGAACAGAACTAGCGATCGCACTAATGAAGATTGAGACGTTTAGAGATGTATCTAAATTTTTATAAGTAGTAAGAAAAGAGAAAAATATAAGTACTACTAAGGTAGCAACACCAGATGTTATTCGATACCTGAAGTCAGTATTAGGATCAATCAAGCGGTATAGCACGTATATAACGTACTCGGAGGCAAATCCTGATAATGCTGATAAGAACAGTAATGCTATGAGCAACCCAATTGTCCAACGTCGCTGTAGTCCAGCCTTAGCACCTGTGAAGTTAGCCTCTTTGAGGTTAGCATTGCTAAAATCTGCCCCTCTAATATCTGCACCGCTAAAGTTTGCTCCAGTCAGGTTTTGACCTTTAAAGGAGCGACCTCGGAGATTTTGACCGGAGTAGTCTGGCGGCATAACTGGGTCATGAAGAGGTTGTTGCTGAGATTTTATACAATTTCGCTGTGTAATATTCCGGATTTTGTAAAATTTTCATCGATATTACTCGTAATGAGTCCACATACTTAGAACTTTCACGACTCGCTCAACTTCGGCGCACTTCATATACAAGCCGATGTTGAATATTAATTCTTCGAGAATACGCCCCTTGCAAATCTCCTTTTAACTTTTCATAAGAAGGAGGATTTTCATAGGGATTTTGCTCCAAAATTGCAAGAAGCTCTTCTGCTTTCGGCTTGAGTCTAGATCCAGCAAGCTTCTTTGCATCTTTTTGTGCTCGCTTGGTAAAGCGTAATTCCCACACTACCAATCAAGCTCCTCTTTGGTCACACATTCCTCAACAGGAGTACGCATTCCTTCAAGGATATCCTCTCCCATTCGGTGGAACTTGGAGTATATGCAACGTTTCTTGGATTGCGTTCCAGTCCTCAAGAGCAACAAGTACCGCTTGATTTTGATGACCAGTAATTATGACTGGTGTATGAGATTTTGCACTTTCATTGATAACAGCATCAAGGTGCTGTTGTGCGTCGTTGACATGAACAACATCCATGATTGGAACCTCTTTTCTATCCAGTTGACTTGGCGTTGGCGAGTGCAATTGTTGCCTTTGTGAGATTGGGAGAACTAAAAGGCAGATATCGCAAAGGATGATAAAAAGTTGATTTACCTTATTTAAGACATAACGAGACTTGAGCAGAGTTATTTTTGAAATTTCCTGCAAAAAATAAGTTTTTTTATTTAGGGTGAATTCTAACGCAGGACTGGAATTTTAATGATAAACTCAGTCCCTTTTCCAGGTTCAGAGATGCAGTACATTTGACCACCGTGTTTTTCAACAACGATTTGATAGCTAATAGATAGTCCTAATCCAGTTCCTTTACCAACAGATTTGGTGGTGAAAAAGGGATCGAATATATGCTTCTTAACATCCTCTGTTATACCGGGTCCATTGTCTGCAATGCTAATGACTAACTGGGTGGAGTCTGCCATCTCAGTACGAATTCGGATCAAGAAGCTTGGGAGTTGAACATTGGGGATTTGGTTTTGTTCTTTGCCAAATCTTGACCTCCGATTTTTTATTTCCTCTTCAAGTGCATCAATGGCGTTACAGAGAATGTTCATGAAGACCTGGTTTAGTTGCCCTGCGTAGCACTCGACCAAAGGGATGTTGCCGTATTCCTTGATGATGGTAATGCTTTCTGAGCCTGAATAAGGCTTGAGGCGACTGTGTAAAATGAGCAGGGTACTGTCAATACCTTCATGAATATCAACGGCTTTTTTCTCAGCTTCATCAAGGCGGGAAAAGTTTCGTAACGAGCGGACAATTTCCTGGATACGCCCAGTGCCGACTTTCATAGAGGTAAGGAGCTTGGGAAGATCTGCAGTTAAAAAGTCTAGTTCAATTTCATTGATTGCAGCTTGAATTTCTGCTGCCGGTTCGGGATAGTACTGTTGGTACAAGCTGATTAGCTGGAGTAGATCCTGAATATTATAGTTGGCATGGTCAATGTTACCAGCAATAAAGTTGACGGGGTTATTAATCTCATGGGCAACACCGGCAACGAGTTGTCCTAGGGCTGCCATTTTTTCATTCTGTACTAATCGTGTATGGTTATCCTGAAGGTCGCGCAAGTTAGTCCTAACTATTCTAGATTGCTCTTCTGTCTGTTGTAGTTGAGCAAGTGTTAAGACATGAATTTGGGAGTGAGCTAGGAGTAACTGGTAAAAATCGAGTACTCCATGCCTTCCAGACTCAGCTTCTATTAAAATCGGCTCATAGACGAGTTGGGTTGCTCGTTGCAGTGCCATCTGAGTCGCTTTCACAATCGGCGTATCCTCAGAAAGTACAAAAATTTCTAGCTCTAGCAAATTGTAGAGATTATCGATAGGCCTTTTAGAAAACAGCCCTAAACTATAAGGGCGGGTCATGTACTCAAAAAATACCCGCCGCGAAATCATCCCCACATAACGCTGATTCCTTGTCAGAATAATTCCTGGGAGTAAAGGCTCTTGCTCAAAGAGCTTCATCAAGTTACCTCCAGGACAGTCTATCTCAATGTAAATATGCCAAAGTGGTAACTCTTGCACAGTAGACTTCAATCCCAGGTTTAGCTCAGTTGCATTTTTGACATCATACATAGTTATCATGTTCTGAGTCCTTTACCTTTTAGAAAATGTTTCTGGTTGCACTCTGCTGTGCATACACAAATTACAAAGGAAATTATTAATGGTCGTTTCTGGTGTTGGTGTTACCCCAACTCCAGAGAGATTAACTATCAGTATGAGCAGCCAAAACCTAGAGTTTCTTTTGCCAAAAGGCTGACACATACTAAATGAAATTCATGAATTTGGGTGCTTTTTGTGTTTAATATTATCAAAAGGCAAAAGGTAGTCACTCTGCTTAAGTAGGAAGACACTTCAAAATGTGGGTGAACCAGGGCTGCATAGGTTGTCTAACTCTCTTTCTTGGGCTTCTCTAGAACAAGCCGTAGTGTTATTTTTAGCCTTCCCAAATCTAAGTGACAAAATTTTGTGCTAATAGCACTTACACACATCTCGGACAGTCGTAATACACCTTAATTTAACCACAAGTCTTTTGATACTCCTTTCAGAGATAATCCTTTTATCAGGCAGTGCTCAGTAGGAGAAATAATCATGACATCTCCAGAAATAGAAATATGGCTACAAGAACGCACAGCTTTAGGAATTTTATCGCCTGCGGTGTTGAGCGCGCTAGCTCAAGTTATACAAGAACAAGTTTTTCCAGCAAACTACCATTTAGTCACTGAAGGGACTCCTCCAGAAGCGCTTTATATTCTCCAACAAGGTCAATTGGAAAGCGATAGCAGCAATAAAACCAACCCTGCCTTAGCTATTGGTTTCCTCCCTGGGGCAGTTATTCACCTGCAAGAACTCCTGTTGGATGAAGTGGCGCAGCGTACAATTACAACAGTCACAGAATCCCACTTGTGGGTTGTGGCTGCGGCTAAATTTCGGGAACTCGTCAGCCAGTATCCTGAAATTGCTCAGGCTGTTTCTCGCCAGATGGCTCAAGAATTAGCTCAACTGACATCTGCTCTTACCTATGAACAAGAACGTTCCACAGCGTTGCGACCCTATTTAGTCACCAAGGCGCAGCGCGGAATTGTGGGGACAAGTCGCTATGCTGTGCGTTTGAGACAAGAAATTCGAGAAGCAGCTGATGAGCGCAAATCAGTGTTAATTTTTGGCGAACCAGGGTTAGGAAAAGACATTATAGCAGCACTGATCCACTTCGGTTCCAAACAGCGGCGAGAACCAATTATCAAAGTGAACTGTGGTATTCTCCAGACGAGCGGTACTGATTTGTTTGGTCGTGCTGGAGGCAAACCAGGACTGCTGGAATGGTTGGGGGAAGGCACTTTAGTTCTGAACAACATTCAAGAAACACCCCCGGAGTTGTTGCCAGCATTAGCAAACTTGTTAAAAACGGGCAAATACACCCCTGTAAGTCGTTCGGGAGAACCAACCCCCGAACCCCGCGTCAGTAATGCTCGCATCTTGATAGTTGCAGAAAAAATTCAGCCAGCAATTGAGCGTGCTGTTGGTCAAGTTATCAAAGTGCCACCACTGCGGGTGCGGAAAGCTGATATTAAAGCGCAGATAGAATACTACATTAGTCTATACACGCGAGCGAGAGGTATTGCACGACCGAAAGTCACGCCGGAAGCTTTGCGTCGCTTGCAGTCCTATGATTTTCCAGGCAACTTAAAAGAGTTGCAAAATCTGGTGGAACGGGCGATAGTCCAAGCAGGGGAGGCAAAAGAACTCACAGAAGAAATTTTTTGGTCAGCAGACACCAAGAAAAAGCAATTTCGGGTAAATCTTTTGAATGCTTATCCCAATTTGCGAAAGTTTCTTCGCAGTCCTTGGTGGCCAGATCGCATCAACTACGGTTTTACTTTAACAGCGTTTGCCCTCCTTGTCGCAGTGTTATTTCTTGGTCCGCAAACACGCGATCGCAATTTTGCTTTAAATTTATTTTGGGCTTGGTGGTGGCCCTTCTTCCTATTCGCATTTCCCTTTTTAGGTCGCGTTTGGTGTTCTATCTGTCCCTTCATGATTTATGGGGAAATTACACAAAAGTTCTCCCAAAAGTTCTTTCCTGGAAAACTCAAACGTTGGCCGAGACAGGAGGCTGAAAAATGGGGCGGATGGTTTCTCTTTGGGCTGTTTACTCTCATTTTCTTATGGGAAGAACTTTGGAATTTAGAGAATACGGCATATCTTTCTGGTTGTTTGTTGCTTTTAATTACTGCTGGGGCAATGATTTTCTCTGCCATTTTTGAGCGGCGGTTTTGGTGTCGATATCTTTGCCCCATTGGTGGAATGAATGGTTTATTTGCCAAACTCTCTATGACCGAATTACGGGCGCAACAAGGTATTTGTTCTGCCACTTGTACCACATATCAATGCTACAAGGGTGGACCGCAAAAGGGCGAGGGTATGGAAACTGGTGGGTGTCCGTTATACTCTCACCCAGCGCAGTTGCAAGATAATCGAGACTGCGTGCTGTGCATGACTTGTCTGAAAGCTTGTCCCCATCGTTCGGTTGAGTTTAATTTACGTCCTCCGGGGATTGAATTGTGGACAACTCATGTACCCCACAGCTACGAAGTGGCACTATTGTTTTTACTGTTGGGGGGAGTATATCTCCATCACTTACCGAAATTGCAATCTTGGCTAGGGTTACATCTGGATTTAACCCAGTTTTTGCCTCACTTAGGATTATCTTTACTGGCTCTGATTATCCCAGTAGCTATCCCTTTTTTGGCATATGGCGTGATGCAAATACTATATATAAGTAACAAAGGTTTAAAATCTACATCCCAAAATCCTAAGCCGCGACGATTTGTAGAGCTTGCCTATGGGTACTTACCACTTGTACTAGGAGGAAACTTAGCTCATTATCTGCGTTTGGGCTTGAGTGAAGGAGGGCGTATTCTCCCCGTAACTGTTGCCACTTTCGGTTTAAATGGTGAACAATTACCTATACTTGTGGCTCATCCAGCTGTGGTTGCCTTTTTGCAAGGTACTACCCTGATTTTTTCAGTCCTGTTATCGGTGGTGTTAACACAAAAAATTGCTCGTCAGCCGACGCGATCGCTTTTTTGGCAGCACCTAGCAGCTGTTACGCTGGGAGCTAGTCTATGGGCAATTATTGTATCTAGTTAATAAGTTTGTAGTGAGCGCTTAAGCGCTTACTACAAACCATTTCCCGATTACCAATTACCAATATGGCAAGTTTTCTAGAACCACCACGATTACGTATTGGAGAAGACAGCGAAGAAGAACGACGCGCCACTTGGCTAGAACTTTTTTATGATTTGGTGTTTGTCGTTGCAGTCTCTCAACTCGCCCACTATCTTCACGATCATGTTTCACTATCAGGAGTGTTGGGCTTTGTAGCTCTTTTTATACCCGTATGGTGGTCATGGATTGGCACCACATTCTACGCCAACCGGTTTGATAGCGACGACGTGGCACATCGGCTATTGACTGCTGTGCAGATGCTTGCCATTGCTGGACTTGCTGTTAACGTCCATCACGGCTTGGGTGAAAGTTGCACTGGGTTTGCCCTTTCCTATGCTCTTGGTCGTGTTGTGCTTGTCATTGAATACGTCCGCGCTGGATGGCACATTCCTACAGCACGTCCGTTGACAAATCGTTACGCCACAGGTTTTGCAATAGCTGCTATCCTTTGGGCTATATCAGCATTTGTACCAAGTCCATGGCGGTTTGTATTCTGGACATTGGGACTGATTATTGACTTCGCTACACCCATCTCGGCACGCAAGCTGCAGTTAGAATTACCTCCCCACTCCTCCCACTTGCCAGAGCGTTTCGGGCTGTTTACTATGATTGTCTTGGGCGAAGCAGTTGTCGCGGTGGTCGATGGAGTTTCTGAGCAGAACTGGGATATTTTAACCGTAATCGCCGCAGTTTTCGGTTTATGTATCGCTTTTAGCTTATGGTGGGTCTATTTTGACAACCTCGGTGGCACACCTATTCAGAGGGCGCGGACAGAAGGACGAATAGCCATTTTCAATGTCTGGCTTTACACCCATCTACCTCTCGTTATGGGCATTGCTGCTACCGGAGTTGCCGTAGAACTCGTATTATTGAGTAAGCCAGCGATCGCACTACCCGATACTGTTCGTTGGCTGCTTTGTGCTTCTGTAGCGCTATGCTACCTAGGTTTAGGTATTCTCCACCGTGTAGGGGTCATCCGTTACTGTAAAATCCGTACCAAGTTTCGCCTTGGGGCAGTGCCTATTATCCTGGCGATCGCATTTTTTGGCAAAGGTTTGTTACCTGTTGCGGTCATTGGGCTTGTAGCTGTAGTTTGTGCTATGCAAGTGGTGCAAGATTTATCTCAGAGTCGTCCTACGACCCGCTTGGTTGACCCAGAAATTTAGTCTTGTCCCTTGCAGCAACCCTTTGAATACTTAGTCTGCAATTGCCCACCGTACAAAAGGACGGGAAGCCACTACAGTTTTGTATGTGATTTCGGTAGCAGGTGCGTTAATTTTTCGCAAGTCTACACGGAAATAAGCCTGCTTGTTCTTGAATTGCACATTGTAGAAAGTATATTCTTGCGCTTGCGTTTGCCCAACGCAGGAAGCGTAGTTACTGCGTAAGGGTGAAACGAATTCCACAAACTGCTTATTCGTTGCTGAGACTAACTTAGTTGAGTCCGCAAAAGCTCTAGTATCTGCAATCACCGTATGTTCAGCACCGCCTTCATAAGGTAGTGTAATCCACCACAATCCTACTGTTTTTGGGCAAGTTCCAGAACTACGCTGCACTTTCAGCGTCACATTGGGTGTAGTTAGGGGTTCCGGTGCTGTTTGGGATTGCTTGCTTTGTGCTGTAGCAGACATCATTCCTGCGACAACTATAGGGGATAAAATTCCACAAAAAGTTATTATTTTAGCTAAATTTTTCATTATAGCAGTCGCCAAAGCCGTTAGGACAAGTCGGCGGTAGACACCTTCAACAGCGTACATTGTGAATTGATTGTTGTCCTAAGCTTCTTGTCCGTTGCTATATCAGCAGTTTTTCACCATAAAGTATCGTTGACTTTCGTCGTTTTGTGAAAGTGTCCTAAAATTTGAACTTATCGTGTTGTCAGCTACAGTTCTACCAAAGATAAATGAGCAAGAATGGGAATAAATGTCTCATAATGCAGCTTTTCCCGTAAGTCATGCTGCCATTACATGAAACCTCGAATCATTGTTTGTGGCTTAGGTCGCACCGGATATAAAGTCTTTCGTTTGCTGCGACAACAGGGGGCATTAGTCGTTGGCATTCATCATCAACCCATTCCAGGCGAAGCAGCAGGAGATGTGATTGTTGGCAATTTACACGCAGCTAGTACCCTGACAGCAGCGGGAATTCATCAGGCGCACACTTTGGTGATAGCTGGACCTGATGATGAACTGAATTTGTCAATTATGATGCAAGCGCGGGTGTTGAATCCGCGAATTCGGATTATCAACCGCTTTTTTAATACAAATTTGGGCGATCGCCTCGATCAAAGTGTTCCCAACCACTTGACTATGAGTGTTGCAGGTTTGGCAGCACCAGTTTTCACCTTTGCGGCTTTAGGAAACCAAGCAATTGGACAAATTAAACTCTTTAAACAAACTTGGCCTATTCACGAAGAATATATAGATGAAAATCATCCGTGGCTAGGTCGCAAGCTGAGTGATTTGTGGAACGACCGTTCACGGATGCTGATTTACTATATCCCAGTAAAAGGTGAGATGGATTTGGTCGCTGCGGTGTTGTCCGGACAAGAGTTAAGGGTGGGCGATCGCCTCATCGTTGGTACCCAACCCCGTGTCCGTTCTACCCGCAAATCGCTGATTGCAAAACTTCTGAAAGTCCTGACTAATTTGCGGCAGTTTAAGCAACACGCTCAATCAGTGCTGGTGGGGGCTATGGTACTACTCGTGATTATTCTGATTGCCACACTCACCTACGTGTCAAGTGAATTGAAAATGTCTGTTGTCGATGCCCTGTATTTTTCTGTAGGTATGCTCACCGGAGCAGGTGGTAATGACAATCTGATAGAACACGCTCCCAATAGTATTAAATTATTTACCGTTGTCATGATGTTAATTGGGGTAGCGGTGTTTGGTGTTTGGTACGCGTTGCTCAACGATTTTATTTTGGGAACCCGCTTCAAGCAATTTTGGGATGCAGCACGAGTCCCCCACTGCCATCACTACATCGTTTGTGGATTGAGTGGTATTGGTATAAAAATTGTCCAGCAACTTTATGCTAGCGGACATGAGGTGGTCGTCATTGAGCGCGACTCTAACAACAAATACGTCAACACTGCCCGTGGAGTCGGTATTCCCGTCATTTATGCAGATGCTAGCTTCTCAGCCACACTCAAAGTCGCCAATTTAGATTGTGCTGCAGCAGTGCTTGCCGTGACTGGGAACGATGCGACTAACCTAGAAATTGCCCTCAAAGCAAAATGCATGACACCCAATGTACCAGTAATAGTCCATTATGCAGATCCCGATTTTGCCCGCATGGCACAAGAAGTATTTGATTTCGAGGCAGTCTTGAGTCCTGCTGAACTGGCAGCCCCAGCCTTTGCCGCCGCCGCATTGGGTGGAGAAATACTCGGCAACGGCATCACAGCAGATAGTCTTTGGGTAGCTTTTGCAACCTTGATTACACCATCACACCCCTTTTGCGGTCAGCAGATGAAAGATGTTGCCATGTCCGCTGACTTTGTTCCTTTGTACTTGGAAACCAACAGCCAAACTATTCACGGCTGGGATTTATTGGAAACAAGCCTCAGCGGCGGCGATATTTTGTATCTAACGATGCCAGCGACACGGTTATATCAGTTGTGGCGTTATACGCCGTCGCAGGTGATGGCAAGTTAGGGGGCAATACGGTTCACATAAGATGGTTTGCAGACATGATTGCTTATGTAGAGACGTTGCAATGCAACGTCTTTCTATGCTTTTAGCTGATAATTTTCCAGCTTTAGCCCAAAATATTGATACAGTTAATCATCTCGCTAACTATTTACAAAAAACATCCTTTTTCCGGAATCTCCAGCCCTACGTCCACCAAAAATCACTTTTTCCAAGAAATGATTGAAGGAACTGCTACAGAAGATGATGTCGGAACTCTTGTGTCTTGTTAAATTTTAGCTCCTACACTAAACGCCTTCCATCCACGCAACACACTTCTGTAACGGTCTGCTAATATGATTTTCACTCATTTCAGTTCTTAAAAAAACAAAAAAACCCCTAATGGGGTTTTTATTAAGTGAAGAGAACAATTAGTCTCTACAGTAAATACAGTAAACCGAAGAGGATAATCCAAATCACGTCAACGAAGTGCCAATAGATTTCGGCGGCTTCTACACCAAAGTGATGTTCTTGGCTGTAGTGACCCTTTTTAAACGATCTCCACAATACAGCAAGAATTGCCAAAACTCCAATAGTAACGTGCAGACCGTGGAAGCCAGTCAAGACATAAAATGCACTGGCAAACAAGTTGGTGGTGAGACCAAATTCCAGATGGGTGTATTCATACACCTGGCCCACCAGGAAGGTGATACCCATCGCGGCAGTTATGGCGAACCAAATTCTCATTCCCCACACATTGTTCTTTTTGATAGCGGTATCGGCATTGTGGATGACGAAACTGCTAGCAATCAGGTTAATGGTGTTAACTCCGGGTAGCAATAGTTCTAATTCTGGTGTGCCTTCTGGAGGCCAAACAGGTAGTGTAGAACGGAAAGCCAGATAGGCTCCGAACAACCCCATAAAAATCATCCCTTCAGCAACCAGGAACATAATCAGCCCAAAGAGGCGATGATCCGGATGTTCTTCGTGATGAGCCTCTGCTGTGGCATGGTGGTGATAATTCAGGTCAGCCTTAGCTGGGTCAATAGTTTGGCTTTGCATGAATCTTCCATTGAATTGTGAATTATGAATTATGAGTTATGAATGAAGAAATCTTTTAGCATTCATCATTCATAATTCATCATTGCTCAGCGTTATTCTTTCTCAGCAGCGATAGATGGATATGGCTCGTCAGGAGCGGCGCGTAATACTGAGTTAGGACCGGCAGACAAGACTGGATTGGGATCGGATAAGGGTACACCCTCTTTAGCATGTTCCAAGCCATAGTCGTAGGGACCTGTAGCCAGTACCGGCAGTTGGTCGAAATTCTCAATTGCTGGCGGTGAGGTCGTCATCCACTCTAGGGTCAGTGCATTCCAGGGATTATTACCTGCTTTGGGTCCGTACATCCAACTCCAAATCGCATTGAAAATGAAGGGGAATGTCGAAACCGCTAGCAGATACGCACCTATGGTGCAAAGTTCATTCAGAAACGTGAATTTGGGGTCATACTGGGCAACACGACGGTTCATACCCAACATCCCCAGCTTGTGCATGGGCAAGAAGGTCAGATTTAGACCAACGATAGTCAAGGCAAAGTGAACCCTACCCCAAAATTCATTTAGCATCCGCCCCGTCATTTTCGGGAACCAGTGGTAAATTCCCGAGTAAATGCCGAGAACACTACCCGCAAACAGAACGTAGTGCAGGTGGGCTACCACAAAATAGGTGTCGTGAACGTGAATATCAAACGGTACCGCCGCTAACATGACGCCACTGATACCACCAATCACAAACATCCCGACAAAGCCCATTGCGAACAGCATGGCACTATTGAGCCGGATTTTCCCACCCCACATGGTTGCCAACCAACTGAAAATCTTAATTCCTGTGGGTACGGCGATAATCATTGTGGTGATCATGAAGAACATCCGCAACCAACCGGGGATACCGCTGGTGAACATATGGTGCGCCCAGACGATTAGACCTAAAAAGCTGATTGCCAAACTAGAGTAGGCGATCGCTTTATATCCAAAAATCGGCTTGCGGGAATGAACGGGGATCACCTCGGAAATTGCCCCAAAGAAGGGCAAAATCATGATGTAAACTGCTGGGTGGGAGTAAAACCAGAACATATGCTGGTAAACTACTGGGTCACCACCGCCAGTCGGGTTAAAAAATGTCGTTCCTGCAAGTAAGTCAAAAGCCAGCAGAATTAGACCAGATGCTAGCACTGGCGTAGCTATCAGAGCCAGTGCTGAAGTAGAAAACATTGCCCAGCAAAACAATGGCATTTGAAAGAAACCCATACCTGGGGTACGCATCTTGATCAGGGTGACGATAAAATTGAGTCCCCCCAGAATCGAAGATGTACCCAGCAGCAGCAGGCTCATAATCCAAATTCCCTCACCCACTTGACCTGTTACCAGGCTCAGGGGAGGATAGGAAGTCCAACCCGCATCTGGTGCATCGCCCAGCAGTAAACTGCTAATGAGCAATAACCCAGCAGGGGGAATGATCCAAAAAGCAACAGCATTTAGGCGTGGGAATGCCATATCCTTTGCCCCAATCATCAACGGGATCAGGTAGTTAGCAAACCCCACGCCCGCCGGCACGATCCACAAAAAAATCATGACCGTGGCGTGCAGCGTGAACAAGCTGTTATAAACTTCTGGGCTGACAAAATCCACTTCTGGGGTTCGCAGTTCCGTGCGAACCAATTCAGCCAAAACCCCGCCAATACAGTAAAAGATGAACGTTGTGACTAGGTATTGAATCCCAATTACCTTATGGTCGGTGTTAAATGTAAAGTAGTCTCGCCAATGCCTTACCCCTGGTTCCTCAATCAGAGCAGGGATATTGGCTGTTTCTTGTACCTGTGCTTGTGTCATAAAAACTTAGTTGTCCTTGTTGTCCGTTGTCCTTTGTCCAATGACTAATGACTAATGACTACTTGTGAATTTGTTGTACGATTTCTGGATGAATTCCCATCTCGCTGGTGTAAGGTGCAAGAAATTCATGTGGGGATAGCTCGGTAGGATTAACAGCAACTGCTTGCTTTAGCACTTCAGCGCTGGCTACTTGCTGTTCTTGCATCCACTGTTCAAACTTTTGAGGAGTTTCGACAACAACTTGTGTCCTCATAGCACCGTGGTAAGGACCGCACAGTTCTGCACAGATGAGTGCATAATCTCCTTCTTTGCTTGGGGTAAAGCGAATTTCGGTCTGCCGACCGGGGATAACGTCTTGCTTCAGGCGAAACTCTGGCACCCAAAAGGCGTGAATAACATCGTTTGCTGTCATATTCATTTGCACTTCGCGCCCCATAGGAACGTGCAGTTCCCCAGAAGTAACACCTGTTTCAGGGTAGGTAAAAATCCAGGCGTACTGCAAAGCTGTGACGTTCACTACAAATTCGGGTGGTTTGCCTTCTTTTCCAGGAACAGGACCAATCGTGGGAGCAACACTCCCTATGCCGGGAGCATTCTGCTTTTGGGGAATTTGGTCAGCATTGCGGACTGATGCTGTGGCTGGGTCTTGCATTGCCTCATCAGATTTTTCCTGATTGAGGTTGGGTTCTGTGCTTGGGGGTGTATCACTTAAAGTTGCCGCTATAGCTGCCCCTGGTATTTTCATTGCTTGTGGGGTGACAGGAGCTTCATGCACAGCATGGGGATTGAAGCCGCCTATTTCATTGTAAACATCGAAACTGTAAACTGAAATACCAAGGACGATAATAGCCGGGATCGCCGTCCAGAGGATTTCTAGAGGTACGTTGCCCTCAACTGGTGGTCCGTCTGTATCGTCACCAGCACGCCGCCGATATTTAAAGGCACAGTATACCAGAACACCTTCGACAATTAGAAAGATACCTGTGGAGACGACCATCATCGCGTTGAACAGACCGTCCACTAGGGTGGCTTCCTCGGAGGCTGCTGTCGGCAGGAGACCATGATTTTGACCGTACCACAGGCTGACGAGGGTCAGCAAAATGCCAATGAGTAACGTCCAGATTGAACTTGGAATTTTCACGGGTTAAAGGAGTTAACGACTTTACTACGTTGCACAGAGCTGCTCACTCATTTACTACAGTAGTCCAGCCTAAAAGACATGGAGAGTTTAGGTGTAAAATTTTTATTAATTTTTAGGCTGATTTTTTTATTTTCAAACTATGTGCAGCTTTCAAGCTCCTCGACTTCTACAGGTCGAAGAGCTTAAAGACTATATGAGTTGTCTCAACATGAGGCAGAACAGATATTTACTCAGCAACACTCATTAAATCTTGTACTTCAGAAGTGGCTAATGTCGGTGCTTGAAAAAGACGGGAGTACAGACTTGATGGCTCCTGCTGGGCGATAACTGGCAGAACCTGACGGGCATGGGCGGCTACGACCATCGTTGTCCTATCATATGTCTGAGTCATCAACTTCGGATACAAGCCAATGCCGATGATGGGAAGCAACAGGCAAGCAGTGATAAACACCTCACGTGGCTTGGCATCCCCAAAATATTTCTCAATCACTAACTTTGAATTCTGTTGACCATAGAACACTTGGCGCAGTAGGTCAAGCAAATAAATAGGAGTTAAAATCAGCCCCACAGCTGCCAGCAGCAGCACCACAACATTGAAAGTAGGGCTGTAAACATCACTCGTTGTCATGCCCAAAAACACCATCAACTCACCAATAAAGCCACTCATCCCTGGTAACGCTAGAGAAGCCATTGCACCGGCAGTGAACAGAGCAAAGGTCTTAGGCATAACCTTCGCCAGTCCCCCCATTTCATCCATCATCAAGGTGTGGGTGCGTTCGTAAGTGACTCCAGCCAGGAAGAACAAGCTTGCGGCAATCAAACCGTGGGAAACCATTTGCAGCATGGCACCACTGATGCCAAGTTCTGTATAGGAGGCAATCCCAATCAGCACAAACCCCATGTGGGCAATGGAAGAGTAAGCCAAGCGGCGCTTGAGATTGGTTTGAGCAAAGGCACAGCAAGCACCGTAAATAATGTTTACCACACCTAAAATGACCAACACTGGGGCAAAGTAAACATGGGCATTGGGAAGCATTTCCACGTTGATGCGGATGAGCGCATAACCACCCATCTTCAACAACACGCCTGCCAAAATCATCGAAACAGGTGCTGAAGCCTCACCGTGAGCATCAGGGAGCCAAGTGTGTAGAGGGAAAATCGGCAGCTTCACACCAAAGGCAATCAAGAAACCTGCATAAGTTAGCAGTTCAAAAGCTTTGGGATATTGCCTCATCCCCAGAGTTGCCATATCGAAGGTGACGCTATCTCCAGAGAATGCCATTGCAAAGCCTGCTACCAAGATGAATATTGATGCAGCGGCAGTGTAGAGAATGAATTTGGTAGCTGCATAGCGCCGTTTTTGCCCTCCCCAGATGGAGATGAGTAAGTACACAGGAACGAGTTCTAGTTCCCACATCAGGAAGAACAACAGCAAATCCTGGGCAACAAACACGCCTATTTGAGCGCTGTACATCGCCAGCATCAAACCATAAAACAAGCGCGGTTTCTCAGTGACATTCCAAGCTGCCAAAATTGCCAAGGTCGTTATTACGCCTGTTAGCAGCACTAAAGGCATTGAGAGTCCATCGACCGCCACAGACCAATTCAAACCTAACTGGGGTATCCAGGGATAACTTTCAACTAGTTGTAATGTAGGGTTTTTTAAGTCGTAGTGCTTCCAAAAGGTATAGGTGATCAAGGCTATGTCTGCTATCCCTACTCCCAGAGCATACCAACGGAGAGTTTTCCCCTCTTTATCTGGAATGAATGGAATAGGCAAAGCAGCAAGTAGTGGAAAAAGAACAATTGTAGTTAGCCAGGGAAATTGATTAAGCATGGTTTTGTTTGCTCATTAATGAAAAATGCACATATGGCTTTCGCAGATTGATTCGAGCAACTACAGTTACAACTCTATGTGCAGTCGAGTTGTGTAGTCATCAAATTTGTTAAGAGCGCTATTCACGTTAGACGCAATTTGGGAATAGCCAAATTTTGTTAGGAAATGCAACCGCAAAGACAAAAAAGCTAGTAGTATCCCAAAGCGATACGCTGTCAAGGCAGTAGAAAAACTGTCTGTTGAGAAAAGAAGACTCATATTTTCACCGTCATGAAACACAGAACCGCAGCGTATTAAAAGGAGACTGGACAGAATTAAATTTGTACAAGCAACATTTTTGAGGTTATTCACCCTTGTGGTTTTAAGCCACTTTTGCGAAGGATTTGCGGATAAAAACTAAAAAATGATTACGGCTCTGCTTGGTATTTGTATGTGATAGACATTTGCTTATTATTGACCAGACCTACGTTTCTCTGCATCACGAAAATTTCACCTGCTACTTCAACTATGACTTCGTAAACCAGTGCGTTTTCTCCACGGGATTCTAAGTTGTTGTAGTGCATCATACTGCCTTTTTTTTGGGATTACTTTTGGTTTGACAACGACAAACTCAGCTACCTAACAGGTAACAAAGATTGTGAGATGTCTGTTGGTTAATCAAATCTCGTAGGGCAGATGCCAGGCGCCATAAACTTGGAGTATTAACCAAGTCACGCTGCTTGATTTATCGAACTTAATTTAAAGGATAAGCTTAAAGTAGTGACAAACTCGTGACAAAGTAGAAAGCTTTTTGAAAATAGACAGAATGTGCAATTTTACCTAATAAAAGTTTCATCCTCAGTTTCTAGAGGAATTCTAATTCTCCTATGAGTCAAGGAGGAAAGAATATTCTCTATAATGAGAAGGGCTTGAGGCAAGAAATATTGTGGTATCAGATAAACCATCTCCCAATATAGAGGAGAAAGGTTTTATCAGATCCGGAAAATGGGTGTAAAGCTACAACAATATTTAAGAAAAAATGAAACGAAGTTAGAGAAATAGCCATAAATGACAATCAACTCCGCACAAGTTGAAAAATATCTAAAGCTTCACGCTAAAAGTAGCTATGGTGATTCACAGTATAGTAGAGCCAATCTCAAACCTGGTAGATACGCTAAGGTGGAGAAGGGGAGGACACTTGCGTGCCAAGAGTTGTCCGAGCGGAGGTTTCCTGCGAAGCGCGTTAGCTCCGAAGCGGAGCGAGGCTCGGAACTATGCCCTAAGCCCTTTGGGCACTCTACGCAAACGCTAACGCGTAGCGTGCGCCTTTGGCGCTCAGCTCCTTCTTTAGGAGGCACGGAGGGTTCCCCCACCGTTGCACAGTGGAGGACAGTGCCGTGCGGGGGGAACCTTCGTTGAGGCAACTGTCCGTTCTGTTCAGTACTGACAAATATTGGAACGTAGATAGCTCTTAAAGAGCGGCAGAAGGTATCCTTCATGAGCGAATTTGTCCTAGAACAACAAAACATAACGACTGCGCCGCAGCAGGTTCCACAGGAACGAATTCGTCGCTTGGTGTGGAGAATGTGTGTAGCCACCCTGATTTTGATGGCAATAGGCAGTGCCACCCGTGTGATGAATGCTGGGCTTGCTTGCCCTGATTGGCCTTTGTGCTATGGGGAACTTGTGCCAACCAAGCAAATGAATTTCCAGGTTTTCTTGGAGTGGTTTCATCGGTTGGATGCGGCATTGATTGGTGTAAGCGCGATCGCACTTGTTGGATTGTCTTGGTGGCATCGTCGCTCTCTACCTAAATGGCTTCCTTGGGCATCGACATTCGCCCTATTTTTAATCGTTTTTCAAGGTGTCTTGGGCGGACTGACTGTAACTGAACTTTTGCGGTTTGATATAGTGACTGCCCACTTAGGAACAGCGCTGTTATTTTTCACGACGCTATTGGTCATCGGCACCGCACTCATTCCCTACCAAGGAACAGGAACCGTTGGTAACTTGCCGTATGTTGGTTTAACAGCAGCTATTTTGGTTTATCTGCAAAGTCTACTAGGTGCCTTGGTAGGTTCTCGCTGGGCGCTACACCAATGCTTTGGCATATCTCAACTGTGTGCTGTGATGTACAGTCATATTGCTGGTGTCGTGCCGCCAACAGTGGCAACATTAGCAGTCGTGTTTCTTTCTTGGCGTACACCAGCACTGCATCCTACTTTACGACGACTGGCAAATGTAGCAGCTGGGTTATTGATTATACAACTTATCTTAGGAGTTGCTACTTTCCGGTTGCATCTTCAAGTCGAACCACTCACCGTCTCTCACCAAGCTGTAGGAGCGGCTTTGCTAGGTACTTTAGTCGTTTTCACAGTTCTAGCACTGCGCGACTGGGCGACTAGTCGTGGGATCAACGCTACCAGCATCAGTATCGAAGCAAGCACTACAAGCGAACAAGCAACTGGATTGAATCCATAACGTAGGAAAACGTAGGAAAAGTTAGGAGTAACTCATGTACAGACGCGCTCTGATCAAAGCGTCTGTACAGCTCTGTGCCAATTTGAACAGAGCAACTTATTAAGTTGTTGAACAAAGGAAATAGTGCCAAAATGATTGAGACTAATGTCTCTCGCCACCATCAAACATTTCTACAAGTTATTCAAAGCTACTACCAGCTAACAAAGCCTAGGATTATCCCTTTGCTACTCATTACTACTGCTGGAAGTATGTGGATTGCAGCTAAGGGAGAGGTGAACCCATTGCTGTTGCTAGTTACTCTTACTGGTGGCACTTTGGCAGCTGCTAGCGCCCAGACGATTAACTGTGTCTATGACCGAGATATTGATTATGACATGGAGCGCACGCGCCATCGTCCTCTGCCTTCCGGTAGAATCCAGTCGCGAGATGCTCTGATTTTTGCTAGCGCTTTGGCTGTCGTTTCCTTTACCTTACTTTCCGTATTTGCCAACCTACTAGCCGCCCTGCTAGCAATGTCGGGCATTGTGTTCTATGTACTAATTTATACGCATCTCTTAAAACGCCATAGCACTCAAAATATTGTGATTGGTGGGGCAGCAGGTGCAATTCCGGCATTGGTAGGTTGGGCTGCTGTGACAGGTACGTTAAGTTGGGCAGCATGGTTAATCTTTGCGATTGTCTTTTTGTGGACACCGCCTCATTTTTGGTCGCTTGCTTTGATGATTCGGGATGATTACGCAAAAGTTGGCGTACCAATGCTACCAGTGGTAGAAGGGACTACAGTAACAGTACGCCAGATTTGGATCTACACCCTAATTACGGTAGCAGCAACGTTTTTACTGGTTTATCCCTTACAGGTAAGTGGGATTGTCTATGGGACAGTTGCCTTATGGCTAGGGGGACTATTTACTTACAAAGCTTGGCAATTGTTGCAAAATCCAGAAGACCGTAACTTAGCTAAAGGGCTATTTCTCTTTTCCATCTCATACATGATGTTGTTGTGTCTTGCCATGGTAGTTGATAGCCTTCCCATCACTCATCATGTGATTGACGTTGTGGTAGATAAGGTGCATCTACTTGTAGGCTAAGACTTAGCTGTAAATTTTGGCGATCGCCTAAAGGGCGATCGCTCTACACCATATTGACTTTTGAGGAAGTAAAATCCACGCCTCTGCATAAGTCGATTTCGCTTCCACCTATTAATAATTAGTCTGCTCATGGCTGGAAAATAAGATAACCTCCCCCCTTAACATGAAGGCAAGGGGGTTTTTATTTTTGCCCTCCTCCATAGAAGACCTCCGCCAAATTCACAGTAGTTGCAATAACAACACGTCATTCCAAGAGACGCTCTCCAACTTGCAAAAAAATAAATCGTTGATTTCTGGAAACGCAAGCAGACGCGTTGAGGATATATATATCGACGAACACAAATTACAAAATTGAGGAGAAAACAATGAAAACAGTTTTAAATTTCATTTATCGCTTAATTGGTCTAGAAACTGAAGAATCACGGCTTACCGATTCGTATAAGTAGTCCCGAGCAACCAAGCCCCTTAATTATCTCAATTGTGCGTATGCTACAGAGAAAATGAAACTGCTGTAAAAAATTTGGAATTTTGAACCTTCCTATCTGGATAAGCAAATTGTGTCTGTGTGAAGTTGCGCCATTTCCTTCTATCAAATATCACCCCCCAACAGTCAGATAGCGCTTTTGCTAACGTGGTGATATAGGGTTCGTCGCCCTTCCTAGTCAGAGGTTGGGTGAAAGAGGTTTAATATGGCTCATTTAAATCTGCGTCGTCCGCAAAATGTCAGTGGCGATTTTTATGTCGATACTTCCTGCATTGATTGTGATACCTGCCGCTGGATGGCCCCAGAGGTGTTTACGGAAGATGATGAACAGTCGGCGGTGTATCACCAACCAACTAACGAAAAGGAAAGATTGGCAGCACTCCAAGCTCTTTTAGCTTGCCCCACCAGTTCTATTGGTACAATTGAAAAGCATCAAGATGTTAAAATTGCTCAACTGAGTTTTCCTATTGCTGTAGAGGATAATGTCTACCATTGCGGCTACCACTCGGAAAATTCCTACGGTGCTGCTAGCTACTTTATTCAGCGACCTGAAGGTAACATTCTGATAGATTCCCCTCGATTTACGCCGCCACTAATACAGCGTTTGGAAGAGATGGGGGGAATTCGTTATATGTACCTGACTCACAGAGATGATGTGGCAGATCATCAAAAGTTTGCTGAACATTTTCAGTGCGATCGCATTCTCCACAAAGATGACATCTCTGCTGGTACTCGCAGTGTAGAAATTCAGCTGACAGGGACAGAACCATTTGAGTTTGCTCCCGATGTATTAATTATCCCGGTTCCTGGGCACAGCAAAGGACACACCGTTCTACTTTACAATAAAAAATTTCTGTTTACTGGCGACCATCTTGCTTGGTCTGAGAGACTCAAGCAACTAATTGCTTTCCGCGATTACTGCTGGTACTCTTGGTCAGAACAGATTAAATCCATGCATAAGCTAGCTCATTACTCTTTTGAGTGGGTTCTACCTGGTCATGGTCGCAGGTATCATGGTGATGCTGAAACGATGCGTCAGCAAATGCACAAGTGTCTTGAGTTGATGGAAACTGTTTAAATCAGTCAATTCTAAATCTGTAGGGTGCGCTCAGGTAGTGTAACGCACCTTACCCAAAATTTATCCGTGAGGATTTACAATCCTTGCCAAATATTGACTCTTCTGTCAAATCCACCACTGGCAAGCTTTGTGCCATCAGGACTAAAGGCTATAGCGCTCACCCAGTCTGTATGTCCGTAAAGTGTATTTAATAACTCGCCTGACGGTAAATTCCACAACTTAATTCCATCTCTACCAGCACTTGCAAGAGTTTGTCCGTTTGGGTTGATAGCAATAGCATTGACCCAACTGTTGTGTCCTGTCAGGGTGCTAACTAATTCTCCGGTGGTGACATTCCAGAGTTTAATCGTGCGATCGCGGCTAGCACTAATCAAGGTATTGCCATCTGGGGTAAACGCTAGTTTAGTGACTGTATTGGAGTGTGCGGCTGGAACTGTACGGATTAATTTTCCAGTCCCCAAATCCCATAGTTTAATGACACCAATGTTGTCACCACTTGCTAGAGTCTGACCGTCAGGACTAATTGCCAGTGTATAAATCAGGTTATCAAAGCGTGTTAGAGTAGCAAGTGGGCGCTGCTGTAGCAAATCCCACATCCGAATCCCGTCTAATGCACCGCTGACGAGAACTTTACCATTTGGAGTGACTGCTAAGGAGAGCACATTGCTCGTATGACCTACAAAGGAGCGGGTAAATTTATTGTTTTTCAGGTTCCACAGGTTAATGGTGTTGTCGTCACTGCAACTAGCAAGAGTTTGACCATCTGGCGAAATGATCATAGATTCTACCGCTGTTTTATGTGCTCTGCTGATAATTCCAGTCCTTTTGCCAGTTGTTGTATCCCACAAACGAATGACACCATCGTTTTGGGAGCCACCGCTGACAAGAGTGCGGCTATCTGGAGTGAAGGCAAGGGATGTAATAGTTCCCAAATGCTCTGTTAGAGTGTAAATCAGTTGTGGATTAGCAAAGCTCGTGGTAGGTTGGGCGACAGGTATAATTTGAGCCTGAGCAGGGATGGCAGATGGTATTCGGATCAGGGGAGCAATGGCAACAGCACCTGCTACGCTCATAAACATCATAAAATTTTTGGCACTGGTCATCTGAGAATCAGGACGGTTCGCCTTTTTGATTTGGGAATTGTGAGAGTTATTCATGATATTTCAAATATCTCAAACTAGCCTGTACCAAATTTTAGGGCGGGAAAGCCCCGCCCGGAAATGTAGATACTGATGCTAAAGGTAGCAAAGCCGACTGCGTTATAAATAGACATTTCCTAAAAACAATGTAGAGACGCGCCATAGCTCGTCTCTACAAGGGTTATGGACAACGCACAATTAATTTCTGGAGATGTCTAATGGTTCTCTTAGTAACTATGTAACCGCCTCATCTCAAATCTCAGATACAAAAACTACTGATATGGCGGCTTTTTCTTAGAAACACTCAGCATGGGTAAAGCAGAACTTGACGAGCGGGAAGGCAGGTAATGTTGCACCACTGGCTCCTCAGGTAGGGGTTGGCGCTGCTGGGTACGCCACCACTTGTAAGCTAGCGTTACCCCTGCTGTTCCCAAGCCAAAAGCGAACAACGACCAGCTATCATCAAATCCACCAATTAATGCATCTACGACTCCCATCGTAATCAATACACTGATGAGTGGTTCTTTACGGTAGATTGACTTCAAAAAACGAGGAAAGACAGCATTCATCACAGCTTGGTTGGTTCCTGTTCACCTTTTGTGTAAATTTACTGAGAATACCTCACCTGCAATTGGCGCTTTTGATGAGAGCCTCTATGATCATTATACTTTTCTTAAGTAGAGGAGGGTGTAGGGGTGTGAGGGTGTATAACGATTCAAAATTTAAAATTATTTTTTTGACTTTAATTTTTGTACATCCTTACTCCCTGCAAAGGCTTAATTAAGTCAAAACCAGCTGGGATATCCAACTGGTTCGAGCTTCTTGTTATTTATATCGTACAATTAGCACTCTTGTGCCTTGAGAAAAGTTTATCTAAGACCGAGCCATGATAACACGCCTTGGTTGGTGACGTATTCAATCACCACCATAATCATGAAGCCAACCATAGCAGCTCGACCATTCAAACGTTCAGCATATTCATTAAACCCGAACTTTGGCTCCTCCAGTTTGGGAGTCACGCTCGGCTGTGGTTGTGTCATCATTGGGAACCTCTTTTTGGCAAATGAACTTTTAACTAAATATCTAAGTGACAACACACCTTGAAATCTCAAGCAGGATTGCCACTGTTTACATTTATTTACGATTCTTTGTTTATTGTAGAAGTACTTTGGCAATCATCAAGAACAAAAGTTTTGAAGTACATTATGTGGTATAAGAGGAAGTTCAGTAGTCCCGTGTTTCGAGTACTAAGCCCGAAAGAAAGTCTTGAGTTTTGAGCAATGAGGAGCCAGCATTCACCACTGTCTTTGCCCTCAGGACTTTTCACTCAGAATGACTTATGAAATTCGTAGTCTCTGATTCAAAAGACTAGGGATGAGACTGACAAACTATAGCTACATAAAAATTCATAAGAGGCAGTAAATGGAAATTGGTGTTCCTAAAGAAACGAAGGATCAAGAGTTTCGGGTTGGGTTAAGTCCTTCTAGTGTACGAGTCTTACAGGAAAATGGTCATACAGTTTTCGTAGAAACTCAAGCAGGTCTTGGTGCTGGCTTTACAGATGATGACTACACAAGCGCTGGCGCTCAGATAGTTACCACCCCAGATGCTGCTTGGAACCGCCAACTCGTTATTAAAGTCAAAGAACCACTCGAGCTTGAGTATAAATTTTTGCAGAAGGAGCAAATTTTGTTTACCTATCTGCATTTAGCAGCAGACAGAAAGTTAACCGAACATCTGATTGATTGCGGTGTGACGGCGATCGCCTACGAAACCGTAGAACAACCAGGAAACAACAAATTACCTCTGCTCACTCCCATGAGCATTATTGCGGGTCGCTTATCGGTACAATTTGGGGCAAGGTTCCTAGAGCGCCAGCAAGGTGGTAGAGGGGTTTTGTTGGGCGGTGTTCCCGGAGTCAGACCAGGCAAAGTCGTGATTTTGGGTGGCGGTGTCGTGGGTACAGAAGCCGCTAAAATTGCTGTGGGTATGGGTGCTGCTGTCCAGATTATAGATGTTAATGTCGAGCGCCTAGCCTATCTAGAAAGCTTATTTGGTTCTAGAGTAGAACTACTTTACAGCAACTCCGCCCATATTGAAACCGCAGTCAAAGACGCTGACTTGCTCATTGGTGCTGTTTTAGTACCGGGACGCAGAGCACCCATCCTTGTATCACGCAATTTGGTTAAACAAATGCGTCCTGGTTCTGTGATAGTCGATGTTGCTGTTGACCAAGGCGGTTGCGTGGAAACTTTACACCCCACATCCCACACGAATCCTGTCTATCTTGAAGAGGGTGTGGTACATTATGGTGTCCCTAATATGCCAGGGGCAGTCCCTTGGACTTCCACCCAAGCACTGAACAATAGCACTCTACCATATGTATTGCAGTTAGCGAATTTGGGTATAAAGGCACTGGCAAATAACCAAGCATTAGCCAAAGGTTTGAACGTACAAGATCATCGCTTAGTTCATCCGGCTGTGCAAGAGGTTTTTCCTGACTTGGTGGCGTAGTTAGTTATCAGTTTACGATAAATAGTGACTATGTCACTTACAAAATGGATGCTAACCAGTGAATATTGAACAACTAATAATTGTACACTATTAAAGTGGACAGTTGCGTTGCGCCATTTTTGCTATTGCATTAATCAAGTTAGCTGGTTCTACTGGCTTGGTTACGTACATCTGAAAGCCAGACTCCAATGCTCGCGTACAATCTTGTTCTCTGACATAGGCTGTCAAGGCAATAGCTGGTATATGCCCTCCTATCTCAGGTTCCAGGTTTCTCACTTCACGAATTAAGGTGTAGCCGTCCTCCTCTGGCATTCCAATATCACTTACCAGGACATCAGGTAGCGATTTTTCGATGGCTGAAAGTGCTTGTCGTACTGAAGCAACAGATGTCACTGTAGCCCCAAATTGTTGCAACATGGTAGTGACGAAATCTCGTGTATCGGTATCGTCATCAACGACGAGCACCTGCAAATCCTTAAGGGGAGAGCGATGAGGGGATGAGGTGACGAGGTGATGAGGTGTTCCCGTAGCGTCTTTGTTCGGCCTAGCCGTGCTGCAGGCATAGGATGGGGAAAGGTTTTTCTCCACACCACCCCATTGCCCCCCAACCCCAACGCCAGTCGCCTCAAGCTCGGAAACTTCCGCACGGTGAGACAGCGAGCAGTGCCTCGCTCCGCGAGGAGCTACCGCTAACGGAGGAGGGTTTCCCTCATGTAGAAACTGCGGCGCAGCAGGAGGGTTTCCCGACCCAGGCGACTGCGTTGGCGCAGCCTCTCCGTTCGCCGTAGGTGTGCCGTAGGCATAGGAAATACCCGAAGGGTGCTGGCTCCTTCCTGAAGACCCCAAACCCTCCACCTCCCTATCTCCCTCTACTTCGCCTACGACCCAGCCCCCCCTCTCCCCCTCCTTTTTTGCTGTCCCTGTTTCTACAAGCGGCAGCTTCACGGTAAAAGTTGCTCCCTGTCCTACTCCGGGACTTTCGGCATGAACGCTACCCCCATGCATTTCCACTAGATAACGTACAATTGCTAGTCCTAGTCCCAGCCCACCTTGGTTTCTGGTAATGCTACCATCAGCTTGACGAAAACGGTCAAAAACATGGGGAAGAAAATCTGGGCTGATGCCACTACCTGTATCGCTTACCTGAAGCAGTACTGAGGAACTTTTTGCCTGGGCGAGTTCTCCTCCTATTAACTCCTGAGGTTGCTGTGGGCTAATGAGTTTTGAGCTAGACTCTGAACTCAGGACTGGGAACTCAGGACTGATTAACAGCCGCACTTCAACCTTTCCGCCTTCGGGTGTGAACTTAAGCGCATTATTTAGTAAATTCCAAACAACTTGCTGCAAGCGGTTTATATCGCCAAAAACGAGAAAGGGAGAGGGCGCTGCCTGTGATGGAGTGACTTGTTCTGCCAATCTCTCCATCTCCCCATCTCCCGACCTCCCATTCTCTTGGGCGGCGGGTTCAATGACATACCCAAGTTGAATATTTTTTGCCTCAGCTTCTGGGCGCACGCTATTGACAACTGTTGAAATGACAGATGTTAAGTTAACCGGACAGAGATTCAAATGCAGCTTGCCACGTATAATCCGCGAGACATCTAAAATATCGTCAATGAGTTGTGCCTGTAAAGAAGCGTTGCGTTCAATTGTTTCTAAGGCGCGAGCAATGGCTTTTTCATCAAATTTTCGCTGGCGCAGCAGTCTAGACCAACCTAGTATTGAAGTTAAGGGTGTACGAAGTTCGTGGGAAAGGGTTGCTAAAAACTCGTCCTTGAGGCGGTTTGCTGTCTCAGCCTCTTGTCGTGCTGTTTGTTCGCGGATTAACTTGATGTGTTCTTCTTCTGCTTGTTTGCGCTCCGTAATATCTTCTATTGTGCCAACATAACCAATGACTTCGCCTTGATCACAGAGCATCGGAGATGAGGACATATGAACCCAACGCTCAATTCCTGCAGGGGTCAGTGTGCGAAATTCTCCCGTGTATTCCTCACCTTCACTGGATACGGCATACCAGTCGGCAATAATCCGTTCTCGGTCTTGTGGATGAATTGCACGCGTCCAACCGTCGCCTAAGCTCTCCTCAAGCGTCATACCGTAGATTGCTTGATAGCGTGGGTTAATATATGTACATCGACCTAATGTATCTGTTAGAAAAATTCCTACTGGCGAGCAAGCACTTAAAGAGCGAAACATCTCTTCACGCTTTCTTAGTTCGCCATTCATTGCTGCTAGTTGTGCCGCTTGTCGCTTGACCTCATTCGTTTTCTGGAACAGATCAACAAATGCCGCTACCTTGGATTTTAAAATTTCTGGCTCTATGGGCTTGAAGAGGTAGTCCACAGCCCCAAGGGAATAACCTTTATACACCATCTTGTCGCTGGTGCTATAGGCTGTGAGAAAAATAATTGGCGTATAACGCGATCGCTCTCGCTGTCGAATGAGTGTTGCTGTCTCGAACCCATCCATATCTGGCATCTGCACATCCAGCAGAATGACCGCAAAATCCTGATTGAGCAAACATCGCAGGGCTTCCGCACCGGATGTCGCCCTCACCAAATTTTGACCCAGGCTTTCTAAAATTGCCTCTAGGGCTAATAAATTTTCTGGATGGTCATCTACCAACAGGACGTTTACTTTCGGTTCAAATGACATTTTTATCTGTATGCTTTAAGAAAGATATTAAGGCGTTTTCACGTCTTTCTATAGACTGTGACGCTTGCGCTTATTCTATTCCCACTATCTTAAGTTAGAAATTTCTCTGTTGTTAATAGTGATATTTTAGAGCTTCTTTCTATGAAGAATTAGACAAGAATTCTCTCAAAAAGTACAAATTTTCAGTAAGAAAGGGGCAATTTCTACCAAAGGTAGAACTTTATCAACGACACCAGCTGCTATTGCCGCTTGAGGCATTGTCGGACATACTGCTGTTGAAGGTTCCTCTACCACAGTTTTGCCGCCGCGTACCTTGATTTTTTTCATTCCTTCAGTACCATCCTGATTCGCTCCTGTCAAGAGTACACCAAGCAATTTTTCTGCATAAGCATCCGCTGCGGTTTCAAATAGCACATCTATTGACGGTCGCGAATAAGTCACAGGAGCATCAATAGACAAGGAAAAGTAAGGATAAGGAACCGTGTCACTTTTGGCTTCTACCATCAAATGATAATCTGCTGGAGCTACATAGATGTAACCAGGCACGATTTCTTCTTTATCTTGAGGCTCCATAACAACCAAACCAGTATGCTGCTGCAATATGACTCTCAATTTATTGTCCGAAGTTTTGTGACGATGTTGGACAATTGCTATAGGTACTGGGAAGTTTGTTGGTAATCCACCCAGCAAGACTTCAAGGGCGTGTAACCCTCCTAAGGAGGCACCGACAACAATGAGTTGACAAGTCATTCTAATACTAGAGATTATAAAACTTTATAATTGTTCATTTCAGCATTCAGCATTCATAATTCATCATTTTACCAAATTCTCCGGTAAAGTTTTTCCCCACTTTCTAACTCCTCATAGTCTTTCTCATGCGGAGTGAACTTGAGCGTTTCCTGACGTCCCAAACCTAAAATTCCAAACTTAACAAAGCTTTCATAAAAAAGATTATGAACCCTTACTTGTAACGATTGATTAAAGTAAATTAAGACATTGCGACAAAAAATAATATTAAATTCATTAAAGGAATTATCTGTAGCCAAATTATGCTGTGAGAAAACCATATTTTCTTTAAGATATGAAGAAAATATAGCATTATTGTATGCTGCTGTATAATACTCTGAAAAAGATTTTTTTCCACCTGCTTGTAAATAGTTATGAGTATAACCTTTCATCAATTCAAGTGGAAAAATTCCAGCTTTAGCTTTTCGTAATACCATGTCGTTGATATCAGTAGCGTACAATCGGCAACGGTGATAAAGCCCCTCTTCATGTAGTAAAATTGCCATAGAATAAACTTCCTCACCAGTGGAACATCCAGCGTGCCAAATACGAATAAAAGGATAAGTTCGTAAGAGTGGCACCACTTTTTTTCTAAATGTTAGAAAAAAGCTAGGGTCACGAAACATACTCGTTACGTTAACCGAGAGAGCATACAAAAATCTCTCCATACATTCGGGGTTATGGAGAACTTTTTCTTGCAGTCCTGAAACACTGGTTAAGCCTTCAGCTTGAATTATGTTCCAAATGCGCCGTTTGAGTGAAGCCAAAGCATAATTTCTAAAATCAAACCCGTAGTAACGATATATCCCTTCTAATAGCAATTGAATTTCAATATCTTCGAGCTGCTCCCTTTGCATATAGATATCTAATTATGGTAGCTGCCCAACAAGCTCAACCGTTCCCCCAGTCCCTATCTTGTTAACAGAGTATAGGCTTGTGGGTGGGGTCATGGGCTGGCGCAACATTTATAGTGGTTTTCATTTGTATTCAATATAGCTCTTGTGGGGCGGGTATTTTGCCAACCATAATTAAGGACAGGCGAAACGCCCTTCCCATAATAAAGCCCGAACAGTGAGAAGATTGGAGCGCGCGCCCCATGCTTCTCACTGCAAAAACGTACTATCAGAATTAATTGGGAAGGTCAAAGCGGTTCACACAAGACGCAATGACAATCATCACCCAACTGAACCTACAGACAAATAATCTATTGGTTTAGAATCATTGGAGACCTTTTGAACACTGAATTCATCAATACAGAATGATTGAAAATGCTCTGTAATATCAGTGCCACAACAATATTAAATTTTTACTTAACAATCTAAAATGGGCAGTACAGGACTCGAACCTGTGACATCCTGCTTGTAAGGCAGGCGCTCTACCAACTGAGCTAACCGCCCGGTCTTGTACACAAGAACTTATGTTAGCACATAAATTCTCAGAACGCGATAGTATTTTTGAGAAAATTTTTTCTGCCCGATGCCCAATCCCTTCTATGCTGTCCTGTGTATTGAATTGACTGCCTATTGACTAGCAATGGCTGGGAAAATTTTGAATGAGTGAATTTTGAATTGCTTATGCCCTCTGGTCGGACTCACGATCGCATTACTTTATGGGCTTTGCCGTTCGTGACTGGCGTCACTTTCTGGCAAACCAACAGCGGTAACTTAACTTTGTTAGTTGCCGGTGGGTTTCTGTTGGGAGGGCTGATGTTCGGTCCTGACTTGGATATTTACTCCCGCCACTACCAACGGTGGGGTTTCTTGCGCTTTATTTGGCTACCTTATCAAAAAAGCCTGCGCCATCGTTCTTTTTTATCTCACGGACCAATCATCGGCACGACACTACGTGTATTTTATCTGGGCAGCTTCATAGCGATCGTAGGAATTTTCACTTTGTTCGTTGTTCAAAAGCTGTGGAATTTTCAGTTAAATTGGCAGACTGTAGGCGCAACTGTTACACACACGCTCAATCTCTACAGTACGGAGTTTCTCGTCCTATTTTTAGGGTTGGAACTTGGTGCTATGAGCCATTCTCTCAGCGACTGGGGCGGTTCAGCATACAAGCGTTTCCAAAAGCAGGGAGTTCGCGGATTGCTGCCGCCACGTGCGAAAATGAAGAAACGTAAAGTGACAAATCGCGGTAGTAGTAGGGGTAAAGTAAAAGCAAGAAATAGCCGCGCAAAGTCATAAAATAGGGCGAGCTAGAAGCCTACCCCACAAGAATCATAAATGTATTGTGAGGTGGGTATGCTGTCCACCACAACAGAGTAAGATTTTGAACCGCAGAGGACGTAGCGAAAAGTTGTGAGGAGGAGCCAGCACTGCAGGCGGGTTTCCCGCCGTAGGTGACTGGCGTTGGTTAGCCCAACCTAGCAAACCTTTCAAGACAGAGGACGGAGAGTTTTTATTAATTATGGAAACGAATCAAACCCAGAGGAAAGCTGAGACTTTGGCGGCGTTAGAAGAATTGATTAATGTGGTGGCAAAGTTGCGATCCCCGGATGGGGGTTGTCCGTGGGATTTGGCGCAAACGCCCGAAACGCTGACACCATATGTGATAGAAGAAGCTTACGAAGTGGTAGACGCTATCAAGAGTGGGGATAAAGACGCTATTGCTGAAGAACTGGGTGACTTACTGTTACAAGTTGTCCTACAATCACAAATTGCTAGCGAATACGGAGAATTTTCGTTCAAGGAAGTAGCCGAAGGCATTTCACAAAAGCTGATTCGCCGTCATCCTCATGTCTTTGGTGATGTGTCGGTGCAAAGCGTTGATGAAGTGCGGCAAAACTGGGAACAAATTAAAGCTGCGGAAAAAGGAGAACTATCGCCAGAGAGTCAAAAACTCAGTCGCAAGCTAGGTGGCTATGTACGTAAGCTTCCCCCGTTGGTAGCGACGATGAAGATTTCTCAAAAGGCGGCGGCTGCTGGATTTGAGTGGGACAATATTGATGGGGTATGGGACAAATTTAATGAGGAATTGACGGAATTTCAGCAGGCGTTAGCTCACGAAACACCAGAACGACAACAAGCTGAGTTAGGTGATTTACTATTTTCTGTTGTTCAGCTTGCCCGTTGGTATAATCTCGACCCGGAAGCAGCTTTGCAAGGCACAAATCAGCGCTTTGTTCAGCGTTTGCAAAAAATGGAAGCTTTTGCTGACCGTCCCCTTTCTGATTACACTTTAGAGGAATTAGAAACTCTGTGGCAACAAGCTAAAGCCCGACTTGCACAAGAGGAGTAGGGGGAGTAGGGGAAGAAAACTAATGACGAGTAACTAATAACGATAGGATTGGGGAAAGGCATAGATTGATGTGATTTTCTGTCATGACTATTTCTGGTGAGAATTCATCTAACTTAATTGCAGTTGCTAAAAAAACTCGACTGGCTGCACTCAAGCTGGCAGTTCTCTCAACTGATGCGAAAAATCAGGCTATAGAAGCGATCGCCCAAGCTTTAGAAGCTGCAAAAGATGAAATTTTGCAAGCAAATATTGCTGATTGTGAAAGGGCGACAACTGAGGGAATTGCTAAACCTCTTTATAAGCGTTTGCAGTTAGATGAACATAAGTTAAGAGATGCCATTACTGGTGTCAGAGATGTAGGAAAACTTCCTGATCCAGTTGGGGAAGTGCAAGTTCATCGTGAACTAGATAAAGGGTTAATTCTTAAGCGTGTCACTTGCCCTTTGGGAGTTTTGGGTATTATTTTTGAAGCCCGTCCTGAAGCAGCAATTCAAATAGTTACTCTTGCTATCAAGTCGGGAAATGGCATTATTCTCAAAGGTGGGAAAGAAGCAACTCTTTCTTGCGAAGCGATCGTCAAGGCAATTAAACAAGGATTATCTCAAACTGCTGTTAATCCAGATGTCGTGCAGTTGTTAACAACAAGAGAAGAAATCCTGGAACTATTGAAATTAGATAAGTACGTAGATTTAATTATTCCTAGGGGTTCTAACTCGTTTGTGAGATTTGTGCAGGAAAATACTCGCATACCTGTATTAGGTCACGCTGATGGAATTTGTCATCTTTATGTAGACAAAGCCGCAGATATTGAGAAAGCTATTGCCATTACAATTGATGCCAAAACGAACTATCCTGCTGCTTGCAATGCGATTGAAACTTTGCTAGTTCACGCCAACATTGCCCGAGAATTTTTACCAAAAGTGGGTGAGATGCAACAACTCAATGTGGAATTAAGAGGGGATGAACGTACCCGCGAAATTCTACCAAATATTGCAGCCGCAACAGAAAAAGATTGGGAAACAGAGTACTCGGATTTTATTTTATCGATTAAAGTTGTGGATTCATTGGAGGATGCGATCGCCCATATTAACGATTATGGTTCCAAGCACACCGATGCCATTGTCACTGAAGATGCAGAGGCTGCTGAAACCTTCCTCTCGCTGGTGAATGCAGCTGGAGTTTACCACAACTGTTCTACCCGATTTGCTGATGGCTTCCGCTATGGTTTTGGTGCAGAAGTTGGAATTAGCACTCAACAAATGCCGCCTCGTGGTCCGGTTGGTTTAGAAGGTTTGGTAACATACAAATATCAAATGACTGGCAATGGTCACATTGTGGCTACTTACACAGGTGCAGAAGCCAAATCTTTTACTCACCAGGATTTGGAATGACTCAGCAATGACAAGACACTAAAATGCTTTATTTTATGAGTGTTTTGTCTTAGGTTGATTGGTGAATACCGGATAAGTGTTGAAAAAGTAAATAGGTTTCAAGTCGCCTTACAATTGAAAGGCTCAGTTTTTCTTATTATTTTACCTCGTATCGTGTTGTTTAGTGGATTTGAATTTGTGAGCCATAATCCACTATTACGGGTTGTCTCTCCCACAGCAAAATGATTTGCCATTAGATGAAATTTGTAATTTTTTAGTCAAAAAAATAGAATATTTAATGAGCAAAAGTGAAGTTAATTTGATTTCTTAAAAAGAATAATAGTCAAGATAAGTTGGAACAGTAGCAGTACTTTTACTTGTGTTATATCATGAATTCACTAAACTTGAAGTGGCTAGGTACAATGCTGCTATAATTTGACTGATGCGGTAAAAATTTACTAACTTTTGCTAAAAAGGCTCAATATTTATTGAAAAAGAGCCTTGAAATATCGTGCCATTGGATGTTGGCTAAAATTGCTTTCATCTGTAGGGTTGTCTCTGCCTTTTAAAGTATACTGCAAAACGTTTGACAGTAGTTAACACTGGCAAAGCATAAAACATTTTAACAAACCTTATTATCTTTTACTTTAAGCAGAATTTGTGCTTAGAAATCAGGGCGATGAAAGATGAGAACAAGACAAAAGAACAGTTAATTGAAGAGTTAGCTACACTGCGCCAAAGATTTTCTCAGTTGGAAAAATTGGTTTCTCAACAGCAACTGGCAGAACAAGAAAGTGAAGAACGATTTCGCACAATGGCAGATACAGCCCCAGTGATGATATGGATGGCTGGTAGTGACAAGCTTTGTAATTATTTCAATAAGAGGTGGTTGGAATTTACTGGATGCACACTGGAACAAGAACTAGGTGACGCTTGGGTAGAACTTATCCATCCCGAGGATTTACAGGTTTGCTTAGATATCTATACGACTGCCTTTGATGCTCGCCGAAGTTTCACACAGGAATACCGCCTCAGGCGTTTTGATGGTAAGTATCGTTGGGTATTAGATACAGGCACCCCAAGGTTTCATTCAGACGGAAGTTTTGCTGGTTACATTGGTTCCAGCATTGATATCACAGAGCAAAAGCAGATGCTCGAAGCACTGCAAGACAGCGAAGCGCGACTGAGATTAACCCTAGAAGCAGCTCGCATGGTGACTTGGGACTGGAACATCGTGACCAATAATGTTGTGGATTATAACCCAATGGAACCACTTTGTGGTCTTCCCTTAGGGTCCCATGAGCATAGCTTTGAAACTTTTCTGAATGCTGTTCATTTTGAAGACCGCGATCGCGTGACTGCTGCTATAAGGGATGCTATTGAAAATAGAACAGATTATGAAGTTGAATTTCGATTGGTATCACCTGATGGTGCCTTGCATTGGATAGGAAATAAAGGGCAAGTTTACTATGACCAAACTGGTAGACCAGTGCGTATGGTCGGTGTCGCCATGGACGTTACCGAGCGCATACGAGCGGAACACAAAATCCGTGAACAAGCGGCTTGGCTTGATGTCGCTACAGATGCCATTGTGGTCAGAGATTTAGAAAATAAAATTGTCTTCTGGAACAGAAGCGCTGAACGTCTTTACGGTTGGAAAGTAAAAGATGCTTTGGGTAAAAACGCTAACGAGCTTTTGTATAAAAAAAGTTCATCACAACTGAAAGAGGCTTTGTATCAAGTTAACCTGGTAGGCGATTGGTATGGTGAGTTGAGCCAGATCCGAAAAGATGGCAAGCAAGTCATTGTTGAAACTCGCTGGACACTGGTACGTGATGAACATGGGAACCCAAAATCAATCCTCACTGTCAACACTGACATCACACAAAAGAAACAACTTCAGGCACAGTTTCTTCGCGCTCAACGACTGGAAAGCCTTGGTACGCTTGCTAGTGGCATTGCCCACGACCTCAATAATATATTGGCTCCCATGCTCATGTCCGCTCAACTTTTGCGGATGAGAATTTCTGATGAGCGCAATCAGCAGCTCCTTGCGACATTAGAAACAAACGCTCAACGTGGTGCGGCTTTGGTTAAGCAAGTGCTATCGTTTGCGCGCGGTGTCGAAGGTAGGCGCACGATTTTGCAACTGCGGCACTTGATATTGGAAATTGAGCAGTTTGCCAAACAGACATTTCCCAAATCTATCGAATTTTGCACTGATATTGCACCAAATCTTTGGACTGTTTCTGGAGATGCTACACAACTGCATCAGGTGCTGATGAATTTGGTCATTAACGCTCGCGATGCGATGCCAAACGGCGGTGTTTTGAGTATTTCTGGCGAAAATTTCTTGATTGACGAAAACTATGCTCGGATGAATCTTGATGCGTCTGTTGGACCCCACATTGTGATCACCGTCAAGGATACTGGAATTGGTATGTCTCCTGAAGTATTGGATAGAATTTTTGAGCCTTTTTTTACAACCAAAGAAGTTGGAAAAGGGACAGGACTTGGTCTTTCAACAGTGCTTGGCATTATGAAAAGCCATAACGGTTTTATCAGTGTTTCTAGCACCGTTGGTCAAGGAACACAATTTCAGGTCTTCTTAAAAGCAGTCTTAGAGAACCAACCACCGCCAGCAGAATCTTTGGAATTGCCTACAGGAAATGGAGAATTGATTTTGGTCGTAGATGATGAGGCTGAAATTCGAGAGATTACCAAAATCACGCTGGAAAGCTATAACTATAAGGTGTTGACTGCTGGTGATGGTATTGAGGCAATTGCATCGTACGCTCAAAATCGCCAAGAAATTAGAGTCGTGTTTGTGGATATGATGATGCCAGTTATGGATGGTTTAATCACCATCCGTGCTTTGCTAAAAATGAATCCATCTGTTAAGATTATGGCTGCCAGTGGACTTTCAGACAGTAAGCAATTGACGCAGAGCCTCGGCGTCGAAACATTTTTGCCAAAGCCTTACACACTTACGCAATTGTTACACGCATTACACAGAATTCTAAACTAATGCTTTTAGCAACGCTTGCAGTTTGAGTTGAACTTCTGCAAGTTCTTTGTCGGGATCGGAACCAGCAACGATACCAGCACCTGCGTAAAGTCTGGCGCGATCGCCATCTATAAGTGCTGAACGAATTCCCACAATAAACTCACAGTTTCCCTCCAAGTCTACCCATCCAAGCGGCGCAGCGTATAAACCTCTTTCAAAGCTTTCGTAACGACGAATTTCGCGACAAGCAACTTCTTGGGAAGCACCAGCAACTGCTGGCGTAGGATGTAGTTGAGCGACTATCTTTAAAGGATGTACGTTAGCAGGAACGACCGCCCTAATAGGTGTCCACAAGTGCTGAATATTAGATAATTGCCGCAAGCGGGGTGCTAAAACTTGAGGTAATAAACCCAGTTGAGACAGACGTTGAGTGATGAAATCAATCACCAACGAATGTTCGTGCCTTTCTTTCTCGCTATTGAGCAAACGACTGGCATTAGCAGCATCTTCAGCAGGTGTTTTGCCCCGTGGTGCAGAACCAGCTAAAGCATCAGTCATTAACTGTTGTTGTTGAATACTAATTAAGCGTTCCGGACTTGCCCCAATAAAATTCTGTCCCTTACCGTTTCCTAGAGAAAACACATAACAATTAGGATGCAATTGTCGCAAATTATTTAAGGATTGAATTAAGTTAAAATGAGCATTTGACCTAACATCAAGTACATCGGCTAAAACAATTTTATTTAAATGATGAGAATGAATTTTCTCCAACGCTGACAAGACTGAACTCTTAAACTTTTGAGGATTCGCCACAGATTTTTTGCTGAATCTAGGCAAAGAATAATCAAGAGTTGGCGAGTCATATCCTAGAGAATTGATAATTTCGATTTTGTGCCAGAAAATTTGTAATATTCTTTCAATATTTACGTCAGCATTGATAATTGTATTTAAAACTAATACGCAACGCTCATCTTTAACAGCCACTTGCCAACGTGGAAGAAAAATGGTAGCTGCTGGAAATGGATAGTCTGCTTGGGTATTTTTATCAAAAAAACTAAAACTACATAAAAATTGAGTCCCAGAAAAAGCTTGGTTTGTCCTAGAAAAGGAAATTATATTTTGAACACACTCTTTGATAAACTCTTCTGATTTAGCGAAACGGTCTTTCCCTGCAATCTCTAATTTGGCGACAGCATCAACAGCAGCAAGCGCTTCCTTTTTCCCCTTATTCTCGCAATAGAAATTAATTTTATTTGATTGTGCCAGTTTATCAAGGACAACGAGGGGGTCAACCCAGTCAATCTCCAGCGAAAGACTAGCAATTTGCGTGACATTATTCCTTATGCAATTTTGCTGAACAGCTAAAAGAAAGCGGCATAGTTCCTTATTATATACAAAAAAGTCAGCGTTACATGGAGAAACTGTCATGGATCTAGAAAGAGTAAATTTTTTTGAAGTTAACTTCCAAAAGAGTGATAAATCGTGGTCGTATTTCTACAGGTAACACAAAACAGTCGCCTTTTAACCAGCATAGTGGCTCTGCTAGATTGTGGTTTGGCAAAAGCCTGATTGCAGTGCTGAGTTTGTGCTGTCATTTAAGAGTGAGAGACAATAGCCAGGTGACAGCGTTCAGGAACCTGATTAATGCTTCGCTCTTACAGAAAAAGTGGCTTTTTGACTATGTTGACTGGATCTGGTGTATTTCCAAACCATGAAATCTTGCAAAAAGTTCTGGCAGTTTCATTAATCACGAATGATGACTACAAAGCTGATTTCTTATCCCAACACTAAGTTATGGATGGCGGCAATAAAACCGCCAATGTACAGCGTTGCTATTATGCCCATCTGGGTAGGAACGGCTGTCGCTTTTGCGGAAACTAAAACATTTCATGGAGCAGTTTTTTCTACTTTCTTGGGCGCTGCAATTTTGATTTTAGCTTGGGAGAATCTCAGTAATGATGTCTTTGATTCAGAAACAGGGATTGATAAAAATAAACACCATTCTTTGGTGAATTTAACAGGTAATAAGCTATTGATATTTTGGTTAGGAATTTTATTTTTAAGTCTGGGTTTGCTGGGAATAGGAGCAATAGCTTGGTGGCAACAAGACCTAACCGTCATCGGAATAATTCTGCTTTGTTGTGCTTTGGGCTACATTTACCAAGGACCCCCCTTTCGCTTAGGATACCAGGGTTTAGGGGAAATCATTTGCTTTTTTGCTTTTGGTCCCTTGGCTATAGCAGCAGCATATTACAGTCAAACTGCTAGCTGGTCAATAAGGAGTTTTGCTGCCTCGATCATTGTCGGAATTGCGACAAGTTTAATTTTGTTTTGTTCGCATTTTCACCAGGTTGAGGATGACATAGCAGCAGGAAAACGCTCCCCCATTGTCAGGATAGGAACACAAAAAGCAGCCCAACTTTTATCTTGGCTTACTGGTAGCATTTATGCCCTAACCTTGCTGTTTGTACTTTGTGGAGTTTTCCCCGCATGGACTTTACTCAGTTTTGCGAGTTTACCCAATGCCCGAAAATTATGCACTCATGTCCAGCAAAATCACAACCAGCCGGAAAAAGTGAGTAACTGTAAATTCATTGCCGTATCAGTGCATTTTTGGAGTTGCTTGCTGTTGGGTGTGGGATTTTTGCTCGCAGGCTTTTGATGCGATATCGATTTCAGTTTCGCCCCTATCAGCAGAGATTTGTGAAAGCACTCATCACAAGTCATGGTATCTGGGATGTTCGCGAAGGCATTATCCTGTGTCTCACTGATGAAACAGGAAAAATCGGCTGGGGAGAAATTGCACCCATCAGCTGGTTTGGTTCCGAAACTCTAGAACAAGCCCTACAATTTTGCCACGAGCTTCCAGAGGAGATTACAGAAGAGACGATTTTCTCTATTTCTGACGAGTTACCCGCGTGTCAATTTGGGTTTGAGTCAGCGGCTTGGGGAGTGGGGAGAAGAGGAGTTGGGGGAGTGGCGGAAGTAAGGGGAGTGGAGGAAGAAATTTCTCCCCCAACCACTACTCCTTTTTCCCTCACCTACAGCGGCTTATTGCCTGCTGGGGAAGCGGCGCTAGAGGTATGGCAGAAGCTGTGGAAGGAGGGATACCGCACGTTTAAATGGAAAATTGGTGTCTATCCCATTGCCAAAGAATTAGAAATTTTTGAATTACTTACTCAAATACCAGCCTCAGCAAAACTGCGATTAGATGCCAATGGTGGACTCAGTTATGAAGAAGCTAACTTATGGCTGCGGACTTGCGACAATATCAAGGCAGATCATGAATTACCCATAGAAATTGAATTTATTGAACAGCCTTTGTCTGTGGATGAATTTGAGGCGATGTTGGAGTTGAGTTATTGTTATGAAACTGCGATCGCCCTAGATGAGTCTGTCGCCACACTTAACCAACTGACAAGCTGCTTCAAACAAGGTTGGCGAGAAATTTTTGTGATTAAGCCTGGGATAGTTGGTTCACCATCTCGTCTGCGTCAGTTTTTTCAACAGCATGAAATTGATGCTGTGTTTTCATCTGTGTTTGAAACCGCCATTGGTAGACAAGCTGCACTTGAGCTCGCAGCTCAATTATCTCAGCGCAACAGAGCAGTAGGTTTTGGTGTCAACCATTGGTTTGCCCAAGAAGAAATTTTGCCAGAAGATTTATGGAAAAAACTTTAGAAAATTTTGTAAAACTGGGATTTTATCAGTCTCTGCCTAATGACTGGCTAATTTGTGATGATAGCCATTTATTTACCCAGTTAACCAAACAACTGTATTTAGAATTAACGCAGTTTTCATATTATCGGGGCACACCACTAAGAATCATCCTAGCTGAACGCGAACCAGTGCGGTTTTTAGCAGGTTTTATCGCCGCTTGTGCAGCTCGTTGTCCAGTTTTTCTTTGTAACCCCGATTGGAGAAAACAAGAATGGCAACAGGTTTTTGATTTAGTCAAACCAGATTTAATTTGGGGACTAGGGACTAAGAATTGGGGAGTAGGGGGAGTGGAGGAAGTCGGGGGAGAAAAAGCTTCCCTATATTCCCCCACTTTCCCATCTCTCCACTCAGCACTTATCATGATTCCCACTGGTGGTTCATCGGGAAAGATGAAGTTTGCCATTCATACTTGGGAAACTCTAATGGCATCTGCGCGAGGATTTACAGAACATTTTCTGCGAAATCAAATTAATTCCTTCTGCGTTTTACCGCTCTACCATGTCAGCGGTTTAATGCAGTTTCTGCGCTCCTTCACCACTGGTGGTAAACTAGTTATTCAGCCATTTAAAGAATTAGAAGCTGGTCAAATAGATAATATTGAAACCTCAGATTTTTTTATTTCTTTAGTACCAACGCAGTTACAGCGTCTTCTACAAAACCCAAAATTAACTGAGTGGCTATCTCGATTTCAAACCGTACTCTTAGGAGGTGCGCCAGCTTGGGATGAACTTTTGGAAAAAGCAAGATATTACAACATCCGGTTAGCTCCTACATATGGCATGACAGAAACTGCTTCCCAAATTGCCACCCTCAAACCCGATGATTTTCTTAATGGTAAAGATAGCTGTACTCAAATTCTCCCTCATGCTCATATAAAAATTTGTAACGAGCAAGGCGAGGAATTGAATTCAAATCAAATAGGAAATATCACAATTTATTCTCAATCTCTAGCCCTAGGTTACTATCCTAAGATTTGGGAGAATCAGGAATATTTACAAGTCGATGATTTGGGTTTTTTAGATACCCAAGGTTATTTACATATCGTTGGACGTAACAGCGACAAAATCATTACAGGTGGTGAAAATGTTTATCCAATAGAAATTGAATCAACCATTAGAGCAACAGAAATGGTAGCAGATGTTTGTGTTATTGGCATAGCAGATAAACTTTGGGGACAAGCAGTCACAGCAATTTATATTCCCAAAAACCCAAATACCTCTGCCTTAAAAATCAAAACTTTACTTAAAGAGAAACTATGTAAATTTAAAATTCCCAAATACTGGATTCCACTACAAAACTTACCTCGCAACTCTCAAGGTAAAATCAATCGCCAACAGCTAGAGAAAATAGCTACAAAATTTCTTCAAACTAGTGGTTTATCGCATTAATTATGATGGTTGAACAACTTCGTAGTAAGGACTTTAGTCCTAGATTCTTTGAGCGCTCTTGCGCTCACTACGAAGCCTTTAAAATAAATGCGATAGACCGCTAGCCTTACTGATTAGAGGATGTCTGAAAAGTTTTGGCGCATGTAATATGCGCTAAGGCGCACGCTACACGGAGCGCGTTAGCTCCTCCGCAGGAGGGACGCTACTACACAAATTACAGCGGTTTGCAATTGGGTAAGGTACACAAAGAAATAATGAACCACAGATGCACACAGATACACACAGATAAATCTGTACTTCATTCAAATGAATTACAATTCAAAATTCAAACAACTTTTTAAAGAACCTCTCTTGACTTTCTTCTCTCTGCGCTCTCTGCGCCTCTACGGTTCCTTTCTAGCCATTCCTTCATGTCTTCTGGCAACTCTGTTTTAGTTCTGCTATTTGTCTCAATACAAACGTGCCTAGTCACTGCCTGAGCAGCCATCACCTCACCAACTATCACCTCATAAGCCACTTCAAACTTATCAATGTTTAGCTGTTGGGGCATTAATCTAATCACGGAATTATCTCCACAATGCAGAGGACGAAAAAAATCCACGCTAGTATGAACAATGGGAAAAGCAACAGATGGATTGGTAAAAAAATCTTTGAGATTAATGCCAGACGCAATTAGAGATTCTTCATAAGCCTCATGGCAAATAGCCAAAATATTGGCAAAGTAAACAACCCCAGCAGCATCAGTATCTTGAAAGCGAACGGTGCGGTTATAAGTAAAGGGCATATTTAAAAATTCAATATTCAAAAATATATAGTAGGCTTTTAGCCTGCTATAGTAAATAATTTTACCGCAACCATCTCTATTTATTCAGTTTAATGGGTAGTAAATATCTTCAGAGCTAGGATTGAGGTAGGGACGCTGTAAATCAATACCGAACCGAGCAAAATGTAGTTGAATTGCCCTTATGCGTTCCTCAGTTGAATCGTTACCTTGTTGCCAAACTTCCAACAAAGCATTAGCCACAATTTGGCAGCGGTTGATTCCGAAACTTTCCTGCGCCGCAAATTTTTGGCTTGGTTCTTCAGCTAAACTCAGCCCTGGTGCTAAAAACTTGGTAAACAAAGGGATTTCTTTGTGGAAATGAGATTGATGCTCTGCATAGGCAGCCTGTAGGACTTTTCTGACTGCTGAATAGTCTTCGCACTCAAAAGACAGCACTCCTGAATCGTAGCGTCCATAGGCAGATGGATTGTGTAAAACCTGAAAATTAAAGGGAATCGCAGCAGCATTCAGTTGCTGTGTGAAGTTGTCCATGAGGGCGATCGCACCAAATGGGGTGACATTGAAGTAAATTCGCCCTGTACCCACAGCATCTGGGTTAGACTGCAAATCCTGTCCGACATTACTAACCGCTACATAAAAACCGTTTTGCAGCCGATTTTTAGGCATCCAGATATCAATAACCGCTCCTACTTTAGCGGTCTGCGTTGCTGATTCTAGGTTGCTATTGTACTCAACATACAATGTCAAACCACCTTTGGTCACTGCAATACTACCATCTGGTTCCCGTCGCAACACTTGCCAACCTGGGTCAAAGTAACCTGTACCGTGATTGCTATTGTGTAGTTGCTCGTAAAATTGGCAATCCATCTCCCAAATAGAATGACTTTCCACGTTTTTATGTGACTGGTCATTCATCCTATCACCATTGAGTGACAATGTGTTTTGTAGGGAGCCATTGTAATAAATACCGTGAATAAAATTTCGCAGTAGTAGAGCAAGATACTTGTGTTGTAATGCTGGCGAATTTTGCCGAAATCGTTCTGCGATCGTACTCGGTAGAGCAAAGGGTTGATATTTGGGATGGCGAATGCAAAAGCTGGATTCAATCTGGATATTGCCAGCAATCTCTAATAGAGAATTTAGCAGTGGTTTAGTATAAGACTCTAGCATTATTTCAACTTATCAAAAGAGAGATAAGGGGGATGAGGAAGATGAGGGAGAGGAGTCAACTTCTCCATTCTCCTCGCTTTCTCGCATTAACAACCACGCAGACGAGTTTTTTCGTAATAAAGGCGAAGTAGATTATTTTCCCTTTTAGGGTTATAGAATTGACCTAATTTTGCAAAAGGTTTTATGATTTCTGACTCTGCAATACCGAAAACAGTCAGCACAGACTCTTGCGGTCTGGTGAGTAAACTTTTGGCAACTTGGAGCATATAAATACTTGAATTATCAAAGTATTTCTGATGCTTCATCTTTTCCTCAATTTGATGAATCAGAACTAAACCTGCAAACTGGATAACTCGTTGAACAAAGTCACAACGGTACTCAAGAATCATTGGGAAACTATCAAGATAACCTAGAGTTAGGGCTATTATTGAAGGTTGGAGAACTTCTAAAGGTACTGCTGCCAGAAGCAGAGATTCTTCTAACTCGATAGTGGGATCTACCACTAGACTTTCTAACCAAATTTTCAAGTAGCTTGCCACTAAGGTTCCCAAATCATATGCAGGATCTCCCCAACCACAAGCTTCCCAATCAATGAGTCTTATAAGACAATTGTCTAACTGATCCCACCTGGAATGCACTAAAATGTTTTCCAATTTCAAGTCATTGTGAGTCAAGCAGCAAGGATTCCACTCATACGCCAATTCCGCAATTGCTGCTTCCAAATTTTCATAACGTTGATAGAGAACGTAGAATTTCAGTGCATCTGTGGGAACATGACCAAAAATCTCTGGTGCAATTGACCCTATCCCTTGCGCTGGATTATGAAATTGATAGCGAAACTGTCCTTGGGGAGCAGTTGCCATAAAATCACGATACTCCCGACGATTAAAAGTGGCACGATGTAGCGCTCCCAAACTGATACCAATAGCGCTTGCAATTGCCTTTGGAAAGGACAGATTTTTTTGATAAAAGCTGGCTAGTTCAAAATATTCCTTTAGGTAATTCCGAACAAGGATAGATTTTTCTTCATCAAAATGCACTACTAAAGATGCGATTGCCGAAGGCGGGGCTACGCCCAGCGCAGAAATATTCTTTAAAACTGGAAACCGCTGAAGCAATTGGTGAAACAGCCATTCATTGAACAATTCATGGGGGTTTCCATCATTGTCAACGCTGCGTTCCTGTTTAACCAGCAGCTTGCGATTTCCAGCCAGAGTAACGAGTAAATTGGAATTTTTCTTGCTACTTTGTGGTAATTCAGAATCAGCATTTGCGCCTTCTTCTGAGCTACACAGACCTGCTTTATGCAGATACTGGATAACATTATGAGAAGACAGTGAAAGTACCATGTATTATTTCCTAAAGCGTAAAATTGCCTAGAGAATCTGCTATTTCATTATCTCGGCTGTTAGCCTAGAAATTTATTCTTGGCTAATCGTATATAAAATGAAATAGTTTTATTTCAAGATTAACTTTTCAGCAGAATTCAGTAGATATCAACAAGCGTGAGAGTATCAAGAAAGATTGGCACAATCTACTAATATCCGATTTTTACGAAACAAACCTGCCAAAATGCCAATACTACTTTGTTCAACACTAGCCAAATCTTTAAACTTCTGTTCATACAAACTTATGTATATAAATAAAGTTTTGTAAGCGTGCATTTTGATTCCTGCCATTGCTTCTAACTTTTGGATGATAAATATACATTAATAGACCTATCGACCTTTTTAAGGTAACACTTTAAAGCACATAACATCTTAGTTAATTTCGGGATAGTTCAATTGACTGTGTTATACAGCAAGATGGCTGTTGGGAATGACGAGTGACTGAGATTCTTGCAGAAACGCTGTTGCTAAGTCTAAATCTTTGTAAAGTCCAAAATGACTTGAGAAAAGCCAATAATTGTGCCCTTGACCAACGCAATTTTATAATGGAGATCAGAATTCTATTTTCTGTAGTTTATGCAACAATTTATCCATTATCCTAAGAAAGCTAATCTGCTAATTCTTTACATTTTATTAAGTTAAGAATTTTTTTTAATAAACTATAAAAACAATTGAATGCATGACATCTTGTGGGATAGGTGTCTTACCCGTCTTGAACCCTGAACGAGCTTTCCGTCCCGTCCCACAAGAGTTAGATCTCATACAAATCAGAACTGCTTTGAGGTTGTCTTGGCAAACAGCTCTTTCGGGAGTCCTTTGTAATGTGACAAAAGCAACTTTGCAGTAATGTAAATGTACTAACTTAGTGACCTTGAGAAGGCATGGTAGAACCTATGTCAAGAATCGAGAATAGTTATGACTGGGAAGCTGATGCTACCTCAATACCGCCAGTTGATTCACCATCGTAGCTAGTGCTACCACACCTAAAATAGCCATTAATCCCGCAGGCATAAACTTGCGTGTTTTAGTCACTCGCAATGCAAAGAAAACGACTAAAATAGCTGTGACAACAGCTGCTAATATCAAACCCCAGGTTTGACCTTGGAGTTGGACAAAAGCAGCAATAATGAGTAGTAAACCGCTAAGACTACCACTGACCAGAGAAACTTTGCTATTCGCTTTACGGTAGCCAATAATACCACCGACGATAGCTAGAATGCCATAGGCAAGGGCTGCAACAACACCTAAAGTCATTGTTAAAACCTATGTAGATTTTGATTTTGCTGCAAGCATCGGCAGACAATTTACCATAGCTATTTAGCTACATCACCCTTTTGATTGATGGATAATCAAGCAATCGCAAAGGTTCAATTCCTCCAACGCCAAGCAGCGTCTCTCTTACTCTACCAATCTGTCCTACAAACAGAAGTGGGGAGCGCATTTCTTGATCTGTTGCAAGCTATACGTTACACTGATGCCGATGCACAGAGTTGCCTCCAGGCATACGGCAATTACTTCAGGTGCTTGGCTGCCAGACATCAAAACTGGGAGGAATATCTCATTACTCAAATTCTGAGAGCAGAGAATCCTTTTACTCAGCTAGCTCAACAGCAAGAATTTGAAAATTTGCCTCATGCTTTAATAGCAGCAGGTCAGCATGATTTACAAGCGTTGCAGAATCTTTATGAGTGCAGCAGCGCTGCTTTGAGTCAGTGGGTGCAAGCTGTAGCTTATCTACCCGTTTCACCAGTCGTGTGGTATGTAGAGCAGGATAGGGTAGCAGAAATTCACGAATTACCACTTATAAACAAACTACAACAGTTAGAAAATTGGGCTGATGCCGTGAAAGAATTGTCAGCTTATTATCGCCAATTTGGTACAGGTTTATTTGCAGAGTATAAAGCGCTGCGCTGGCACGCAGGGCAGTTTATCGGAATACGCTATGCTGATCGAGTTGAGTTGAGTCAACTCGTAGGCTACGAGTCGCAAAAAGAAGCTTTGTTAAAAAATACAGAGTTTTTATTATCCGGACAAGCAGCGCTGCACGTCTTACTTTACGGTAGTCGCGGTTCCGGAAAATCTTCTTTGGTGAAAGCCTTGCTGAATGAGTATGGCAATTGCAACTTACGCTTACTGGAAGTGGCAAAATCTGAATTGAAAGACCTCCCAAAAATTGTGGAACGGTTGCGCGGTGTCCCACAGAAATTTATCATCTTTGTCGATGACCTGTCTTTTGAAGAAGATGATGATGCTTTTAAGGCACTCAAAGTAGTTTTGGAAGGCAATTTAACTGCACGACCTCAAAACGTTGTCTTGTACGCCACTTCCAACCGCCGCCACTTGATAAGAGAGTTTTTTGCCGATAGACCATCTCCCAAGGACAACGACGAAATTCATGCGTGGGATACCATGCAAGAGAAACTTTCGTTTAGCGATCGCTTTGGTTTGACCTTAACTTTTGAAGGTGCTAACCAGAAAACTTACTTACAAATTATCCGGCATCTTGCGGCACAAGCTGGAATTAATATCAGTCCAGAAGATTTGGAACGTCAAGCTTTACAATGGGCAACTCGCCATAATGGTCGTTCTGGAAGAACAGCAAGACAATTTATTGATTTCTTGAAAGCCGATTTGACCCTGTCTAGTTCAACCTACCATGCAGCCAACACAGAATTATGAAATTGATAGATTTAATTTTTAATTTTTCTGTTCTCTATCCTAAGGTGTTACAAATGATTACATTAATGGCTTTAAAAGCAACAATGTGAGTGTTAGGGATTTAAAAAATGCATAGGTTAATGACTTAATTATGCTAAAAACAAGCAATATGCAATCAGCAATGGTGAGCAATCGATTTATTATAGGTATAATTGCCTTTGGCGTGAGTTTCGGTCTTAGTCTCGTCCTTAGCTGGGATGTAAGTAAGGCTTTTGTCACAGGTGTCATCACTGTACCTGCTACGTATCTATCGGCATTGTTTGTAGATAAACGCAGAAGAAATCATGAAATGCTCATTTTAGATTCTTTACAAAAACGAATTAGAGAGCTAGAGGGATTAAAGTCTCGGTTTGTTGCAGAAACTAATCAGATTGAAGCAAACAACGCTTTATTGTATGCAGAGTCAAACAAACTCCAAAACCAAGTTTTAGAACGACGGAACCAGAAAGAGACTCTTAGTAGAGAGTTAAGCAATTACGTAATAGAAAAAAAACATTTAGAATCGGAAATCAATTATCTACAAAATGAATTTCATAAATTAGAGAAATCAAAAGTAGAACTCAACAATTCTCTTTCTGCCCTAACAGTAGATAAACGTCGTTTAGAATTAAACTACAATGTATCGCGTTCCGAGATCACTCAACTGCAAACTCAAATAAGTGAACTTCAGCAGCAAAAAGAAGAACTAGAAAGCAACTTAACTCTACTAAATAGACTGAAGCCTCAACTAGAAGAAAAATTGTACGAGTTGCGAGTACAAATACAGGATTTAGAAGTTCAAGGAACCCAGCAAAAACAACTGATTGTAGAGAAAAAAGCTGAAAAAGAACTTATAGAAGCAAACTTGAATTCTTTGCAAACCCAACTAGCAGAACAACGCACACATTTACAACAGTTACAAGAACAAGTTACCTTATTACAAGAGGAACGCGACCAGTTACAAAGCCAAGTTTGGGAACTCCTCTACCAGATGGAAACCCTGACGACTCAAGAACAATTGAATGAGAACAGACTGGAAGATAGCGAAGAGTTCTTCCCTTTCTCAGAATTAGTAGAATTTTTAGAACCAATAGAGACTGCTGATCAGCTAGAAAATTTTTCTGAAGAATGGACTGAATTCGTTGAGCAGCTACACGGTTATGAAATTCAGGTATTAAAAGCTATCCTAGAGCAAAATAATCCTAATGCTGCTATTAAAAAGATTGCTGAAGAAAATATCACCATGCCAAATCTACTGATTGATGCTATCAATGAACGTGCTAATGATACTATAGGTGAATTAATAATTGACCCAAGTTCTGAAAATCCAGAAATTCATCAAGAATATATGACTAATGTGAAAAAAGTGATTGCAATGTATGAGGACAAAATGGCTGGGCAAATCTCATCAAAATAAATACTAATACCATACTCTCTTTCTCTTGTTTAGTCTGGAAATGCTTTCACCATAGGGTCTACTTGTGGTAAATTGCAGAAGGCAGTAGCCCTCTAAATGTGCTTTCCTGCCCTAGTGTAGGAACGAGAAAAGTGAGGTGCAGCAATCTACAATGACAAAGCTCAAAATCACAAAAAAAGTATCCACTGCTTTGATAAATTCTCTAGGTGCGGGGGTCGTCCCAAGAGTGGGACTCGAACAAATAGCAGTAGGACGGGAAAAAGAACTCAAAAGTTTATTGCAGAATCTTGATGACATAGCAGAAGGGGTAGCAGCATTTCGCTTTGTAATCGGCAATTACGGTTCAGGCAAAAGCTTCATGCTGCAACTGATTCGCAACCGTGCTATGGAACAAGGTTTTATCGTAGCTGATGCTGATTTATCTTGGGAACGCCGACTAGCAGGAGGCAAAAATGAAGGGTTAGCAACATATCGAGAATTAATGAGTCACCTCGCCACAAAAACTCGTCCTGATGGTGGTGCGTTGGTATCTATCTTGGAAGGATGGATTAATAAAATCCAACAAGAAGTGGCTAAAGAAACCGGAATGCGTCCCAACGACGATGGTTTTGATGACCAAGTTGAAGAGAAAATTAGGGAAATTGTTCAGTCTATTGAAGACTTAGTTCACGGATTTGATTTTGGCACTGTTATTGTTGCTTATTGGCGCGGCTACCGCTTAGATGATAATGATTTGAAAAATGCTGCACTGCGATGGTTGCGGGGAGAATTTAGCACTAAAAGTGAGGCAAAAGCAGCCTTGGGAGTACGTATCATCATTGACGATGAAAGTTGGTATGACTACATCAAACTAACAGCTAAGTTTGTTGCTGAAATTGGCTATAAAGGTCTTTTAGTTCTACTTGATGAAGCTGTACATTTATACCAGATATCTCCTACAGTGACTCGTGAAAAAAACTACAATAGACTGCTGGGGATGTTCAATGACACTATGCAGTGTAAGGCAGAGCATCTTGGCATTTTTATTGGTGGTACCACAAAATTTTTAGAAGATCCAAATCGGGGTCTTTTTGCAGATGCTGCTTGGCGAAGACGCACACAGGAAAGCCGTTTTGCCACTCAAGCAGGTGTTCAGGAACAGATGGGACCTGTGATGCGGCTTAATCCCCTAACAGAAGAAGAAATCCTCAAACTTTTGCAAAGCTTAACAGAAATTCACGCTATCAACTTTGGCTATGAAAAGATATTAACAACTCGTCATTTGAAAGATTTTGTTAAAGAAATCGTCAACCGCTTGGGTGCAGAAGCTTTGCTAACTCCAGGTGAAATTGTACGGGATTTTATTAGTGTTTTAAATATTGTTTATCAAAATAAAAATATTTCTTTTAATGAACTCATTCATGGTGCTAATTTTAAACCTACAGTAGTGGGTAAAGATGTAGATGTGGATGAGGAGGATGCGGAGGAATTTAGTTTATGAAATGAACCTTACAAGATATAGAGGAAGCATAGTTGTAGGGTTCGTTAAGCTCATCCTGTCGATGTATAGGTAAAATATGAGTGATGCTATATTTTCCAGACTCGCCCCCTTTATTCAAGAATATATTTACAATCACAAGTGGACTGAATTAAGAGCAGTTCAAATCGAAGCTTGTCAAGTTATCTTTAATACTGATGCTCATTTGCTCGTTGCTGCTGGGACTGCTTCAGGAAAAACGGAAGCAGCGTTTCTACCAGTATTGACTCTATTACATGAAAATCCTTCTAATACAATTGGCGCACTTTACATTGGTCCTATTAAAGCTTTAATTAATGACCAATTTGAACGTCTCAATAATTTATTGAGAGAAGCAGATATCCCAGTTTGCCATTGGCATGGTGATGTCAGCCAAAGTCATAAAACCAAGCTTCTTAAAAATCCTCAGGGTATTCTGCAAATTACCCCGGAATCTTTAGAAAGTTTGTTAATTAACAAACATTATGAGTTAGTGCGTTTGTTTGGTGATTTGCGGTTTGTCATCATCGATGAAATTCACGCTTTCATGGGTTCGGAACGGGGTTGTCAGATTCTTTGTCAATTGACACGTTTGGCAAGGCTGACGCAAACACAACCGCGAAGAATTGGTTTATCAGCGACTCTCGGTGATTACTTATTGGCAGAAGAGTGGTTGCGTTCTGGGACTGATAAGTCGGTGATGACTCCGAAAATTGAGGGGGGTAAACGTCAAATTAAACTTGCTGTGGAGCATTTTTATATTTTTAAAACGAACCACACAGACGCACAGACAGGAAAACAGGAGATAGAAGCAAGTATCAGTGCATATGATAGATATATTTTTAATCTGAGTAAATCGCGTAAGTGTCTGATTTTTGCTAATAATAAATCGCAGACGGAATCTGTCATTGCATCTTTGCGTCAAGTAGCTGCTGAAGGAGGGTATCCCGACATTTATTATGTGCATCACGGTAGTATCTCTGCGAGTTTGCGTCAAGCGGCTGAAGCTGCTATGCGCGAACCGAATCATCCAGCGGTGACTGCTGCTACCTTGACTTTAGAATTGGGTATAGATATTGGTTATTTAGAGCGAGTTATTCAGTTGGAATCGCCTCTTTCTGTTGCTAGTTTTTTACAGCGGTTGGGACGTACTGGAAGAAGAGGTGAAGCTGCTGATATGCGGTTTGTTTGCGCTGAAGAGGAAGTATCACCAGAAGCATCATTACCGGAACAAATTCCTTGGCAACTTTTGCAATGCATTGCAATTATTCAACTTTATTTAGAAGAGCGTTGGATTGAACCGATACAACCCCTAAAATACCCTGTAAGTTTGCTATATCATCAAACAATGAGTATTTTAGTCGCAATGGGAGAACTTTCACCTGCTGCTCTTGCTAAACAGGTTTTAACTCTACCAACTTTTGCTGCTATTTCTCAAGAAGATTTTAAACTATTGCTGCGTTATCTCATTGATATCGACCATATTCACCTCACTGAAGAAGGTAAATTAATCATCGGTTTGGCTGGGGAAAAGGTGGTGGGAAAATTTCAGTTTTACGCTGTCTTTCCTGATAACCAGGAATATGTTGTTAAGCAAGGAACGACAGAAATTGGCAGTATCGTCACGCCATCTCCTGTGGGAGATCTATTTGCATTAGCTGGTAAAACTTGGGAAGTTATAGATATTGAGTTTAAAAAAAAGGTTATTTTAGTTAAGCAGGTAGAGGGTAAAGCAAGTATTTATTGGCGCGGTGGTCGTGGGACGATTCATACAAAAATTTTGCAACGAATGCGACAAGTGCTGTTTGAAGATGTAGAGTATAGCTATTTACAAAAAAATGCTTTAGAACGTTTACAGTCAGTTCGTGAATTAGCAAGAGATGCTGGACTAGATAAACGTCATATTTTGCAATTAGAAAAAGGTAAATGCTGCATTTTCCCTTGGATAGGTAGTGTCGCTTACCTCACCCTGGAAAGATTACTAAACTGTTTTTGCCGCGAGTCGTTGGAAATCAGCAGTATGAGTGGCGATAATCCTTATTTTTTGACTATTAAATTAACTCCAAAAAAAGCTAAATATCTTTATTCAGAGATTCTTTCCTTATGTGAGCAAAGAATAAAAAATGAGGATTTACTTAGTCATGCTGAAGCCCCACAAATCCAAAAGTATGATGAATTTATTCCTTACCCACTTTTACGTAAAGCGTTTGCCAATAATAATTTAGATATGTCAGAACTGAGACAGCAAGTAGCTCTTTGGGAAAGTTATAATAATTAGCATTTCTACTTAAACTTCCTAGGCATCTTGGTGAAAGCTTGTAGTAGGGACTTTAGCCCTTAAAATCTTTTCTATGAGCGGCTAAAGCGCTTACTACAAATTGCAGATACAATAACCCTCAGTAGTTCACCCTAACCATAGAAACCCGGTTTTGTAAAGAAACCGGGTTTCTGATAAGCTAATGACTACTTAGCGCCCATTTCTTGTACTGCGCTACGAGTAAAATCAATTCGCTGCTCAAAATCCAAGCCTTTAATTTTATTTACAAAATCGTTAGTTTCTTCAGGCAACTTATAGTCAGAGGGTACTTGAGTAACAGTACCATCTTCCATAGCTCGTGCCAGTCTGAGCCACACATCCAGCTTACCGCTAGAACTCAAAGCTTTATAGGAGTGGCTAACATCGCTATTTGCACCAGCAACGATATCGCGCTGTGCTTGAAGCTGTTGTTCCTTGGGTAGTGCTGCGATTGTGTCGTATAAAGCTGCAGCGGTGTCTTGTGCAGAAGTCTGGTTTGCTGGTGTCAGTTGATCTTTGATGTCTAGGTAGCCGAACCACAGCAAAGCTAGCTGTGTATCCGCATCAAAGCGGCGAAACTGTTGTACAGATTCTTTTGTTGTTGAGTCGCTAGTGAAAGTCATAAAAATCTCCAATTGCTTACTGAATACGCAGTTGCCTACATTACTGAAATGGTTTATCAGCAACTGCTTTACAACGCTTAATAAACATTTAATAAATTAAGCATTGGAGATTAACCCCGCCATAGACAGAAAAGGTGATACTCCCAGAGGGAGGCGCTCCACAGGAGCGATCGCAGCTTAAGACAGATGTAAATAATACATTCTTAGTTAGAAATGTGCTCACTGTTACAGAAAAACTGAAATTATAATTTAATTTTTTAAACCCATACAGCTTTAGGCAAGATAATTTGCCCATCTTTAATGTAAGTAGAGATTTTGCAATGCAACATCTCTACTTAGTGATCTCGCAGAATTCCGATACCAGCTTTTCTTTCTATGTAATCTGCCAAGCTGATAAAATCATCACGCGGATAGGACTTTCCCCCAATCAAGTCAAAGGCTAATCGGCTAGCGGGGTTTTCTGGGTTTTCCAGAATATGTATTCCCCAGTAATAAAGTTGTTCACTAGCACGAATACAAACTTCTTTTGGGTCTATACAATGAAATTTATTATCTGTTTTGATAATGTCTTTATATGTCTCGTAATAAACTTTTCTGAGAAGGCTTAATTTCTGAAAGCCAGGATTTTTGAAGTTATTAACCAGGACAAACAAGTGGGCATTTTTGTTAATGCGACGTATTTCTGTCACAGTATCTCGAATAACTTTACCATGCTTATTTATACCTAATGGATTTAAGGTTGTTGGTATGATGCAATAGTGAAAATTTTCTACTAAATTTGTAGGATTGCGCTCAATTGCAGGCGAACAATCGCAAATAACTATTTTACAATCACGGGCGGAATCTTCATGCCAATCTCTGCCATCAAACACTTCAATCGTTGTTCCCATACCTCTAGGATTAGGAACAAAAACACCATCTCCTACTAGCTTTTGTAAATTTTGTTCTGGATCTAAGTCTACAAGCGCTACATTGAATCCTTGCAGTGCAAATGCTCCAGCTAAATGCCCTGCTATAGTCGTTTTACCGACTCCTCCTTTACAGGTAAAAATGCCAAAATAAATCTTTTTTGAGCCAGTTGAGTCATCATGAGATTTATCTTCATAATCAGCGCCATCTATCCCAACAAGCGTATTTTCCTTGGCAATCCCACAGCGGATTTTAGTATCCTTACCCCAGGATCTAATTAAAGCCAGTGCAGGTCCGCTGAAACCTTTTGTCGTTATGAACAAGCCAAAATTAAATTTTTTACCTTCGTTAGAATCTAAAAAATTAGCAAATTTTAAAAGCTGTGGTGCTGCTACATGGTTTCTTAACCACTTGATCGCAACAGCGCCAACTAAGTGTCCTTTTTTGACAACTAAATCATAACCAGGCTGGTTTGATTTGGTGGTTATAACTGTCCAACCTGCCTTATGGAGAAGTTTTGCTACGTGCTGTTCAAAGTGGATAAAGTCTTTTATGTAAGCAGGCTCCATAGATTTAGTCTAGAGGTTCAGTATAGCTTATAGTAGCTTAAATCACTTTGATGTAAAGACGGAATCTAATTTAAGATTCACAAGAACTTTCATAAATTTTTCAAAAAGTCGTCCAGTATTCTATACTCATTCAGAGATGATTTGTTAAGCTGTAAACGCTGGTAAGAGGAGTGATGTCAGCGCAATGCACTGGTTGTTATCTGGACCTCTAAGCGTCGAAAAGTTGACAGTTCATATTGCAGGGTTGCCAGCATCGTTACAAGGTACGAAGCTGGTACATATGTCAGACCTGCATTACGATGGTAAGCGGCTGTCGGAACAAATGTTGGAAGAAGCGATCGCAGTGAGCAACGAAGCTGAACCTGATTTGGTTCTATTAACAGGCGACTATGTAACTGACGATCCATCACCCATTCATCAGCTGGTGCTACGACTCAAACATCTACAAAGTCGCGCTGGTGTCTATGCTGTACTCGGTAACCATGATATATATTTCGGTCGTTCAAAAGCAGAAGTGACAGCTGCATTAAATAGCATCGATATTAAAGTTCTTTGGAATGAAATAGCTTATCCTTTAGGAAAAGAATTACCACTCGTTGGGCTAGCTGATTACTGGTCACGGGAATTTAACCCTAAAGCTGTGATGAATCAGCTAGATGGTGCTACACCTTGCATCGTACTATCCCACAACCCAGATAGTGCTGAGATATTACAAAAATGGCGAGTGGATTTGCAACTGTCTGGTCATACCCACGGCGGTCAAATAGTTCTTCCAGGAATTGGTCCTGTGGTGATGTACTACAAGAAATTTGTTCGCAAACTTCCTAGAAAAGTGCGGCGATGGGTGCCCTTTTTGCGAGGAGACTGTTCTAAAGTGGTGAAACACTGGGAATGGGCGCAGGGTTTTCACAAAGTAGGAATGAATCAGCTCTACATTAATCGTGGGCTAGGAACTTATTCCCCAGGACGTTTATTTTGTCCACCTGAAGTGACTGTGATAACTTTAACGAGTCATTAACGATTAAACCCCCAAAAGCTACGAGGGATTCATATCAGCAGCTTTCGGCGGTTTATTAAATATAGATGATTGAGACGAGTGAAAAATCAGAGGAAAGTGACTCAACTAAGGTGGACAAGCTTCGCAACCAAACCTATTAACAATTGTGTGTCCTTTATTCAACAGCTAGGCAGGCATTTTTGCTGTCTGTTCAAAAACCTCCAAAACAACTTACTCAACGTCAGGCGAAAACACAATACTACAAGAACACCACAATTGAGAAGTGATTGCGAATTGATTAGAGCGGGAGGCACAGGCTCTAACACTAGGATTTAGAGGAATTTCTAACTTCCATCGTGCCTATGTTTTGAAGGTAGCATCGTCCTGTTGAGACAGGTCTATAAATTTACTAAATTTTATGACGATTAATCCGTCTTAACATTTTCTAAAATTTGTTATAAATATACTCTTTCTTTACAATGTGACTCGAGTTGCGTTTGTTGAGCTAATATGCTATAGAACTTGCAGTCTTGACTAGCTCTACCCGCCTCAATCACAAGGCAATAGCATGACAGTATTATTTCCATTGCCACCAGCAGCTAGCGTCCTACCATCTGGGCTGAAGGCAACACAATAAATCGGCTCTTCAGTCTCTGTGAAACTACGGATTTCTTGTCCTGTATCCACCTGCCAAAGTCTCACCGTCTTGTCTTTACTAGCACTTGCGAGAGTTTTGCCATCAGGGCTGAAAGTTACAGAACAAACATCATCGGAGTGCCCGGTAAGAGTGCGGAGTTCTTGCCCAGTTGAGAGTTGCCAAATCTTAATTGTCTTGTCTGTACTGCCACTAGCCAGAGTCTTACCATCTGGACTGAAAGCAATAGAATGAATTCCTCCCAATTCCTCAGAATGACTTTTAAGAGTCAAAAATTTATTTTCAACCAGATACCAAACTTTGATAGTTTGATCGTTCCTAGCGCCACCACTAGCTAAAATAGTTCCATTAGGACTGAAAGCAACGCATAAAACTTCGTCACAATGCCCATGGAGTGTAGATGTTTCTTTATGTGTATCTATCGACCAAAGTTTAACAGTTCTATCTCGACTGCCACTGGCTAAAGTTTTTCCATCAGGGCTAAACGCAACAGAATAAACCTTTTCTTTATGTCCTCTAAAGGTGCTCATTTCCTTTTCTGTAGAGATATCCCACAACCGAATGGTTTTGTCATCACTTCCACTCGCTAAAATCTTGCCATCAGGGCTAAATGCTAGGGAATTAACTCCTCCAGAACAGGAAAATTCTCCCTTTTCCTTAAGAATGTGGGTTTCGTTGTTAGCTAAATGCCAAATTTTTATAGTTTTGTCATCACTGCCGCTAGCCAATGTTTGCCCATTAGGACTAAAGGCGACAGACATAACAGTATGTGACAGTTCCTTAACAGTATGTGACAGTTCTTTAACAGTGTTTTCTAGTGTTAAATCCTCTGTTGTTGGCGGCAATGTCGGTACAGTCACAACGGGTGTAGAAACTTCATTTGTTGTGTTATTTACCTCAGGCTTCGGGGTTTGCACTAATGTAATTGGAGATAAGTTTGGCACAGAAACGGGTGTAGAAACTTCATTTGTTGTGTTATTTACCTGAGATGGGGTTTGGATTACCGTAATTGGAGATAATGGCGGAGAATTTGTGGGTGGCTTCTTTTGCGAGACGGGTGTTGATGATTTAGTCGTTGCTTGAGGTTGCTGAGGCTTGAAACCTTCTGGTTTCTTTTTTCTCTCTAACCCATTTTGGTATTGCTGCTTTATCTGCAACAACTCTTGTAGTTCCGTCTGAAGTATGGCGATCGCGTACTGAAATTCCTGTATCTCTTTTTGAGTATTTGTACTAAGTTGTTGCGTGAGGGCGTCGAGTTGAGTTAGATGTTGTCTAATCTCATCAACATTTTGTTCCTGCTGGGTTCTTTGTAATGCCTGTATCTGCTGCTGAGTGTATTGATTCAATTGCTGTGCAAAGGAGTCCAGTTGAGAAAGGCGCTGATAAAGTGGGTCAATCTGCTGTTGCGTCGTTGTACTCAACTGTTGCGTGAGAGTGTCAAGTTCAGCCAGGCGTTGTCTAATAGCATCAATATTTTGTTCTTGCTGGGTTTGTTGTAATTCTTGTATCTGCTGCTGAGTGTATTGACTCAACTGTTGTGTCAACGCATCTAGTTCTGCAAGGCGCTGATAAAGTGGGTCAATCCGCTGTTGTGTTGTTGTCCTCAACTGTTGCGTGAGGGTGTCGAGTTCAGTCAGGCGTTGTTTAAAGGAGTCGAAATTTTGTTCTTGCTGATTCCGCTGTAATTCCTGTATCTGTTGTTGAATTTGTGTCCTTATCTGTTGGAAAGAAGCATCAAATTCTTCAAACCGCTGTGTAAAAATATTAACGTCTTGCTGCTGGTTCTTTCGTAATTCCTCAAGCTGCTGTTCAGTTGTTGCACTTAGCTTTTGAGTGAAAGTATCAAAGTTTGCCAGCCGCTGTCGCAGTGGGTCAATGAGTAGATCCAGTTTGTTAATTGTTGTTTGTTGATGCTGCTGGGTTAAATACTTTAACCTTTCCCGATTAGCGACGTTCAAGCAAACTGTCATCGTCAAGGGAGCAGCTGCATAAACCATCTGTTGCGTGACAGCCGCTGTGACTAATCCTAGTGCAGAGAGGGAGAGGGTGGCGTATTCGCTAACTTCTAACCAGTGGAGTTTGGTCATAGTAGGTTGACTGCTGTGCTTGGTTCTCGAAGAAAAAAACAACTGGAGGGGGTAACGCGATTTCACCCTCACGGGTTCGCCAGTTACCTGCGACGGAGAGAAGTTGTCAGGAGGGTTTCCTCTTTTGCAAGCTTCGGAGAAACCCGTCTATGGGAGTTCGTGCCACGCAGTCGCGTTTGTTAACGCGACTGCGTGCGCTTTGCGCTTAGAGCGCTGGACTCACTCACCTATTCTCATCTTCTTCCAATAAATTTCTCGAAACTATGCTGATCATTTCTTATGTCAATGAGCCATGACAAAAACAAGTGCATTGATGGGTAGAGACTTTATCAGAATCATCGATTGAACCTTAGCAAGCACTTTATCCACCGCCAAAACCTTTCTAAAAGGGATTTGAGCTTTGATTTGTGTCGGGACGTGCTGGAGTGTCTTGATGATGGCGATGCAGAATCAGCCTGTTTATTGTTCAACTTCCCTTCCATCTGTGCAGCTTTGTTTAAATCTGAGTTGGCTCGATATTCATATCCCAGTAGGGAGCAGATAAAGCCACGGTATTTGTATGCTTCAACGTAATTAGGATTGAGGCGAATTGCATGAGTAAAGTCTGCAAGTGCTTCCTCGTATCTTCCTAGTTTTGCATTCTCTGCTCCCCAGTTGTAGAAAATTTCAGCATTGGAGCTATTTGCATAAATTTTTGTTTCTTGTGTTTGACCAAGCTCATTTGCAGAACTGGGCAGATAATATCTCAGCTTGTTGTAAGCCTCGTTGATTTGTTTAATTTTTTCTTCTGCTTCCTGTTTTTTCTGGGGATGGGAAAACTGATCAGGATGCCAAATCTTAACTAGTTTACGATAAGCTTGCTTAACCTGTGCTGCCGATGCACCTGGTTTTAGTCCCAGGATAGAGTAGGCATCATTTATGTTAAGGCGATCGCTCATACTGGGAAATAGGCAGCAAGGTAAATCTATGTTAACTATTCCCATAAACTCTCATCATTCCATTCAAACACCCCACAGTGCTTACCACTGGGATGGTAGTAGCCGTCGCTTCTTTGAAGGTTGGTATTACCGCGTCACTTTGCCCACAGAAGGTCAAACTTTTGCCTTCATGTATTCTATGGAAGACCCCATCGGCGGTAAACCCCATAGTGGCGGTGCAGCACAAATCCTTGGCCCCAATGATGAGTATCTGTGCCGGACGTTTCCGGATATCAGCAAATTTTGGGCGAGTCGTGACGTTTTGAGCCTGGGTCATTGGGGCAAAACAGACCTACAAATTCAACCTCTCTACCTACTACCACCCGAGTTTGAACGCCATGTTCAAGAAGGCTATCAAGCAACAGCCACCTTGAATCAGGGCGCAATTCACGACCCAGCGACTGGTCGTTACTGTCGTTGGCAGTATGAAATTCACCCTATCTACGGATGGGGTGATAAAGGAAGTATTCAACAATCCACCGCAGGTTGGCTGTCATTCTTGCAGATTTTTGAACCCGGATGGCAAATTTTGATGGCGCACGGCTTGGCTTCTGGTTGGATTGACTGGAATGGCAAACGCTACGAATTTACCAACGCCCCAGCTTACAGCGAGAAAAATTGGGGAGGCGCTTTTCCTCAGAAATGGTTTTGGATGAACTGCAATAGCTTTGAAGGCGAAGGCGACCTCGCCCTGACTGCGGGTGGCGGGCGGCGTGGTGTTTTGTGGTGGATGGAATCAGTAGCCATGATTGGCATACACTATCAAGGCAAGTTCTATGAATTTGTGCCCTGGAATTCGGAAGTACACTGGGATATTCAGCCTTGGGGTAGATGGCAAATGAAAGCGCGAAATTTGCAGTACGAGGTTGAGGTAACAGGAACTACCGATTTACCTGGTACTCTTTTACGTGCGCCAACAGCCAACGGTTTGATATTTTGCTGTCGTGACACCATGCAGGGACAGTTAAATTTAGAACTGGGAGAATTAGGTATTGGAAAAAGAAAAATTATCCTGAAAGCACGTACTTTTCTGTGTGGATTAGAAATAGGCGGCGAACCCTGGGATAATTCTTGGCAGTCCCACTAAAACTGCTATTATACAAAATAGTGGTTATTATTTGGGGCTGTAGCTCAGCAGGATAGAGCGAGCGCCTCCTAAGCGCTAGGTCGCCGGTTCGAATCTGGCCAGTCCCGTCGTCTCATAAATTCGATAAAATCGTCGGGAAAGCTTTGTATCTGTTTAAATAGCGGGTACAATCGTCCTTTGAATCTGGAGATGTTTGTGATTTTTAGGCACAGATAATACCAAATCTGCGTCTATGACCTCTAGTCACCTCGATCACATTGCAAGTCGCGGTTTGTCAAAAAAAGTCCGTCTCAGCGGACTTTAGAAAACAGAGGTATCTACACCAGATTTGGTATGAGCACTCATGCAACTGAAAAATGACTCAAATACAAATTTGAGTAAATTTTTCAGGACTCTGATAATCTTCATTATTATTCGTTTTAAGGAAAAATCTCTGTTCAAGCAACCGAAGTGATAGACCCTTGAAAAAGACAGGATTTAAAGGTATTTCTTCTCGGTTTATGCTCCTAGCCCTACCACTGATGATGTTGTGGGGTTATAAGGAAATTCAAAGCCAATTTGTCCAGCCCCAAGCAATTTTAGTCTTGGGTGGTTCAACATCTAAATTAGAGCGAGAGAAGTTTACAGCAGATTTTGCCCATAAGTACCCGAATTTACCTATCTGGATTTCTGGAGGTAGTCCTCCGAAGATAACTAGACAAGTATTTATCAAAGCCGGAGTCGATACAAAGCGGTTGCGCCTAGACTACAGAGCAAACAATACTGTCGAAAACTTCACCACATTAGTAGATGATTTGGAAAAAAGAGACATAAAGAGTGTGTATCTCATTACTTCTGACTACCATATGCGCCGCGCTAAGGTTATCGGTGAAATTATTTTGGGTAGTCGAGGGATTGATTTTAAACCTGTAGCAGTTCCTTCTGAGGGTACTCCCGAACCAATTGAAAAATCCATTCGTGATGGAGTCAGAGCTATAGTTTGGGTAGCAACTGGTTATGGAGATATCAATGAATTTCAAAACAAGCAGTGATTAAATCAGTCAACTTATAGCGCTTCTGGCTTGAATGAAGTACAAATTCATCTGTGTGCATCTGTGTGCATCTGTGTGCATCTGTGGTTCATTATTTCTTTGTGTACCTTACCCAATTGCAAACCGCTATAACTCTTAAATGAGCTTGTTAAGCAACAGCTTTTTCTTGTACAAGCACGTAAGGCTGTACAATCAGAGTGTTAAACCGCTTTGTACGCTGGGTATTCCACTCTCCCACTTGTGTAGTAGAGGGTTTGGTAAGCAGTGCCTCATCTATCCAGATTTGCACTTTTGAGACGTTATCGCTAGCAATTGCTACCCCTACATCCAGTAAATCCAGTTCTACCGCCACGACAATCACTGCATCTCTTTGTACATGGGGGATTAACCATTCCCACTCCGCCTCATCCAGGTTTTCTATTAATTCCGCTCTTAAATCTGTATTAGTCATTAGTCATGAGTTATTGTCATTAGTTACTATTTTAAACAAATCTAAATCTCTATTCAATATTTTTTCTGATAACGAACGAATAATAACTATTTACTAATAACTATACTTCTGATTTCATTTCATCAATTTCAAATAAAGAAACGAGTACTCCAGCAATAGGAATAGAAATAAAAATTCCCAGCAACCCCGCAACTCTTGCCCCAACGAGCAAAGCAAAGAATACAACCACAGGATTAAGATTGAGAGCACCTTGCATAATTCGAGGTGAAATCAAGTTGTCTTGTATCTGTTGAAGTATGATACAAGCCACCAAGACTTTGAGCGCCATCCAAACGCTTTGTGATAGCACAATGAGTGTAATAACACCAACTCCTAAAGTTGCTCCTATACCAGGAATTATGTCAATAATTCCAACTATAACTGATAAGATCACTGCAAAAGGTACCTTGAGTACCAAGAAAACAAGGAAAGTTGAAGCTGTCAGGAATAAGGTTAATATCAACTGACCCTGAAAAAAACCTAAAAAGTTGCGCTTAATGATCTTTGTAAATCTATCTCTTCGTCGCTGTGGCACTATTTTTATAATAAACTGCCAAAGCTTTTCGCCATCTAGTAACATAAAAAAAGCGACGACTGCAATCAAGATAAAAGTTACAAAATTCGTGATAAAGCTTTGAAAGATGTTTAAACTAGTAACAAGTATAGATATAGCTTGATTTCGTAATTGCTCTTCAAGCGCACTTAAATCTATTTGCAAATTACGATTACGAAAAAACTCCTCAACTCTCTCAATAAGAGGTATTAAAGAGTTTAAAAATGCAGTGACACTATCAATTAATTGTTGTCCTTGAGATAAAACTGTTAAGCCTACAGTAATTGTTAAACCACCAAGAATGAAAATGCTGAACAAAAAAACTACGATAACCGCTATACCGTGAGGTAAAAACCGTCGTAGCCATTGTACAGGATAGCTTAACAAAAAAGCCAAAATTGCAGCAAATGTGAAAATAACAATGACTGATTGAAAGTATTCTAGAAGTAGTACAATTGCCCACCCAGAAGCAACTAAAAGCAAAAAACGGACTAACACCAGATTATTTAGGCGAGTCCAAAAGTTGTTGGCTTCAAAACCGCTCATATACTTTTTAGGGAGAGCTTAATTAGAGTTAATTCTGTCCAGCAAGGGTGGAACAAACATAAAACATAAGTTTGAACCTGAAATTTTAGATTAAAAAGGTAGACGCAAAAAATCTCCTAAAATCGCATGATTTTAAATTGACATAAATTTAGCGGCTCTTGCCACTTCCTTTAAGCATATTTTCTGGCTTTTTCCAATTAGCGTCCCAAATCGTGGAGCGAGTTAATGGCTATTGCACACTTTTGCGTGAGCGCCTCCAATTCCTCTTTATTAGCAGAACTGGGAGCATCAATCAAATTGCCAATCCGCACTGTGATTGGAACTGGACGGGGAGTTATGGAACCTTTTTGCTCGATCGCCTGGGTTCCCCACAAACACACAGGCAAAAGTGGGACTTTTGCTTTAGCAGCAATCAGTGCTGCACCTCGTTTAGGATCTGTAATGCGTCCATCTGGGGTGCGAGTCCCTTGCAAAAAAATACCTACAGCCCATCCGTCATCAAGATACTTCAATGCGGCACGGATAGCAGTGCGATCGCTACTACCTCGACTCACCGGATAAGCACCATACAACTGAATTGCTTTGCTGAAAATCGGGATTTTAAACAGTTCTTCCTTTGCCATATACGCCACTGGACGGCGTACGCAATTAGAAACAAGGGGTGGGTCATAGTTACTTGCATGATTACTTACGACAACCAGTGGTCCCGTTGGCGGGACATTTTCAGCACCATAAATCCGCCCTTTAAAATAAGCGTGGAGTATGGGACTGACCACTGACCACTTAAAGGCTTGGTAGAGTAACAAACTTACATACGGTTCGCGGTTTCGAGACATAGTGAAATGGGGAAGGGGAGTGGGTAGTAGATAGTGGAACAAATAACATCTGTAGAGACGTGCCATGGCACGTCTCTACAACAATCAACAACTAACTAAATAGCTAAATCATCAGCACCGCGGACGTTTTCTAAAATTAAGTCAGGGCATATGCGTTTAATTAAACCAGTTAGCACGTTACCAGGACCAATTTCTACCACTCGCTCAATACCATTTTCTGGGAGTGCTAGTGAAATTTCTCGCCACCGCACTCCCCCAGTCATCTGTTGGATCAAGCGCTGTTTTAACACAGTAGCATCAACACTTGGAAGTGGTTCTACGTTAGATAATACTGGTACAAAAGCTGGCTGAAATTCGATAGATTCTAAAATATCTTGGAATTCAGCGGCTGGTGCTGCCATTAAGGGTGAGTGAAATGCTCCAGAAACGTTTAAGGGAATAGCACGCTTTGCCTTAACTTGGGACATGACGGCTTGTACTGCTTCTGGACTCCCGGAAATGACAACCTGCGCTGGACTGTTGTCGTTTGCTAGCACCACGTCAGGAGTTTCGGCGATGACTTTTTCTAACTCTTGGCGATCAAAGTTCATTAAAGCCGCCATCATACCACCTGCGGCGCAGTCCATCAGTTCGGCACGACGCTTCACCAGACGCAACCCAGCTGACCACTCAAATACCCCTGCCACATAGAGGGCAACGTATTCTCCTAAACTGTGACCTGCAACTAAATTTGGTTTTTCCTTTTCTCGTACGATATCAGCGAGAATGGTTTCTACAACGTATAGACAAGGCTGTGTATAGAGAGTATGCGATAGCTTTTCGGCATTGTTCTGACAGATTTCAATAACAGACCAGCCTAATATGTCCTCAGCTTGGGCAAATTTTTCTTTCGCCGATGGTATATCTAATAAGTCTATTCCCATTCCCTGGGACTGCGAACCTTGTCCGGGAAATACCCATGCGGTTTTAGTCATTAGTCAGTGGTTAGTGGTTAGTGGTTAGTAGTCAGTGGTTAGTAGTTATTTATTTATCACACTGACACCCAACAACTAACAACTATCTATTAACAACTATCTACCTTCCCCATTGGAAGATTGCTGCACCCCAAGTCAGTCCAGCACCAAAGCCAGAGGTGGCAATGATGTCACTCGGCTTGATTTTGCCCTGGCGCACTGATTCATCTAAGGCAAGGGGAATGGAGGCGGCAGAGGTGTTGCCATAGTTGGCGAGATTACTAATAACTTTGTGTTCTGGAATGTTGAGGCGCTCTCGCACAGCGTCAAGAATGCGCTGGTTTGCCTGGTGCAACAATAACCAATCTATTTGCTCCACACTTAGGTTGGCGCGAAACAAAGCTTTGTCAATAACTTCTGGCACTTTTTGTACAGCAAAGCGGTACACTTCTTTGCCGTTCATAGTGATAGGTTGGAAATTGCCTTTACCAACTTTGACGCCTTGGGTAAGTTCTGTGGGTTCAGGTGTGCAGGCAAGGTTGAGGCAATTGTTTTGAGTTCCATCGCTTCTAAGTTCAAATCCCAGCAAGCAATCCTTCTCATTTGCCTGTATAACCACAGCACCAGCACCATCACCGAACAAGACACAAGTACGTCGGTCTTGCCAATCTACCCAACGAGAGAGAATATCCGCTCCAATGAGCAGTACGTTTTGATACACTCCAGTCCTGATGTATTGGGCAGCAGTGACTAATCCAAAAACAAAACCAGAGCAGGCTGCTGTTAAGTCAAAGGCTACCGCTTTGGTAGCTCCCAATTGAGCTTGAATTTTACAAGCACTGCCAAACAAGTCATCAGGAGTAGAGGTTGCAAGCAGAATCAAATCCACATCGTGTGGGTTGATTCCAGCCATGGCGATCGCTTGCCGACTAGCAGCAGTGGCAAGATCAGTTATGGTTTCGCTTGGTTTTGCCAATCGGCGTTGACGAATTCCCGTTCTTATGGAAATCCACTCGTCTGTTGTCTCAACCAGTTGTGTGAGTGACTGGTTATCTAGGAAGGTTGCTGGTACTGCCGACCCACTTCCTGTGATTGCTATTCCTAAATTTTGCACTCTGGCATCTCCAAAGCTATCAGCTTTTAGTCATTAGTCATTAGTCATTAGTCATTAGTAAAAGACTTTTGACTTTTTACTTTGACTTTTGACTTTGAACAGTTAACTGCTAACCACTCTCGCACTGAGTGCTTTGATATTGGGACTGAATTCTGTCCAGCACTTGATTATCTACAGCTTCTTTTGCTATGCGAATTGCATTAAAAATCGAAGGTGCTTGGGAGCTACCGTGACTAATAATGCAAATTCCGTCTACGCCCAAAAGTAAGCCTCCTCCGTGTTCTGCATGATCCATGCGCTGCTTAATTCGCTTGAGGTTTGGTTTTAAAATTGCTGTACCAATTTGACCGTGCAATCCTTGGGGTAATTCTTCTCGCAAAATCTGCAGAATAACTCCCCCAACCGCCTCGGCAAATTTTAGCAACACATTACCCACAAACCCATCACATACAATCACATCAAAGCGACCAGAAAGGACATCACGTCCTTCAGCATTGCCAATAAATGAAATTTGGGGATTTTCACGCAGCAGTTGGTTAGCGCGGACAGCCGCGTCATTGCCTTTGCTGTCTTCTTCACCGATATTCAACAAACCTACTAATGGTTGTTCAATACCCAAAACATATTGACTGTAAACCGACCCCATGACGGCAAACTGTTCTAAAAACTTAGGACGGCAGTCTACGTTTGCGCCGACATCAAGTATCAGCACTGGCTTATTTGCGACTATCGTGGGGAAAACCGCACCAATTGCGGGACGGTCAATCCCTCGCAGTCGTCCCAGGCGGAGCAAAGCTGCTGCCATAGCTGCCCCAGAGTGACCGGCAGAAACCACAGCATCTGCCTGTTGACGTTTCACCAAATCCATCGCCACGTTGATCGAAGCCTTGGGTTTGCGTCTGATGGCGCTTAAAGGCTCCTCGTCCATTGCGATCGCATCCTCAGCAGGAACGATCTCCACCTGCCCCAGATTTGTGTTTGGCGGCAGTTTCCTTTCTATTTGTTGGGGATCGCCCACCAGTAAGACTTTTACACCCAATTCTTCTCGTGCCCGCAGTGCGCCAGCCACGATTTCACCGGGTGCGTGATCCCCTCCCATTGCGTCAATTGCGATCCGTGCGCAAGTCGATCCCATTGCTCAGAGCTTCTAGAAACCTTACAAATTTTACCAGATGCCTCTGCTGAAAGTCGTAAATGTTCTGATAAAGGCAAAAGCACGAAGTATAAAGTATGAAACATGAAGTCTAAAGTTTTCATCCTTTATCCTTCATCCTTGATGCTTTGTTTCATTCTTTCTTTAGAGGTTCTCACAAGCCCAACATAGCATGAATCACCTCTGTAACTGAGGAGTTAAATCACGGCATGGAGGAGAAAATTTACTTACTTTCACAAAAAAGTGCACTTTTGCCGTACAAAAAGCAGAAGATTGCTTAAAATCAAAAAATTAGCCTGATGGAAGTGCTGACATCAGGAAAATGTTGGATAGACAAAACCGAGTTACTTGAAGACTCAATTGAGAAGGATGAAATATGAACTGAAGGCAAAAGCCTGTAGACAGCGAGACAGGGGCTTCCCAAAGGGTAGCAGGAAGTACGAACTGAAGGCAGAGGAATCAGGTAAGAGGTATAAACTGGTCATCTTTCATCCTGTGTTCTTCATTTTTTTTCCTTTCCCATCATCTATTTTTTACCCTTTGGGAAAATCTAAGTTCTCCTAAAACAGTATAATCACCAAATGACAAAGTTGCTCTTTTGTACCTTAAGGGCAAAAATCTTGGTGCATGCTTTAGAGAAAAGGCAGATGAGAATCTGGAAAACCAGAAAGTGCGAGTCCAGAAATGGCTACTCTGACACGAAATACTAGATTTCGCAACAGTGTAAGATGAAAACCCCTATTTCCAGGTATTTTGAAGTGAGGGTTATGGTTTCTACAAACACTTTATTACACACTCTACTTCCGCAAGGCAAAATCATCTGGTATCAAGGCTCAATGCTTAACAGCATGGAACACTTACATAATAATACAGAAAACAAAGTAGCACCTTCTACAGAGGAATGAAGCATGCTGGAATTGTTTGGTTCAGGTTTGATTTCTATTTGGCTCGAAATGGCTGGGGTAAATGTCAAGCCGATAAATGCTTTGGATATATTGGCTTGGCAAGGTAGCCCTGGCTTGGTTCTTGCCGCCGATCCAAATCCAGTTGGGGCTACTACAGTGCTGGAATATCTCAAGGGACTGCAAACATTGAAATTAGTAGCAGCAAATCAAACCCAAAGCCAGGGAATTTGGATACAGTCAGGACCTATGCTGATGGCTAATCACCAAGGTACAATTCCTCTACCTGCTGCTTCCTTAACCAAAATTGCCACCTCACTTGTTGCTTTAGACAATTTTGGACCAGACCACCAATTTCAAACTTTGGTCAGCGCTACAGGACCATTGCAAAATGGGGTGTTACAAGGCGATTTGGTGATTACTGGCGGTGGTGATCCGTTGTTTGTCTGGGAGGAAGCGATCGCCATTGGGAATAGTCTCAACAAGATGGGCATTAAGCGGATCACAGGAAATTTGGTCATTACTGGCAATTTTGCCATGAATTTTCAACGGCATCCGCTGCTAGCAGGTCAGATGCTCAAGCAAGCATTAAATACTGCCACTTGGTCGCGTGCAGCCGCTTTTCAACACTCGCTCATGCCAAAAGGAACTCCCAAGCCTCAAGTTGTCATTGCAGGGGTAGTGAAAGTCGAGGCTCAAGCCAATCCTCAACAGATGTTGCTCCTGCGTCACTACTCGCTCCCGTTAAAGCAAATCATCAGGGAGATGAACGTTTTCAGTAACAATGAGATGGCTCAGATGCTAGCAGAGGCTGTTGGGGGAGCGCAAGTCGTCCAATTTACAGCTGCTAGGCTTGCAAGGGTACCCCAGTCAGAAATTCAGTTAATCAACGGTTCAGGTTTGGGACAGGAAAATCGCATTTCCCCCAGAGCAGTTTGTGCTATGTTAATGGCAATTCAACAGAAAGCACTTGTTCATGAGTTGACTTTGGCTGACTTATTTCCAGCCTCAGGGTTGGACCATCGGGGAACAATGCACTCCAGACACCTACCTGCTGCCACTATCATGAAAACTGGTACTCTCCGGGATGTCAGTGCTTTAGCAGGAGTGATGCCTACACGCGATCGCGGTTTGGTTTGGTTTGCCATTATTAACCGTGGTACAAACATTTCAGGTTTTCGCGCTGGGCAAGACCAATTGTTGCAACGTCTTTCGCAGCAACTCCAAGTAGCTCAAGGTGTTCCTGCTACCCTTGCTCCCCACATAGCCATCAACACATTACCCCAATTTGGAGCAGATGAGCGTAATGAGATGTTATATGGAGGGTAGTTGTTAGTAGGTAGTTGTTAGTTGTTGACCACTACCCACTAACTATTGACTTTTAACTTTCCGTTCTTGCGGAATAATTTCTGTCACTACCTTATTACCAGAATTGCCACCAGTGACAACAATAGTTTCTCCTTGTAGATTACCAGAAGCTTTTTCACCTGTAAAAGCTAACGGAGGGTCTACTTGGCGATAAACCACATCGCCTTCAGCCTCAACCAATTTTTTGTCAAGATACCATGTTAAGGTCTTCGATCTAAGAGTCTGGCGACGCTGTCCAACACTGTAAACATTGCCTGTTAAATAAATGGTTTTTTGCGCTATCTTCATTTCACCTTGATTAGCACTTACCGTCGTATTTTCAGCGCGATGGAATACCCGCACAGGAGAATTTGTGGTGACAGTTTCTGTGTTTAGGTTCCAACTCATAGAATTACTAGCTATTTGCACTGGTGGGTCTAGTAATTCCATCTGACCATTCTTCGTAACAGTGGCAATTTTTGTTTTCAAGTTGACTTCAGCAGCGTCTCCTTTACCTCGGTCGGTAATTTGGTTATTTTTATAGTGGTCAATCTGGAGGGGGCGATCGCCTATTAATTTTTCCTCTTTTATTCGCCAAATCAAATGCTCAGTTCGCATTTGCAATTGCGGTTCAGAGGAGTTTGCAACCACCCCTCCAGAAAATTCTATGCGCTGTTGACGAGTTGTGACTCGTGCTTCGGTCGCCACCGCTTGTAGTTGTTTATGGGTGCCGTTGAGCTGGTTGCGGACAATGAGCAAATCTTCTTTGGGTCGCCATTCCAATTCATTACCGCGCAACACAACACCATTGCGCGGGTCTGTAGCAATTATCTTTCCTTTGAGAAACAACTGCTTACCATCTTGCTCAATGTCTGCCTTTTGAGCTTGTACTTGATATACGACTTTGCCATCTTGGTAGAGTTCACCATAGGGACTCTCAGCCTCACCAATTTGTTTTTCTTTGGTGTATTTCGCCTGTTTAGCTTTGACTCTCCAAATAGGTCGTCCGACTTCATCAGCCTGTTCCAAGGTGACATCAAAGAAAGTCAAATTATTTTCCTTGTTCAGTGGTGATGGACTCTCAGAAGGAGTTTTGGTGACTACTTGGTTTTTGCTTCCACCACACGCCGCTAACCCAATTGTTAGGCAAAGGGTTAAAAAAAGGAGCCGGGGAGTGAAGGAGTGGGGAAAATTTCTTCTACTTCCCCCCCTCTTTTTTTCCTCCCCTCTCCCCCTCTTCTTTTCTTGCTGCTTCATTACTCTTGAATTTCTAAATGACCGTCACTTTCCCTAGGGTCTTCCAAAAAACCCATACTGGATAATGGTCGATAAGGATAGCTTTGGCGAGGGGTTTTTTGAATATCTTCTTTTATTGCTTCTAAATCAATATAGCGATCGCTAACATTGATTAAACTGTCGCTCGTCATTGAGCGCAAACTCACGACTTCGACCCGCACGCCGCGATAGCTCACCGAATTGACCGCATACGCCAAATCTCCATCGCCGCTCACTAACACCGCTGTATCATATGAATCTACTAAAGCCATCATATCTACCGCAATTTCTACATCCAAGTTGGCTTTTTTTGATCCATCTGGCAACTGTACCAAATCTTTAGCAATGACTCGATACCCGTTGCGTCGCATCCACAACAGAAAACCCTGCTGTTTCTCGTTGGTGCGGTCTACTCCAGTGTAAAAGAAAGCTCGCAGCAGTCTAGAGCCAGCTGTCAATCTGCATAGTAACTTCGTGTAATCAATTTCAATTCCTAGTTGCAGTGCTGCATAAAATAAATTTGAGCCATCAATAAATATTGCAACACGACCCCGATTTTCTAAAACTTGTTCTGGCGTGAATATTGAGTCGTTTTCCAGATTATTCAACATTGTTGTCATACCTCTTTTTTTATCCTTGTAATAATTGATACTTTTTTTCTACTTCTAAAGACAAGGTTAGAGCGGCTTATGATAAGCTTTCAGGACTAATCAATTTAGTCCCGATAAATTCAGACAAAATCCGAAATTGAAATTTCAAACAACTAATCGTTTTTAGGAGGTTCTATTCGCTTAAAAATTGGTCGGGGTTCAGCCAGCTTTTGTTGATTGGTTAGCACCCCCCATTTCCCATGAATGGCAAAAGGAGCAGCTATGGCAGTTTTTATTTGCTCGTTAAAATTTATTTCAAAGCCCAATTGCTGGTAAATATCACTACTGATATCAGGAATCACTGGAGACAAGAGATAAGCTGCTAATCTCACTGATTCAAGTACTGCATATAGAACCTTTTCTACTGCTTGCTGCTGTCCTTGTTTATACAATGACCAAGGAGCTTGTTCATCAATAAACTTATTGCTGGCTTGCACCAGTGAAAGGATAGCTGCACAAGCTTGATTGAAAGCTAACGCTCCATACGCATTTTTCACCTGTTCCTCAAGACGTAAACCAATCGCTTTCAAAGGATGTTCAAAAGGAATATCTTCATTTGTAATTGTCGGCACATTTCCAGCACAGTATTTCTTCACCATGTTTAGAGTTCGATTTAGCAAATTACCTAAATCATTCGCCAAATCTGCATTCAAAACATTAATGAATCTACTTTCATTAAAGTCGCCATCCTTGCCAAATTCGATTTCCTTAAGGAAGTAATAACGAACAGCATCACTACCATAACGTTCTACCAGAATTATGGGATCAAGGGTATTACCCAGACTTTTGCCCATTTTCTGACCATCTTTGGTCAAAAAGCCATGCACAAAGACTCGCTCTGGCAATGAAATGCCCGCTGACATGAGCATTGCAGGCCAGTACACTGTGTGGAAGCGCAGGATATCCTTACCAATGAGGTGCAGGTTTATAGGCCACCATTTTGCTAGGGCATTTTCTAACGTTGGTTCTTCGTCCGGTTCTAGCAAAGCGGTGACATAACCTAAAAGTGCATCGAACCAAACATAAATAGTATGGTTGGGATCGACTGGTACTGGAAAACCCCAGTCCAAGTTCACCCGCGAAATAGAGAAGTCCTGCAACCCTTGATTCACAAAGTTGAGGACTTCATTTCGCCGGCTTTCTGGTTGGATAAAATCCGGTCGAGACTTGTAAAGTGCTTGCAGGTTCTCTTGATATTTAGATAAGCGGAAGAAGTAGTTCTGCTCGTCGCGCCACTCGACTTGTTTGTTTGGATGGAGGGGACAGCGGTGCGCTTCTAACAGTTCTCTTTCTTCTTTGAATTCTTCACAGGAGACACAGTACCAGCCTTTTTGTTGTCCTTGGTAGATGTCCCCTGCTTCCCATACTCTCTGGAAAAATTCTTTAACGATCGCTTCATGACGAGGAGCTGTGGTGCGACTAAAACGATCATATTGAATGTTCAGCAACTTCCACAAAGAAACGAAACTAGGCACAATATCATCACAGTATTCTTGTGGCGATCGCCCTTTACTTTCGGCTGTCCGCTGAATTTTTTGCCCATGCTCATCTGTCCCCGTAATCAGCAGTACCCTATGCCCCAAAAGTTTTTGAAATCGCGCCACCACATCTGCTGCCATTGTTGTATAAGCACTGCCAATATGGGGTAAGTCGTTTACATAATAGAGCGGTGTGGTGAGCGCAAATGTCTTTTCTGTTTTATTCACTTCATTCATGCACAATAAAAAATGAGTTGTTAAAAATGTTTTCTACCTTACTTTTATCAGTAAAACCACGCCATTATATAACATAACTATCATATTTTCAATCAACTCCTTAATACTAGCAAATTTCTCTGGTTTGAGTTTTTTGATGATAAGTATAATTTCAGTTAATGTCTCTAAAAAAACAGGAAGTTCCTGCTAATATTCCACAGAAAATTTGTGATTAGATTTCATATCATTGGAAGACAAACCTCTTTTCCCCAAAGGATTTTAACGATTTTGTTGATATGACATTTCTACCTTAAGGCAGTCGTCCTTCTTGGTTAAGAAATGTAAAAATTTCATCAAGATATGCTGCGAACTTCTCTGAAAATTTATATTGAAAAGACATGAGTGTAAATAGCCCCCTTGAGATTTCTCGCTGGTTACTGGCGGCGCTATCAACAAAAATATTTCGCTACTACGAGGATCGCATTCCTCAAGATGCCAGTGTGTTAGTAGTGAGCAATCACCGCAGCTTTATGGATGCACCAATTTTAATGGCGGTGCTATCGAGTCCAATTCGCTTTGCTTGCCATCACTACATGGGACAAGTCCCAATAATGCGGGAGATTGTCACGGGACAATTGGGCTGTTTTCCCCTAGAGGAGGCAAATCAACAACGCCAGCAAAGCTTTTTTCAGCAGTCACAACTCCTGTTGCAGTCAAAGCAAATAGTAGGAGTCTTTCCCGAAGGAACAAAACCAATGGTGGAATTTACCCAACCGAACCGGGTAGGTGAATTTCAACGAGGTTTTGCCCATTTGGCATTGCGAGCGCAGGTGCAGGACTTAGCAATTTTGCCAATCGCGATAGCGTCCCTTGAAGAAGTTAACACATCTGCCGTACCTTTGAGGCTGTTAAGTTTGTTTGATCCGTCAGAACCTTTATTTAATCAATCAGGTTGGCATCCCTTAGTCACATATCGTCGCGTTGCCGTACTGATTGGTCGCCCATATTGGATTAAACTCTTAGAAAAAGAAAAATATCAAGGGAAAAAAGCCAAAACTGTGGTGACGGAATTGACAAATCATTGTCACTCCGAAATTACTAACTTACTGCGTGAAGGCTGCTATTAAAAACCTTAGTCATTAATCCTTTATCGTTTGTTTTTAAGTTAGCTGATAACTAATGACTAATGACTAATGACTAATGACTAATGACTACTAACTAATGACTAATGACTACTCCAAAAGTTGAGCTTAAGCCGTGTTTCCTAACTCCCAGAAGACTACAGCCAGAGTTTCCACTATTTGTATATTTGCCAGGGATGGATGGAACTGGTCAACTATTGCGATCGCAAACTGCCGGATTAGAAGTTGGCTTTGATGTCCGCTGTTTAGCAATACCACGGGAAGACTTCACCAGTTGGGATGTGTTAGCTAATAACGTATTGGACTTGATCCACGCCGAATTGGAAAAAAGCTCCCAGCGTTCTGTTTACCTGTGTGGAGAGTCGTTTGGAGGTTGTTTGGCGCAGAAAGTGGCGATCAAAGCACCACAGTTATTTAAGCGTATCGTTCTTATTAACTCAGCAAGCGCCTTTAATCTTCGCCCTTTGTTAAGTTTGTCTTCCCAACTGACTTACTTCGTCCCATCCAACCTTTATGACATCGGCGCACTGGGTTTAATGCCATTTCTAGCATCATTGTCCCGCATTTCTAAGAGCGATCGCCATGAACTCCTAAAAACCATGCGTTCCGTACCACCACAAACAGTGCTTTGGCGGATCTCGTTACTGAGAGAGTTTCATGTTGATGATGTGCAGTTACGCCGCCTCACTCAACCCGTTTTGGTTATTGCCGGTGCCAATGACCGACTTTTACCTTCTCTTGATGAAGCAAGACGTTTAGTCAATATCTTTCCTAACTCCAAGATGGTTGTGCTACCTGAGAGCGGACACGCCTGCTTACTAGAAACAGACACTAATCTCTACGAAATTATGAAAGCAAACAATTTTTTAGAAAGTCTTGCTCAAATAGCGAATGAGTTAGAGGTTAGGAGCTAGGCAAAAGGTGAGGGGCACTTGCATTTCATGCAAAATAAAAAATCGCATCCCCTGATGGGGATACAGCATAAACACAGATAAATACAGATAAATATTGGTGTAGTTTACGGCACGGCTTACGCCTACATCAGTGTTTATCTGTGGTTTAATCTCAAAAACCTCAGGGGGCTGCATCCGCTGCTAAAAACACTCGCCCTATTCGATAGCGTTCAGCAACTCATCTGCAAACTTCCTCTTACGACGTACCCTTATAGAAGGAAGCCAAGCAGAGCAAACCTTCGTTACAACCAGAATAGAAAGACTTTCAGAAGGTGCCAATCAATGGCAGATAAACCCCAAAAAGAAAAAGAGGATAAAAAACTCAATAATTCACCTCCTTCCGAAGCACAAGAAGATAAGCCGTCTTTGTTAGAATCCGTTGCCGAAACATTAGGCTGTGTCGTCGGAACAGCAGTAGGTGTAGGAGCAGCGGCTGGTAGCACTGCGGTGGAAGCAGGTAAAGCAGTTGTAGAAACAGCAGCTGAAGTGGGAGAAGCGACGGCAAAACAAACTCACAAGCTTATTGAGCTAGCAACTCATACAGCAGGACAAGTTACAGAACGCCTTGGCGAGAATTGGTTAATCCGCAGGGTAGCTGGCGTGTTAAATCTGAATTGGTTGGTTGGCGCTGCTGACAACGTTGATTTAGAAAAAGCCGCAGCGGCGGTGAAAAAGCTTCAGCAAGAGCATCCGAATGAATCACCCAGCCAAATCGCCCACCGTATCATGGTGGAAAAAGCCACAAAAGCAGGTGGAATTGGTTTTGCAAGTAGCATTTTGCCAGGATTCGCGGCGGCGCTGTTGGCAATTGATTTGGCAGCCACAACGCAATTGCAGTCAGAAATGATTTATCAGATTGCAGCTGCCTATGGGTTAGATTTGAAAGATACTGCCCGTAAAGGTGAAGTTTTGGCGATTTTTGGTTTGGCATTAGGTGGTGGACGCCTCTTGAGAACTGCGGGTTTAGGCTTACTGCGAAACGTGCCTTTTGCCGGTGCGATGATTGGTGCTAGCTCAAATGCAACGATGGTTTACTCGTTAGGATATGCGGCTTGTCGATTTTATGAAGCTAAACTCGATGAATCAAAATCGCTGACATCCGAAGAAACACTGGCGCAATTGAAGCAGGAAAGCGAAAATTATCTGGAAAAAGCTATTGCTCAAGAAGCGGTGATGGATCAAATTTTGGTTCATTTTATCCTTGCCAGCTATCCAGAAAAAACGTGGTCAGAAATTTCGCCACAGTTGCAAGGTTTGAACCTGAGTTCAACTTCCTTGGAAGCAATATCTCAAAATATCGAATCACCTCAGCCTTTGGAGACACTTGTTAATCAACTCAACCGTGATTTCGCTGTACCATTGTTGGCTCAATGTTACAAAATAGCCAGAATCAAAGGTGAAACGACTCCAGCCGCACAAGATATCATTAATACTCTTGCCACCAAGTTTGACCTTGATATTAATTTTATTCGGTCTACTGTTAATGCATCAAGAAACGTTGTCGGCAAGAAGTAATTGAATTTTTCTTGGGCAAGATGCTTAACTAAAAAACCCGGTTTCTTAGAGAAACTGGGTTTTTTGTTGATATTTAAAAACCGGAATAAATAATAAATCTATCTCTGGGTAAATTTATAAAAATTGCCATCAATCTTAAGGTAGATTGTAGCAATATTTTCAAACTTTTTAATTTGGCAAAGCAATGTAGGAAACTATGTCCTGCAACTATCGTATCAGAGCACAAAACCCTAATGCTGGGGTGAAGGTTTATGCCTAACTTCACCGTTACTAGAACCCTTTCACAAGCTGCAAGTGTCTTTGTTATTTTCGTCGGTTGTATCGTGTTGATTGGCTGGATAGTTGACATTGCCCTGCTCAAGAGCGTACTTCCAGGACTCGTGACAATGAAAGCCAATACCGCGATCGCTTTTTTACTGTCTGGGGTGTCACTTTGGCTTTTGTTAAAAACACAGGAGCGCAAAAGGGGAGGTTTCCCCATATCCCCGCGTTTTCATGTCCTTATAGCCCAAAGTTGCGCCATCGCCGTAATGCTTTTTGGACTTCTCACCTTATGTCAATACCTCTTTGGATGGAATATTGGTATTGACGAACTCCTGTTTCGTGACTTACGGAAAGCTGTAGAAACATCTCATCAGGGTCGGATGGGCACAAATACTGCCGGAAATTTTGTGCTCATAGGTGTAGCGCTGTGGCTGTTGGGGCAAAAGACTTACCGCTGTTATTGGCTAGCTCAGGGTTTGACCTTGGTTGTTGCTTTAATTTCTTTGCAAGCATTCATTGGCTATGCCTATGGGGTGAGAAATTTTTACCAGTTCGGAGCTTATACTACCTCCATGGCGTTACATACGGCACTAACGTTTGGGGTGCTTTGTTTGGGAGTATTGTACACCCGTCCCAATCACGGATTCATGCAAACGATTACCAGTGAACTGAATGGCGGTGCAATCGCGCGTCTGTTGATACCAAATGCAATCGTCCTGCCTCTGGCTGTGGGCTGGTTGATTCTTCAAGGACAAAGAGCGAAGCAGTACGACTCCGCTTTTAGTATATCGCTGCTAGTGGTGTCGCTGGATGTGATGTTTTTAGCACTCATTTGGCGGAACGCAACTTTCCTTAATAAGCTAGATAGCAATCGCAAACAAGCAGAAGCTGCACTGCGCCAAAGTGAAGAACGCTATCGATTGCTTGCGGAAAACGTTCCTCAAATGGTTTGGATGACCAACGCTGATGGCTTGGTAGAATACTTCAATCAGCGTTGGCTGGACTACACTGGACTAAAAATCCACGAAACCTTGGGATGGGATTGGCAACAGGTTGTTCATCCTGACGACTTGCCAACAGCTATAGAAAAATGGACAACCGGACTCCAGACAGGAAATCGAGTTGAGGTGCAGTACCGCCTCAGACGAGTTGATGGCGCTTACCGTTGGCACATAGCGCAAGCTTTACCATTACGTGACGAGGGCGGCACAATTATCAAGTGGTTTGGCACCAGCACCGACATTGATGACCAAAAACGGTCAGAACAAGCATTACGGCAGAGCGAAGCACGGCTGCGGCTATTTGTAGAATCAGACATCATTGGTATTCACTTTGGCGATGTGTATGGAGGAGTGAGTGAGGTCAATGATGCCTATCTCCGTATTGTTGGCTATACCCGTAAAGATTTCCAACAAGGTCGAGTGTGCTGGAGAGATATAACGCCACCAGAGTATATCCCGTTGGATGAGGCGGCGATCGCCGAGGCAAAGGAGAAGAGAGTTTGCATTCCTTACGAAAAAGAGTACATCCGTAAAGATGGGACTCGTGTTCCTGTGTTAATTGGCTTTACTTTGATAGGGGAGAAACGGGAAGAGGCGATCGCCTTCATTCTAGATCTAAGCGATCGCAAGCGGGCAGAAGCCGCCCTCATTGAAAGCGAGCAACGCTTCCGTTATGTCACCGATACTGCTCCGATGATGGTTTGGATGTCCGGGAAAGATAAACTATTTAACTACTTCAATAAACCTTGGTTAGATTTTACCGGACGGACGATGGAGCAGGAGCTTGGCAATGGCTGGTTGCAAGGTGTGCATCCCGATGATTTCCTGCGTTGTCTAGAAAGATATACTCATGCATTTGATGCCCGCCAAGATTTCCGAATGGAGTACCGCCTCCAGCGATTTGATGGAGAGTATCGTTGGATTTTAGATATTGGTGTGCCTCGATTCACCCCTGAAGGCGAATTTCTTGGTTATATCGGCTCTTGTATAGACATTGAAAACCGCAAGCAAGCCGAAGCTCAAATTCGACAACTCAACGAAACCCTCGAAGAACGGGTAAAACAGCGGACATCTCAACTAGAAGCTGCCAACAAAGAACTGGAATCCTTTTCCTACTCAGTTTCCCATGACCTGCGGGCACCCTTGCGGCACATCACTGGATTCGTGGACTTGCTGCAAAAACGTCTCGGCTCAACAGCGCTGGATGAAACTAGTCAACGTTACCTCAACATTATTACCGAAGCCACCAAACAAGCAGGTAAATTAATTGATGATTTGTTAACATTCTCCCGTATGGGGCGCACAGAAATGCGTCATACCACCATTGATATGAATCTACTGGTGCGGGAGGTGCAAGGAGATCTCGTACCAGAAACCAAAAACTATCAGGTTTCCTGGCAAATAGAATCCTTGCCTCAGGTACAAGGCGACCCTTCTATGTTGCGGCTAGTTCTTCGCAATTTGCTAGAAAATGCTCTTAAATATAGTAAAACCCGCCCCACAACAGAAATAACTTTAGGCAGTATCAGCAGTGAGCAAGAAGTGGTATTCTTCGTGCGAGATAACGGCATTGGTTTCGATATGAAATATGCTCACAAACTCTTTGGCGTTTTTCAACGGCTGCACAGTGACCCACAATTTGAAGGAACGGGAGTTGGATTGGCAAATGTCCAACGCATTATTCACCGTCATGGTGGACGGGTTTGGGCAGAGAGTGAAATAGACAAGGTCGCGACTTTTTATTTTTCGCTACCAAGGAGATTTGAAGTGAGTAGTGGAGAGTAGAGAGTATACGATGGAACTAAAGCGCATTCTCCTAGTTGAGGACAGCATTAACGATGTTGAGTTAATCCTGACTTCACTGGCAGAAAACCATTTGGGCAATGAAGTCGTTGTCGTTCGTGACGGCGAAGAAGCATTGGATTACCTACACCGTCGAGGTTTATATCGTTTGCGCCGTGAGGGTCATCCGGTTGTGGTACTGCTGGATCTCAAGTTACCAAAAGTTGATGGCATAGAAGTTCTGATGCAACTCAAGGCTGATCCACAATTGCGAGTGGTGCCAGTGGTTGTGTTAACCTCTTCCCGTGAAGAGCAGGATCTAGCTCGCTGTTATGACCTTGGCGTCAATGGCTACGTGGTTAAGCCTATCGATTTTCATGAATTTGTTGAAGTCATTAGAGGGCTGGGGTTATTTTGGGCAATAATTAATGAACCACCCCCCGGTTCGTTACCTCCGGCACGAAGTACTCAAGGAGTTGCAGGAATATAGCAATGTCAGGTCTAAGATTTCTTTTGCTGGAAGATAGTTTGCTGGATGCAGAACTCATCTATGCCCTGCTGAGTGAAGGCGGTATTGCCTGCGAACAGGTACAGGTGAAGACGCAAGCTGAATTCCAGATGGCGCTAGAGCAAGATAGCTTTGACCTCATTCTTTCAGATTACTCCTTGCCTGGGTTTGATGGTATTACAGCCCTAAAGATGGCGCAGCATTACTGCCCGGATATCCCCTTCATTTTTATCACCGCAACAATGGGAGAAGAAGTCGCTATCGAAACCCTTAAAAGCGGTGCGACTGACTATGTCCTCAAGCAACGGTTAGACCGTCTGGTGCCCTCGGTACGCCGTGCGCTACGCGAAGCCCAGTATCAACGCGCCTGTAAAATTGCAGAGGCAGAACTACACCGCCGCGAACAGGAGTTTAGAGCTTTAGCGGAAAATTCACCAGACGCGATCGCCCGCATTGATGGAGAACTCCGCTACTGCTACGTAAATCCCGCAACAGAACTAGCAACAGGGATACCACTAGAAAAGTGGCTGGGTAAAACCGTTGCCGAAATGGGGTATCCAGAGAAACTTCATGAAGCTTGGGAAGCGAGATTGCGCCAAGTCTTTGCCACGGGATCTGGCTGCTGGATGGAGTTCAATTTTCCCTCACAAAAGGGACACATTTACTACCAAGTAAGGATTGTGCCAGAATATACTCAAAATGGCAACGTACAATCATTACTGAGCATTGCTCGTGACGTAACAGAGTACAAGCTGGCAGAACGAGCATTACAGGCAAGGGAAGCTGAGTTACGACAACAAAAGGAAGAATTGGAACGGGCAAACCGGATTAAGGATGAGTTTCTGGCAGTGCTTTCCCATGAGTTGCGATCGCCACTCAATGCCATCCTAGGCTGGTCAAAAATACTACGTACCCGCACATTGGATGCAACAAGCTTAAGTCGTGCCTTGGAAACAATTGAGCGCAACGCCAAGTTACAAACACAACTTATTGAAGATTTGCTCGATGTGTCTCGCATTATTAGTGGTAAGTTGACTCTGCGTCCCCATCCAACAAATCTGATTCCAGCAATTGAAGCCGCTATTGACACAATGCGTCTAGCAGCTCAAGCCAAATCAATCAATTTGCAATTTACAATTTTAGATTCTGGATTGGCAACGGCAGACAAGATGGCAAGCGGACAAGGAGAGATCTCCTGTCCTCCTCAATCCACAATCCAAAAGCCAAAATTCCTTGTTTTAGGCGACCCGAGCCGATTACAGCAAATTGTCTGGAATCTCCTGTCTAACGCCATTAAGTTTACCCCACAGGGAGGACGGGTAGAAGTGGATCTCAAAAGAGTGGGGGGAGATCAGGAAGATGAGACAAGGTCCTCTCCATTCCCGACTCCCCACTCCCCAGAGTATGTCAGAATTACGGTGAGAGATACAGGTATGGGGATAAATTCTAACTTTCTTCCTTACGTGTTTGATTCCTTTCGTCAGGCAGATGGTTCTACCACTCGTAAACATGGGGGTTTGGGATTGGGTTTGGCAATTGTACGTCACCTGGTAGAACTGCATGGTGGAACTGTCACAGCAGAGAGTGCAGGAGAAGGACAAGGAGCAACATTTACTGTGCATCTGCCAATCCTTGAGAAGAAAGGCGCAGGCAAATCAACATTATTATCTTCATTATCTTCATTATCTTCCTCATCTCCCTCATCTCCACTTGAAGGTGTGCGCGTCTTGGTCGTAGACGATGACGCTGACTCACGAGATTTTGTGGTATTTGCTTTGCAGGATTTTGGAGCAATTACCACTGCTGTCACCTCCGCTGCCTCAGCATTAGAGGTTCTGGCAACATTTCAACCAGATGTGCTCATCAGCGATATTGGTATGCCAGAAGAAGATGGCTACAGCCTGATTCGCCAAGTTAGGGCATTGCCACCCGAAAAGGGAGGACACATTCAGGCGATCGCCCTCACGGCATATGCTGGAGATAGAGATCGCCACTTGGCGATCGCGGCAGGTTTCCAAAAACATCTCTCTAAGCCCGTTATGCCAGATGAATTAGCGAATGTCGTAGCACAATTGCTTAGTCATTGAGTTAGTTGATAGTTGATAGTTGTTAGTTGTTAGTTGTTTTTACCCACTACCTACTACCTACTACCCACTTTCATAAGCATAAATTGTTTATTTTAAGCAATACTGGTACAAGAAGTTTTACGCAGAACACAAGAAATGGAAATTCGTGGAACTGATACCCCCCTTCTAAAATGGACGGGGGATGGTTTGGCAATTGGATTATTTGAAGATGCTGTAGAATTAACTGGCGAACTGGCAACTTTAGATGAAAATTTGGCTGGCAGTATAAAAGAGCTGATTACCGAAGAGGAATTTAAGGGTAAACAAGGCAGCAGTATTGTTACGCGAGTAGGTGCTGGTAGCCCGGTTCGTAAAATTATACTAGTAGGTTTAGGGAAACCCGAAGCTCTGACAATCGAAACCTTACGCAGAGCCGCCGCCGTCGTTGGCAGATTAGCTAAAAAGCAGAAGTGCAGAACTCTAGGAATTAGCCTGCCAATTTGGAACAACGACAGGGCGCAAACCGCGCAAGCACTTGCCGAAGGAGTTCAATTAGCTCTATACCAGGATAATCGCTTTAAATCTGAACCAGAGGATAAAGGTCCCCAAGTCGAACAAGTCGATTTACTAGGACTAGGTGGACAGGAAGCGGCTATTACCCGTGCCAATCAAATTTCCTCTGGTGTATTTTTGGCACGGCAGTTGGTAGCAGCGCCGGCTAACTCTGTGACACCAATAACTATGGCAGAAACTGCGGTTGCAATTGCCTCCGAACACAGTTTACAAGTAGAAATTCTCGAACAGGAAGACTGTGAAAGATTGGGTATGGGAGCTTTCTTGGGAGTTGCAAAAGCTTCTGAACTGCCACCTAAGTTTATTCACTTAACTTACAAACCAGCAGGGGCACCAAAACGCAAGATAGCGATTATTGGTAAAGGTGTAACATTCGACTCTGGTGGACTAAACATAAAAGGTGCTGGCAGCGGTATTGAAACGATGAAAATGGACATGGGTGGTGCTGCTGCCACCTTAGGTGCGGCAAAAGCCATTGGGCAACTCAAGCCAGATGTGGAAGTTCACTTCATCTCCGCTGTCACGGAGAATATGATCAGCGGTCACGCCATGCACCCAGGCGACATTCTAACTGCTTCCAACGGCAAAACTATTGAAGTCAACAATACCGATGCAGAAGGACGTTTGACCCTAGCAGATGCCTTAGTCTTTGCTGAGAAACTGGGAGTGGATGCAATTGTTGATTTAGCGACTCTCACGGGTGCTTGTATAATTGCCTTGGGAGATGAAATTGCTGGTTTGTTCTCTCCGGATGATGCTTTAGCTGGGCAGCTACAGAAAGCTGGTGAAACCGCAGGGGAAAAGTTTTGGCGGCTGCCAATGGAAGAAAAATACTTTGAAGGGCTGAAGTCCGGTATTGCCGACATGAAGAATACCGGACCGCGTGCTGGTGGTTCAATTACCGCTGCTTTATTCCTCAAGCAGTTTGTTAAAGAAACTCCTTGGGCGCACTTAGACGTTGCTGGTCCTGTTTGGACAGAAAAAGAAAATGGTTACAACAGTCCAGGTGCAACTGGCTTCGGTGTTCGTACCCTAGTCAATTGGGTTTTGAGTGAAGTTGAGTCAACGACTCCCGCTAAAGCCTAAATAGTTCTGATTGTCATATGGGACAGGTGTCCTCACCTGTCTCCTCAATTTAGGGCGGGCTTTCCAGCCCACCCCATAAGAGGTTGTTGAGAAGCTACTTCCTTTCCGGATGTGCCTTTTCTTCTGGTGAAGGAGTACCCATTTGGTTAATCACTTTGATCAGCTGGTACAACCGCCCTAAATCTCGTTGATTGAAGTACAAAATCAGACGAGGTAGCCCAAAGGTTTCATCTTGCGATTCTTGCGGTAAAGCCTGACTTTTTTCAATACGTCCTGTAACAAGAATGTCGCTGAAATCAGCATTGAGTTGTTCTACTTCCGCATCTGATATATCTATCTTCAGACGGATGACCAAGCGATCGCCCACGTAGCGGCAGGAGTGATAGACTTGGTAAAAGCTGGTAATGGCTTTGCAAGCTATATCCAGGTTGTCTGTCACTGTATAAAGGCTGGGGTCATCAGGACTGACTAGACCTTTTTGCACGAGTTGCTTCTCAATGTATTCGCTCCAAGACCGCCAATAATCGCCTCCTGGGTGGTCAATTAAAACTAGAGGTACTGGACCAAATTTACCTGTCTGGCTTAAGGTCATGCACTCAAATGCTTCGTCTTGAGTGCCAAAACCACCAGGAAACAAAGCTATAGCATCGCTTTCTTTTAAGAGAAACAGCTTGCGCGTGAAGAAATACTTGAAGTGTATCAGCTTAGGATCTCCCTCAATAATCGGGTTTGCCTGTTGCTCAAATGGGAGTTGAATATTTAAGCCAAAAGAATTTTCTCGTCCCGCACCTTCGTTACCCGCCTGCATAATTCCACCGCCACCGCCTGTCATGACCATAAATCCTAACCGACAAACATAACGAGCAAAGTCATATGCCATGAGGTATTCTGGTGTTTCTGGCGATAGGCGAGCAGAACCAAAGATCGTGACTTTGCGAACGTGTCGGTAGGCATAAAATAGCTGGAAACCCTGCTCCATATCCGCTAAAGCAGACGACAATATCTTCCAATCGAGACGCTCTATTTCTGCACTCTTGTGAGCTAAACGCACTATGGTCGCTAGTGCCTGCATGATATATTGCCGATGCTTCAACGTTGGTAAATGTTCAAATAATTCAGCGAGATCCGCTTGGAGAGATTCTAATGTGTCAAACGACGCTTCGGAGATCATGAGAACTGCTGCCAAAATGGCATTACATTCTATCTCAATTTAATGTTAAATTTATAAACCCCTAAGGAAAGTCGAAAGTCTAAAGCTTTTTGACTATTGACTCTTAGAACACTTGTTCACAATAAAATGCACCTTTGGTTAAATACGAACAAAGGTGCTGGTGACGATTCATGTTTACTTTACAAATAACTGCTATGATAGCCTACGCCCTGCCAAAGATACCTTGAACCACAAAGGTAACAAACCGATGAAGAGGCGAAACTTGCCGCCTCTCCACTGTTTACAAAAAATTACCTGACGCCCTTTACAAATCGAATACTCTCTAGCAGTTGTAAGGCAGTTGTGTTCAAAGATACTTTTCCAAAGTATTAGCTAGTGTCGTTTTCGGTACGGCACCAACCACCATATCAACTTTTTGTCCACCCTTAAAAATCATCAATGTAGGAATGCTGCGAATGCCGTATTGGCTAGCAACATTCGGGTTCTCATCGGTATTGACTTTAACTACCTTGAGTTGGTTTTCGTACTGGGAGGCGATTTCATCTACAACAGGGGCAACCATTCGGCAAGGTCCGCACCATGGTGCCCAAAAGTCAACTAAAACAGGAACCTCGCTATCTAGTACTTCCTGTTTAAAGGTGGAGTCTGTAACTTGTGCGGCTGCTGACATGCCTAAAAACCTTCGCCTATGATTATTTTGCTGTTTGCTGAAGATTCTACCATAGCAAAAACCACTGCCAAGCAGTCAGACACATACTTTTGCATAAGAGTGATGAACTTATTCAAAAATAGTTAATTAAGGAACCGCCCGAACAGTGTCCGGGCGGAGTGTGGTGTGAGGAGTGAACGGAAACATGCGTCTCCGCTATCTCTATTTTAGGCGACATATGCGATTTTTCCAGTAAGAGTTCGAGAGTCTGGAAAAATTTCTTTAAGATTAGGGGATGAGTGATTGGGCATTTTGAGTATTGGGTATTGAATATTTTTAAATGCCGGAATATAAGAATTTTCTTCCCAGTTCCCAAGTATCCAGCCCCCAGTACCCAGTTCCTTCACTTGCCCATACCTAATTGTTGTGCTTTTTGGTACACCTTGCCTTCGGTCAACAGAGAAGGAGCAATGACAACTTCTACTTGCTGCATTTCTTTAATGTTTTTGGCTCCCAAAGTGCCCATACTCGTCTTCAAGGCTCCCAAAAGATTATGAGTCCCATCATCAAGTTGTGCAGGTCCGGTGAGGATTTGCTCTAGGGTACCAGTGGTGCTGACACGAATGCGCGTACCACGAGGTAAGACTGGACTCGGAGTTGCCATTCCCCAATGGTATCCCCGTCCAGGAGCTTCAGCAGCTCTTGCAAAGGGAGAGCCAATCATCACTCCATCAGCACCACAGGCAATGCACTTGCAAATATCGCCACCTGTGATTAAACCACCATCAGCAATGACTGGCACATATTTGCCAGTTTCTTGGTAATAGTCATCCCGTGCAGCAGCACAGTCGGCGATCGCCGTTGCTTGTGGTAAACCTACACCTAGCACACCACGCGAGGTACACGCTGCACCAGGACCAATTCCCACAAGGACTGCTGCAGCCCCTGCTTTCATCAAATTGAGGCTGACTTCATAACTCACGCAGTTCCCTAATACCACAGGTATTGGCATTTCTTGGCAAAATTTTGCCAAATCCAGTGGTACAATAGACTCCGGTGACAGGTGTGCAGTAGAAACCACGGTTGCTTGCACAAAAAATAAATCTGCACCAGCTTTTGCCACCACTGAACCAAATTTACTTGCCCCTACAGGAGTTGCACTCACGGCTGCAATGCCACCTTGTTGTTTAATTTCCCTAATCCGTTGTTCAATTAATTCTGGTTTAATAGGTTCAGCATAAAGTTCTTGCATCAAGGGAACAAATTCATCTTTTCCCACTGAGGCAATCCGGTCTAAAATTGGGTCTGGGTTGGCATAGCGAGTGTGAATTCCTTCTAAGTTTAAGACACCCAATGCTCCTAGCTGTGATAAAAGGATAGCCATGCGAACATCGACTACGCTATCCATTGCACTAGCAATAATTGGGATTTCGCGCTCTATATTGCCAATGCGCCACTTAGTATCTGCCAAACTTGGATCTAGAGTTCTGTTACCCGGTACTAGGGCAATTTCATCTATTCCGTAAGCTCTACGAGCTGTCTTTGCTCGCCCAATTTGAATATCCACGTTTCACGTTCCCCGATCTATTTTAGCTAGGGTATCAAAATTATGAGGGTCTTTGCAGCGTTTTTGATTGAACTAAACAACGGTGATTCGTGGCTCCTGTAGAGGCATCAATCATGTCTAGTTTATGCCTATCAAGGATACCGGATTTCTCAAGGGTAGGCAGAGAAACAAAAATGAACAGCTGAACAGAGCAAATTTTGTTAATTGATTTTATAATTTTTAGGACTTACGCGCTGTATAAATATCTTCACCTCGCATACAGATATATAGATATTTTTTAATATTTTATATTACTTTTTTTTCTAAAAATAAAAAAATAATAGAAATAAATTAAATATTTCTGTTACGGAATCCACCCAAGATTGTTTGAAGTTTATTTTGGCAAGCTTGAAAGGTTATCTGAAAAGACCGATTTGCCATTCTATGAAACAAAGTGAAGCATTGAATACTTTTAAAATCTCCTCTTCAATAGAAGATTTATTTGTATTTAAATTAACTTTCTGTCAATGCGTAAGTTCTAGTTTTTTGTAGAAAATATTGCTTTTTAAACTTTAAATGCAATTTAATTTTACAAAAATGCATATTTTGTATCTGACAAATTTACAACTGAAAAAACTTGTAATTAGTGACGATATAGTTAGAGGATTAGAACAATGAGCGCAACTTTACAAAATCCACCTTCATTACAGTGGTCTATCTCTTTAGAATGGGAAGAAAATGGTCAACTAAAAACTCAGGAGATTTTCCAACAGCAGACCAAGAATGGTGAAATTACTGTTGGTCGTGCTGATTGCGATGTAAAACTGAATCATATGAGTGTATCAAAGGTACATGTTGAAATACGTTTTGATTTACAGCAACAACGCTTCTTTATTAAGAATTTGAGTCCACAAAATCTTTCTCTTATAGATGAGAAAGAACTAGAGTATAATAAAGAATTTGGCTTAAATGAAAATAGCATCATTACTCTAGGTGAGCAGAATCTCAAAGTAAATTCTATTGTCATTAGCACTCTTCCATCGACAGATTACTCATTTAAAGGAACCAAAGGAAGAAATTCCAGTACTTCAAGTGTAATTAGTCCAAGTGCTCATCCAAATCAGGCTAATTCTAACCCAATTTCAAGTCAGGTTAATCCTAATCAAAATTCACATCAGGTTAATCCCAGCCCCAGTGAAGATGATAAAAAGAAATCTTGTAATGACAAAGTGATTGTAACAGCAATAATAGCAGCTACAGCAACAATAATGGCATCGGGTATAACTGCACTATCTAGTTATTATGTAAGTAAAAATACTGCGAATCCGCAGATTCATCAGACAAAAGGACAAACAAATTTACGACCTGAAAAATAAAAACTCTATTTAGAGAGATATTTAAAACATAGAGAAAAAGTTCTCCAACTCAAGGAAAAAAATCCAGCTTACAATAAATTAGCTCTAAAAAATAATTGTCCTCAGTCTGTACTACCTGTAGCAGCTAGCTTTACTGCTTTAAATAACGTATTAGAGGCTGACTATTTAACCACTAGGAGGAGATATACCCCCTGTTTATATGATCAAGATATAATTGGATATTTTTACATATTAAAACTGAAAATAATAATCCGATTCTGTAAAAAAGTTTATTCAAGATGAGAATTTGAATTATATTGAATAACCTTTTCTTACTCCAAATATAAAAAAAGAACCAGTAGAATTTTACCAACTTAAATTTGATCCTAAAAGGTTAAGGTTAATGATTATACAACTAAGACCTTTACTTGTGAGGGAGATAAATTAGAGTTAAAATAAGGATATGCAAGACGAAAGCATTTAAAATCGCGACAAATGTCAAATAGCAAGTGAATTCTTAAGGTAGGCACAACAAAAAGAAAGCACTCAATTAACATTTACCACTTTCCAAAATACCTCGTAAATTTTAATTCCAGTGCTTCATTTCTTCTCACAACTTAACTATCTACCAAGTACGGATACAGCCTTGCAAGAACATCAAAAATTATGTTAATAACTTTATTGTAAGCATTTGCCAAAAGTGATAATCTAAAAATATAGGCAGAAAGGGTTCAACATAACTGAAGTATCCTTTAGGATAAAATGGATGCTAGTAGGCACAGTTCTCCGTAAACGCTACAAAATAGTAGGACGTTTGGGGGGTGGCGCTTTTGGCGAAACTTATTTAGCTGAAGACTTGGATTTGCCTTACCATCCCAAATGTGTAGTTAAACACCTTAGATCCAAAAACACTAAGTCAGAAGTTTTATATGTTGCTAGACGGCTATTCGAGAGTGAAGCAGAAAGTTTATCCCGCTTAAGTCAGTTTAGCAACCAAATCCCCAAATTGTTCGCTCATTTTGAGGAAAATGGCGAATTTTATCTAGTGCAAGAATTTGTAGACGGGCATGATTTGAGTGCAGAAATCATTCCTGGAATAGTCTGGAGTGAGAGTGCAGTTGTTAAATTGCTACAGGAGATTTTAGAAGTTTTGGTAGTAGTTCATCAGCAGAATATTATCCACCGGGATATTAAGCCTCAAAACTTAATGCGTCGCCGTGAGGATAACAAGATTGTGGTGATTGACTTTGGAGCAGTTAAAGAAATTAAAGGGTTGGTGGCGGATACTCAAGGTCAAGTAACTTCAACTATTATTATTGGCTCTCAGGGCTATATGCCAAATGAACAAGCTAATGGTAAGCCAAAACTATGTAGCGACATCTATGCAGTTGGAATGATTGGCATTCAGGCATTAACAGGCATAATACCTCATCAGCTTCCGGAAGATCCTAGTAGTGGGGAAGTCATTTGGCGAAAGTGGGCAAACGTAAGCAATAAACTGGCTGATGTTTTAACAAAAATGGTGCGTTACAACTTTAGCCAGCGATACCAGTCAGTACCAGAGGCGTTGGAAGCTTTGGCTCTTGTGTCTCCACCAACATCACTATCAGCAAACTGGTGGAAATTGCTATTTCCAAAGCAAGCTTTAGTTGGGACAGGAGTGCTTGCAATGCTTATGATCATTACTTTGACTTGGCTTACAAAAACGACACCACACACAGATGACAATGACAACTTTACTCAACTACCGTGTGATTCTAAGTTATCGCCAGATTCTTTACCTCCTCTACCAAAAAAATCACCAGACAAAGAATTTAAAGATTCCAAATATTATGGATCTTTCGATAATAATTTGAATGGCAAAGGGAGTTTAATGTTTGAGAATAATAGATTCTACGGAAACTTCATAAATGGTAATCTTACTGGCTGTGGAGTGATCTTATACTCTCCAACAGTAAAGGGAGAGAAAAAGTATGTATCTGTAGGTCAGTTTGTTGATAACAAATTAAATGGACTAGGAAAAATAACATGGGAAGATGGTGTGGAATATAGAGGTAACTTTAAAAATGGCAAATGTGAGGGATTAGGAATCCTTAAGTTTGCAGATGGAACATTAAAAAAAGGAATTTGGAAGAAAGGAAATTTGCCAGGAAGTCAATCAACATGCAACAGATAGGAAATTTAAATAGTGTAACTTATAGCATTAATTTTAATGATTGATCCTGGTAGATATTAATAATGACTATAAGCCGGGTATATCTAGGAAAAATGAATCAAAAATTGTTGAAATTGAAATTGATATTTCCCACAGCTTTTTTACTCTTTGTAGCGGCTTGTTTTATTGCTGCTATTCCTCTACAAAGAGTTTTGGGTCAACCAACACCAACACCTCCAACACCACCAGAGCCAACCACAGAACCAACCACAACACCCACTACAACACCCAGCACAGAACCAACCACAACACCCACTACAACACCCAACACAGAGCCAATCACAACACCCAACACAGAGCCAACCACAACACCCACTACAACACCCAACACAGAGCCAACCACAACACCCACTACAACACCCAACACAGAGCCAACCACAACACCCACTACAACACCCAGCACAGAACCAACCACAGCACCCACTACAACACCCAACACAGAGCCAACCACAACACCAACTACGCGTAAAAAACCAACAACACCAACTACGCGTAAAAAACCAACAACACCAACTACACGTAAAAAACCAACAACACCAACTACACGTAAAAAACCAACAACACCAACACAAACAACAGAGCCAACTACACGTACAAAGCCAATTCGAGGAAAAGGGTAAACCTTTTTAAGTTGTGAGATTGGAAAAACTAGTGAGTTCCAAATTGGAACTTAGACTTCAAGATAGTTGATTTCTAAGTTCTAAATTCTTTTTGGTAAATAAAGGCGATGTTAAAACCTAAGTAGATTTACTATAGACTTAATATATAAAGAACGTATGAGTAATACCTTGTATTACCGCAGTGCTTTCAAATTTGGTTTGACGACGATCGCACTACTTTTCTCGGTGCAACTACATGCTACAGCCCAGACGACAGTCGAGCAAAAAATAACTGGTGACGAAACCATTAATCAGTTAAACTCTCCTCCAATGCAGTCAACCCTTCCCAGTACTGCTGAACGAAGGCGTCGTTTACTTCTCAGGCTCAAGCGTCCAGTTCAGCCAGGTTCTCCTCCTATACAGCCAACTATTCCTAATACTTCCGAGCAAAAGATCCGTTTACTACTTAACCTTAAGCAAAGGAGACTTTACGTTTATAAAGGCGATACTTTACAAGCGAGCTACCCCGTGGCTGTAGGGAAACCGGGATGGGAAACGCCTACAGGCAAATTTACAGTTATTAATAGGGTTGAAAACCCAGCTTGGGAAAACCCATTCGTTGCCAACAGAGAAGTCGTCCCTCCAGGTCCAAAGAACCCTCTAGGAGAACGTTGGATTGGATTTTGGACCGATGGAAAAGACCAAATTGGATTTCATGGCACTTATAACAGAGACACTGTAGGGAAAGCAGTTTCTCATGGTTGTATTCGTATGTATAACGAGGACGTGCGAAAACTGTATGAGATGGTGACAATAGGAACCCCTGTAGTCGTGATCCGTTAACAAGACTAAATAACTCTTGACTTTTGAATGCTAATCGGATATGGGAAGCATTGCACGTGCCTAGTGTTGCAAACCCTCCTGTAGCGCCGATACCTTTCGCCTAATTTCACCCAAAAAGGTGAGCACCATAGGGGATAGAGTTGTTACTATAATTTCATATTTCATTCAGGTTAGATGTTTTTGAAGCCTTGATCCAATCTGAGACTTTAGAACTACTGGAATGGTCTCGCCTCTGCCAGCACTTGTCTACCTTTGCGGCAACTAAACTGGGGGCTATTGCTGCACGCCATCTCAGAATTCCTGCTACGCAATCGCAAAGCGAGGATTTGTTAGTCCAAACAAAGGAAGTCTACGAACTGGAAAGCCGCCTAGGTACGGGGCTTTCGTTTGATGGAATTCAAGATATTGGCGATTCTTTGGAACGCGCACAACTGCAAGGAATTTTGACAGGCGATGAACTATTGGCGATCGCCACCACTCTGGCTGGCACAAGAAACGTACGCCGTGTCATCGACAATCACCCAGATTTGACGATATTAAATGAATTGGTTGCTGATTTACGGACTTATCCAGAATTAGAGCAAGAAATTCACCGATGTATAGATGAAAGAGGACAGGTTACTGACCGCGCCAGCCAAAAACTCACTGAAATTCGCACTTCTCTACGGCAATTACGCAGTCAAATTACCCAAAAACTGCAAAATATCTTACAGGTAAAAGCGAATGCAGTTCAAGAACAAATCATTACTCAAAGAGGCGATCGCTTTGTGATTCCGGTAAAAGCGCCCCAAAAAGACGCCATACCGGGCATTGTCCACGATACTTCCAGCAGCGGCGCCACGTTGTATGTGGAACCGAATTCCATAGTTCCTTTAGGAAACCAATTGCGGCAGTTGGTAAGAAGAGAGCAAATAGAAGAAGAGGCAATTCGCCGCATTATAACTCAGCAAGTGGCTGCAGTCACGCCAGATTTAGAAAGGTTGTTAGCAATTGTCACTACCTTGGATTTGGCATTGGCAAAAGCACGTTACAGTTTATGGTTAAAAGCAAATCCCCCCCGCTTTATTAAGCGCGAGGAAAACGAAAGCATTACCTTGCGGCAGTTGCGTCATCCGCTTTTGGAATGGCAGCATCACCACGAACAAGGACATCCAGTCGTTCCTGTAGATTTGCTCATTCAGCCGCAAATTCGGGTAGTTACGATTACCGGCCCAAACACTGGCGGTAAAACTGTGACTTTGAAAACCCTGGGTTTGGCAGTATTGATGGCGAAAGTAGGTTTATTTGTGCCTGCTCGCGAACCAGTAGAATTACCTTGGTTTGACAAGGTGTTGGCAGATATAGGAGATGAACAGTCCCTACAGCAAAATTTATCCACCTTCTCTGGGCACATCCGCCGCATCAGCCGGATTTTGGAAGCGATAGACGAAGAGGAGACACGGGGACACGGGGACGAGGAGAATAATTCTTTCCCCCCCTCCTCCCTCATCCTCCTCGACGAAGTGGGTGCAGGAACAGACCCAGCGGAAGGAAGTGCTTTGGCAATATCACTCCTGCAATATCTAGCAGACCATGCCCTGTTGACTATTGCGACCACTCACTTTGGTGAACTCAAAGCGCTGAAATACCAAGATGAGCGGTTTGAAAATGCCTCTGTAGAATTTGATGAAAGTACCCTTTCACCCACTTACCGTCTGCTTTGGGGAATTCCAGGACGTTCCAACGCCCTCACAATTGCCCGTCGCTTAGGGTTGAAACTAGAAGTTGTGGAACAGGCGAAAACCCAACTGGGAGGAGCAACAGACGAAGTCAATCAGGTGATTGCTGGTTTGGAAGCGCAACGCCGCCGTCAGGAAACTAAAGCGGAACAAGCACAGGATTTGTTGCAGCAAGCAGAACGTTTATACAAAGAGGTATCCGCAAAAGCCACAGCACTAGAGGAAAGGGAACAAGGTTTGCGTGCCTCACAAGAGGTGGCAGTGCAGCAGGCAATTACCCAAGCAAAAGGTGAAGTAGCCCAAGTGATTCGGCGCTTGCAACAAGGGAAGCCAACAGCACAAGATGCCCAACAAGCAACAAATGCTTTGAACCAGATAGCGGGAAAATTTATACCAGAACCCCCACCAAAACCAAAAGTGGGATTTATTCCCAAAGTGGGCGATCGCATCCGTATACCCAAGTTGGGGCAAACAGCAGAAGTTTTAACTGCTCCTGATGAGGATGGTGAGTTAACTGTCCGTTTTGGGATCATGAAGATGACGGTGAAGCTAGAAGACGTAGAATCTTTAGATGGTCAAAAAGCTGAATCAGTCGTCAAGCCGAAAGCGATGTCAACAACAGCCTCAGTGCCTTCTGCACCACAACCAACCCTCGCAATTCGCACATCCCAAAATACAGTAGATTTGCGCGGACGTAGGGTGTCTGATGCGGAATTTATCTTAGATAAGGCAATTTCGGAAGCCACAGGATCAGTATGGATTATTCACGGACATGGCACGGGTAAGCTGCGACAAGGTGTTCACTCCTTCTTGCACCAGCATCCCAGAGTCAGTCGCTACGAAGCAGCAGAACAAGCCGACGGCGGCACTGGTGTAACAATTGCTTACGTTAAATAAAACGTAAAATAAAACTAATAGTATTGGATAACCTGGTTTCTTAGAGAATCCGGGTTTTTATTGTGCAAGAATTATAACTGAAATAATCACTTGTGAACAATTGCGCTACGATGAATAGCGATTGGCTACTAGCGATTATCTGTATTCACCAATGTTTATTTTTACCAAAGAATAAAAATTTACCATATGTGTCTGGCAGACTAAGCAGAATTAATGAAGCTTATAGTTTTTTCAAAAAACTTTATACTTTTTCGTCCTAGAGTAAGACAAAGACCTCTGCTGTTGACCAAAGTAATAGAAGCTGTAGCTCCCGGCTTCAGCTAATAGTGATTGGAAACCAATCTTAACCCTTGAGAGTCTGGTTTCAAAATGGGTAACAGCAACAGCCCCTACCAGCCTGATCACCTATGCTAAAAGTTATGCACTCTGCCGCTGATTCACCCGCTCCAACTTCTCAGTGGGAGGATTTAATTAACCTCCCAGCCCCAAACTCAGTTCAATGGGACAATATCAAGACCCAGCTGGACTTGGTGCTGTTGGCGTTAGAAACATTAACTGGCATTGGCTCCGAGGCAATGCTACAAGCGGCAGTTCATCTGAATTTAGAGTCAAGAGTGCCAGACCGTGTAGCGCTATGGCGGCTGCGCCAATCAAATCCGCTACGTAAAGGTCAAGGAGGGCGGAAAAAACTAGATGTGGAGGAAGCTAGAGCGCTTGTTCTCATTACTTGCTACCTTGCCAAACAGCACCAAGAATTAATTCGCCGTGCTGTTGGTCTTTTAGAACAAATGGCGGAAGACAAGCGCGAACCTCATCAGGCTGCTTTACTTGGAGATTATATTGATGCTTTCTGCAACACCTACCAAGAGCGGATGGAGGAAGACTCGACAATCTCCACTGATGAACTGACCCACCTAGCACTGAAACTGCTCATAGATTTACTTTTTTACAGTGGACCCGGTGGACACCGCCGTCTCTGGTTAGCACTTATTGACCGTTCAACCAATTTCTAGATTTGAGATTTCTGAGATTTTAGGTTTCCCAAACAAAAATCAAAATCAAAAAATCAAAAATCAAAAATATCCTGCTCGCAGTTCTTGCCATGCCTGTATCAAATTCTGTGATCCGTCGGTATACACCGCCCACTTGCACGCTAGAAGTCTTGGCGCAGAGCTCAGCTTTGTCTCAGTGGATGGGTAAATCTATCCTCAAGCAGCTACAGTTTGAGCTTCGCTTTGACGACCCGCGATTGCCAGAGGAAAAGAGAATCGCAATTCGAGGCGACAGCAACCAGCTGGAGGCTTTGTGTGCAGTGGTGACAAACTACGTCCAAGAGTTCCTCCAAATGTCTCCTGAAAACTTTTGGAGAATCTCTACAACAAAGGATGCAAGCATAGCCTTTGATGACCCTGAAGAAAAAGATTTTAACAATCCCCCTTCACAACAAACTCACACAGTAAACTCCTTTACCGAAATACCGGGTGCAGACATACAAATAAAACCGAGTAGTCACTTAACTCACAATTTGTTTCTTGGTTCTCTAGCAACCCAAGCATCAGGTCATGTCATTGAACTTAGTTTGCTGCAATTATTCGATTTAGCAACTGCCCTGGATGAATATTCTGCTGATGTCATGGCACTGCCAAATCTCACCCCTCGTTCTGCGAGGAGTCGCATACCCACTTGGGCACCTGTGGCAGCAGTTCTGGTGATTGGTGTGGGTTTAGCACCAGTCACTTGGCAGTATGCTAACCACGTCAGACAACAGGAGACAGCTAAAAAACAAACTTCGACACAAGAGAAAATTGCCTTAGAACCCTCGCCTTCACAGAACCTATCCACACCAACGGCTGTACCGACATTCGCTCCCCCAGATCTTTTGCCCTCGCAGTCACTGCCACCCTTTGGTTCTACCTTACCAGTGCCTAATTCTACTGGTTCCCCACCGATAGCTCAAACATTGCCAAGCGTGCCTGCGACACCTCAAACATCTGCAACCTCACTCCCTGCTACACTCCCAACATCCCCAAGTCTAGGTAATTTCTCCACAGCCCCTTTACCATCTTCAGGAAGTACGCTGAATATACCTGGAACAACAAAACCTCCAAGTCTGTCAACCTCTCCACCGAACCTAGAACCAAAGCAACGAATTGCCATTCAGTCTAATCCTCGGCTCAACAATACGACACCAACTCCAAACAGCGGCGCTTCTTCTGGATTAACTCAACAGAATTTGCCACCTAGCAATTTACCCAGCAACATACCTCCCGATACCTCACCAGTCTCCCCCCCATCAATAGCCACCTTACCAGATTCCAGTATTGGTGCTAACCGTGAGCCATCGTACTCGCAACCAGGCACCTCTGTACCAAGTGGTACTGATATATTAATCTCTAGATTGCGGGAAGCTCGCAGAAGCAGGAGTCCTCTTTCGACAGAAGTTGCTACTACCAGTACCAGTAGTGAAACTTTGTTTGATACGGCTCAAGTGTCACAAGCTCGAGATGTGTTGAAAAAACGCTGGCAACCGCCGTCTGGTTTAAGGCAAAGCATTGAGTACAGCTTAGTAGTTGGTGTTGACGGCAAAATTGAGCGAATTTTACCCTTAGGAAAAGCTGCAAGAGATTATGTTGACCGCACAGGGATGCCCCTCATTGGTGAACCTTTTGTTTCACCTAATAAAAATGGACAACCTGTAAAAATTCGAGCTGTTTTTAGTCCCGATGGCAAGGTGCAGGCTTTTCCAGAAACGGAATAGAAGGCATTGCACAGCGAGAAAAATTAAGGCTTGAGACCTTGTACAAAACTTTTAATAGGACTGAAAATGATGGAGTAAAGTAGTAAAGTTTCTCATCTTTCAATGTCAAAAAAATTTAAGTCTGTGGACTGGTTTGATGTCCTTTAATATAAAAAACAGGAGGACAGTTCAAGCCAGCCCTCCATTTTGGAATAGTATAGTTTGTACTTTAATAACGGGATTTTTTACGGGTTAGTTTTCGCTTTTTGCGTCGCCGTTCAGCAGAAACAACAGCTTGATCCACTGGATATCCAATCAAGGGTATTACCTGATATTTGCGCTCTTCTTCTAGCTTTCTCAGTTCAGTGTAATCAACCCAATGGATACAATCAACTGGACAAGTATCGATCGCCTCTTGAACAACCTCTTCTGGGTCGCCATCTTGACGGATGACGCGCGATCGCCCGTAATCTGGTTCAATATAAAATGTGTTACGGGCAACATGGGCGCAGTGCAAACAGCCAATACAAGTCACTTCGTCAACGTAAACACCTTTTTGCCGAACCACGCCGCCTAATTCCGGTTCTAAGCCAGAACGTTCTGGGTTATCCCGTAAAAAACCGCCCAATTCTGGTTCCAAACCAGAACGGTTTTCTTCCCCTTGTTCCGGCGGCAAAAAATCAGACATTACGCACTCCAGCGCTGTACGACTAAACGGATAGAACCGTCTTCATTTTTTTGTTGTTCAGCAACCTGAAATCCAACCCGTGCAGTTTCTTTAACGACTGTTTGATACGCATAGCGTTGCGTTACTTTACGCAAGAAACCTTCAACAGATAAGTCTTGCTGCCAATATTGTAGATCAGCAACTAATTCGTATTCTTTGCCATTCCATCTAAAGCCGATATCGTAACCATTTTCCTGCTCAATGGTAACTTCGGCATCATGGGTTTGACCGCGATAACCACGCACTTTGCGTGGACCTTGATTCCAGTTTACACCCAAGTCTGTCAGAGCATCTTTCAAGGAATCAATGTTACGGATTTGGGTCTTGATTTGGCTAAAGTGTGACATGGTAGTTGTAAATTAATCTAACTAAACTATTGTGAATATTGTGAAAACTTACCAATCGCTAAAAGTTGTTTGCGTATTTACCACACCAGATTGGTGCATCTTGGTAGCAAAGTATTCTGAAGTTTGCTCGTGAGTTAGTACCTGTCCTAGCTGTGCTTCTATCGCTGCTGTGACTTCAGCGCAGGAAGCACCCACAATACCAGTGACTTTCTCTTGTACCCGACCATCTGGATAAATTACGAACTCTAAAGTCTCCATACTTTTGCCAACCAAAATACTTAGCTTAGACAGTACTGCTGTAGCCAATTGCTACAAAGGTAGCCGTTTGGAATAGCGTTTTCCCTTAGCTACAAATTTGCCATTTGTTAATTAATGTTCCATCTCTCAAAATATATATCTCAGAAAATTTACAAAAGTTATTGATTTTATTAGTTCTTACCTCTGTTACTTGTAAGTTTCCCTTAACCTTATCAATTTAGTCAAGCTAAAAATTCGACTGACAGTTTAAGTGTCAAAACGCTAGAAACAAGCAGCAGCAGTAACAGAAAGAGCAGGAATTCTGAATTTTATTGAAAATATTTATCATTTTCATCAAATTTCAGCCATATCACAATTTTGCACTTTGGCTTGCTCTCAGAATTTGCAACTCATACCTACTGACAATTAAAGGGTAGGGTAAGCTGTTATTTAACTCTACAAAGTTGACCATGAATGCAGAGCAAGTGACAGGTTCTACTCATCTCCCCAAAGCGATGCGCGTAGGAGTACTGGGCTTTGGCGGACTGGGGCAAGCTGCTGCCAAGGTACTTGTCCCAAAACGTGAAATGATTTTAGTGGCAGCGGCAGACAAACAAGGCTACGCTTACGCCGCTGATGGTTTAAATGCTCAAGAATGCATTGCAACTTACCAATCTCAAGGTTCGGTGGGTTATTTAGAACCATTCGGGACTTTAACAAATCGCAGTATTGAGGATTTAATAGAAAAATCTCATCCTGTAGATGGATATTTTCTGGCTTTACCCAACTTACCTAATAATTTCATTCCCACTGTAGCTCAACAATTTATCAAATCTGGTTGGCGCGGGGTACTGGTGGATGCCATTAAACGCACTAGTGCCGTGGAACAACTGCTGGCGATGAAAGAGGAACTACAAGCAGCAGGAATTACCTACATGACAGGATGTGGGGCAACACCAGGACTGTTAACAGCAGCAGCAGCAATAGCCGCCCAAAGTTACGCTGAAATTCATAGAGTGGAAATCACTTTTGGGGTGGGAATTGCTAACTGGGAGGCGTACCGCGCCACCATCCGCGAAGATATTGCCCATATGCCAGGTTATACAGTAGAAACTGCTAGGGCAATGACGGATGCGGAAGTCGAAGCGCTACTGGATAAAACCAATGGCGTGCTGAAGTTAGAGAATATGGAACACGCCGATGATGTGATGCTGGAGTTGGCAGGAATTGTGGGACGCGATCGCGTTACTGTTGGCGGCATAGTCGATACACGCAATCCCAAGAAGCCCATTAGCACCAACGTTAAAGTCACTGGTCGCACCTTTGAAGGGAAAATCTCTACCCATACCTTCACATTAGGCGATGAAACCAGTATGGCAGCCAATGTCTGTGGACCCGCCTTTGGCTATCTCAAAGCTGGTATTAGATTGTACCAGCAGGGTATTTACGGATTATTTACCGCTGCGGAAATTATGCCTCAATTTGTAAGATAAAGCTTCACATCCCTTGGTATTACCAGGGGATTTTTGTTTCATTTATGACTTGTCTCATTATTTCTAAGCTAAAAAAGCTAACCGTAGTTGTCAGTTTATTAGCATATTCGTTCCCCATATTTTCTCCTTTAACAGTTCAGGCGGAAACTCCACAGGAGTGGGTGAAATTAGGGCAACGAGTTCATGGTGGGTTTGGGACGTATATTGCCTTGGGCATCCGCATTGGTTTAGATGCGAAGGAAAGGCTGAAAGCACAAGCGCGTGATTTGGACGTGACTTATCAAGATGGACCCAACTCACCCTGTCCTTGCGTTGTCGATGGCATTATGATTGCGACAGTCGCCACACCTGGCCAAAATTCGCTGCACGTTCTACCAAGTAAAACCAATGCGGGTTTGTTTGGAGTCGTCGTCATTAAGCACAAAAAGACAGGGGAATCTTTTCGCTACACCATACCAAATTCTGCTAGAGTGCTGCTAGATGGTTGGAACAAAGACCAAAAGGGGCGCGCTCGCTATGATGCAGTTATGAACGCTTCTCAAGAATCTCTTTTTCATGTAGAAAAATTATCTTAATATTTACTTAGAATCCGGCTGGAACAGGTCCTGACGATTCTCGCACAACTAGTTTTGTCTCAAGTACCTTAGAAGTCATTAGACCCGCGTCACAAAGCAGCAGTTTAGCTGCGATCGCCCCTTTCTCAATAAGTGGTTGCTGGATTGTCGTTAGGGATGGTCGGATCTGGGATGCTAATGGGATATCGTCGAAACCAACAATCGATAAATCTTTTGGAACACTCAAACCAAAATGTTCTGCGGCACGCAAAGCCCCAATCGCCAAGACATCGCACATGGCAAGAATCCCAGTCGGTCTTGGCTCTTGCTTGAGCAAAGTAAGCGCAACTTCAAAGGCATCATCCTCACTGTTTCTTGGAGGACACTCTACAATCGGAACTTTGCTGAGGTCAAGACCTGCCTTAAGCATCGCATCCTCGTAACCGCGCAGGCGCAGCAGCGAAATCTGAAACGCTGTGCGTTCGAGTCGTTGGGTATTGACTAGACCTACATAGGAGTCGGGCAATAAAGCCATCGAGATAATCGCCAGTCGTCTGTGATTGAGACGGAGTAAGTGGAGGGCTGCTTCACGGGCAGCTTGGCGATCATCAAGGCAAACCAACGGAACACCGCTTAGGTTTGGCTGATCGACTGCGATGACTGGCAACTTTCTTTCCAAGACTTTCGCCACTGCCTCGCTATCATCTGGCATGGAGTAAACGATGAACCCATCTACTGCTGCTTGCTGGATTGTCATTTGTGCTGCATCACTTTCTAGGGTAGGTACGAGCAGCAAACTTGCTTTCACCTTCTCACACACACTGGAAACACCTTGTAAAAAGGCGATCGCCACAGGATCTTGGAAAGCGTATGGCAGTGCTTCACAGAAGACTAAGCCAATCACACCTGTTCTTCCTGTTCGCAACATCCGCCCCATGGGATTTGGACCTGCATAGCCCATTTCCTTTGCTACTGCTAGCACCCTGTCCCGCAATTCTGGAGAGAGCTGGTCAGGTCGATTAAATGCGTTCGATACCGTAGTTCGCGACACTCCCATCGCTTTAGCGACATCCTGTAAAGTCATCGATTTCAGTGCTTTATCGTGGTGCATACCTCTGACAACAATCTTTCCTCAATTTTGCCGCGCTTATAATCTCAAAGACGACTTGATCGTTCAAGAAAAGGTCTTTAAAATAGTCTGTGTGCTAATCTGAATCGATTCAGAAACCCTATTAACCATACATGAGGATTTCTCATGAGAACTTACCAACAGGGACGCTGGATTGGGGTGGTGATCGCATTCTATGCCTTTATCGCCATTGGCATTGCAGAGGGAGGTCTGGGAGTGCTGTTACCCTCAATCCTATCTACCTATCACCTCACCCCTGCAACTGTTACGCTCTTGTTCATTAGCCAAATTGCGGGTTATGTCGTTGCTGCATTGACCAGTAGCCTAATCAGCAGTCGATTAGGACTTGCCCGGATGCTCTTGTTCGCCTCCATCACGCTTACTACTGCGCTGATCACCTATGCGCTCACTGCTTACTGGTTTGTTATGGTTGCCGCTGGAACCCTACTAGGTCTTGGAATCGGGCTTATTGATGCTGGTATTAACACATACATCGTTAACGATCAGCGCAATAGTCATCTCATTGGTGCGTTGCATGGCTTCTATGGGATTGGTGCATTACTTGGACCTGCTACAGCAACTACGCTTGTGGCGCTAGGACTTGGTTGGCGACTCATCTACCTCGTGTTTGCTAGCGTTGTAGGACTGCTGGTTGCAGGTGTTTTGTGGACTGTTTTGCAGCAATACGCTCCCATGACCGTGAAAGTTACGCCATCCGGTACCAATGCTTGGGCAAACCTGCGTTTAGCCCTTAGGACACCTGTAGTTCTTGTAACAGGAGTGTTGCTGCTAGTCTACGTTGGTACGGAAGCATCTTTGGGCAACTGGGCTTACACAGTTCAGCATATTGGTCGTGGCACACCAAAGCTAGTTGCAGGTTACAGCGTCAGTGCTTACTGGCTAGGGTTAACAATTGGGCGCTTCTGCCTTGGGCACTTCATGCAGCGACTTGGTGCAGTCCGCACAGTTGATATTTCTCTGACATTGCTAGCAGGTGGTTTAGTGGTTTGGTGGTTACTACCAAATCAATTGTTGAGCTTGCCTTTAATTGGTTTTGGCTTAGCTGCCATTTTTCCAGCAACAATCTGGTTAGTGCCACAGCGCGTACCCACTACGCTGGTGCCAGCAACAATTGGGTTTGTAACGAGCGTTGCTAGTTTGGGTGCAGCCACTGTACCAACTGTAGCTGGTTGGGTAGCGGCTCGTGCTGGTTTGGAGAGTATTCCAGCGCTGATGATACCAATAGCTGTTCTTATGGCTGCGCTGCATCGCTGGTTGGTACGGCATACTTTGGGATCTGGAAAAACGTAATCCGGCAATGTATTTATTAGATGTATTTTTTAGAAGCTTATCTTCATGCCGTCTTTATGAAAGTTTTACAAATTTTTCCCCATTATCATTGACGAATTAATAATATTAAGAAAAGTGTTCTTTTCCCTTTTGTTAATTACTATTGTTTAACCGTCTACCTGTAATTAGCCGTTCAATTATCTATTACTAGCAAGACAGAGAACATGGGTCATTATGAATAGACGTAAAAACTTTAACCAAGCATCTAAATTGAATAAATTATTACTTTCGGGAGATTTCTTCCTAGTCATCTTTAGCATCTTATTGGTTCTATTAGCTACGCTTTATCCCTTTAATTTCTACTTTCCAGAAAGTTTTTCGCTACCAGAAATTGTTGCTAGTTTTGACAACAGTAGTTTTTTTAAAGACCAAGTAAACAATATTTTGTTGTTTGCACCTTTAGGTTTCGGTTTCGCCAGTCTTTTACAGAGGAAAAGGGTAAAAGCGATCAGTCAATTTTTAACAGTGATACTTGTTAGTGCAGGCTTATCATTCACAGTTGAAGCACTGCAAGTGTTTCTACCTTCAAGAGCACCTACTCCTGCTGATATTTTTAACAATTCCATAGGTGGATTTGTGGGTTTAATCTGCTTTTATTTATGTAACTCACAAAGTTTTATATATACCTTAATACGTATAGAAAATAGTAGGGCGAGCAACTCTATCAAAAAATTAACATTATTTTTTTTAGGATATATACTCATAACATTTTTGATGTCAATTGCATGGCAATCTACAACTACTCTCAGCAATTGGTCTTTGAATTATCCACTTTTAATCGGCAATGAGCAAACAGGCGATAGACCTTGGCAGGGATATGTTTCAGAAGTTGATATTGCTGATAGAGCCATTTCTAAAAATGAAGTTTCACAAGTTTTAAATCACAAAAACTACTTAAAACCTATCGGAAATTCCTTGCTAGCTTCCTATCAATTAACTGGCAAAGGAAGTTATCAAGATCGTACTGGTCAACTTCCGGAACTATTGTCACTAGGGCAGTCACCAGACATTGAAAATGAAAAAGGTATTGCCTTGAGTTCCAATCATTGGCTAAAAACAAGAGAGCCTGTGACCTTCTTGAATGAAAGGATACGTGAAACTTCTCAATTTACAATAATTACTACCGTTGCTACTGCTGATACGACTCAGATTGGACCTGCACGCATAATCTCACTATCAGGTGATTCTCTTCATCGAAATTTTACGCTAGGACAGCAGGGAAGTAACCTAGACTTGCGAATACGAACACCGATGACTGGAGCAAATGGGGCAGACACAAAATTAAGTATCCCTGGTATTTTTGCAGATACTCGTCCCCATCACATAGTCATAACTTATTCTGGGGCAACTATCCAAGTTTACGTAGATAAACCACAGAATTCCTACTCTTTGAATTTACTGGAATTGGTTCCGAAAGAGCAGAGAATTTTTTACTATGGACTGACATTTATCCCTCTAGGTCTTTGTTTAGCATTCCTGACGACTCTAGCTAAAAGAAAGTTAACTTTTAATAGGTTATTGCTTCCTAGCGGAATATTATTACCTTCTCTGATACTGGAAGGTATTTTAGTAAATGATACCGGCAAAAGCCTCAGCTTGAAAAACCTGTTACTTGGGATATTATTTACAGCTGGGACAACACTGATATTGAGATGGCGGGCTTCGATGGTGCTTAGAAAAGCAGCTAAGTCAGGTTCATAACAGGATGCGTCATTGGTGGGCGAGCATCGCCCATCACGAACAATTATACCTGTGGACTTTCTGAAGAGAAAATTTCCATTGTGTTCTCCTCTACAAGTGATTCTGGTATTTGCATTATAAATGGCAGGTTAGCTCCCGTAAGACCCCGTTTGATGCGTTCCGGTGTTTCACCAAAAACCACAAACAGAGGGTGTATGGTATTCGTCCCCTCACTGAGTATATGTGTGTAGCGCTTAGGCATAAGCCACTCATAGTCCTTGTCCAGCCAAACCTGAGTTTGTCGCCAGCGTCCCAAAAAGTCAGAAAAATCTTCGTGGGGACGATGAATAAAGATAAGAATTTCGGGTGCTGTTTTGATTTTCCACTCCGGATCACACATCAAAATTGCTACATCACAGGGTAAGCGAGTCGCTTCTGCGGCTATTGTCACGTCAGCACGAAGACGGACAATAGGCAATGGGATAGTAATAACGCTTTCATCCGGACGGCGCAGACTAGGAATCATTTCCAGGTACGGGCGGTGCTGCTTCAGCAGGGCGATCGCACTCATATGATTGCTGTACTCTGCCAAGCAAGCTTCGTAATGCGATTTTTGTACGGGCATGGATAAAGAAATTCAAAATTCAAAATTATTGGACTGATACGAAAATTGGTTCAACGATAACCTTTTTCCAGACGTGCCATAGCACGTCTGGACACGCATAAAATCTCTACACTTTTCATCCTCTAGCCCAACTGATCAAAGACCTTAAACATAGGCAGGTACATCGACAGCAAAATAGTACCAACCATCCCCCCCAAAACCACAATCATAATCGGTTCCAAAACGCTGGTTAGTGCTTTGACTGCCTGTTCGACTTCATCTTCATAGAAATCGGCAATTTTCATCAACATACCATCTAATTCACCAGTCTCTTCACCGATACTAATCATCTGAATTGCCATCGGAGGAAAAACTTTATCTTTTTGCAAGGCAATACTAATCATCCCTCCTTGTTGAATTTCTGCACGGGCTGCATTAATAGCATTAGCAACCACTTGATTTCCTGATGTATCCCGCACAATTTCTAAGGAAGTTAGAATTGGTACACCCGAACGAGTCAAAGAACCAAAGGTGCGGCTAAAGCGGGCAACGGATGATTTTTGGATTAAGTCCCCAAACAACGGCATTTTTAGAGAAAGACGGTCTATGGTTTCACGCCCAACACGGGTTTTGTAGTACTGTTTATAAGCAATTCCTGCTCCTACAAAAATGCCAATTAAAACCAAAATCCGCCAACTTCTCAAAACTTCACTACATATCAACATGAATTGTGTCAGCGGAGGCAACTCTGTTCCCAATTCTTTAAAAATGTTGGCAAAAATTGGGATCAGAAAAACGGTCATACCGATAAATATTGAGACTGCTAAAAATCCCACAACAAAGGGATAAGCCAGTGCTGATTTAATTTGGTTTTGTAATCGAGCAACATCCTCTAACAACTTGGCTAAACGATTCAGCACCTCGTCTAAAACACCCCCGACTTCACCAGCTTGAACCATGCTGACATACAAACCATCAAAGCAATCAGGATATTTTCGCATTGCTTCAGAAAGATTAACTCCACTTTGGACATCGGTGCTAATGCCCAAAAGAGCTTGTTTCAGTTTAGGATTGCTACACTGCTCAGATAGCACCCCCAAACTTCTGACAATTGCCACTCCCGCATTAACCAAAGCAGCAAATTGACGGGAAAATACGGCTTTATCCTTAACTGAAACGCTGGTAAATTTGGTTTTAAGTTGTTTGAAGTCAAAGCCTTGATCTTGTTTTTTAAGGTCTTGGACGACATAACCTTGCTGTCTAAGATTAGTACGGGCTTGAGCCAAGGAGCCAGCCGCAATTTTTTCTGTTCTTGATTTTCCTTGCGAGTCCCTAACACGGGCAACAAATGTTGGCATGAGCTAAAAATTCAAAATTCAAAAGAGTGAATTAGTCATTCAACAAGAATGCAAAAGTGAAATTTATAAAAATGAAACCACAGATGCACACAGATTGACACAGATGATTTATCTGTGTTAATCTGTGGTTCTAAATATCCATTAATCATACTTTTGCAATAAGTCGATTAAGCATTGCGTTCAGCCAAAACTGAAAAGTCAAAAGCGGTTTTTTATAGTTTTCTGCCTTTTGACTTTAACTTTTTAATTTGCTTTCACAGCGACTCCTGGTTTTGCGCCTGCTTGTGGTGCTACACCGCCGATAAGACGCTGAATTTCATCCGGCTTGGAAGTCTTGGAAATTGCCGCTTCAAAGGAGATAACTCCCGCTTTATATAAATCTGCTAAAACCTTTTCTAGAGTTTGCATCCCCAATTTCCCGCCAGTTTGGATAGCTGAGTAAATTTGAGATGTTTTTCCTTCACGAATCAAGTTAGAAATAGCAGGAGTTACAATCATAATTTCTTGAGCCATTGCTCGACCAAACTCACCTGGCTTGGGATTTTTTTTCGGAACCAAAGTTTGGCTAAATACTGCCACTAGTGAGTTAGATAACTGCACCCGCACTTGGGTTTGTTTTTCATGTGGAAAAACGTCGATAATCCTATCTACAGTCTGTGCTGCTGAACTTGTGTGCAAAGTGCCAAACACCAAGTGTCCTGTTTCCGCTGCGGAAATAGCCAACGAAATTGTTTCCAAGTCGCGCATTTCCCCCACCAAAATGATATCTGGATCTTCCCGCAACGCAGCTTTTAGGGCATTCGCAAAACTTTTCGTATCCTCACCAAGTTGCCTTTGGTGAACCAAGCTTTTAATAGGTTCATAAACAAATTCTATCGGGTCTTCTACTGTTAAAATATGCTCTGCCTTAGTGCGATTAATCAAGTCGATGATAGCCGCTAGGGTTGTTGTCTTACCAGAACCTGTCGGACCTGTCACCAGAATAAGTCCTCTGGGCTTATCAGCCATTTCCCGTACAACGTCAGGCAAACCTAATTTTTCAAAGTTGGGAATTTTAGAACTCAACGCCCGTAAACAGGCAGCGTAAGCACCACGTTCTTTGTAAACATTGACCCGGAAACGAGCCAATCCCTTGACACCATAAGAGCAATCCAATTCCCAGTTCTGCTCTAAAGTTTTACGCTGGGAATTATTGAGCATACTGAAAATCAGCCTTTGGCACTGATCTGCTGACAATGGCTGATCACCAATGGGCGTCAGTTTGCCACTAAGGCGGAAGTAGGGAGGTAAACCAGCAGATAAGTGCAAATCTGAGCCACCCATTTCAATCAATTGCTCCATTAAATCTTCAATCATCATTTCCATTGTTGTGATTCCTTTTATGGTTGGTAGTTGATAGTTGGTAGTTGATAGTTGATAGTTGGTAGTTCATAGTTGGTAGTTGATGGTTATTCATTACCACTAACCACTACCTACTAACCATTAACTACTAACTAATCTTGAAAACGTGGTGTCATACAGTAAGGACAATCCAACCATTCAGGTTGCACTCCAGCATGACAAGTTTGACAGGTCAGACTGCTCTTGCGTTTGGCTTTTAACTCTGCTTCCAAACCCGTATCGGTGAACGTCACCCGTTCTACTTCTTCTAAGGTGGTGGAACCTTGGCGCACTAAGTCCAAGCTGTAAGCCAGCAAGGTTTTCATCCCTTCTTCCACCGCCACTTCTTTAATGCGTTCCGTTGGTGCTTCTTCGGTAATGAGGGCTTGGACACGTTCAGTGATTCGCATGACTTCATAAACACCACAACGTCCCTTGTAGCCAACACCATTACACTGTGAACAAAGCTGATTTTGAGCTTTGGCTTCTTGAATTTCCTCTGTGGTGAGGGAGTTTGCTTTGTAGAAGATGACATCTGCTTCTTGGCTTGCTGATAAACCGTAGCGAGCTAGTTCTTCTAGAGTGGGAGTATAGGGAATGCGACAACTGGAACAGACACGCCTTATTAAGCGCTGTGCCAACACACCAATCAGAGAGCTAGAAATCATGAAAGACTCAATGCCCATTTCTCCCAAACGGGCGATCGCTCCTGGAGCATCATTAGTATGTAAGGTCGTTAAAACCAAGTGACCCGTCAATGCTGCCTCAATCGCGGTTTTTGCCGTTTCCTTATCTCGCGTCTCACCCACCAGAAGCACATCGGGGTCTTGTCGCAAGAAGGCTCGCAAAGCGGTCGCAAAATCCAGCCCTTTTTCTCGAATCACCTGCACTTGAGTAATCCCAGGTAAACTGTACTCAATTGGGTCTTCTACCGTACTAATATTGATCCCAGGAGAATTGCGTTCTGCTAAAGCAGAATACAGTGTTGTTGTTTTACCAGAACCCGTGGGTCCAGTTACCAGGATCAGACCAAAGGGACGACTGACCATTTCCTGGACAATTTGCAAAGTTTCTGAGTCAGTAATTAACTTATCCAATCCCAGTTGGGTTGCAGAGTTATCCAAAATTCGCAGTACGACCTTTTCGCCGTAGCGACTGGGCAATGTATTCACGCGGAAGTCCACCTTGCGTCCCTCGAATAACCGTCTAATGCGTCCGTCTTGAGGTAAACGCCGTTCAGCAATATCTAGGTTGGAAATAATTTTGAAACGAGCTGTCACTGCAAGAATGATTTTTTTCGGCAGAGGGTCGAAAGCCTCACGCAGCACCCCATCCTTACGAAAGCGAATGCGTAAGTTTTCTTCCTGCGGTTCTACGTGAATATCAGAAACTTTCTCATGCAGTGCTTTAGCAAGAATTCTATTAACCAGATTAATAACCGGAGCATCTTCAGCACCCTTCATCGCTGCGCCCAAGTCAGCCTCCGCATCATCGGGCGCATCATCTATATTAAGATTTTCTAGATTTTCTAAATCCTGGTTGATATCTGTAGACTTCTCTTGTTCCAGATGCTTTTGCCGAAGAGTGAGTTCATCCAAGTATTGGTTAATGAGTTGCTGGTAATCCTCTTGGGTAATGACCATCCGCTGCAATGCCAATCCTTGAGGACGCAGAATGCGGTTCAAGTCATCTGAAGCCTCTAAATTATCCGGATCTACCATCGCCACTAAAATGGAGGGCGGGGTTTGGTCTTCATTCTTCGCCAGTGGTACCAAGCGATGGCGACGACAGATATCCACCGTAATTAGGGTTTCAATCAGTTGACCAATCGTTGCTTTGCCAACCTGGCTAACTTCCAGATCCAGTGATTCAACGCCGTATAGTATTTTGAGTTCAAATAGCTGCTGCTTCTTGTGTAGCCTAACTAACTCTGGTGATAACTTTCGTCCTGAAATGGATTCCAGCACTTGTGTCAAGGGTATGCCAGACTGGCGACTATCAATCAGCGCCTGTCTCATCTGTTCGCTATTGACAAAGCCAGATTGCACGAGCTTATTGGCGAAGGACGAGAACTCCGTTCTTGTAGTAAGAGCCGTACTACGCCTTTGTGGTGACGATTGAGTCATATATGAGCGATGAGTTGCGGAAACCTCTGATTAGAGTATTCCCAAGCTCTCAATCAGAATTGACATATATGCTTAGTCAAATTGAGGCAAAAATTTCTTAATTTATAGTTTAAGGGTGGTGTTATTTAAGGCTGACCTCTCAAATCTACAACTATAGAGATCATCATTTTTAACTGTGGAAGATCCACCTGAACAGCTTTCCAAATAATTTCTACATCTGTGTTGAAATAATTGTGAATCAGCTTATCCCGCATTCGTGCAATATCTTTCCACGGAATATCAGGATATTTGCTTCTCACAGAGTCAGGTATCCGCTTCACGGCTTCACCAATAATTTCAATGGCTTTTGAAACCGCAAAGACTTTTTCTAGGTTTTGTGAGAATGTCACAAACTCGATACCTCAGGCTATTACCCCGCCAGTAACCTCCGAATATGTTCTCACTGATAACCTAAATCGTTTAGGAGTTAAGCATTGACAAATTAATATAGCGGTCACTCCTCCTCTAAATCATCCACAGTCATTGGTGCTTGAATACTATGGCGCACGTACAAAACGTACACCGTCGTATCTCGAATCGTAAATAGCACTCGATAGATGTTTTTAGACTTTCCATAAAGTAGTTGTCGGACTTCTTCAGGGAAAATCTCGTGTTCAACTGCTAGGGCACAACGCAGGGGCTTTTCTTGAAGCGTTGCGATGGCGTTCATCAATCCTCGGAACCATCGATCAGCAAACCCTAAATTACGTTCTCGATACCAACGATAGGCTTGCTCAATTTGGGCTTCAGCAATAGGGGTGATTTCAACCTGAAATGCCATATTTCTGCTGCATTTCTTCGATGAAATCCCCAAGAGGGCGAGTTTGTCCAGCATCGAGTTCCTCAAAACCTTGCTGGATACCTGCAATCGTTTCTAATTGATCAATCAATTGACGCAGTTTCTCAGGATTAACTCTGCCCGGTTCAAGAAAAGTAACGAGAACTTGGGCATAATCGCTCACATCTTGCGGTAGCTCGGCGAGTTCAATTTGTCCATTCTGATAAACGCCTTCGACTGTTTTCAGCATAGGTTGCTATAGGGTAAATAACTCTCTCAATTTTACTGGCTATCAATTGATAACTTACCGATGCCCTCGCAGCATGATTTCCGACCCTTTTTTAGGGTGACATATACTAAGCAGCCAGACTAACTCTCTCATTAATTTGAGATAATCGCTCAAGCCACAGTTGTTTATAGAATGTCATCTGTTGTGGAGTGAAAAGGAATTCATTACAGGAACCATCGCTGATTAAATAAATTAAAGCTGCTTGTTCAAGCTGATACAGTGTTTCAATTGGAATGTAATAAGCTGCCAACTGAATAATTTTGTCCTCAATCCAATCCAGAGAAAGTTTAGGCTTTAGGGATGTTTTCAAGTCACTAAGAGTTAAACTTTCTCGATACAAACCTAGCTGATCAAATTTTCCAAAGTATTGATACTTGAAGCTCACAATGAACTGCTCTGAAAAAAGACAAGTTCCGAAATTAGGTAATAAGCTGTTGAGAGCCTGGAAGTAGGATTCATAAGATTTGCTAATTGATTTAGCTTCTCCCTCAGTCAAGTAAGAGTGAAGATAAGAATGAACAGCATTTCCAGCACCAATCGCTTCATCTCGAATACGTTTAGCTTCTTTATTGCCAACTCTAGCTTCCCATTTGCGAAGAGCCTCCCTAGATCTATCATCTTGCGTCAGTTTAAGAACATTGCTAACGCTATAGAAGACATTCTGCTTACTTAGTTCTGCACTTTGAGGCACGTAACAAAACTCACTAGCAAACTTCGCTCTAGTGAGAATGGGTAAGTTGTTCTCGCTAGAATTTAGAGGATGAAGTGTACCATCGAAACTACGACGGTAGAGAGCTGCTTCTGGTAGCACTTTTTTTTCAGTCATAGACATTACACCCAGTATCTATCTAAATGTCATTCGCTTTCTTAATTTGTTGTGCTTGTGCTTCTAAACCCTTTAAAGATTGCATCAATTTTACTCGTTTATTAGGGTCTGTTTCTTTATGGATTAATTGGCGAAGCTGATGCATTTTTAGATGTTGTCGATTAGGAAGCTTTAACTCACCTTCTTTAACAATGACTCCAGTTATTTCACGCGGTTTGTTGCCAACATAATGCTTTTCCTTTTCCCTGTTATCGTGTAGTCCACAACGATGAAACTGCTTCTCAACTTGCCAAATCAACCCACCTGGTATCTGTGTACCCGAAATCGTGACATCATCCATGTAGACAGTTAAAGTGCAAGTTGCACCCTCTACGATTTCATTGATTGCCTCCCACATATCCATATGGGCAAAGTAGGAAAGTATAGGACTTAATGGACTTCCAGTCGGCAGATGATTTTTGAAAGTCGAGAGTTTTGTTAGGATGCCAGCAACATCTGAAGAACATTTCATTTGTTTGTGGAAGAACCAATAAACACGCCTCGATGGTGTAGAAGGGAAATATTTTTTGATATCAAGACTCCTGACTACAGCAGCATTTACATGAGCTTTAGCATTACTGATATAGCAACGTCCCTTTCCTGAAGCATATATGTAATCCGGAATCTTGATTCGCTTCAAAAGCTCTTCAATCCGCTTCTGAACTCGCTTTAAGGGGAGCTTTGGCTCTTCCACCAGACGGGACTTTTTTTTCTTTGGATCAAATCTGTCTCGCTCTATGTACAAATCCTCTGAAAGGGTAAGTATTTCGAGTTTGTTTTGGCTTATCTGCAATAGCTTTGCAAGTCTTTCTTTAGATTTCAAGCAGTAAAAGGGTGACTGGTCTAATTGATACTCTTTATATCTACTCCTCAGCATAAGAATGACCAGACCTTTCAGCAATGAAATTGAGGATTGCAAGAATCTTAGAGGATACAAATGTCCTCAGCTTTTCTGTTTTCACATCTTTGTTCAAGCTTTCCGAGAAAAACATAATCGAGGATACAGGTATATCAAAAACCCCTGAATAACGATTGAGCAAATCAAGTGTTGGAGCCTTTTTCCCGGACTCAATTTCCGAAAGATACGACTTGGATATTCCTAGTTTTTCCGCTAACTCTTTTTGCGATAATTGATAGAACACCCTCATCAACTTTAGAGCTTCATTTAACATATCTAACCTCCCTTGGCTAGAAGGTTTCTTAAAAGGTTATATAGAAAGATTAGCAGTCTAGTTCTGCCAAAAATCGATCAGCCATTTCAACATTCTGAAAATATCCGGACCAATTTGAAATAGTAGACGGAGCGTTTCAGGTTTGCAGAGCCATTTTAGCCACTGCTTATACTTACGCTTTTTCAACTGCTTCTGCCGTTTGTCAGGGTTTTGGCTGTTCATAAGAACTCCTTAACGTGGGTTTGATTGCACTCATTCACAAGACTGCGAATGAGGCTTGCCTCAAGCAAACCGGAGAACGGCAGATTAAACTCTCGCTATACCAAACGCAGCAAGTTGCCTGGGCTGCGCTAGTGTGCTTAGTACTCGTCAGCGTGTGGGGGTGGGCGGGCTTTGGGGTTCGTTTGTTGGATGGTTGCCCACGGTCGTGGACGTTTCCGACCCTGATTGATGACGAGTTGTACTTAGTAATGCAGTAGTAGATTTCGGTGGTTGTTTCAGCGTGGACTCGCATTGATGCTTGCGCTTATGCGATCGCTGGAGTTTCTACCAATCTACCAATACTGTATTACTGATAAACACGGCAGAAGCTGGTTTCCCATCTTCCTCAGACCACAAAGTGATCCAGTGAATGGCAAGTATCGTCCTTTCAACCTGACTGAATCTAATATAGCATAGTTCTACGAATTTTGTTCGCTATTAGCGAACATTTTCCAAAGATTGTCAGTTTTGGGGGTGTTCACATCCCACAGCTAAGCTTACAACTGCGTTCCTAATACTTACGAAAATACCCTGAAATCTATATATATTTCATGCTGGCTTTGTCTAGCAAAAAAACAATAACTTGTCAGAGAAAGCAAGCTTTTGCTCTTTGCAGCTACTCTAGCTTACGGTAAGCCGTCCTTGGAGCGTATACGCTAACGCACTCAGCATTTGTCAAAATAGATGACGGTGATCAAATAAAGGCTAAAGGATGAAATACTCCGTACTTCATACTACCTACGGGAATCCATCCGCAGGGCGTCTACACACTTTTGCCTTCAGTTCATACTTCATACATCAAGAAACCGCTTTTTGCTAGCTAAATTTAATGGCTGCAAGATATAGGGGTAACTGCACAATACAGTATCTGGGAAGAGTGCAAAATGATAGACGAAGAGCAACAGCAAAACAATACAAGCCAGCAATTAGATGAACAAACCGAGGAAAAGCAAGCAATGACGAGCGACTCTACAGCCCAAATAAATGCCAATGCAACTCAAAGCGAAGTGACTGAGCAAGTGGTAAGCCAAACCGACGAATCTCGAGAAACAGCTACGCAAAAGCAAGACAATGGTGTGGCTGCAACTGAGGCTGCTGCTCATGAGTCAACAGCCACACAAGGAGAACTCACTCAACAAATTGAGTCCCTCAAAGCGCAGCTAGAAGAACGCAGCACTCAATATATGCGGATTGTGGCTGATTTTGAGAACTACCGCAAACGGAATCAAAAAGAGAAAGAAGACTTAGAACAGCAGATTAAGCGCAATACGATTACTGAATTATTGCCAGTTGTCGATAATTTTGAACGAGCAAGAGCGCAAATCAAACCCCAAAACGATGGGGAGATGACCATTCATAAGAGTTACCAAGGCGTTTACAAGCTATTAGTAGATTGCTTAAAGCGCTTGGGTGTCGCACCTATGCGTCCTGAAACTCAGCCTTTCGATCCTAACCTGCACGAAGCAGTATTGCGGGAACCTACGGATGAATATCCTGAAGGAACAGTGTTAGAAGAGTTAGTACGCGGATATTACTTGGGCGATCGCGTACTGCGCCATGCAATGGTCAAAGTAGCTGCTCCGAAGGAAGAGGCATCCTCTTCTGAGGAAAATCAGTCGAGCCCAGCCAATAGTTAAGCTGTAGTCGCTCGCCTTACTGACCAAAAGTGCCTGGGAAACTTGGGCGAGCATCGCATATCTAACCAAAAAGTAAAGATAGTCCGCGAAACATCACGCCCGAAGTTGAGCAGCCTTTACCCGGTGGGAGCAGATGCTAACACCGGACTCTGCTGCTTGAAACTTTAAGGGAACACTCAGTAAAAATACCGATATTTATGGGAAAAGTTATTGGGATCGACTTAGGCACTACCAATAGTTGTGTCGCGATTCTCGAAGGTGGTCAACCGATCGTCATTGCTAATTCAGAAGGTGGGCGAACCACTCCTAGTATTGTAGGATTTGGTAAAGGCGGTGAACGCTTGGTCGGTCAACTGGCAAAGCGTCAAGCTGTCACTAACGCCGAGAACACAATTTTTAGTATTAAGCGATTTATCGGTCGTCGCTGGGATGATACCGTAACAGAACGCGAACGTGTACCTTACACCTGTGTCAAAGGTCGAGATGATACCGTTGATGTCCAGATTCGCGGACATAATTACACACCACAAGAACTCTCCGCAATGATCCTGCAAAAACTCAAACAGGACGCGGAAAACTTCTTGGGTGAGTCTGTCAATCAGGTAGTGATTACAGTACCTGCCTATTTTACAGATGCCCAAAGACAAGCGACTAAAGACGCTGGCACCATTGCCGGACTAGAAGTCCTACGGATTATCAATGAACCAACCGCTGCTGCCTTAGCCTTCGGGTTGGACAAGCAAGACCAAGAACAGATGATTCTGGTATTTGACTTGGGAGGTGGTACCTTCGATGTCTCCATCCTACAACTTGGGGATGGAGTGTTTGAAGTTAAGGCGACTTGTGGCAATAACCACCTGGGTGGGGACGACTTTGATAACTGTATCGTGCTCTGGATGATGGCACGCTTCCAGCAGGAAGAGAAAGTTGACCTTGCTCAAGACAAAATGGCTTTGCAACGCTTGCGAGAAGCAGCGGAAAAGGCAAAGATTGAACTTTCCAGTATGGTCAGTACTTCAATTAACTTACCTTTCATCGCCGCTGATCAAACTGGGCCTAAGCACCTGGAGATGGAACTCAGCCGCGCCAAATTTGAAGAGTTAACGGCACATCTCATCGAGGCTACCATTGAACCGATGAGCCAAGCGCTCAAAGATGCGGAACTCAAACCACAAGATATCGACCGGATGATCTTGGTGGGCGGTTCCACTCGCATTCCTGCTGTTCAAAATGCTCTGAGCAAATTTTTCAATGGCAAAACTCCAGATCGCTCTGTCAACCCTGACGAAGCAGTAGCATTAGGAGCTGCTATCCAAGCTGGAGTGCTGGGTGGTGAAGTTGATAATTTACTTTTGTTAGATGTCACGCCCTTGTCTTTGGGACTTGAAACATTGGGAGAAGTGTTCACCAAAATTATCGAACGCAACACCACAATTCCAACCAGCAAGTCTCAAGTCTTTTCCACAGCAGTTGATGGGCAAAGCTCGGTGGAAATTCACATCCTTCAAGGTGAACGGGCAATGGCCCGGGATAACAAGAGTTTGGGGAAATTTCTGCTTGCTGGAATTCCGCCAGCTCCCCGTGGTGTACCGCAAATTGAAGTCTCTTTTGAAATTGATGTTAATGGCATTCTCAAAGTTTCAGCACAAGACAAAGGCACTGGTCGAGAACAAAGCATTCGGATTACCAATACAGGTGGCTTGAGTGCCAACGAAGTTGAAAGGATGCAGCAACAAGCTGAAATGTTTGCCGAAGAAGATAGAAGACGCATACAACTGGTTGAACTTAAAAACCATGCGGATAATCTGTTGTACAGTTACGATTCGACCTTAAAGCTTAACGGAAACTTGATTAGCGAACAAATGATAGCTTTGGCAGATGAAAAACTGTCACATCTCAAAGCAGCTATGGCTGATGAGCGCATCTCCGTCGCAGAATTCAAACAACGCTTGGATGATTTCCAGCAAACTCTATTTGCCATTGGTGCTGAGGTATACAACCGAGATTACAACCAAACTGATGAGGTTGCTGAAGCTTCAGATAGTCCATTGCCCTCAGAACTAGCAGCACCTGTTGATGGAACGCCAACACCGCAATTTAATTTTGATTTTGAAGACGAGAGTACGATGCCGGCTGATTATGAGGCAATAGACTAGTACATCACGGGGGAAATAATCGGAGCGTTAAAAAGACACAAAAAGCTTATGTTGTTAACGTTTGCGCCTTCTGCCTTGTTGTACTAAAGGATTTTGAAGAGGAGGTGGGGTGTAACGGAGTATGAGGGTTGTGTGCAAAAATCACAGATTCTAAATACAGACTCTTTTACACTCTTAAATAATTCAATCTCCCAAATTGACTTGTGGGATTCCCCCATACACTGACTCCCCTAGGGACAGCCAACCTTTAATGAACGGTTTTCCACACTTTTTAGTGCGGCTAGCCCCTTTGTAAAATGAGCGGACTTTTTGCAACCTACGTAGCACAATTGTAAAGGAGACAGCCTCAGGATAAACGCTTTTGTCGTCTACTATGAAGAAAGTATCTGTTACTGTTATCAGTGCAGAGCAATGAGTACTGAGGAGTCACTGCGTTGCGAAGCCAGCGCTATGCAGGAGGGTTTCCCACGCCACTCCGGGCGTGGGGTTCGCCCCGTTCTAGCAAGTGGCGTGCCTGAGTAAAAATTTTGCTGGTTTCAATTTAGTGTTTGATTTCAAAACTAATTCCAGATGATTATTACTCGGCGCTCAGGACTGTTATGGTGATTTTTGTAAAGGGTAAAAGGTAAAATTTAGTATTAATAAAACTTAACTACTGCCTTCTGCCTTCTGCCTTCTTGAACTTCTAAGTGGCGAAAGCCGTCGCTTTTGAGTTCTCTGTGCATAGCTGCTTTCTACCTTTTAACTTTCACCTTTGCTATATGGCTCGCGATTATTATGAAGTTCTAGGTGTCTCTCGTGACGCCGACAAAGAAGAAATCAAACACGCTTACCGCCGTTTAGCCCGGAAGTATCACCCCGACGTGAACAAAGAACCGGGAGCGGAAGAGCGCTTTAAAGAAATTAACCGTGCTTATGAAGTGCTTAGCGAGCCGGAAACCCGTGCTCGTTATGACCGCTTTGGTGAAGCGGCTGTGAATGGTGGGGCTGGCGTAGGCTTCCAAGATATCGGTGATATGGGTGGCTTTGCCGATATATTTGAAAGCATTTTCAGCGGCTTTGCTGGCAGCGGCATGGGTGGTACAACGCAAAAACGGCGCAGTGGACCTGTGCGGGGTGATGACCTGCGGCTAGACCTGAAGCTAGACTTTCGGGAAGCAGTATTTGGTGGAGAAAAAGAAATTCGCATTTCTCATCTAGAAACTTGTGAAGTCTGTAGCGGCTCCGGTGCTAAACCAGGAACTCGCCCTCGCAGTTGTTCGACTTGTGGCGGAACGGGTCAAGTACGCCGCGTCACCCGAACACCCTTTGGTAGCTTCACCCAAGTTTCGACTTGTCCCACGTGTAATGCTACGGGAATGGTCATCGAAGACAAATGCGATGCTTGTGACGGTAAGGGTGCAAAACAAGTTACGAAGAAACTGAAAATATCCATTCCGGCTGGGGTGGACAACGGCACACGTTTGCGAATCTCTGGAGAAGGGGATGCAGGTCAACGTAGTGGTCCTCCTGGAGATTTGTATGTTTACTTGTTTGTGAATGAAGATGAGGAATTCCACCGGGATGGCATCAACATTCTCTCAGAAATCAAAATTAGCTACCTGCAGGCAATTTTGGGCTGCCGCTTGGAGGTAAATACGGTAGACGGTCCAGAGGAATTGTTAATTCCACCAGGAACCCAGCCTAATACTGTAATGAAGTTGGAAAGCCGTGGCGTACCCCGCTTGGGTAATCCCGTCAGTCGTGGCGACCATATGATTACGGTGTTAATTGATATTCCCAATAAGATCACTCCGGAGGAACGGGAACTCCTGGAAAAGCTCGCTAAAATTAAAGGAGATCGCACAGGTAAAGGCGGTCTAGAAGGATTTTTGGGAAACTTGTTCCACCAACGATGAGTCTATCTTCCCTCTCAACTCCTAATGTTCAACTGGATTTGCGCGGCACCCCTTGCCCGATAAATTTTGTACGTACGAAACTCCGTTTGGAGCAAATGAACCCGGGAGAGTTACTAGAAGTCTGGTTAGATCCAGGGGAACCGATTGAGCAAGTTCCTGATAGTCTGGCAATGGCAGGCTATCAGGTAGAGCAAATTACAGACTGCGTTGGTTACTTTTCCTTGCTAGTGTGCCGTCCTGATAGTGCCTCATGAGAGGGGAAGGGTTAAAAACTACTGAGCATCTACTGGGCACGGTCTTAGCCGTGCAAGCTAATTTTTACCGAGTACAGCTAGATCAAGAGGAGGGGGAGAGGGGGAGAATGGGAGAGAGGGGGAAGAGTAACAGTTCACAGACTCCCCTAATCCCCCACTCCTCGACTCCCCCACTCCTTTTGTGCACCCGCAGAACCCGTTTGAAAAAAATTGGGCAACAGGTCATGGTGGGCGATCGCGTGGTCGTGGAAGAACCTGATTGGGCTGGTGGACGAGGAGCGATCGCTGAGATATTACCCCGTAAAAGCCAATTGGATCGTCCGGCGATCGCTAATGTCAACCAAATCCTATTAGTATTTGCCGTGGCAGATCCCCCCTTGGAACCTTACCAACTGAGCCGTTTTCTTGTGAAGGCTGAATCTACAAGTTTAGATGTCGTTTTGTGTCTCAATAAGTGCGATTTAGTTTCAAAAGAACAGCAAGTAAAAATTAATGAGCGCTTAACGAATTGGGGTTACCAACCTGTATTTATTAGCGTGGGTAAAGGCATAGATATTGACCAGGTAGCCAACAAGCTCAAAGATAAGATGACTGTGATAGCCGGACCTTCTGGGGTTGGTAAGTCTAGTTTTATCAACGAGATGATTCCCAATGCTAACTTACGAGTGGGAGAGATTTCTGGGAAACTAGCCAGGGGTCGCCATACAACTCGTCACGTAGAATTATTTGAATTACCTAGCGGTGGTTTGCTAGCAGATACTCCCGGCTTTAATCAACCTGACCTTGATTGTGCCCCTGAAGAATTAGCACAATATTTCCCAGAAGCAAAGCAGAGATTAACGGTTGATAGCTGTCGTTTTGGTGATTGTCTGCATCGAGACGAGCCAGGATGTATCGTTCGTGGAGAATGGGAAAGATATCAACATTATTTAGACTTTTTAGAGACAGCAATTGAGCACCAGACTCAGCTTAACCAACAGGCAGACCCTGAATCCACTGTAAAAGTGAAAACCAAGGGCAAAGGACAGACTCAGTACGAACCGAAGCTAGAATCTAAAAAATATCGCCGGAGTTCACGCAGAACGCAGTTGCAGGAGTTGCAGCAGTTGTATCAGGAGAGTGAGGAATCGTAGAACAAGAGCGGATTTACGACCTACTGATGGGGAGTCACGATAGCAACACACTCATTTTGTGCTATTCAAGTATTGTGAAATTCTGGTGGGGCAACTTTTCTTCCGATATAGCTGAAGTTGGGATAGTTTGAACATCTATCATCTATGATGTAGAACTTACAATCGAGTGAATTTCAACCACTGGTGGAGTGAGATCATTAAGATCCCCATAAAGTCTTAAAATATTCTTAACATCTGCCAAACCCCCGACCTTCAATCTACACGTACCACCCCGGAAGTATTCATTATGGCTATCGGCTACGTTGCGCTTGTACTTCACGCACACCTGCCCTTCGTCCGTCACCCAGAAAGTGATTATGTGCTGGAAGAAGAATGGCTTTATGAAGCCATTACCGAAACCTACATTCCTTTGCTGCGAGTATTTGAAGGCTTAAAGCGAGACGGCGTTGACTTTAAAATTACGATGAGCATGACACCGCCTCTTGTGTCAATGCTGCGTGATCCTTTGTTGCAAGAACGCTACGACGCTCACCTAGCCAAACTAGAAGAACTTGTAGAACTAGAAATCGAGCATAATGTCCACAATGGACATATTCGCTATTTAGCCGAGCATTACGCCAGCGAGTTTAAGGCGACGCGAGAAGTTTGGGAACGCAACAAGGGGGACTTGGTAACGGCTTTTAAGCAGTTCCAAGACACAAATAACGTAGAAATCATCACTTGCGGTGCTACCCACGGCTACCTACCGCTGATGAAAATGTATCCGCAAGCTGTGTGGGCGCAAATTCAGGTAGCCTGTGAACACTACGAGGAAAACTTTGGACGCCCGCCCAAAGGCATTTGGTTGCCAGAATGCGCCTACTATGAAGGTGTAGATCGGATGTTAGCCGATGCAGGGTTACGCTACTTCCTCACTGATGGACATGGCATCCTTTACGCTCGTCCTCGTCCTCGCTTTGGCAGCTATGCCCCAATTTTTACAGAAACTGGTGTCGCTGCCTTTGGTCGAGATCATGAATCTTCTCAGCAGGTGTGGTCTTCTGAGGTAGGCTATCCTGGTGCAGCAGAATACCGCGAGTTTTACAAAGACTTGGGCTGGGAAGCTGAATATGAGTACATCAAGCCCTACATTATGCCCAATGGTCAGCGAAAAAATACGGGCATCAAGTATCATAAAATCACCGGTCGCGGCTTAGGACTAGCAGATAAAGCGCTCTACGATCCCTACTGGGCAAGGGAAAAAGCAGCGGAACACTCTGCAAATTTCATGTATAACCGTGAACAGCAAGTAGGGCATCTTTATGGTATAATGCAACGCCCGCCAATTATTGTTTCTCCCTACGATGCCGAGTTATATGGACATTGGTGGTATGAAGGTCCTTGGTTCATCGATTACCTATTCCGTAAGTCCTGGTATGACCAAAAGACCTATGAAATGACTCACTTGGCAGATTATTTACGGGAAAATCCAACTCAGCAAGTCTGTCGTCCTTCACAATCGAGTTGGGGTTATAAAGGATTCCACGAGTATTGGTTGAACGAAACGAATACATGGATTTACCCACATTTGCACAAAGCCGCAGAACGCATGATTGAAATATCAAACCGGGAACCAGAGGATGAGTTGGAATGGAAAGCACTCAACCAAGCGGCGCGGGAATTGCTGTTAGCGCAATCTTCCGACTGGGCGTTTATTATGCGAACAGGAACGATGGTACCCTATGCGGTAAGAAGGACGCGATCGCACCTGATGCGCTTTAATAAACTCTACGAAGATATCAACATTGGCAAAATTGATAGTGGTTGGCTGGAAAAAGTTGAGATGATGGACAATATTTTCCCCAATATCAATTACCGAGTGTATCGTCCGTTGTAATTATTTCGCATAAATTCGCATCAATATGTAAAGGTGTAAAGACTTTCTTTGCACCTTTTCAGCCATTGGCTTACCATCCTCATCTGGGTATTCAATTGGGCATTGAGCCGAAAACCCTGCAAAAACGGAAATAGAAGCTGAAAAAGCTTCTTCTATATAGGTTTCAGATTTTTAACTCTCCAATTTTACCCAAACATAAGAAGGCTACAAGCAGACACATTGTAGTACATAACTACTAATTAGACAGTCAGAACTCAAATGCCAACTTATGACCCTAAGTTGGGAAAACACACTTATGTGGTGACAATGCTCACAACCACAAGAAATTAACACTTTTCGCCACCCATTCTACGTTATGGCTCAAACGTTAACCGCTCCCCACTTGTCGGTAACGAGTGCAAATACTCTGCTACTTGAGGGGTAGAAATATGTCGGTGATAGCCTCATACTCAGGCACATCAGGAAAAAAACTGACTCTCTGGAGATACAGTGGAAAGTCTCGCGGTTCTTCTCCGCTCAGCGGGAGCCATATAGAGTACAGAAAGAGCCATATTCTCTAGACTACTCACTCGGAATTAATAAAGCTTGACAGAAGTTGCTCAACCAGTGCACCTTAGGGTATTTTGTTGTACTGCACACTCATAGCGGGTTATTTTTGACGAGCTTATCGAAAATAATCCGCAACCATGAAGGTAATTGGTAATCAAAATAAACGCCCTTAAAGATATTTTGTAAATCCCAACAAATAACCGAATGTTGGTAATAACAGGCGAAACAACATTCATTTTTTAGGGGTTCTGAGTATGACTACTGGAACTATTCAATAATCGAAAGTTGGTAAAATGCAAAATTTTTGACTCACATCTCTCAACTCTAGCCAGTTTGATAGCAGCTTTAAGTCCTTACACACCAGACATATCAAGCGGTATGGCGATTATGTTATGAACGAGCAAAATATTCCCCAACCATTTGGAGATACAATTCATCTCTCTCCCCAAATCTCTAAAACCTAGAATTGGCAAGGCTTTTCAGCTTCTATTTCCGTTTTAACGCAGATCTCGGCTCAATGCCAATTGGAGTCATAGGAAAGTACTCTACTGCGGCTGTCATTGGCAATCCCTCAACTCATTTGGAGTTTAGGTTATATGGTATCGCTAAAAAAAGACAGGCAAAATGCCTGTCCAATAACTGATAATTTGGCTCTTAATTTAGAAATTCATTTCCGCAGCTTGAACTTTTTCAACCTGCTTCTTCTTGAGAACGAGCATAACTTGAGCCAACATCACAAGTGCGACGAACGCAATCAACCATTGAACTCTGCTTGCATCTTGCAGCACGATTTCCCCGTCATCTTGACCGAATCCACCAACGTTAGGGTTGTTGGTCAAAGGGTCATCTTTTTTGACCGCTTGTCCTTCGGAAACAATCAATTCTGGTCCAACAGGTATAGTGTCAACCACTGTGTTTCCAGATTCTGGCTGGATGCTGACTTGATACTTGACGTTACCGTCTTCATCTTCTGTTTTGGCGATCTTGCTAATCGTACCAGTGGCAGAAGCAGCATACACCGCGTTGTTGCTCTTTTCACCAGTTGGGTAAACTTGTCCGCGTCCCCGGTTAGCACCTAAATGGACAGCATATTTACCAAAATGGATATTCTTGTCAGTTGCGGGGTTGGGAGAAAGAACGGGGAAGACGATTTCCTGATATTGTTCACCAGGTAGCGGTCCGACGATAACGACGTTTTCCGCATCTTCTTTGTATGGTTGGTAGTATAAACCTTCGACTTCTTCCTTCCACTCTTCGGGAATGCGGTCTTCAGGAGCAATCTTGAAGCCTTCTGGTAGCATCAGCACTGCACCGACGTTTAAGCCGACTTTGGAACCATCAGCACCCACCTGCTGCACGCTTGTATCGTAGGGAATTTTTACCACGGCTTTAAACACCGTGTCAGGTAGAACAGACTGGGGAACTTCTACTTCGGTTGGCTTTGCTGCTAGGTGACAGTTGGCACACACAATCCGTCCTGTTGGTTCGCGGGGGGTTTCAGGGTAGGTTTGCTGTGCCCAAAAAGGATATGCTGAAGCTGCTTGAGGAAAGGCTAAATCGCTGGTGAAGAAAAATGTCACTGTAGCGATCGCCACGAGCAATGTTCTCACAATTGCTTTTGCACTGCGAGCTAAACTCGCTGTTTGACAAACATTTCTCATCTCTATAAGGACAACAAGGACAACAATTCTCTGATATTAGTTATTAGTCATTGGTCAAGAGTCAAATTTCGACTCCAGACACAGCACTGATTAAGCCCACCAAGGGTCGTCACCTGTGCGGAAGTCGGTTTCAGTCCAAGAAGTTAGGACGATTTTGTCTTCTTCGACTTTTGCATGGCTCAAAGCCAATGATAGAGGTGCTGGACCCCGGACAACTTTGCCAGTAGCATCGTACTGCGAACCATGACAGGGACACTTAAACTTGTTCTCTGCTGCGTTCCAAGGAACAACGCAACCCAAGTGAGTGCAAACAGCGTTAATGCCGTAATCGGTAATCGCTTCTTTGCTATCTACCACAATATAGGTGGGGTCTCCCTTGAGTCCCTGAACAAGAACGCGATCGCCTACATTATGGCTTTCTAAAAACTTGCTAACGCTGACATTGTTGCCCAACTCGTCCTTTGCAGTTGTACCACCACCAGCAGCACCAGTAGACGGTGGAATAAAGTACTTGACAACGGGATACAATGCTCCCAGAGCCACTCCGGTTACAGTTCCAAAAGTCAAAAGATTCATGAATTGACGACGCCCCATATCGGGTACGTCCATTGATTCAGAAAATTGAGCCATAACCTACACGTTCTTTGTGTATTTTGTTAACAAATTTGACTAGAGTTCTAATACTTCAGAAACTCTTGTCTGGGTCAAAATGATAATGCCTACGTAAAGATACCAGAATGTTCTTTGTAAAGATATCTCTAGTATCTTTTTTGGTAGCATTACATTTCTTTATAGTCTTATGATACTTGAGCAAAGGAACTTAACATCATAACTAAATGTAAAATCTTTGAGAAAGCCTATGACAGGACAGGAATTACGCCAACTGTTGCTTGAGAAGTGGGGACGCTCCTACGATGTCCAGTTACGCCGAACACAGGGTAAAATATTTTTACAAGTCATGTGGAAATACCTAGAACAAGCTTCTTTCCCCTTGAGTGAGGTAGAGTATCAAGAGCATCTAGATAGTGTCGCCAATTATCTGAGTGGTTTGGGTGGTGAGACACAGGTGAAAACATATATTAGAGAAACACGAGAACGCCCACGACTTGGTAAAGCTGTGAGCATTCCGTTAGATTTGGGCGAACGGTCTGCGGAATGGTTGATAGAGTAGTGAAAAATATGAGCCGCCCCGAAGGGTAGGCTAGAACGCCAACAGAAGAATAGGAGATGTTAGAAAATTCTTTTGCCCAGAGGTACGTCTCTATCTGGCTGAATTAAAACGACTTTACCATCGTCTAGCACTACGCCTAAGACAAGAACTTCAGACATAAAATCAGCGATTTGACGAGGTGGAAAGTTGGTGACAGCTAATATTAACCTATGTGTTAAATCCTCTTTTTGATATAGCTTAGTAATTTGAGCGCTAGATTTTTTGATGCCCAAATCACCAAAGTCTATCCAAAGTTTGTAAGCTGGTTTTCGTGCTGTAGGAAAATCTTCTACTTTAATGACTTTGCCAACACGAATTTCTACTTTTTCAAAGTCTTCATAGGAAATTTGTTTCATTTAAGGGTCTAGCAAAAGTCAAAAAAATAATAGAACTCTTGCAAAAGTCTATTTTTTTATAGAGAACCACAGATGTAGGCGTAAGAGTCTGAGAAGTCTTATTTTTTACTCTACGGGGCGACTAGAAGTCGCGGCTACACAATCAAAACCCGCCTACGCGGGTTTAAAATCCCTTATTTTCATTAGTCTGCGTAGGCAGACTTTGCGTGTGTAGTAGCGTTCGCGTAGCGTGCGCCTTAGCGCATATTATATTCGCCCAAAACTTTTCAGACATCCTCTAAGCCGTGCCGTAGGGTACACTGATGAACACTGATGAATTATCTGTGTTCCTCTAAGGTTTATTTTTAAAGATGATTGACTTTTGCAAGCACGTCTAATTTAAAATTTACCGTTTTAAATTACCGTTTTAAATTTTAGATGATTTGTCCCCTACACCTTGTCCCTATGACAGACTTTGTCATTTGCCTGTCAGCTTAACCAAACCAATCCCGCCAAAGTAAAGTCCCAGAACTGCTCCTGCTAAGAGACTTTGGGTGAAGGGGTCAGTGGAAGGTGTGAGAATTGCGCCTAAAACCACTGCTCCCAAAATGACGTAGCGCCAACCAGAAAGCATTTGTTTAGAAGAGACAATCCCTAAAGCACCAAGCAGCACTTGGATGATAGGGATTTGAAATGCTAACCCAGTACTAAACAGCAGCAACAAGACAAATTCAAAATATTTGTCAATCGACCAAAGCTGCTCTACTACGTCTGCACCATAGCTGATGAAGAATTTCAAAGCAGCTGGTATTAACAACAAGTAAGCAAATACTATCCCCCCTGCAAACAGAAAACTTGACCCCAAAACCACAGGTCCCACCAAACGGCGTTCGCGACGAGTCAGTCCAGGGAGGACAAACTGGATAATCTGGTAGAGCACAAACGGGCTAGACAACAGCAACCCACTGTAGCCTGCAACTTTCACGGAGACAAAGAAATATTCTCCAGGAGCCAGTTGCAGAAATTTTACTCCCTGTGCTGGTACTTCTAGCAGCTGAACAATTGGCTTAACGGCTAAGAAGCAGCCAATAACACCCACTGCTACAGCAATAAGCGAGTAAAAAATCCGCTGTCGCAACTCGTCTAGGTGATCAAAAATTGACATTTCGACTTCACCAGGCAACTCATCGAGAGGATCTATAGGATCTTCTTCTGGTTTTGAGTCGCCATGTACTTTAAGGTCAATGTCAGGAGTTGTTGTGTCTACGTCTTGTGAAGATGTCATGAGTCAGCTACAGGGCGTCACTTGTTAACCATTGTATCTAGGGGAGCAACCTAGGGTGTTGATTTGCAATGGGAATGTCATTAAGTTTGCACGACAATTGAAATTTAGGGGACAACAAACAAAGCAGTGAAGTATCGCTCAGTTCATGACTTCAGCAATTGATTAAATTGGTGCTTGCCTGATTGCTCAAGCTATATATCAACTACAAAAAGGAGAACAGGCTATGACAAGCAATTCTGTAAAAATTGATGCATCTGCCGCTGGCACTTTCCAACTGGGAGGAGATTTAAGCGTTAACCGCTTGGGTTACGGGGCAATGCGACTGACTGGACAGCCTGGTAATTTCGGCTCCTATTCTGACTGGGAAGGCGGAGAGAAACTGCTGCGCCGTGCGGTTGAATTGGGAGTAAACTTTATTGACACCGCAGAGGCTTACGGTCCTGGCTTTAATGAAGAACTGATTGCATCTGCCCTACATCCTTACAGACAGGGAGTAGTGATTGCTACCAAAGGCGGCATTATCAAAACTGCGCCAAATGATATTCAAGCAGATGGCAGACCGGAGAACTTGCGGCGTGGTTGTGAAGCAAGCTTACAAAGGCTCAAGGTTGAGCGGATTGACTTATATCAACTGCATCGCCCAGACCCAAAAGTGCCATTTGCAGAATCAGTAGGTATGCTGGCACAACTACAACAAGAAGGCAAAATTCGTCACATTGGATTGTCCAACGTGACCATTGAGCAAATCGAAGAAGCACGTCGCATCATGGCGATGCTCCCAGAGGGAGCCGCGCAAGGCACCATCGCCTCTGTGCAAAACCGATTGAACCTGGCAGAACGCCGCGGGGAAGAAGTGCTTGATTACTGCCTAAAACATGGAATTGCCTTCATTCCCTACGGTCCATTAGGGGCAAATCCGCTGAAACAAGGTGCGCCATTGGCTTCTGAAGAAGGAACGCTTGCAGAAATTGCTCGTAAGCGCAATCTCAAACCCAGTCAAATTGCATTGGCGTGGATGCTGCATCGTGCGCCCAATATCGTTGTCATTCCAGGAACCACAACCATTGCCCACCTTGAAGAAAATATAGCCGCTGCCTCAATTGCGCTGACACAACAAGAGATAGAAACGCTAAATCAAATCCAGGCTGCTTGAACTATAAACGCGATTCACTAGACTTTTTGCAAAAATCTGGTTAATAAATTTTGGAACCACAGATGCACACCGATTAACACAGATAATTCATCTGTGTTAATCAGTGTTAATCGGTGGTTTTTTTTCATAAAATTGACTTTTGCAAAAGGTTGACTCACTATCGGGGAAGGCAGAGGGGAAATTCAAAATGCAAAATTCAAAATTCAAAATTTTCTCTTAATTTTGAACTGAATTGCCCCTTGTCTCCTTCCAACTTCACTGAAGCGGTAGTTGTGGGTGTTCAGCTGAATATTTTGCTACCAACTGGGAAATTTCAGGGTTGTAGAGTCTTAGGTAATTCCAGTAGTTACCAAACACCTGACGCACGTAATTTTTAGTTTCATCAAAGGGAATTGATTCCACAAATTCATCTGGATCTTGCTTAGGCAAAGTAGGCAACCACTTGGAAACGTTACCAGGACCGGCATTGTAACTGGCAATTGCTAGCAGGGAGCTATTACCATACTGCTGATGGGTGTGATCCAGATACCAGGTTCCCACCATGATGTTGTCGTTAGGATTTTGTAAATCTATTTTTTTGCTGTCTAACTGAATTTGTGGGGCAATCCATTTGGCTGTATCTGGTAATACCTGCATTAAACCAACTGCACCAGCGTTAGAACGGATTTTTGGCTCAAACTGCGACTCCTGACGTATGAGGGCAGTGACGAGCAGGGGGTTTAGCTGACGTTTTTGGGACCACTTCTCAATCTGCTTAAGATAGGGGAAGGGATAACGAGCTTGCCAGTAGGTGATTTGTTTACTTAGAGTCTGAAATTCGGCTTGTTCTTGGGGCGTTTCTCGGTCTTCCAATTTGGAAATTTTATCAATTCCGATGATATTTTCTCCCTTTGCCTGCCGCATCAAACCCTCGGTAAATTCCTCTGCAACCGTTGGCTGCATTTTGTTCTGAAATTCTGTCTGCCATTGCAACCAAGCATCCCTGTCTTGACCGAGCAGATATAATTCCTTAAAAGTTTCAGAACCAGCGGTTGGTACTGGACGCTGCAATGGAACGACATCGGGGTTCATTTGGCGCACAGTGTTGAAATTGCCAACATTTAGTCCCAAAGTGACCGCTGCTCGCCACGAATAGTAAGAGTGGGGAAAATTGCTGATTGTATACTCGTAAGCCTGTTTAGCTTCCTGGTTTTTCCCCAGTTTCGTTGCCCACTTTCCCACCCAAAAGCTTGCTCTGGGAGCCAAAATACTGTTGGGGTTATTTTTGGGAATAGGTTCTGCCCATTGCCATGCAGCTTGATAATCTTTGGCTTTTGCCTTTTGTTGTGCCATTTTCCAGCGATACTCTGCCGCTTCCTCAGAGTTGCCGTACTTGGTGAGAAGTAACTTCAGAGCCTCAGTCGCTGCTTTTGGATCTTGAGCCTGAAGAATTTTGACTTTTTCTACCAGCGCTGTCCCTGCTTTGTCAGGAAAGTTACTAATAACCTGGTCAAGATAGGGAAGAGCGTCTTTGCGTAGTCTTGCCATTTCTGCTAAACGCATCAGAGCAGTGCCAGTTTCTTTTGCATCAGGAAATTCATTCACCTGTTGTTGATAGCTAGCAAGGGCTTCTGCTTGTTTTCCGCTGATTTGCAATCCCCGTGCAACGCGGTAGAGGTTACGGGGCGTCCGGGCGGCTTTGGCGTATGCTAAAGCCGCTTTAGTAAATTCACTATTTTCCCAGTAAGCTGTACCAATGATTTCCCACTCTTCGGGTTTCAGGCTAGGGTTGTTTGCCAGCTGATCCAATACGGGCACAATACCAGGTCGGTCATAGGCGTATTTTGCCAACACTAACTGTAATTGCGGCTGATTGGGATTTTCTTGCAATCGCTGACGAATAATTTCCCAAGTGAGGGGATTAGAGGGAAATTCAGCGATCGCTTTGTCCTGATGCTCGCTTTGCCCGATAAGATACAGCGCTTTAGCAGCAGCTGGTTGTTTGGAGTACTCTTTGAGCACTTTTTGCCTCAGATCCGAGGCTTTACCTTCTTGTCCTAAGATGTCCTGTGCCTGCGCTTGTTTTAGCAACACATAAGGCGCAAGGAGTGAGTAATCTTTTTCTAGTCCTTCTAGTAACTCGAGTGCAGGCTTCGCTTGTTTTCTTTCAATTAAGTCACTTGCTAAAAGATAACGAGCGCGATTTCGCTCTGCTAATTTTGACTCCTCCTTGAGCGCTTCTAGTTTTGCAGCGCGTTCTTGTGGGGATTTTGCCACCAAGGCAAAAACGGGTGATTTAGCTTTGCTTTCTTCCGAGAGCTGTTCAGGCTGATTGTTGCTCGGTTTAAGCCATTGCCCTACGGATTTTCCTATCTCGGGAGCTGACACGAATGCCCCTGCTAGAAAGGCACACAGTCCTGCTCCCGCAATTAGAGAAATATGCTTTGTTTGTAGCTTCTTCAGCATCGATTCCCGCTGAAAATTTCACATGAATTTCTTGCCACTTTAGCATCACTAGTGGTCAACGTCGCCAGTTTTAACTTTTGTATTTTTAATTTTTGGGGATCAATCATTAGATGTAACTTCAAAATCCTACTGAATAATCGACACTCTATAGGGGTAAGTCATATTTGTCATCATCCTAATAACATAGATCTAGTGCATTCAAAGTATCAGATCTAACTTTCTTTCATTTCTGATTATCTGTATATTTTGTAACTTAGATACAGCTTAGAAAAAAAGAGTAAAGTGCAAGATGCTTAATGTCTATTTGCTTCTCTATCCCTCTGATGGAGAATGCTGAGAAACCCCAGATAGCAATGACTTAATTTTTTTTCAAAAAAGTATTCTAGGCACATGAGCGAGTGATAGCCAAGTCCCAATTTTTGGCATTTTTGCATTATTTTTTGCACAATTATCTTTATTATCTCTAGGGTTGTCCTTGTTTTGTCTAAGTACAAATGACTCACAAGAAATCACAACCATAATGAGCAATATACAATTGAATAGCTGTCAGCTTACTACTATTCAATAGACATCTCCGGAAAATAAATAATTCCTGGTAAAATCATATACAAATGTATTTTTACCAAACTATTGTGGGTTCTCTATTTGAGCATATTCAACATCATCCTCTAGATGCACAGCGTTTAATTGGTCTCAAGTATGAGCAATTAGAGCAACTTTTAGAACAAGCGAGAGAGGTGCATAACCAAAAACAAGTATCATCTGAGTCTAAAAAGGTAAGAATTATTGCGGGTGGAGGAGGTCGCAGACCTAAACTGTCGTTGGAAGAGCAAATAATTTTAACTTTGACATATCTCAGACATTTAACAACATTTCAATTGCTGGGCATCCAATTTGGGGTAAGTGAGACAACTGCAAACGATACATTCAATTATTGGTTTCCAATTCTAGGAGAATTATTACCACCAAGCCTACTTGAGCAGGTAAAAAAAAACTCAAGTGACTACCAAGTTGTTCAAGAAATTTTAACCGAGTTTGAGCTAATAGTAGATAGCTATGAACAGCCAAGAGAGCGGCCTGGGGAATATGAAGAGCAAAAAGAATATTACTCTGGCAAAAAGAAAAACCATACTATGAAAAATCAAATTATCGTTTTACCTGAGGGGAAAGATATTATTGATGTAGTAGCAGGAAAACCAGGAACAAAAAGTGACATCAATTTATTTCGGGAACATCAAAAAGGATTTGACCCCAATCAGAGGTTTCATGGTGACAAAGCATACGCAGGAGAAGAATCAATCAAGACCCCAACGAAAAAGCCAAAAAAACAAGAATTAACTCCGGAACAAAAAGAACGAAATAAAGAATTGGCCAAGGAACGAATATTTGTTGAACATTTAATTCGTGTCGTGAAAATATTCCGAGTAGCCCAAGAACGGTTTCGGTTAAATCCTAATAAATATGAACAAATAATTATGACTATTTGTGGACTTGTAAGACTCCGACTTGGAACCTTAGTTTTCTCATCATAAAAGAGCGGAATAATTCTCAAGTACAATTCCTGTACATAGCCACTTATTTTTGCCCTCTTCTTAATAAGAAACATCTCAAACCCTTATTGTTACGTGTTGTCTAGCTCACTTTTGGAATTGGCGATTGCGCGAAGCGCAGTGCCCCTTGGGCAATCGCACGCTAAAAGTCACTTCGGCAAACAATTTGAGTATTTTCGGAGATGTCTAATGCTGTGCTAATTTGGGAGTCCGCCCCTTCAAGCCAATCATCAGTTTGAGAGCAAATGTTTTGACCACAGGTATTCTTTGCATCATCCATAACCCGAGACGACGAACTAGCACAACTGGCAAGATGTTATTAGAAAATATCCGGTCTAACAAATCGGTGAAACCTAAAATTGTCAGGTTCTCCCGCTTACGCCAGCGTTCGTAGCCTTTGAGGATTTGAATGTTGCCGATATCTTCACCTTGAGCATGGGCTTCTTGCAGCACTTGCGCCAAAGCAGCAACATCCCGAATGCCTAAATTTAAACCTTGTCCGCCTACAGGATGGCAATTATGGGCTGCATCTCCAACTAAAGCTAGTCGGGGGAGAACATAGCGATCGCTTTGCATGAGTTGTACTTGAAAAACAAAGCGATCGCCCAGTAATTCCAACTTGCCCATCTGATTGCCATAACGCGCTTGTAATTCTACCAAAAATTGCTCATCATCCAAGGCACATAAGGCTTTTGCTTCTTCATGAGGCGCAGTCCACACAATCCGGCAACGATTCCCAGGTAAAGGTAAAATCGCAAATGGACCACTTGACCAAAATTTTTCGTATGCTGTGTTGTTGTGGGATTTTTCTGGTTGGACGAAAGCAACAATACAAGACTGCCAATATTTCCAGCCATGGGTTTTAATTCCAGCAGCTTCACGGATACGGGAACGCGAACCATCTGCGGCTACCAGTAATTTAGTGTAAACCGTCTGCATCTGGTCTGTCACTTTGATATCCATTGTCACTGTGTCCTGTTGATACTGGATATTAACCACTTCGGCAGGACACAGATATGTCACATTGGGACAATTTTTGACAAATTCTTGCAAGGGATGCAACAGTGCTTGGTGTTCTGCTACGTAACCTAAATCTTGTGTGCCTATATCCCCGGTTTCCCATTCCACCACATTAGGATAATCAGCATCCGAAAGACGCACACGACGGTAAGTCTCAATGTTGGGCAATATTTTGTCCCAAACTCCTATTCCCTGATAAATCAGCGCCGAAAGCATATGCACGGCATAGGCTTGCCCTTTGGCTACTGCTGCTGATTCTACTTTTGCTTCCACCAGCAGCACACTTAACCCAGAATTTTTCAATGCGGAGGCTAGGGTTAAGCCAACAATCCCGCCGCCGACGATGACCAAATCATAATCGTATTCCCGCTTCTGTGTCGATGTTTGGGGAGGGTAAAGGGTTTGAGAAAGCTGCGCTTGCGCCATTGTTAAGAGAGATTACAACAATTTAATTATTATTGTGACGCAAGCAAGCTCTGGAGGGCAAGTTGTGAAGGAGAGTGGGGGAGTAGGGGAAGTAGGGGGAGATAGGAAAATAATTTTTGACTATTGACTACCTTCAAGCCATCGCAGCCATCAGTTGTTCTGCCATTTCAAAATTGGCAGTGACATTTTGCACATCATCTAAACCTTCTAGAGTATCAACTAACTTGAGAAGCGATCGCGCCTGATCTGGATCACTTACTTCTACACTATTGCTGGGAAGCCAGCGCAGTTCGGCATCACTCACCTTGAAGCCCTTTTCTTTCAGGGTTTGGCTCAGGTTTTCTAAATCAACTACTTCGGTCAACACCTCAGCAGTCTGGTCTTCAATCATCTCATAAGACTCAGCACCGCCTTCTAGGGATGCTTCTAAAAGCTGTTCTTCATCAACGACTCCCTCAACAGTACAAACACCTTTTTGGGAAAACATCCAGCTGACACAACCTGTCTCACCAAGATTACCACCGTTTTTACTAAAGGCAGCACGCAAGTCAGCAGCGGTACGATTGCGATTATCTGTCAAGGCTTCAACAAGGATAGCAACTCCTCCAGGACCATAACCTTCGTAACGAATGGCTTCTAAACTAGAGGACTCGCCTGTGAGTGTCCCTGCACCTTTGGCGATCGCCCTTTCTATATTTTCATTAGGAAGACCCGCCTCCTTTGCTTTTTCAATTGCTGTGCGAAGTTGAAAATTTCCTGCTGGATCTGGAACTCCACTTCTGGCTGCTACGATAATCGCACGCGACCATTGGGTGAAAGTCTTACCCTTTTTTGCATCAACTACCGCTTTTTGGCGTTTAATATTTGCCCATTTACTATGTCCTGCCATATTCGGAAATTATTAGTACTTATCTACTCACCAGCTACGGTATAGCCAGATTCTAGCTTTTGCATACTCATCTTTAAGTTTCGCAAAAAGTGGTAACTCAATGTTGAACCATAGATGCACACAGATGGAATCATTAGTGGTGAAGAATGAGATATAGGATAATTATTTCGCGTCTTTGCGTGAGATTCAAAAATAATTCAGATAGGACTGCTATAGCGGACTAATGAAATTCATCAAATTCCCTACCTACCGTTTCCTTAGAGCAAGGTTATTGATTTTACTTATAGTAGGCATCCTGACTTTGACTGGATGTCAGGCAATATCTCGGAGTACGAACCAAGATAAAATCATTCATCTAACCCTATGGCAGGGGGTCAATCCGCCACCAAATAGGGATGTGTTCCAAAAGCTGGTAGACCGATTTAATCAAACCCACCGCACTATCCAGGTGGAATCGCTTTATGTAGGACAACCAGACCAGCAAATGCCAAAAATTTTATCAGCGGTGGTAGGAAATGCGCCTCCCGATTTGTTGTGGTATAACCCAACAATTGGCGGTCAACTAGTGGAACTGAGTGCGCTGATACCTTTAGATGAAAGGTTGGCAACCTCACCAGTAAAAGACGAAATTGACCCTACTTTGTTTGAGTCAATGGAATATCAGGGTAAGATTTGGTCGGTACCTTTTGCAACAAATAATGTTGGTATTTATTACAGACCTAGTTTGTTTAAAGCAGCAGGAATTACTGAATTACCGCGAACTTGGGAAGAGTTGCGCCAAGTTGCTAAAAAATTGACTCGTGATACAAATGGTGACGGAAAAATAGACCAACATGGCATCTTTTTGCCTTTGGGGAAGGGAGAATTCTCCGTGTTTATCTGGTTACCGTTTATGTGGAGTGGCGGCGGCGAGTTGGTCAGTGGTCATGTACAGCAAGCAGCAGCCGTAAAATTAAAAGATAATAAAGGCGCTATTGCCGCTTTGCAATTCTGGCGCAATTTAATAACAGATGGTTCAGTGGTTTTATCGGGACCGGAACGAGGTTATGAGACAGATAATTTCATTGCTGGTAAGGTGGCAATGCAAATAACAGGTCCTTGGACACTTGGATATTTGCAACAAGATATTCCTAATGGAGATTTTGCTGTTTTTCCGATTCCCGTTGGTGAACGTCCTGCTACCAGCATTGGCGGTGAAAATCTGTTTCTATTTAAAACCACACCAGAACGGGAAAAAGCAGCATTTACTTTTGCTGAATATGTTTTGAGTGAGGAGTTTCAGACAGAATGGGCGTTGGGGACTGGCTACTTACCTGCAAACATGAAGTCGCGACAAAATGCGAAATATATAGAATATGTTAAGGAACAACCAGCAGTGAAAGTGTTTTTAGACCAGGCAATGTATGGGCGATCGCGTCCAATTTTTCCGGGTTATAATCGGATTTCAGAAAATATAGGGCGAGCGTTGGAATCTGTCATGCTGGGGAAAAGTTCGCCCGCACAAGCACTAACACAATCCCAGCAGCGCTTGGATTTGATTTTTAAATAGAGTTAAGACGATACTTCCTTAGTGTGCCTCAGGCATTACGACAGCCTCTACGTGTTTACGAAGCAACTCTGCTGTAGCGTGACCATTGTCCTGCACTTAGTACGTCACGGCGTAAATAGGGCAACCATTTAAAATCCCTAAAAAGCCTATTCCATAATACTTTTGACTTTTGACTTTTGACTTTTGACTTCCGCCTTGCGGTACTTAGTGCGTCAACAACTTCCTGATCTTCCCTGACAAACGACTATAAATTTTTATAACAGTTTTTTCAACCTGCCCTTTTCAGGTTGCCTGTCTATGTCATCATGGGAGATGAGAATTAATTCGGTGACAGTGTGTTTTTAGTATTTACAGACTTCTCTCCGAAATCTCAATCTCTACACACTTACGATTTTGGAGATAATGTATGTCACTTTATGTAGGTAACCTCTCTTACGAAGTAACACAAGAGGATCTGAATGCTGTTTTTTCAGAATATGGTACTGTAAAACGGATTCAGCTACCTACCGATCGTGAAACAGGTCGTCTACGCGGCTTTGGTTTTGTGGAAATGGGTTCAGATGCTGAAGAAGCAGCTGCCATTGAAGCGCTGGATGGGGCTGAGTGGATGGGTCGTGACCTTAAAGTGAATAAGGCTAGACCTCGGGAAGACAGAGGTTCGTTTAATGCTAAGCGAGGCAACAACAACTTCCGTAACCGCTACTAAGTTTCAAGAATTCAACTCTTTTGCTTCTCAAGCCTAGAGGCAAAAGCTATAAGAGCATTCGACTACTTTATTACAGTTCAAATAAGCCCCAATCCAGAACCCGGTTTCTTTAAGAAGCCGGGTTTCTGTTTCGTCCGCAACGTTTAACCGAACTATATCAATTGGTTATCAATTGGTTGCACTCTACTTTTTGCAGTTGTTTTAGGAATGTTGATTTGGGGAGAGGATAAAATTTGGCAATCTTACAAAAATAGCAAGCTTTAAGCATAAACCTTATGTACTGGAGTTTAGTGGGTCATGAAAATAAGTACACTTCAAGTAAGACGGAATTAACGAACTGAGGTCGGTTTTAGTAGGCGTGCTGAGAGCGTGTGTTTAGTGGGATCTGGGATATTGGCGGTAGTACCAACTGTCGCTCCTTTTGGGAAATTTCGTGGAGTAGCTTATTCCTACCTTAATGGTGTTGGAATGTGGGAGCTTGAGGGGACTTCTCAGGTTACACAATGGAGTTTCAAGCCGATTTCACTCCTAAGTGCATAAGTTAATTTCACTAACAACTAATAAGTCATAAGAAAAGGTTAAACGTCTTCAACAAGAGCCTAAATTAAAAAGTTTATTGCTGAAGATGGATAAAAACATAGCCAAAGAAAAATAGAACTCAATGGTTACTACATCAGATCAACAATCTATCTTTTGCGACCCCAACTATTCTGAACCTATCTGGAGTTATGACGATTCTAGCGGACCAGATAATTGGGCTGAGTTAAATCCAGATTATCAAAAATGTGACCAAGGTCAGAAACAATCTCCCATTAATATCAACACAAAAGAGATAGTGAGAACTCCATGGAATGGAACACTACAGTTTCAATATAGTTGCCCTGACCTCAAATTGAAGAATACTGGTCGCGAAATAGAAATTGAATGCTGTGACCGCAGTAACAAACTGGTGATAGCTCAGCAAGAGTACGAGTTGAAAGAGTTTCACTTCCACACCCCGTCAGAACACGCAGTCGATCTCCACGCTTATCCAGTAGAGATACATTTAGTCCACGAGAAAGTAGGCAACCCCAGTAAACTAGTTGTGGTAGCGGTTTTCATTAATCAGGGTGAAGAAAACTCTTTCTTAGAACTGATTGCTTCTAATTTACCTGAGCAACCAGGATGTGAGATAAAGGTGAGCAATAGTGACGTTAGTGTTTTGAATTTACTACCTAAAACTCACGGCTTATACTACTACTCTGGCTCATTGACTACACCTCCTTGTAGTGAAAATGTTCACTGGATTGTATTCAAAGAAACAGTTTTTGCATCTGTGTCACAAATTTCTCGGCTCAGTTCAGTTTTCCCATTTTTCAATACCAGACCAGTTCAACCCACCAATAGTCGTTTGGTGAGGTTAATAGTGAGCAATGAACAATCAGGTGACAACAATGGCAATTGAGATTAGACTGATTGATTGAGATTCTCACAGTCAATCGCTTGTTGGTCACAACTGACTTGTACCTGTTAGCCTCACTTTTGCAGGCTCCTTTCTTATAAGTTGGACTAGTGCGGTTGTCAGTTTCTCAAAATAACTTGGAAAGAATTGAGATATCCTGTCATCGTTTTATTTAAAGTTTTTTCCTGTTTTTTCGTCGTCATAACCATGACTTGATACAAGCGCCCTTCTGCAAAATACATCCTGTTTTTAGTGATTTTGCCACCAGGATTTATGTACTCAATCTCTCTCCCAGGGTGACCATTAGAACTCCGAATATTTCGTTGCTTTACTAAATAACTTTGTGTAGTTCTTAAAGCCATATTTTGTGCATTATTAAATATTTCTTGAGGAGTTACCATTTGCCCGTAACTATCAGGAAAGTCATTATATGTCACTAAATATGCCACGTCCTGCTTGGGAGGTTGAGCCACAAATATCTGTAATTGAATTTCTCCCATCTGGGTTTTTTGAATTTGAGTTTCTGTTTTTGGTATTCCTGGCATTAAAACAGTAAAGCGCTTGTCTGGAGGTGTGAAGACCTTCCATTTTGGCTGCACAGGTTGACTCACCTTTGGTTTGCTTTGAGAAACTCGGTTTTTGGCTGGACGTGCTTCGACTCCTGTAGAAACACTTAATACTAAAATGGCTGCCATCAGTGGCAGCAATCTTCTAATTGTCATAGTTTGTGATTTTATGATGCTGATATCATATGTACTGCTAGTTGTTATAACCTAGCAGCAGCGATCGCAGCACCTATTAGTCCCACTTCTTGATTGAGGATAATATGCACGGGTATGTCTTCGAGTAGCTGACGCATCCTGCCTTTTTGGGTAAAGTTGAGTAAGAATCTGTCTTCTTGAATCAAGGGCAGTATTTTAGGAGCAATTCCACCAGCAACATACAAACCGCCGTAGGGTAGAAGTTTCAGCGCAAGATTACCTGCTTCTGCACCGTAAGCTTCTACAAATAATTGCATCGTCTGTTCACACAGGCGATCGCTTTTTTGCAATGCAGCTTTACCAATCACAGCACCTGGATCAACGCTTTTTTCTTGCCTTCCCGCCTCTTGTTCCCAGCTTCTGACAACTTGGGCAATTTCTGGTGATTCAGCAGCAATTTTGCGTTCGCCGCTTGCGGCGCCGTGCAAAGCGCGATCGCGTAGAAATTGATAAATTGCGACAATTCCCATACCAGAAACCACCCGTTCCACAGAAACCCGTTGGATATCATGTTTATCCAATAAGTATTTCAAAAGCTGAAACTCTAACTCAGTACGAGGGGCAAAGTCAGCGTGTCCACCTTCAGAAGGGAAGACTTGATAGTTGTCTCCTTGCTTGATTAAAAATCCTTGCCCTAAGCCAGTACCAGCACCAAGAATGGCAATGGGGGCTTCGGGGTTGAGTTTCCCCGGTTGCAATGTCAGCACTTCTTGCTTGTCTAAACCCAAAACACCATAACCAACAGCGGCAAAATCATTGATGAGAGAAATTTGGGGGATACCCAATTCTTGTTGTAAACGTTCCGTATCAAGGAACCAAACTAAATTGGTCAACTTAGCGGTATTTTTCACCACTGGTCCTGCAATGGCAAAACAGGCTTTTTGTGGTGTCGATGTGTCAGCTTTTAACAAAAACTGTTGTACCATCGGCACCAAATCGAGAAAATCTCCACTACGATAGGTTGCCTCATAGACAGTGCGTAATAGAGGCTGATCTGATGCCTCAACTAGACGCAAAATGGTTTTCGTGCCGCCGATGTCTCCTGCCAATAGTAATGTCATGTGAGTTATTCTTAATTAAACCGAATGACTTCTTCGACTTGGGTTAAATGGGAAATATCTCCCTTTAGTTCTAGCAACCACTCAGGTTCTTGACGCACAACTTTTACTAAGCAACATAGATTTGCCTTCACTTGTGTTCTGGCAATCTCACCTACTAACCCTATTGTCGTTCCCAGTACGGATGCTCCGTGTCCCACTAAAAGAATATCCTCTGGAGAGAATTCTTTAGTCAAACATTGAGCAGTTTGCGCTGAACGTTCCAGCATTTGTTCGTAGGTTTCAGGGTATCTCGCAGCAATGCGCGAAGTGTAACTAATGTCAATTCTGGGAAATAATTCTGCTAAAGCTGGGGTTGAGAGTCGCTGTGGTTCTTCTGTCATCCAAGCAGGATTAAGCCATTCACTCAAGCCTGTTTCCAGTTTTATGGGCAAATCAAGAACTTCTGCTACGGCGATCGCAGTTTGTACTGTCCGCAGGAAGGGGGAAGCAAAAATGTGGGCAATGTTTTCTCCCTTGAGGCGGTTCGCCAACTGCTGCGCTTGCACCATACCATCTTCAGAAAGCGGTGGATCATAGCGTCGTTCTGCTGTGAGAAACCAATCAGGGTTGACGAAATCGAGGCGGTTAGCGTGTCTTGCGATCCAGACTATTTGACTCATTGTATGGTGGTTATATTTCCCGTAGGCTAAAGCCTGTGGCTATAGGTGGTACAAAGCCACGCCTGCGCGGGCTGTAATTTAAATAATATGACAGACTAGGTAATAATTCGTAATAGGGGAATTTATTTAGTATCTCTGTAGAGTATAGAAGTGAAGTGGCTCAACAAGAGTGTCATCAACGGTAAATAGCACAACAGCAAGCAGCAGGCATGACACACTGACTTAAGCGATATCGTCAACTTTTTGGTAAATAACCAGCAACTTAATAATTCTCTGATTCCTTGTTCTCTTCCTCTGTGTCTGCATCCTTCTCCCCTGTTGTTGCATCACCAGGCAAGGCACGGATACGATTCATCTGAGAAAGAGCATACTTTGCTGATGCTTGCACGTCGGCATCAGGATCTTGCACGGCATGAGATAACATTTGGCTAGTTTGAGCCATCATATCATAGACGCGGGTTAAGTCCCGGATGGCATTTTGTCGCACTTGTGGACTTTCATCTTGTAGTGAGACTGCCAAAGCGCGGTTCATTGGTTTGAGTGTACGTGTGCCAATTTCTGATATGGCAGCTAAAATCAAGCTGCGTTGCTGAGAATCTGCATCCATCATCAGGTCAACCAACGGTTGAATTGCCCGCGAGTCTCCTTTCTGACCTAAATCCCAAATCGCCTTGCGTCGCTGTGTTGGATCAGGGCTATGTAAGTCTTCAATCAGTTGGTCAATAATATTAACTTTAGCAAGGCGAGAAGTTGTTTCCATAGGTAACAATTGTGTTGAAGGTGATACTGTTGTTTCTTGTGGACTGATGACACCAGCACCATGAGAATGCACATCCTTCCCCGTGTGGAACTCTTCCATGGTTGGCGGAACTAAACTGGTATTCACCTGACTATAACTTTCTGGGTATTTTGCAACTTTTTTACCCTGATCAAGCCATTTCACCACATACAGCAATGCCCCAACACCTCCCAAAACACCAATACCCACAAGTGACCACCAAAGTATGCCTCTTTGAGGCTCTTTGTTGGTGGTATTTTCAGGGGTAGAACTAATAGCAAGGGAAGAAGTCTGTAACTTTTTGTTGATTGTTGTCTGAAGATTCTGCCTGGTGGTGGTACCAAAAATCCCGTCTACTGTCAAACCTTTTGCTTGTTGAAATTGAGTTACAGCAAGGCGTGTATCGATGCCAAAACGTCCATCTATCTCGCCATCATAGTATCCTAACTTTTTGAGTAGGGTTTGCAGAGACTTCACTTCTGCACCTGTGCTACCAAGTCTCAGAATGGATTGATTGGTAGTGTCCTTGGAACCGGCTTGAGCAAGTTCTAAATTTCTGAAAACTGGGTCAGGTGTAAGTGTGCTTGCTGGACGTTGGTCAAATCCTAAGCAAGCAAGGCAGGCAATGAAAACAATTGAGGAATAGCGTAGCCTCATATAGCAAGTCTCAGCCAGAACGTGCATTGGAAGCCATTGATACCACGATAACTGTAAAGTTTAGATAAATATTAAATTTTTTTTCTTGGCTTCAGCATATTAAAAACACCCTGACCCATACTAAAATTCAAGCACATTACTGACGCTTATTATCCCTGAGTCAGTTATCTATTTTTTAGATATGTGTCTGTATTTTTAGAGGTTTTGTTTCGTTGCCCTTTGTTACTCAAGGCAGCATCTCTGGTTCAGATTTTCTCACACGTAGGGTAACTTGGTTCAGCTTCTTTGTATTTGCTTCTAAAACTTGTTGTTGCTGTGTCAGAGTTTTCTCACTTGTAGCACTCTTGTTGCTTGTTCCTGAGAGGGTTTCGCGCTGGTTAATGAGATAGATACTAACCAAAGTTAGGCTGACTCCTCCCCACTGCAACGGACTGAGAACTTCTTTGAGTAACAAATTGCCAAATAGCAAAGCAAAGACAGGTGTGAGGAAGGTCAGGGAACTGAGACTGGTGAGATTGCCGCTAGAGGCAAAATAGAAAAACAATCCGTAGGCGATCGCACTGCCAAACACTGTAGCGTAACTCAACGCTAACCAATCAGATGGGACAATGTTCTGCAACTGCCCAGATTCTGCAACTGATGAAATCCACCATAATGGCAAGCCACCTATAATCATGTGCCATCCCGTAGCCATGACAGGGTCAGCATGGCGGCTTACGAACCGGATCAACACAGTTCCCACTGCCATACTCAGCGCCGCTAACAGCATCAACCACTCGCCACTGGCAAACAACTGTTGGAGAGACATTGCTTGCAACGTTTCTACAATCGTACCTGACTCTAGAAAATGGAAAATCCACTCCTGCGGCAAGCCAATTAAACTAATGCCTATGACTCCCAAGGCGAGTCCCAACCATCCCCAAAATCCAATGTGTTCTTGGAATAACCACAAAGACAGCAATGCCACAGCCAAGGGTTGAGAGTCAATCATCACAGACCCCAAACCAGCACCCGTTCTGAGTAATCCCTCGGCTAAAAAGCCTTGAAATAGCGTTCCATCCACCAAGGCAAATAAGGCAATCCACAGCCATGCAATCCAACCCTTGGGTTGAGGTCTACCCATGAGTGCTGCTGCTATCAGAATAAGTACTCCAGCAGGTATTAAACGCACTCCCGCCATAAACAATGGTGTGGTGTGAGGGATGATTCCTTTCATCGCCACCATAGCTGTACCCCATAGGAAAAAGGGAGCTATCAAGAGTACTGTTGCGAGGGGTAGTCGAGATGCACTGGTCTTCAGTTGCATGGGATTGCTGACGCCTTGTTTTACAAATCGCGGAAATAGCTTTAACTAAATTTTACCTAATTATTTCGTTTTGTGAAGGAAATAATACTTATGTAGGTACGTCACTGCTGCTATGTTCAAAGCAATTTAAGTTAAGCCACTTACCAGTAAATAAATATCCAGCCGTAGTATGGTGGGTTGCGACTACGACGAGAGATCGCGCGTTTGACGGTGAACCAGTCCTGCAGGAGGGTTAGCCCGACCTAGGGAACTGGTGTTGGCGCAGCCTCTGGGGAGGAGATACCCGAAGGGCTAGATATTTATTTTTGATAGAGTCGATGCCCTTGTTACCAAGGGACACCTCTCCTTCAGAACCGGACGTGCAGCTTTGACCGCATCCGGCTCCTAGCATTGTATGGAAAGGATTTTCACCTGATATCCACTCCTAGATTGTAGGGTTTGCATCTTTTCAGAACTTGTTCATTACTGAACTTTTCTTACTTAGGTTACTTGTATCTAGGTTTTCTCTATCGTCATCAGTCAAGTGCCTTACTACCCGCCTTGGGCTTTCTTAACCGTTCGACGCTTTCCACTCGCCTTTACCACCGGGGAATTATCCCAAACGCAGGCTTTCACCTGCTTTGGTCGGTTTTACTTGCCTGTACGCAGTTTTAGGTATCTTCGCTACTCAATAAGAGTGCGTCTAAGCATCATCTTGTCGATGTACAGTGATTCTGCAATGCCGTGGGCAGTTTCATTCCCACATCCTACCCGTACCTTTGTGTTAAACGGTTAATCATGCCGCTCCACTACCTCTGTTGGGAACCCTCCCATCTCAATCTTCACTCAGGTGGACTGAGTAGGGTAGAAGTTAGATACGTTTTTCCTCGTTCCGATTGATAGATTGTTGTGCCGATTTAGGTTTCTCCAATTCGCCCACTAGCTTCTCAGGACGGCATCTTTTTCCATAAGAAAGAGTGCGAGAATATTGCTAGTGTACAGGGTAGGCTGTAGCTTGTGCTAACATCGGTTTTCCCTGATAGGGAGTAGGACGCTTTTTTAGGAGATTTGCGTAAGCTAACCTCATAGAGGCTCCCTATTAGCGCCAGTGTGACCTCAACCGAGGAAGTCTCTGATTGCGCCCTGTTACCAGCTTCGCTTTGGTGATTAACCTCTACGTGGTCAGATAAGGAGTCACGTTGTCCTTCACGGATGGGATTTTCACCCATATCCATCAATCAGTTATGAGATTTTCAAGGTTCTAACTTGATACTCTCACCTAGAGCTATGTATTTACTCTAGAACGAGTCGCACTATGGATCTCCCTAAGAGGGCGATCGCTTATGGAAAAATTGGAGTAGCCAGCGCTTTGAGTGAGTGCTCGAAGAGATAAAATATTTAAATAATGGGAATACCACTCTTTCCCATTAGTCAATTATCTGCTTGAAGTTTAATGAACGCATCCTACTTCCTAATTAAGGACAGCGGTATTCATCTCTAAATTCGCCATTAATTTCACACCAAATTCTGCTTCAAATAAAACTTTTTTGTAATCCAAACTCCAAATTTCTAAAGCACAGTCATCATCGGCGCGGGATGGAAAAAGTCTGAGTTTAAATTCCTGTTTTTCAGACAAATGTTCACATTGCACTCGTGTAATTGCTCCAATTTGTCGCCTATCTAAAGCCACTGCCAATCTTAAAATAGCGCTCAACTGATTGACGATTTGCCGAGCAGTTTTACTCACCAAATTACGGTAATTTTCGTGCTTTTTCTTGGGATTCGATTTGCGATGATAACGCGCTAAATTAGCAATAATTTCTATCTCTGTTTCGTTATAGCCAAGTAATTCACTATTGCGAATGAGATAGTAAGAGTGTTTGTGATGCGAAGAATGACTGACATAATGACCGCAATTGTGTAATATCGCCGCAGCCTGAAGTAGTTGCCGTTCTTCTGCTCCCCAGTTGTGGAGTGTCCCTTTGGTCTGGTCAAATATGCTGAGGGCAAAAACTGCCACCCTATCGCTGTGTTCTAAATTGACGTGGTACTTGTTCGCAATTTTGAGAACACTTCGGTGACGCACTGAACCTTGGTAGCGCAGGCGATTTTCAATGAAGCCGTGGGCAAGCATCCAGTCTACAATGACACCTTCCCTAAGAGAACGCTCGCACACCGTGATCGACTCAACCCCCAAAAGGTTCATTGCTTCTTGTAGGATGACTGCGCCTGCAAGTATAACTTCAGACCGTTTCTCTGGCATACCGGGAATCGCAGTGCGTTCTGAATGACTCATTTTCCGCAAGCGATTAACCCACTCCCGCAAGTCTTTTAGACTTAGTTCATAACCATTGAGTGTTGAAGGAACGGAACTCTGTTTCTCTCGCGCTTGAATCATTACCAGAGTTTCAATTGTGCCGGAAGTTCCTACCAAACGGGGAATTTCGTCTACCTTGAGGTTCGCCAGCACCTCTTCAACGGAACGTTCTAACATTGCGCGTGGGTATGCTTGTAAATACTGAAACTCAGCGTTGCTGATAGGATCAGTGGTGATTAACTCGCTAGTGAGTCTAACTGCGCCAACTTTTGTACTGGTGAGGGTTCGCGCTTCGTGAGAGTCGCCCAAAATTAATTCTGTGGAACCGCCACCGATATCTATAATGATGTGGGGTTGGTTGTTAAATTCCATCCCCGACAGCACGCCTAGGTAAATTCGCCGCGCTTCTTCTTGACCAGAAATCAGGTCAACGCTTAAACCCAATTCGTCTTCTACTCTTTGCAAAAAATCTTTGCCGTTGGGGGATTCTCGCACAGCACTAGTTGCGACAGCAATGATGGTTTCGGCATTGAGAGTTTGTGCTATCTCTTGAAAACGTCTTAAGGTAGCGATCGCCCTTTTCATCACTTCTGCTTTCAAATTCCCCGTGTCAAGATCGCGATCGCCGAGTCTTACGGTTTCTTTTTCTCGGGCGATAATGGTAAAAGACGGCAATATGGGTTCAATTCGCACGATTACCATATGTAGTGAATTGGTTCCCAAGTCAATAGCAGCAATAATCGGGTGTTGCTTAACTGTTTGAGTTGGAAGACTCTCCCAGCTAGCTGAAACTAAATTCACCATCTATCGTTTCTCTCTATTAAGGATGGCAAAGGCTGGCAATACTGACTGTATCGGCATAATGTATATATTGTGAACATCAAAATTGTTATCAGGTAGAACGAATGCGTGACCCTAACTGAGCCACCTGAGGCATCCTGTTACCCACAACGAAAGTGACTCATTGGTTGTATCCAAACTTGCCACTTGTAGTTGTGATTTTACAAATAGCAAATAAAGATATTGTATAGATGTGAATATGTGTGAACGAATCTATCTCTAGACATTGTTTTGCTGCCTATGCTTACTACGCCAGAAAGCAACACCGAACCCATGTTGTTTGTGATTATCCGGCTTTTGCGGTGGCATAAACCAGAAGGACGGTTAATTTTGATGATTCCCGCTCTTTGGGCTGTGTTTTTGGCAGCCGCTGGAAAACCACCTTTACCCCTGGTTGGCGTTATCGTCCTAGGTACTCTTGCCACAAGTGCTGCTGGGTGTGTTGTCAATGATTTGTGGGATAGAGATATAGATCCACAAGTGGAAAGAACTCGCGATCGCCCTCTTGCTTCCCGTGCGCTTTCTATAAAAGTCGGCATCATAGTTGCCATAGTGGCGATGGCATGTGCTGCAGTTCTTGCTTTTTATCTTAACCCACTCTCATTTTGGTTGTGTGTAGCAGCAGTTCCAGTCATTTTGCTTTATCCAGGTGCAAAACGGGTGTTTCCTATCCCGCAACTGGTTCTTTCTATCGCTTGGGGTTTTGGTGTTTTGATTAGCTGGAGTGCGGTAACGCATAACCTTTCACTTCCCACCTGGCTCCTTTGGAGTGCCACTTTACTATGGACATTAGGATTTGATACTGTTTACGCTATGAGTGACAGAGAGGATGACCAGCGAGTTGGTATCAATTCTAGCGCTCTGTTTTTCGGTGAATACGCGGCTGTTGCGATTGGGATTTTCTTTGCAGGTACCGTGTTTTTACTCGGTTGGCTAGGCGTGATTATGCACTTGCGCCCTACCTTTTGGATAAGTCTTGCTATTGCTACTGTGGGTTGGGCTTGGCAGTATACACGCTTAAGACAGAAAGACTTACCTAACTCTGCTTATGGAGAAATGTTCCGGCAAAATGTGTGGATTGGTTTTATCGTACTTGCTGGAATGATTGTTGGAAGCTTGTAGTTTTCTTGAGAAACCCGGCTTCTTGAAGAAACTGGGTTTCTTTATTTTTACTGTCTCTTCTTAGACTTACGCAGAAACCGGAATTATCTGAGAAAATTGCCATTTCAGCCATGAGTCTGTGTTGATAAATCCGATTTCTGGTGTTGAAGCGCCAAGGGTAAAGGCAATCCTGTTGCTTCAGTCATTTCCTTGGATGGAGCTTCCCGTGATACATTCCTCAAGTATTGCCCATTGTGGATGGGAGACACGACCTTCATGCAGTGAGGAATGCTGTAATAGCGGTGTGTTTGTTGGGTTCTCTGCCGTTCCTGGATGCTTTCGTTGGCAATCTTCTTACGTAGTTTAATAATCGCATCTATGACTGCCTCTGGTCGGGGTGGACATCCCGGAATGTAGACATCGACTGGAATTAACTTATCCACGCCTCGAACAGTGGTGGGAGAATCTACGCTGAACATCCCGCCTGTAATTGTGCAAGCTCCCATTGCAATGACGTACTTGGGTTCTGGCATTTGTTCATAAAGTCGCACCAGGTTAGGAGCGTACTTCATCGTGATTGTACCTGCGGTAATCAACAAGTCTGCCTGTCGGGGAGTGGCACGGGGAATCATCCCATATCGCTCCATGTCAAACCGAGAAGCATAGGCAGCCATAAACTCCATGAAGCAGCAAGCTGTGCCAAACATTAATGGATACAGACTGGACATTTTTGCCCAGTCATAGAGGTCATCTAGGGTTGTGAAGATGACATTTTCCGAAAGTTGTTGCGTTACTTCAGCACGCTCAATTGAATGAATAACAGAGTTAGTCATGGGTTGAATCCCCCATAATTATAAAGATTTGTTGCGAAAATGCGCTTTTTGTGTATAACTCAAGCGCTTGGAAGAGCAGATTTTCTCTTGTAGGAATTTCTCCTGTCAGATCTTCCAAATCACAAATAACTACATCGTCGATAACTACAGTTTCTGATGACGTTTTGATCTGTACCAGTAAAGATAGAGATCTTAAGGCGCTAGCTTAAGCTTAGTATCGCAGTTGAGCAGAAATAGTTTGTCTGCTCCAAGATTACCAGAACATTCCCTCCCAGTAACCTCTAAAGACGGCAATTTTTAAGGAATTTAGCCGTCTTTTTACTTGGAGAAAGACCACTTCATCTACAACTACCAGCCCTTCTTCAAAGTTCATGATTCACGCTTGAGTGAAGCCATCTATAGAACCCATTTGAGATCTTTGAGGTGAAGAAGTAAAATCGGCACAAACAGTGGAATAGAATCAGGTCAGGGCGAAAAATGGGATATTCAAGCGACGTGACAGACTTGGAATGGGAAATTATCGAGCCGTTATTGCCGACCAAGAAGAAAACAAGACCTCCTGTGTGGACAAAGAGGCAAATATTGAACGGGATATTTTATCAACTTAAGAATGGTTGCAACTGGGCAGACTTACCCAGAGATTTGCCGCCCTATTCTACTGTGTTCTGGCATTACAAGCAGTGGTGTGAAGATGGCATCCTGGACTCAATTATGGCTAATTTACATCAGGGAGTGCGTGAACAAGTAAAAAAAAACCACACTGGACAACCCTGATCCTGATTGATTCACAAGCGGTCAAAAATACTTGTAATGCCAGTGTTGAGTCGAAAGGGTTTTGTTTTTACAAAGCAACCAACGGGATTAAAAGACATCTAGCAGTGGATATATTGGGTTTCCCTTTCTTCACTCACTGCACCACCGCCAACGTATCTGATGACCAGGGGTTGATTGAAATGCTCTCACAAAATATCGATTATTTCCAATCTAAACCACTGGAATTGCCCAAAACAACTATCTTGGTAGATCATGGCTATCATCCTGAAAAAATTATCCCGGCCTTAGAGCAAATTTATCCCCAGATCATGACCAAAATCCAATTTGAACTCTCTGCCAAGCCATCAAAAGCTGAAAAGCAAGCCAAAGGACAATCCGGATTTGTTCCGGTGGCTGCTAGATGGGTGATAGAGAGATCCAATGCTTGGGTAGAGCGATGTAAAAGTTTAGTCAAAAACTTTGACCGCACACTCGCTCGTGCCAATGCCAAGCTCAAACTTTGTTTTATCCGATTGATGCTCAAACGATTAGCTGCTAGCTAGCAAAAAGATCTCAAATGGGTTCTATAGGCAAATTTTATCAAGATTTGATAAAATTTTTACTAGATAAAAATCTAAACAGAACTTAATAGAACTTTTCCAAAGGTTTTTCAGAATTTAGCTATATTTACCATACTAATTAGAGCTAACAGATCAAGGAAACCTAATGAATTTAATCTCATTGTGGAATGGGCAAATAGATAGAATACTAAACACTCTCACAATACCAGTGGGGCAGCCAAAGCAGTATTCTATTTCAAATAGATAACTTTAATCATGTAGAATAAATTTCACTTGAGATGCCAGGTATGATTTCCATAAGTAGCATTGTTGTTCAAGTAAAAATCTACGAAAGCACCAATTCTCTTGTTTATCGAGCTATCAGAAAACAGGATAATATACCTGTTATTCTCAAGGTTCTTAAGGATGACTATCCTACTCAAAATCAACTGACTCGCTACAAGCAGGAGTATAAAATTACCCGTTTTCTGAATCAAGAAGGGGTTATTGGGGTAATCCAGGCAGAAAGTATACAAGAATATCAGAGAACCCTAGTTATTATTCTTGAGGATTTTGGGGGAGAGTCCTTAGAAAAGTTGATGAAGGCATCAGTAGGGGCTTATTGCCCAATGCCCTTACCCGAATTTTTGAGCCTCGCCATTAAAATCACAGATATTCTGGGCAAAATTCACGCTACTAATGTCATCCACAAAGATATTAACCCCAGCAATATTGTTCTCAATCCAAAAACAGGACTGCTCAAAATTATCGATTTTGGCATTGCCACTGTTTTAACTCGTGAAAATCCTACCTTCAAAAATCCCAACGTCATAGAAGGCACATTAGCCTATATGTCACCAGAGCAAACCGGCAGGATGAATCGCACTCTGGATTATCGCACGGATTTTTACTCGCTAGGTGTCACGTTTTATGAACTGCTGACTGGAAAACTACCATTTGCCACTGATGACGTTTTGGAATTGGTGCATTGTCATATTGCTCAACAGCCACTTCCCCCCCACATAGTAAATTCAGAAATCCCCCTAATCGTGTCAGATATTGTTATGAAGTTGATGGCAAAAAATGCCGAACAACGATATCAAAGTGCTTGGGGATTACTAGCAGACTTAGAGGAGTGCCTATCTCAAATACAGCGTAACGGTAAGATCACAGAATTTCCACTCTTCAGTCTAGATATATCTGATAAATTTCAAATTCCCCAAAAACTGTATGGACGGGAAACAGAAATTGCCACCTTACTGACAGCATTTGAGAGAGTGGCGTCTTTGCAGGAGAAACGAGTCAGTGAAAGGCAACAGTGGCAAGTAGAGGTATCTTACCCACTCTCGGCGCACCATTCCCCATTTCCATCTCACAGCGAAATGATGCTGGTGACAGGGTATGCTGGCATCGGTAAGTCAGCGTTGGTACAAGAAGTCTATAAACCGATTACACAAAAACGCGGCTATTTTATTGTGGGGAAATTTGACCAATTAGGGCGCAATGTTCCTTACTCTGCTCTAGTGAACGCCTTTCAACGATTAGTGCGGCAACTGTTGAGTGAAACTGAGGTTCAACTGCAAAAATGGCGAGAAAAAATATTAGCAGCTGTGGGTGCGAATGGACAGGTGATTATTGATTTTATTCCCGAAGTAGAACTGATTATTGGCAAACAATTAGCTGTGCCAGAATTAGGACCAACCGCGTCACAAAATCGCTTTAACCTAGTCTTTCAAAACTTCATTCGGGTGTTCTGCTCACAAGAGCATCCCTTGGTCATCTTTCTGGATGATTTGCAGTGGGTAGACTCAGCAACGCTCAAATTAATTGAGTTAATGATGACCGATAGCGAGACGCAATACCTATTTTTCATAGGAGCGTATCGCGATAACGAAGTCAACCCAACTCATGGGTTGATGATGACACTTGAGGAGCTAAGAAAACAAGGAGCAACTATCAACTCTGTTACCTTAGCGCCATTAGAACTTGAGCCAATGTGTCACCTGCTTGCCGAAACGTTGCATAGTGATATCAGCACAGCTAGACCTTTAGCTGAGTTAGTACTGCATAAAACTCTTGGCAATCCTTTTTTTATCAACGAATTTCTCAAAACGCTACATACTGAAAATCTCATTACTTTTCAATCCCCTCACTTTGGAAACAAAGGGGGGTTCTGGCAATGGAATTTGGAGCAAATTAAAGCGAAGAACATCACTGACAATGTAGTGGAGTTGATGATTGGCAAGTTGAAGAAACTGCCCGATGTGACACAGCATATTTTACAATTGGCAGCTTGTGTGGGCACAGATTTCGACTTAAATACGCTTTCTATGATCTGTGAAAAATCACAAAGCGAAATTTTTACAGATTTATTGTTAGCAGTTCATGATGGATTAATTTTGCCCACATCCGAGTTAGACGAAGCTTTATTGATTCAAAATTATCAATTCCTGCATGACCGAGTTCAACAATCAGCTTATGCCTTAATTGATGAGAACCAAAAACAAGGTGTTCACTTACAAATTGGTCGCAATCTCCTACAGAATACGTCTTCACAGACATTATCAGACAGACTATTTGAGATAGTAGATCATCTCAATTTTGGGGTGGCACTTATCACTCATCCAGCAGAACGAGATGAAATAGCCAGATTGAATTTGCTGGCGGGTAGAAAAGCGAAGGCGGCGACAGCTTATAACGCTGCCAAAAGATATTTAACCACAGGCATAGAATTGCTGACAGCTTCTAGCTGGCAACGCCAGTATGACCTCACCTTGGCGCTGCATGAGTTAGCTGCAGAAGTGGCGTACTTGTGCGGCGACTTCGACCAGATGGACAGATGGGCAACGCTTGTCCTGCAACAAGCAAAAACTATTCTGGATAAAGTAAAAGTTTATGAGGTCAAAATCCAAACCTGTGTGGCGCAAAATAAACACCTCGAAGCTGTCAGGATTGGGCTAGAAGTTTTAGAGAAGCTGGGGGTGAGTTTACCCTCCTCGCTGACCCAAGTGGATGTTCAGCGGCGACTCGAGGAAACAAAGACTTCTTTGAGGGGGAAGAACCTAGAGGACTTGGTCAACCTGCCTGTTATGACAGATGCCTACAAGCTGGCAGCCATGCGTATCTTATCAAGCACGTCTTCTCCTGCCTATATAAGTGTGCCTGTACTATTGCCACTGATTATCTGTGAACAGGTGAATTTATCTATTAAACATGGAAATACTTCCTTTTCAGCCTTTGCCTATGCTACTTACGGCATGATCTTGAACGCGGTAGTCCAAGACATTGAAGGAGCTGATCAATTTGGTCAATTAGCTTTAAGTTTAGTGGAACGGCTCAATGCCAAGGAAATTAAGAGTAAGACATTGATTACTGTTGCATACGGCATAATTCATGGAAAACATCATATAAAGGAAACCATATCACTTCTCCAAAAGGGGTATCAAAGCGGAATAGAAAACGGAGATTTTGAATTTGCCAGCTATGCAGCAGCAGCTAAATGTCAATGTTCATATTTTTGTGGTTTAGAATTGACACAGCTAAAACAAGAGATAGCTTTCTACAGTCATGTCCTCACTCAACTTAAACAAGAAGCTCCTTTGAGTCATGCTCAAATCTGTCGTCAGGCAGTCCTTAACTTACTCTCGACAGTTGAAAATCAGTGCTGTTTACAGGGTGAGGCATACAACGAAGAGAAATTTCTACCGCTTTATTTGGCAGCAAATGACAGAACTGGACTTCACTACTTTTATATCCATAAACTTATCCTCTGCTATCTATTTGGGGATTTCGTTCAAGCTGTGGAAAATGCGACTTCTGCTGAACAGTATTTAGAGGGTGGGACAGGGCAGCCAACTGTGCCTGTGTTTTATTTCTACGATTCTTTAGCGCAGTTGGCGGTGTATCCATCTGTTCTTGATTCAGAAGGAAAACATTTGCTCCTTAAAGTGACAAGCAATCAGGAAAAGATGCTCAAATGGGCGCATCATGCCCCAATGAATTATCTGCATAAATTTTATTTAGTAGAGGCAGAGAAAGCGCGAGTTTTAGGTCAAATCCTTGAGGCTGAGGAGTTTTATGAACGAGCCATTCAAGGTGCAAATGACAACGGATACATTCAAGAAGAAGCATTGGCATATGAGTTAGCTGCAAAGTTTTACTTGGCGCGTGGTAGGGAGAAGTTTGCCCAAACTTATATGCAAGAGGCACACTATTGCTACAGCCGCTGGGGAGCAGCTGCCTTGGTCAAAGATTTGGAAGCTAAATACCCACAGTTACTGACGCGGGTCATGGCGACGACTCACACAAAAAACTCGCCCAGGACAAAGGGTACTACCACTGGTGATCGCTCTGGGGAAGCATTAGATTTAGCAACGATAATGAAAGCATCCCAAGCAATGTCCCGTGAAATCGTACTGGATAAGTTACTCGGTTTGTTTGTCAAGATATTAATCGAAAATGCTGGAGCGCAAACAGGCTTTCTAATTTTGGATAAAGCAGGGGAATGGGTGATTGAAGCCTCAGGGGAAATGGATACAACAGCCAGTAGAGATGGTTGTAACATTACGGTGTTGCAATCACTCCCAGTTAATAACCGCCTACCTACATCCATCATCAACTATGTTGTCCGCACTTATGAAAGTGTCGTCTTAAATGATGCCACGCGCGAGGGCAACTTCACACTTGACCCTTACATCCAAGAGCATCAGAGCAAATCTATCTTGTGTACGCCGCTTGTCAATCAAGGTCAACTGATAGGAATTGCGTATCTGGAAAATAATCTCAGTACTGGAGCATTTACACAGGAGCGATTGAAACTCCTGAAACTGTTATCCTCCCAAGCTGCCATTTTTATTGAAAATGCTGCTACTCAAGAAGAACTGATTCAATCGGAAAAAATGGCAGAACTGGGACAGTTAATTGCTGGCGTGGCTCATGAAATCAATACACCACTGGGAGCAATTCGCTCCTGTGCAGGTAATATTTGTCAATTCTTGAATCAAACTCTGTTAGAGTTACCTGCACTCTTGCAATCCCTCTCCCCACAACAAGTAGAGAATTTTTTAGCTTTAGTGCAAAGGTCACTGCAAAAACAATCTACATTATCCGCCAAACAAGAGCGTCAATTGAAGCGAGCCTTAAAGCAGCAACTAGAAGAATCTGAGATTGAAAATGCAGATACGCTTGCCGATACGCTCACAGATATGGGCATTTACGACGAAATCGATGGCTTTTTGCCGTTGTTCCAAAGACCAGATAGTTCACAAATCCTAGAAATCGCCTATAAACTTTCGGGAGTCAAAAGAGGCATTCAGACCATCAACACCGCTACAGAACGTGCCGCCAAAGTAGTGTTTGCCTTAAAAAATTATGCCCGTTATGATTCCTCAGGTCAAATGAGGTCAGCAGATCTGATTGAGGGGATTGAAACCGTACTCACCCTTTATCATAATCAACTCAAATATGGGGTAGAGGTGAGAAGGAACTATGGTGAGTTACCCCCAGTACTATGTTATCCTGATGAGCTCAATCAGGTGTGGACAAACCTCATCCAGAATGCCTTACAAGCGATGGATTATCAGGGCACTTTAACTATTGATGTCTCTGTGCAATCCCAGCAAGTGAAGATTAGCTTCAACGACACAGGCAAGGGAATACCACCAGAGATTCAAAAGAGAATTTTTGAGCCATTTTTCACGACTAAACCTCCAGGGGAGGGGAGTGGATTGGGCTTGGATATTGTCAGGAAGATTATTGAGAAACATCAGGGGATAATTGAGGTGGAGTCAGTGCCAGGAAAGACTACATTTTGTGTGTTCCTGCCACTGCGTTTGTAAGCCTAAAAGCTGTCAGCTAGCAAGCTGTCAATATCAGACAGATTAACTTTATTAAAGATTAGAAATTATGCACTTTACAAATAGGTCTTTGTGTGAATTAACTCCAAGGCGATGGCACAGAGCGCCATCGCCGCAAGCAGCGCGCTTACTTTGCCTAATCGCCTACTCGTTAATATATTTGGTTATTCCTAGTTACTTATGACAGTAGCAGTGATTATCTTAAGCTTTATGCATTTTATCTAAAAAAGTGCATGCATAAATTGACTTTGCCAACACTAAATATAAACATATAGGGGACAGATGTCCCAGCTTAACTTCTCTTTAATAAAGAAGCTAGGACTTCACTCAACATAATCTAACTTTTGTGAATGGGTAAGTCCTACAAATCTCAATGATACTGTAGCAAAGCAATTCCTGGTTACTGCTTATGATTAACGTTCCCGGCTACCAGATTCTTGCCCAAATTTACGAAAGCGCCAATTCACTCGTTTATCGTGGCATCCGAGAACAAGATAACAAAGTAGTTATCCTCAAGGTGCTAAAAGAAGACTATCCCACCCCAGAGGAACTCCGCAGATATAAGCAGGAATATTGCATCACCTGCCATCTAAATTGCAATGGTGCTATCCAGGCTTATGGCATCGAAAACTATCACAGAACTCTGGTCATTATCCTTGAGGATTTTGGTGCTTCTTCCTTAAATATGTTGATGCGTGAGCGCGACTTTACCCTGGCTGAATGTCTCAATATCGCCATTGCTGTGACTGAGAGTTTAAGTTATATCCACGCAGCCAATATCATCCACAAAGATATTAACCCCAGCAACATTGTTCTCAACCCAGAAACAGGACTGCTCAAAATCATCGACTTTGGCATTGCCACTGTTTTAACTCGTGAAAATCCTACCTTCAAAAATCCCAACGTCATAGAAGGCACATTAGCCTATATGTCACCAGAACAAATCGGCAGGATGAACCGCACTCTGGATTATCGTACGGATTTTTACTCGCTAGGCGTCACCTTTTACAAACTGCTTACCAAACAACTACCGTTTACAACTGATGATGTTTTGGAATTGGTGCATTGTCATATCGCCAAACAACCACCTCCACCCCACATAGTAAATTCAGAAATCCCCCTAGTCGTGTCAGATATTGTTATGAAGTTGATGGCAAAAAATGCCGAACAGCGATATCAAAGCGCTTGGGGATTACTAGCTGATTTGCACGAATGTATCACCCAGTTGCAAGCATCAGGAACTATCTGTGAATTTCCGCTAGCAACTCAAGATATTTCTGACAAATTTCACATCCCACAAAAACTGTATGGACGGGAGGCGGAAGTTCGGGCTTTACTGGCAGCTTTTGAGAGAGTTGCCACTGATGTTAACTTAACCTCTCCACGCCAGTCGCCTCAATGGGAGGAACCCTCGGTGCCTCCTGCGGAGGAGCAACGCTTACGCATAGCGTACATAGAGAGCACAGTTCGCTCCGAGGGAAACCCTCGTCTCCTGGTGGCACAGAAGAGCCAAACTCCCGCCTTCCCTAGCACTGAAGGTAGACAGGGAGGGTTAGGTCGAGTCGAAATGATGTTGGTAGCAGGGTATTCCGGTATCGGTAAGTCAGCTCTTGTGCAAGAAATTTATAAACCAATTACTTCTAAGCGCGGCTATTTCATTTCCGGTAAGTTTGACCAATTTGGGCGCAACATCCCCTACTCTGCTATCGTGAGTGCCTTTAAGGAATTGGTACGACAACTGTTGACAGAAACCGAAGACCTACTGCAACATTGGCGAGAAAAAATTTTAGCGGCTGTGGGTCCGTATGGACAGGTAATTATTGATGTGATTCCCGAAGTCGAACTCATTATTGGCAAACAGCCAGATGTTCCAGAGGTGGAACCAACTGAATCACAAAATCGTTTTAATCGAGTCTTTCAAAACTTTATTCGGGTGTTTTGTGCCAAAGAACATCCCTTGGTGATCTTTTTAGATGATTTGCAGTGGGTAGACTCAGCAACTCTCAAATTAATTGAGTTGATGATGACCGATAGCGAGACGCAATACCTATTTCTCATAGGGGCATATCGAGATAATGAAGTCAATGCAACTCATCTGTTGATGATGACACTTGAGAAGCTAAGAAAACAAGGGCAAACTATCAATTCTATTACCTTAGCTCCGTTAGGACTCGAGTCGATTAGCCAACTGATTGCTGAAACGTTGCACAGTGATATCAGCACAGTTAGACCTTTGGCTGAGTTAGTACTGCGTAAAACTTTTGGTAATCCTTTTTTTGTCAATGAATTCCTTAAAACACTACACACCGAATATCTCATCACCTTTAATTTTGCATACCACAGATGGGAATGGAATCTAGCTCAAATAGAAGCGAAGGACATCACTGATAATGTGGTGGAATTGATGATTGGCAAGTTGAAGAAACTGCCAGAGTCAACTCAGCAAGTTTTACGTTTAGCGGCTTGTGTAGGTGCTCAGTTTGACTTAAATACCCTCTGTGTCATCTGTGAAAAATCAACCAGCGAAATTTTTTCAGATCTAGTGACGGCAGTTCAAGCTGGGTTAATCCTGCCCACATCTGAGTTAGATAAAGACCTATTTATTCAAAATTATAAATTCCTGCATGACCGAGTTCAACAAGCAGCTTATGCTTTGATTGATGAGAATCAAAAACAGGCTGTTCATTTACAAATTGGTCGCAATCTTCTTCAGAAAAATTCACCACAGATATTATTCAACAAACTATTTGAGATTGTGGATCATCTCAATTTTGGTGTGGCACTTGTCACCCATCAAGCAGAACGAGATGAAATCGCCAGATTGAACTTAATGGCAGGTCAGAAAGCAAAAGCGGCTGTCGCTTATGTTGCTGCTGTCAGGTATTTAACTGTAGGAATGGAATTTCTGGCAATTAATAGTTGGCAAACGAATTATGAGCTAACATTGGCATTGTATGTAGAAGCAACAGAAGCAGCGTACCTTAGCCTTAACTTTGAGCAGATGGAGCAATGGGCAACAGTTGTCCTGCAACAGGCAAAAAACCTTCTGGACAAAGTGAAAGTTTATGAGGTGAAAATCCAAAGCAGCCGAGCGCAAAGACAACAACTCCAAGCGCTCAAGATTGGGCTACAAGTGCTGGAGCTACTAGGTGTAGCTCTACCCTCCTCGCCTACTCAATCGGATGTTCAACAAGCACTCTTAGAAACAAAGCTAGCTTTGAGTGGAAAGAACATTCAGGACTTAAGCAATTTACCACCCATGACAGATGCCAATAAGCTGGCAAGCGCAACCATGCGGATCTTAAATAGTCTGTTGTCTTCTGCCTATCAAGCTGCGCCTGCATTGTACCCGCTGCTTGCGTGCAAACAGGTGAATTTATCGCTCAAACATGGCAATGCTCCCCTTTCTGCCATTGGTTATGCCATGTACGGAGTCATCTTAAACGGGGTAGTTCAAGACGTTGAGGGAGCCGAGCAATTTGGCTCTTTAGCTTTAAGTCTCATTGAGCGGTTCAATGCTAATTCCCTCAAGAATAAGGCATTATTGACAATAGCAGGATGCATAATTCATGGAAAACATCATGTTAGAGAAAGCATATCACTTGCACAGGAGGCTTACTCTAGCGCGGTAGAAAATGGAGATTTTGAAATGGCAGCCTATGCTGCCGCCTTTGAATGTAGTTACTCATATTTGACCGGTCTGGAATTAACGAAGTTAGAGCAAAAGATAGCCAACTATAATGATGCCTTCCCTCAACTTAAGCAAGAAATGAACTTAAGCCATCAAATTTGTCACCAGGTAGTCATTAACTTGTTGGAACGAACTGAAAACCCTTGCCATTTATTGGGTGAAGAGCAATTGCTACCGCTTCTTTTGGCAACCGAACGATGCAGTATTTCCCCCTTTTATGTCTACAAACTTATGCTTTGTTTTCTATTTGGGGAACTTACTGAAGCTTTAAAAAATGCCGCCTCTGCCGAACAGTATCTACATGAAGTGCCAGGGGTACTACAGGTTCCTCTATTTCATTTTTACGATTCTTTGGTGCAGCTGGCGGTGTATCCATCTGTACCTTATTCTGAACAAGAACAGCTGCTCCTTAAAGTGACAAGTCACCAAGAAAAGATGCTCAAATGGGCGCATCATGCCCCAATGAACTTTCAGCACAAATATGACTTAGTAGAAGCTGAGAAAGCACGAGTCTTGGGTCAAGTTTTTGAGGCGGAAGAGTTTTATGAACGAGCCATTCAAGGTGCAAATGACAACGAATATATCCAAGAAGAAGCATTAGCTTATGAGTTAGCGGCAAAGTTTTATCTAGCGCGTGCTAGGGAGAAGATTGCCCGAACCTATATGCAAGAGGCACACTATTGCTACAGACGCTGGGGCGCTACTGCCAAGGTTAAAGATTTGGAAGCAAAATACCCACAGTTACTGACGAAATCACCTGTGGTGAGTCACACACAAGACACGCGCATAACAAATCCCACTACCACAACTGCCAGTCGTTCTAAGGAAGGTTTGGATTTAGCGACAGTGATGAAAGCTAGCCTTGCGATTTCCGGTGAAATTGTTCTGGATAAGTTACTCAGTTCCTTAATGAAAATTCTCATTGAGAATGCTGGGGCGCAAAAAGGATTTTTGATTTTAGAAACCTCAGGTCAACTGCTGATTGAAGCCTCTGGAGAAGTAAATTCCTCAATCGAAGGAAACACCTACCAGACAAAGGTGTTGCAGTCAATTCCCATTGACAATCGCCTACCTGCATCAATTATTAATTATGTAGTCCGCACTAAAGAAAGTGTAGTTTTAAATGATGCAACTAGTGAGGGAAACTTTACACTTGACCTGTATATCCAACAGCATCAGACCAAATCTGTTTTATGTGCGCCACTTGTTAATCAAGGTCAACTGCAAGGTATTATCTATCTGGAAAATAATCTAATTACTAATGCCTTTACCCCTAATGAATTGAAATTTATCAAAATCTTATCTTCTCAAGCTGCTATTTCCATTGAAAATGCACGGCTCTATAACAATTTAGAAGAATATAATCGTACTTTGGAAACTAAAGTAGAAGAACGTACCCAAGAACTCTCACAAGCACTTGAGCACCTCAAAGCCACTCAAGAAGAGCTGATTCAATCAGAAAAAATGGCAGCACTGGGACAACTGATTGCTGGGGTAGCCCATGAAATTAATACGCCATTGGGAGTTATTCGCTCCTGTGCGGGGAATATTTCTAATTTCCTAAATCAAACTTTGTTAGAGTTACCCTCATTATTCCAATCTCTGTCTGTAGAACAAAAGCAGGATTTTTTAGCTTTAGTGCAAAAGTCAATCACAAGAGAATCAACTTTCTCTGCTAGAGAAGAGCGCCAATTCAAGCGAAATTTAATTCATCAATTAGAAGAATTGAAGATTGAAAACGCCGATACTCTTGCCGATACCCTAACAGATATGCGGATTTATCACGACATTAATGCTTTCTTGCCCCTGTTAGAAAGACCAGATAGTTTACATTTGTTAAACATTGCGTATAAACTTTCAGGATTATACAGAGGCACTCAGACAATCAACACTGCCATAGACCGCGCTGCAAAAGTGGTATTTGCTCTGAAAACTTATGCCCGATATGACTCGTCCGGTGAAATGACTCCTGCTCATCTAAGCGAAGGGATTGAAACCGTGTTAACCCTCTATCACAATCAATTCAAACGTGGTGTGGAGGTGAAACGAAATTATGCTGATTTACCTGCTGTACTATGTTATCCCGATGAACTCAACCAAGTGTGGACTAATCTCATCCATAACGCTTTACAAGCAATGGAGAACCAAGGCACTTTAACGATTGATGTCACACTGCTTCCCCAGTCTATAAAGATTAGTATGACTGATACGGGTAAGGGGATACCACCAGAGATTCAATCGAAAATTTTTGAGCCATTTTTTACCACTAAACCTTTGGGAGAAGGTAGTGGTTTGGGACTTTATATTGTCAAAAAAATTGTTGAAAAGCATTCTGGTAATATCACCGTAGAAAGCCAACCAGGTCGAACAAGCTTTCATGTTTTTCTACCTGTTCAACCAATTTAGGAAATACCGAATGTCTAAACCAGTTATTTTATGTGTTGACGATGAAAAAGTCATCTTAGAAAGTCTGAAAGCTCAACTTAAATCAGCATTTGGGAATGCTTATCAATATGAAGTAGCTGAAGATGCTAATGAGGCTTTAGAGTTAATTTACGAATTGACTGAGGAACGCATCAAAATTATTCTTATTGTCTCTGATTGGTTAATGCCTGGTATGAAGGGGGATGATTTTCTGATTCGCGTCCATCGGGAATTTCCCTATATTATTAAAATTATGCTGACAGGTCAAGCTGATGAAGCATCAATTGAGCGTGCGAAAAAATACGCTGATCTACATTGTTGCATATCTAAACCTTGGTCGGAAGCTGATTTAGTGGAAGCTATTAAATCTGCTATGGCTAAACTATGACTAAACAGGTAATTATCTGTGTCGATGATGAAAGAACTATACTCATGAGCCTCAAAGCTGAACTGAAAGAGGCACTTGGTAAAGATTACCTCATCGAAATTGCTGAAGGGGGTGAAGAGGCTTTAGAGCTAGTTGAAGAATTGCTAGAAGATGGGTATGGGATTCCCTTGATTATTTCCGACCATATTATGCCTGGTATGAATGGAGATGATCTGTTAAAGCGCATTCATTTGCTCTCTCCAAAAACCCTCAAGGTGATGCTAACTGGACAAGCAAATCTTGATGTTGTAGGCAATGCAATTAAGTATGCAAAACTATATCGTTATATTGCCAAACCTTGGGAAGCTGAAGACTTAAAATTGACGGTAAAAGAAGCAGTCAATAGCTATCTTCAAGAAAAAAAGATAGCTGAAAAGAATGCTCAACTCGAGCAAATGAACCAAGCATTGGAAGAATTAAACCGTCAACAAACTGTACTCATTGAAGCACTTAAGAAAGCAGAACAGAAATATCGCAGTATCTTTGAAAATTCGTTAGAAGGAATTTTTCAGATTACACCTGACGGATTTTATATCAATGCTAATCCTGCCTTAGCATACCTCTACGGCTATAACTCGCCTGAAGAGTTAATTCCAACTATTAATAATAACCAGCATCAATTGTACGTCGAGGTACATCGTCGTACGGAGTTTTTCACCCTAATACAAAAGTACGATGCCGTATCAGCGTTTGAATCTCAGGTTTATCGCAAAGATGGCAATATCATCTGGATTAGTGAGAACGCGCGTGCTATCCGCGATGCTAATGGGGTACTCCTCTACTATCAAGGTTTTATCGTGGACATCACAGCACGCAAACAAGCAGAAGCCGAGCGAATTCAGTTTACCCAGGATTTAGCACTCAAAAATGTTGCCCTACAGCAAGCAAAAGATGCGTTAGCCGAATCCAACCTCACTTTAGAAAACAAAGTTCAAGAACGTACTCAAGAACTATCACAAACCTTAGAAATTCTTAAAGCAACTCAAGCAGAATTGCTATTTGAAAATGCTCTGCTTAGAAGTGAAGAAGACTCTTACATCTTTGACTATCAAGTTGGGGGAAGTTTGCCCTTAGATGCTCCTACATATGTGGTGCGTTCTGCAGATCGTCACCTTTACAAGGCGTTGCAACGTGGGGAGTTTTGTTACATTCTCAATACACGGCAAATGGGTAAGTCCAGCCTTATGGTACGCATGATGCATCATCTTCAGCAAGAGGGGTTTTGCTGTGCAGCGATTGATATGAGCCGCATTGGCAGCGAAAATATTAGCCCACAACAATGGTATAAGGGATTGGCAGTAGAGTTATGGCAAACTTTTAACTTAGTCGGCAAGGTTAATCTTAAAGCTTGGTGGAATGAGCAACTTGATATTTCTCCAGTTCAACGGTTAAGTCGATTTCTTGAAGAAGTCTTACTAGTTCAAGTGAGATTAGAAAATGATGCACCTCCAAAAAAATTAGTGATTTTTTTAGATGAAATTGATAGCGTCTTAGGTTTAAATTTCCCTGTAGATGACTTTTTTGCTATGGTTCGCTTCTGCTATAATCAACGCTGTATCAATTCAGAATATCAGCGTTTAACCTTTGCTTTGTTTGGAGTTGCAGCACCATCAAGTTTGATTAATAATTACCAGAGAACCCCCTTTAATATTGGTCGGGCAATTCAACTTAGTGGTTTTCAATTGCATGAAGCTCAACCTTTACTTCAAGGATTAACACACAAAGTTAGCAATCCTCAAGTCGTACTTAAAGAAGTGTTGTCCTGGACGAATGGTCAGCCTTTTTTAACTCAAAAGCTCTGTAAACTCATCCGTAATTCTTCATCTCCTATTCCTACAAATAGTGAAGCAGAGTGGATTGAAAATTTGGTACGAACAAAGGTGATAGAAAATTGGGAATCACAGGATGAACCAGAACACCTGAAAACCATTCGCGATCGCCTTTGTCGGTGCGCTCCACGCAATTGGGCTTTACCCAGCGCCGGAGGCGATGAGCGCCTCTTCGAGATTAATGAACAAGCTACTAAACTTTTAGGGCTGTATAGACAAATTTTGCACGAAGGAGAAGTTATCTCAGTTGATAGTCCTGAGGAAAGGGAATTGCTTTTGTCGGGGCTAGTGGTTAAGAAACAGGGCATCCTAAGAGTCTATAACCGGATTTATGAATTAATCTTTAACAGCAATTGGATTGCGCTGCATATCTAGATCAGTTGATCTTCAAATAGGGTTTGTGCAAATTCTCTACACATCGAGGACAACTCTTGAAGTTCCCCTTTCCGCTAGCAAACACAGGTGGTGAGTTTTTAATTCGTCGCAGGTTGCGCTTCTTGATAAACGATTTCCTGAAACTGAATCACATCTTTGTGTGGATCGGCATGAAAAACTTTAACTAATAGCTGTTCGCCCAATTTCACAGACCGTTTGAAAAACATGGGTAACTGCAAGCCCAAATCTTCTAACAGAATGAGTGCCAAGCCACTGTCTTCTCTCAACCACATCAGCACTGTTACTTCCCAAACTTGCTCGGGGTAACGACGCAGATACTCCAAAGCCCAATATCTGTTTGTTTGCCGTTCTACCATCGTCACCTCTTGGGTGATAGAAGAAACGGTCATCATGACTTCTTTCAATTGTTCTGCTGAAAAGGGCAAAACTTCACCACGCAGGTGAGCTTTAAGTTGAAAGTGAGTCAGTAAATCGCTGTAGCGGCGGATAGGTGAAGTTGCTTGAGTGTAGGTATCTAAACCTAAGCCAGAATGACGCACAGGAGTGATGCTCATTTCGCTCTTGGGCATACAACGCCGCATAGCACAGGCACGGACGAATCCTGCGGGTAGCTGTAGCAATTCTTGCTCAGGGGGTAATTCTGGCTGTGGCTGACCGCGAAATGGTAACGGAATATTATGCTTTTGACCGTAGCGGGCAGCAACTTCACCAGCAACAATCATCATCTCGGCGACCAATTGCCGTGCTTTGGAGTCTTCTAAGATTTCAATATTGATATCATCGCCTTTGACTTTTATCATCGCCTCCGGCATATTAATGCTAATGGCTCCTTGGGCGTACCGCCAAGCTTTACGTCGTTGTGCCCAATTTGCGATCGCTGCAATTTCTGATTCCGCCTGCACGCCTAAATCTAACATTTCATCTACATCTTCGTAGGTCAGGCGATAGGTCGGTTTAATGAAACTTGGGTGGATACTGTAATCTTCGACTGCCCCAGTGTCATCTAAAACAATCCCAAAACTCAGGGCGTAACAAACCTTTCCCTGCACCAGACTCATTGGTCCTGTTGCCAAGACCTCAGGGAACATGGGAACCATGCCTGTGGGCAAATAAACTGTACTACCCCGCTTTCTCGCTTCTAGGTCTAACTCATCTTCTGGCATCAACCAGCGCGTAGGATCAGCGATATGCACCCACAACTGCTCCTTACCATTGGGGAGTAATTCCCAACTTAGACCATCATCTATCTCGGTAGTACTTTCATCATCGATTGTGTACACCTTCAGGTAGGTCAGATCCAGGCGGTTGATATCTCGATCTGGCACATATGATTCCAATCGCTGTTGCGCCACTTCTAATACCTTGCTAGCGAACTGTACGGGAATTGACGAACGACGCAGAAATAAGTTCTCATGCGGACTCCACCAACCCAAGTCCACTAACAGTTGAAAGGCTCCTTGGGGGGTTGCGGTGCGTCCCAGCATATTCATCGTTTCCAAGACTAACGCTGGCGGAGGATAGGCGCGAGCCAGAGAGTCATAACTTAACCCCACACGTATAACATCAGCTAGTAGGGCTGCATATTTTTCTAGGGCTTCCAAGCGGTGGCGGTCGTGGCGTTGCCACTCAACTGGTTCTCCTTTGAGCGCCGCCTCTACTTTAGCCAAAAATTCTTGCTGTCCCTTAGCTTTTAGCGCTTCCACCTCTAGCTGGTGTTTGCGTTCTGCTACTTGAGCTGCACTGCGCGGCTCGTAAGCTTCTCCCTTCTGCTTAAAGTAGATTTTATCCTCTGATAACAAGTGATACGCAGCGTAGCGATGAGCCGCTTGTGATTCTGAAAACAGCAGATTTGCCATCTGGATTGGCGTCACTGTTTCCCCACTTTCTACTAGTAATTCCCAAGCCACCTCTAAACTGGAGGGATCTAAATAAGGCTTGACCTGCTCTAGAAACTCGAATATTTGCGAAGGCTTGTAGGGTTGCCCGGTCACTGCGTAGGTGATTTGCCGAGGTGCGAGACTGTGGGACTGACCCCGTTCATCTATCACAAATAAACGAGCTTTGCCGTCTGGACGGTCTACTACACCCAAACGGCGATCGCTACCAAGTCTAAATTCAACTAGCGTCCCCTTCTCCACAAGCCTCGCAGTTATTGATAAAGTTTTGAATTTTGATTTTTGATTTAGTTACGAGTTAGGAGTTAGGAGTCAATAACTCATCACTCTTAACTCATCACTCTTAACTATTATTAGCCTTCCGCATTAATAAACGGCAACAAAGCCACAATACGAGCGCGTTTAATCGCTGATGTCAACGCTCGCTGTTGCTGAGCTGTCAGTCCAGTAATCCTCCGAGGGAGTATCTTACCCCGTTCGGTAACAAACTTACGCAACAAATCCACATCTTTGTAATCAATTGGTTCTCCCGGCTTAATCGGGGATAAACGACGACGGTAATAGCTCATGTTTACTTGATTTCCTTGTGATCAGTATGTTTGTTGCAGTGAGGGCAGAACTTTTTTAGTTCTAGTCTATTGGTGGTGTTGCGACGGTTTTTAGTCGTGGTATACCGTGAAACACCAGGAGAACGCTTGTTTGCGTTAGTGCGACACTCGGTACATTCTAGTGTCACTACTATGCGGACACCTTTACTCTTAGCCATAATCTTACAAAAATTGTTGTCTGAAGAGAATTAACACAAATATCTATTGTCTCATATTACGTCGCCCTTTTTCAACTAATCGCTTAACTTTTATGTCCAGCGAATAGCCACGATGGGACGAAACGACCATAGTCTTGGCGTAACGGTCATGCAAAGCTTGCCGCTGCTGGGTATCAGATAAAGCTGCACCACAGTCAATTGCCAAGGGAATCAATAGCAGTATAGCAGTGGGATTGCGTAGGATATTACTTAGAGCAACAGAAACTAGAAGCGCACTCAGCCCAACTATCCCTTCTCGCTTCAAAAGAGATTGCATATCAGGAATTTTACCGCGTTCGAGTTCCAGCACCTTTATATCAAAAGCATAACGCCCTAAACTCTGCCCCTGATTGTTGTAAGGCACAATGATCCGCAAAATGCCCCAACCAATAGCAAAGACTAGTATTTGAACAATTTGCACACCGAGTTGAGAACTTCCCAATAACGAACTCACTATCCATACACAAAGGAAATCAATCCCTAATGCCAGACCTCTTCGCCCAAACTCTACCTTGGGATAGTGTTTGGGGGGAACTTGTTCAATAGACATATATAGAGTTTGGGGGTTGGTTTTGTTTTTCCGTCTACCTCAATGTTAAGGGGTTAACCAACAGTTCCAAAACCAAGTATTCGTGTCACTAAAACAGCCCTAAGTACGGATTGCCAAGTTCTAGAGGTGTCATTTTTTGTTTTCCATTCTTCAAAGGACTTGAACACGAATGTATTCACAACTTAAAATTCAAGGCTTCAGTACTGCGATTACGCTAGTTTCTGCGAATCCCAATAACTTCCAACAAGTTCCAAAGACGGTAATATGCCATGATTATTCAATGGGAGTTTGATGGTAAATGTTGTGCCGACTCCCACTTGGCTTTCTAACTGAATCTGACCTTGATGTAAATCAACACACTTTTTAACTATCGACAGCCCTAGTCCTGTTCCTGGAATACTACCCACATTGGTAGCGCGGTGGAAGGTTTCAAACAAACGTTGTTGGTCTTTCAATGGGATACCAATCCCAAAATCTTGGATTTGGAAAGTTGCTGTATCATCCTCACAGATAACGTCAAATCGAATTGTACCGCCTTGAGGAGAATACTTGATGGCATTAGAAAGTAAGTTAGTCAAAATGAAACGTAACAGGTTTTCGTCTACTTCAACTGAGGTCTGTTCACCTTGAAAGCTAAAGATAATTTCGTGTTTACTATTAGCACTCAGTTGCAAACTTTGTGTGAGTTCGCTACAGAAATTTTCTAAATTTAGCAGTGTAGGTTCACATTGTAGTTTACCTACATCACTTCTGCCCAAAAATAAGACTTCATCTAATAATTGCAGCATATGACGAATGGCAGTTTGAATCTTGCCAAAGTATTTACTTTTTTGCTGCTCAGTCAACTGCTGGTTGTATAATTCGAGTAGTTCTACTGCCGTCCGAATCACAGTCATCGGATTGCGGAACTCGTGAGAAACCATTGAAACAAAGCTAGATTTCATCTCGTTGAGTTCCCGTTCCTGTTCCCACGCCTTGACAACTTCTGCTTCAGCACGTTTGCGATCGCTCATATCCCGACCTTCGACGATTAGCAGCACCACTTTTCCTGTTTCATCTTTTAAAGGTTTGAGGGAAAAATCAATCCACACGATCACATCATTTGCGCCACACACCTGCAATTCCTGGCGGACAAATTCACCATCAGCCGCCTTGGCAATCACAGTTTTGAACCACTCCTGATTTCCCGAAGAGTGACTCCAGTTTTTGAGTTCCCACAACGGTTTACCAACACAATCTTGTTGTTGACTATCGCACAAGTTAAGGGCAGTTTGGTTAATTTCTAGAACAATTCCCTCTGGAGTGAGCAATACCATTGATTGGAATGTTTGTTCAAAAATCCCCCGCAAGCGACGTTCACTTTCTCGCAGCTGTTTAACAATTTGTCCCCGTTCCATAGCGTAGCGAATAGTACGCATAAGTAAGTTGGGTGTGATTTGTCCCTTAACCAGATAATCCTGTGCCTTTTTTGCTACTGCTTGTAAGGCAATGTCTTCATCGTCAAACCCCGTTAACACCACAATTGGGATATTTGGTACTGCGGCGTGAAATTCTGCTATAGTGTTTAATCCCTCGGAATCTGGGAGAGAAAGGTCTAACAAAACTACGTCAAAAGTGCTTTTGCTACATGCATCAACAGCGTCACTCAGCCGCTCGAATTGTAACACCTGCCATCTTTCCCCACCCAAGTGCCAAAGTGTTTGCTGCAGCAACTTGGCATCGCTGGGAGAATCTTCTACTAATAGAATACTAATTGATGCCGTGTTCATAAAATCAATTTATTTTGGTGGTAACTTAACTGCTGCTAGCCAAAAATCATTAATCAACTGTACGATGTGAATAAACTGATGAATATCAATTGGCTTAGTAACGTAGCAATTGGCATTCAGGTCATAAGACCTCAATATATCCTGTTCATCCATGCTCGTGGTGAGAACAACCACTGGAATTCGTCTGAGATCAGGGTCTAATTTTATTTCTGTCAGCACTTCCCGACCATCCATACCAGGTAGATTGAGATCAAGTAAGATCAGGTCTGGACGTGTAGCCGTGGCATACTCACCTTGACGAGTCAAATACTCGATAGCCGTTTCGCCATCCTCTACCCAGTTTATGTTGTTAGTAATCTTGGCTTGAGTCAAGCCTTTGATGGTGAGGTGAGCATCGCTGTATGAGTCTTCTACTAACAAAATTTCAATTGGTTGTAAGGTCTGGCTGTCATCCATATGTATTTGTCAGACTTGTCAAGTGATGGCTCTTGCAGTTTAGGGAATGGTAAAGTAAAATGTTGTTCCTGCTCCAGATTTATCCACCGTGGTGCTGGACAATTTTTTTACAAATAGCCAGACCAATACCAGTACCAGGAAGTGGCATGACTTTGTGTCATCTCCATCTGCAAATTGCTGACTACGTGCCGCAGTATAGCATTGCAGTCAGTGGGAGCAAAGCCGATGACGCTAGAACCAACGCGGTGATTAACCAGCAAGTTGCCAACTAATTGCTGCATCCACGTTGCTCCTTCCACAATGTAACTCATGTATTGCCGTGCTGGCGAGTCCAGACAGTCTTGGTAGTAGACTAAAACTTAACGAGTAGCCAATACTAACGATAAAGAACGTTACAAAGTTCAGAGGCGATACCATGCTGTCAGTCAGCGATGCAGAAGCAATTATTTTAGATTTGGTGCAACCCCTGAAGACTCCACAGGATACAGAATTTGTTGATTTGCTAACGGCGATCGCTCGCATTCTGGCATCTCCCGTCACTAGTCAACTGGATTTTCCTCACTGGGACAACTCAGCGATGGATGGCTACGCAGTGCGATACGAAGATGTGCAAGGTTGTAGCGAGGAAAAGCCAGCGGTTTTAGAAATTGTTGAGGAAATTCCTGCTGGGGTTCAACCTAAATCTACAATTCAACCAGGGCAAGCAGCACGGATATTGACAGGTGCGGTGATGCCTACGGGTGCAGATACGGTTGTCATGCAAGAAAGAACACGCAGGGAAGAAAACCGTGTCATTATCCTTGCAGCCCCAAAACCACAAGAATTTGTCAGACATCGGGGATGTTACTATCGAGCCGAGACAAAATTACTACCAGCAGGGACTTTGTTGGATGCTCCAAAAATTGCTGTATTAGCTGCAGTGCAGTGTACCCAATTGAGGGTTTTTCGTCGCCCTCGTGTCGCTATTTTGTCTACTGGTAATGAACTGGTCACACCTGATAAACCGTTGCAACCAGGACAAATTGTGGATTCAAATCAATATGCACTCTTGGCTTTGGTTAGGCAAAGTGCTGGGGAACCCTTAATGTTAGGAATTGTGAAGGATGAACCAGAGGCGCTAAAGAAAGCGATCGCCGATGCTATAGCTCAAGCTGATGTCGTTGTCTCTTCAGGTGGTGTCTCTGTGGGAGATTATGACTATGTTGAGCAAATTATAGAGTCGCTGGGAGGTAAAATTCATATTCGTGCCGTTGCGCTCAAACCTGGTAAACCCATGACAGTTGCCACATTTGACAACGATGCACGTCCAGTTTTGTACTTTGGTTTGCCAGGAAACCCTGTTTCTGCTTTAGTCACGTTTTGGCGATTTGTACAACCAGCCATTAAAAAACTTTCAGGGCTTGCTAAAGGTTGGCAACCAGTGTTTGTGAAAGCGCTGGCGTGTCATGAGTTGCGATCAGATGGTAAACGCGAAACTTACATTTGGGGCCAGTTGCGCTTAAAACATGGAGTTTACGAATTTCAGTCAGCAGGTGGTCTTCAAAATGCTGGCAACTTAATTAATTTAGCTCAAACCAACGCCTTAGCTATTCTACCAATAGGTAAGACACTGATTTGTCAAGGAGAAGAGGTGCAAGTATTACAAGTAGGAGCTTAGAGGCTGTTTTGATAGCAATATAAATCTGTAGTGAGTACAAGAGTTCTCTTGTTCTTTGAAAGCAAGGACTAAAATCCTTACTACAAACAATTTGTTAACCGTAAGATCTTTAAAATGAATCTGCGTATTGTTACTGGAGATAATTGTTTTTTAGGTATCTAAAATTTATAGCAATACATTTATAGTAAAATGCAAAAACCACTTCTGTTAATCCTGTGTACTGGTAATTCCTGTCGCAGCCAAATGGCTGAAGGATTGCTCAAGGAGTTAGCTGGTGATTTACTGACAGTGGAGAGTGCAGGAATGAACCCGGCTGTGGAAGTGCATCCTTTGGCTGTTAAGGTTATGGGAGAGATAGGGATAGACATTTCCAAAAACTCTTGCAAGCACATCAACCAGTTTCTCGACCAAAAAATTGATACAGTCATCACTGTATGTGATAATGCTGACCAAAGTTGCCCTAGTTTGCCCGCAACTATTAAGCGTCATCACTTTAATTTCCCTGATCCAGCCCAAGCCACAGGAACAGAAACAGAAAAGCTGCAAGTCTTCCGTAAGATTCGTGATGATATAGCTCAGTTATTTTTGGCGTATATAGCCGGGAGACGCGATGCACTCTAATTCTTGTTACAGGAGTTAGGGGTATGCAAACTAACTCACTCAGTCTGCCTATGACCATGTTTACTGCCTTGGCTGATCGCACAGATTTATTAATGGCGTTGACGGATAGAGCTGGGCGCCTTGAGTGGGTCAATCAAGCATTTGCTGAACGCACGGATTTCGCAATTGAGCAGCTCATTGGACAAAAATTTTTTTCTGTACTTGCATCTAACTCTCAAGTCGATACTCAACAAGCTTATATCCGTGAACAACTGCTCAAAGGAGAGAGCTTTAAGTTTGAACTTTCGTGCGTGTCACGTAACCAGAGTGAGTGCTGGCTGTTAATAGATGGGCAGCCCATCTATGATGAGGAAGGGATAGCCACTCGATACACTGTACTGGCAACTGACATCACCTTACGCAAGTTTACAGAACAAGATTTAGAGCAAACTCGGCAGCGGCTGAAGCGACTGGTAGAGAGTGTCAAATTAGTACCTTGGGAAGCTCAGGCTGTGACTCACCAGTTCACCTATGTAGGACCACAGGTCGTTCATTTATTCGGTTATGACCAACAGCAGTGGTATGAACCAAACTTTTGGCACAAGCACGTTCACCCAGAAGATTTGCCGCAGGTTCTTGACCATCACCAAGGCACTTTACAGGAGGAAGACGATTACATAGTTGAGTATCGATTGTTGAGTGCTGATGGACAATGGGTTTGGGTGAAAGATATGGTGACTGTTGTGCGAAATCAGGGCAAAGTCACGCAGTTACTTGGTTTTCTCATTGAGATTAACGAGCGCAAACAGGCTGAACTCTCTTTACAAGAAGCCCTCAAAGCATTAGAAACAGCCAATGAGAAACTGGAAATACGAGTGCAGCAACGCACTGTTGCGTTGAGTCAAGAAAAGGAAAAATTAGAACAAGCTTTGCAGCAATTGCAGAAAGCTCAAACTCAACTGATTCAAAGTGAGAAAATGTCTAGTCTAGGGCAACTTGTAGCAGGAGTCGCGCACGAAATCAATAACCCGATTAGTTTCATCTACGGTAACCTCACCCCCGCCACTGAATATACCCAAAACCTGCTGCATATACTGCAATGCTATCAGCAGCACTACCCCAATCCCATTCCTGCACTACAAGCAGAAATTAAGGCTGCCGATCTCGATTTCATTATGGAAGACTTACCCAAGTTGTTATCTTCTATGAAAATCGGTGCTGAACGTATTGCTGAAATTGTCCTGTCCCTACGTACTTTCTCCCATTTAGATAAAGCCGAAGTTAAACAGGTTGATATCCATGATGGTATTGACAGCACCCTGATGATTCTGCAAAACCGCCTCAAAGGTAAACTTGAGTATAGAGAAATTCAAGTCATTAAAGAATACGGCAACCTACCCCTAGTGGAGTGCTACCCGGGACAACTCAACCAGGTGTTGATGAACATTATTGTTAATGCCATTGATGCCTTGGAAGAACGTGACTCGAAGCGATCGCCTCAAGACATCAAAGATCATCCCAGCATAATCACCATCCGCACGGAAATCAGAGAGGGAGTGGGGGAAATGGAAAGTAGAGAAGTATACGACCCAAAACCCCGCACCCAAAACCCTGTATCCGAGATGGTTATCCGGATTATAGACAATGGTCCTGGTATTAGCGAGGCAGTCAAAACTCGCCTGTTTGATCCCTTCTTCACCACTAAACCGATTGGCAAAGGCACAGGGTTAGGTTTGTCTATTAGTTACCAAATTGTTGTTGAAAAGCATCAAGGCAAACTGGAATGTTACTCTACTTTAGGCAAAGGTACAGAATTTGCGATTGTGATTCCGCTGCGGCGGACAAAGAAAGTGTCGGCGTCGAGTCATCAATTAACGTGAGTTCGATGTATGCTGATTTGACCCCTCTCCAAACTCCTCACTCCCCGCTAGCACAACTGACTCACCTTTGCCACAAGATCTGCAGGGTTCATCAATTCGTAGGGTTCAAATGGTTGGTGTATCCAAGGGTTGTCAGGTAAGTAATCGACGTAGTAATCAGGTGCTATCACTGAACAGGCTTTATACCAGATGACAGCAGTACGAATTTCCTCTATTGGCGACTCAGTGTATTGTTGGAGCCAAGGTATAGTTTGCTTGAGTGTGACTCCAGAGTCTACTAAATCATCCACCAAAAGAATATGCGAACCAAGATTTTCAGTGGTCATCGTTAAGTGATGGGAAAATGTTAACTCTCCTCTTTCTTGCTTGCCGGAACCACTGTATGATGATGTTGCCAAAATCGCCAAAGGTTGCTTATAAATACGTGAGAGGATATCTCCCACTCTTAGTCCTCCTCTGGCAAGGCAAACAATTTGGTTGAATTCCCACCCAGATTGATAAATTTGAGCAGCCAGTTTTTCAATTTTTTGGTGATAATCTGACCAAGAAACGTAAAGGTCTGGCATAAGGTACTTAGATTTATTACTAAATAATGGATAGCAAATAGTTTGATTTTAGTATGAGTGCAAAGTATTATGAACAATTCTGACCCTGATACCTATCCCCAACAGACATCTGAAAGTGAAAAACTAGACTTAAAAACAAAATTGGCTTTTGGTGCAGGCGATTTAGGACCAGCGATTACTGCGAATATATCCATATTTTTTCTGCTAGTTTTCTTTACTAATGTCGCTGGTATTCCAGCGGGTTTAGCTGGAATTATATTACTCATTGGCAAGATTTGGGATGCCGTGAACGACCCATTTGTGGGGGTACTAACAGACAAAACAAAATCTCGTTGGGGGCGTCGCCTTCCTTGGCTGTTTTATGGCGCGATTCCCTTTGGGGTTTTCTTCTTCCTACAGTGGATTGTACCGCGATTTAGTAGTAACGCGAGTGTCAACTTTTGGGGGGTGTTTTGGTATTACGTGGCAATTGGGGTCATATCTCAGGTCTTTTACACTGTTGTCAATTTACCATACACAGCAATGACTCCTGAACTTACTCAGGACTACGACGAACGCACAAGCCTGAACAGCTTTCGCTTTGCTTTTTCTATTGGTGGTAGTATTGTGTCGCTGCTGTTAGCGAAAGTCATTTTTGAGAACATTGCCGATCGCCAGCAGCAGTATCTAGTACTTGCAGCTATTTGTGGTGTGATTTCAGTGTTGGGATTATATTGGTGCGTTTGGGGAACACGCGATCGCATCATGGCTTTTGAAGGAAAACGCACTCAAACAGAGGAAAGCGCACCTATACCTATCAGGGAACAGCTAAAAATCGTTTTCAGCAACCGACCTTTTTTGTTTGTGATCGGTATCTATCTTTTTTCCTGGTTAGCTGTGCAGGTGACAGCAAGTATCATTCCCTATTTCGCAGTTAATTGGATGCGCCTCAAAGAATCAGACGTACCGACAGTACTCATTGGGGTGCAGGGAACTGCCCTTTTAATGCTATTTGTTTGGAGTGCTTTGAGTAAGAGAGTGGGGAAAAAAGCTGTTTATTTTACGGGAATGAGCTTATGGCTTATTGCACAAATAGGACTCTTTTTCTTACAGCCCGGTCAAATAGGCTTAATGTACGTTTTGGCAGTCATGGCAGGTTTTGGTGTTTCCACAGCTTATCTTGTTCCTTGGTCAATGATGCCAGATGTGATTGAACTCGATGAACTCCAAACCGGACAACGCCGCGAAGGGATTTTTTATGGCTTCATGGTGTTGCTGCAAAAGTTCGGTTTAGCGTTTGGGCTGTTTGTAGTAGGAATGGCATTGGAAGCGTCTGGTTTTAAAGAAGCCGTTTCAGGACAAAGTGCGCTACCCGTACAACCAGACTCAGCACTGTTTGCCATCCGCATTGCTACTGGTCCTTTACCTACCATTTTTCTGATTTGTGGCTTAGTTTTAACGTATTTTTACCCACTGACCCGCGAGATGCATGCACAAGTGTTACTGCAACTTAAGGAACGTCAGAATAAAGTAGAGAATAGAGATTTTTAGTTGATTATTAATAGTTAGTGGTTAATTGCGAACAAGTCCCGCTAATACCAATTCTGTATGAAGATGCGCCAAAATAAGAGGAGGTGGGAGCATTTGGTAAAAGCGTTATGGGTCTTAGATTGCAACTCGAGATACAACAGAGCCAAGAAGAATTGGAAAAAGCCCTTAAACATGCCACACAGGCAAGCACTACGTCAAAAGTTAGCTGAGGTTTTGGAAACTATTACACCTGAGGTGATAGCTTCTCTCACTTCTTACGACTTCATTCTTGAAGCTTTATTTAGCGCAGCTTCATAAAGAATTGGTATCAAGTTTTAAGCATGGGAAGTTTTTGCAACACAAACCATGTTTGAGTCATTATCAAATAGATTCCCCTTGCCCATCTTTATTAAAGGGCGCAGGGGAGTTTTCAGGAGTGAACATATAGCCGAGATGTAGATGCATTGCCCTGTCTATTCTTTTCAAGACACTACAGTTTCAGTCCAGCAGGAAGAATCACTTTATCAATCACGTGAATCACGCCATTAGTAGCTTTGATATCTGCTTTGGTGACTTTTGCCTTATCTACCATGACACTTCCCCGATTAACCTTAACGTTAACTGGGCTACCTTGAACTGTCTTCACTTGACCTGATTTGATGGTTTTGGAATCAATTGAACCAGGCACAACATGGTAGGTCAAAATCTTTTGCAAGGTTACCTTGTTTTCCGGCTTAAGCAGTTTTTCCAAGGTTCCCTTTGGTAGAGATGCGAATGCAGCATCCGTAGGGGCAAATACAGTAAATGGACCATTACCAGACAGTGTTTCTACAAGATCTGCTGCCTTCAAAGCTGTTACCAGAGTCTTGAAAGAACTATTGGCGCTGGCAACATCTACGATTGTACCTGCACTCGTTGCTTGAGTAACCGATGTGGCAGGCTTGCTTGTTGCAGCTGGGTGAGATCCAGCAAAAGTTGGAACGCTGATCAAAACACTAGCTGTAGCAATTGCAATACTGAGTGTTTTACTAAAAAAGCGTTGAGATTGTTCGGTACTCATGGGTGTTAGCCGTAACTTAAAGAACTCTTATGTAAAGACAAGACTACTTTTATTACAAATTGTTTCCGACTTTTTTAAGAAAATTTAAGGAGAAGCCCAAAAGCTAATCTGGGCTAAAGATTTACACTAGGGCGGGCATTGCAATGTCCACCCTACTATATCGCCGGGTATTTTTGGCGAAGGGATGCTCCCTGTAGTTGTCTGTCTGAATCAACTCGGTACGGATATACTCACCACTGTATTTCGCTCATTTGTCTGAGAATTTGTAATGATACTTAATAGAAACATAAATAGAAAAAGCACTTTAAACTAAATGGCAGCCCCAAGCATACAAGAAATTTCCACACAGTTAGAAAGTTCAAATTTGCGCGATCGCATGGTAGCCCTTGCTTCCTTAAGGAATGTTCCCGCAGAGGACGCAGTCCCTTTGATTAAAAAAGTCTTAGATGACGAATCCCTCCAACTGAGATCAATGGCAATTTTTGCCTTGGGAATCAAGCAAACAGCAGAATGTTACTCAATTTTGGTGCGAACACTGGAAACCGACCCGGATTATGGCATTCGGGCTGATGCTGCTGGTGCTTTGGGATACTTAGGTGATATCAGAGCTTTTGAACCACTAGTGCGATCATTTTATGAAGATACTGATTGGCTGGTGCGCTTTAGCGCGGCAGTTTCCCTAGGTAATCTTAAAGACCCCCGTGCCCGTGAGGTACTGATTAGTGCATTAGATAGCGAAGAAGTCGTCATACAACAAGCCGCGATCGCAGCAATAGGAGAAATCAAAGATATCGAGTCAGTAGATCAAATTCTGCGCTTTGCCCAAGCAGATGATTGGTTAGTGCGCCAGCGTCTTGCAGAAGCCTTGGGCAATCTCCCTACTCCTAAGAGTATTTCGGCTTTGAAGTACCTGGAAAAAGATAGCCATCATCACGTTTCTGAAGCGGCGAGAATTTCCCTCAAACGATTAGAGGAGGCTAGCAATTAGGGGAGAGGAGGGAGATAACTGCCTCATCTTCCTCATCTTCTTCATCCCTCCTACCTGCCTCCTGCTACCTTGGAATAAGTGAGATAAAAAGGATTTTGAAGAAAGGTCATTTCGTTCATGAATATTGAAGAGTTTTTTCAAATGAGCGCTGGTAAATGGTTTTCCCATCGTACCAGTCACCATTTGGCTTTTAAGCAATCAGAAGACGGCAAATCAGACATCATCATAGAGATGCTGGCTGCTGATCATCCAGATGTTGTCAAACTTTGTCAACAACATGAAGTTGACCCAAGCCGCGCTTCGTGTGGTGCCAGAGTCACCTGGAACGGTACGATGGAATGGGATGAAGAAAAACATAGCGGTTCTACAGTGTTGGTGACTGTTCCAGACGAAGGTAATCCCCATGAAGGCAAGTTGCTGCGGGAAATGGGTTATGCCGAGAAGGCTCCAGTCGCCGGACGCTATAAGATGGGCAGTGATGACGCATTGACTCTAACAACAGAGTATGAAACTATGTGGTCTGAGGAGCGGCTATGGTTTGCCAGTCCTAATTTGCGAATGCGGGTGGGTGTCCTGAAGCGTTTCGGTGGCTTTAGTATGGCTTCCTTCACTTCTGAAATTCGCATGGGTGGAAAGCCTACAGAGCAAGCTTCTGAAGCGACTAGTTCAGCATCAAGTTAGTTTTGCTGGCTGACAAATACTTTACGATAGTCCTAGTTGTGATTGAAATAGCCTCCGCTAGCGGGGGCTATAAAATTGGTAAAGTTTTAATAGAAACTTTTGATATAGCATCTGCTTGAAGAATATTTTAGTTCACAGTAAAAGCACTGACACTGATCTGAATCTTTGCGGAATGAGCAGTACTTGTACGGTACAATCTGCATGAAATCACACCTAAGATAGAGAAAGAGTTTTCATTCCTGACACAGTAAAAGAAAGTTCACGCAGGAGTGCCTACCAAGCAATAGCCAGGGTCATTTCAATCTGCCACATACCAACTAGAAAAGCAAGTAACACAACAGGGGAGAACACTACTGAAAGTGCTCCATTCGATGTTGGTGCATATACTTTCCATTCAGTCAACGAAGTTAACTTTGACGTTATATTCACATGGGAGATTGATGTGTGCTTATGCGGCTAGAAAAATTTATCTTTGCACAGTTAGAACAACTGATGTACTAGCGATCGTTGAACAAACTGTTTAAAATTATGCCCTTATCAGCTCATACCCCCTTCTTAATCCAGGTAGACAGATGGGGGGAACTCGGAGTTCCCATTGCCATGAAGTGGGGATTAAAGGTAGTGGGGTGAAAGTCAAAAGTCTTTGATTTTTGACTCATGAATAAGGACTAGTAACTAATCCAAAATCGCATGACTTATAGGGCTTCCATACAAGAATTCATATCTGAATTATTCCCCTTCAATCAGCTGCCGACGCTAGAACTGGCAAAATTAATTCCAAAGTTTGAGCTATTGCGCTACCGCATGGGTCAAAGCGTTTTGGTGCGGGAACAAATGCCTGCTCAAATATCAATTATTTATGAAGGACAGGCTCGCTTGCTGAGTTACGACCCTAATACTCAGATGCCTGAAACACTGCAATTAGTCAAAAAAGGAGAAATCCTGGGTTGGATTAGTTTGCTAAGGGGGATTCCTTGCGAAACAGTCATAGCCTCTACAGAAACCATTTGTCTGACTCTAAGCGCCACAGACTTTTTAGCGCTCTTAAGAAATTCTCCTGCTGTTGCTATTTGCTTTGAAAATAGCTGTAGTGCTGTTGAAGTTTTTGAACTACTGAGTGCTGAATTAAAACCGCGAGCCGATAGTGACGCTGTGCTGGTTTCCTATGGGGCGACAGATATCAAAGAATTGACACTGAAAGTTTTAGAAGAAGCTGTTGTCTGCACATTCTTAGAGGAAAGAATACCTTTGGAGCAGCTAGACCCTGAACTGGTCTGGTTTGTCAGTGGCGGGACGCTCAAAGGTTTTCCTGTGGGAAGTCGCTTACAACTAGACGATGTCGTAACCTATCTGGAGGTACAGAGTTTTGGTTATGTTCGCTTGGTAGGTTTGCCACGAGCAACCCTTTCTGCGTCTGCGTCTGCAACCAGAGATGCACTGAAGATCAACCCCTTGTTAGAACAAGTACCTTATGCACCTGATTATCCTCCCCATCTAGAAAAAGAATCTGCTAGTGAATCACACTCACCAAACTATCCTCATGTTCATGGCAGAGGTCCTGTAAACGCCACTTTGGCTTGCTTCCAAATGCTGAGTCAGCATTTAAATATGCCCTTTCGCCGGGATGTGATTCATCAAGTTCTAACCAATCAGATAGAGCGCACTCAAACCCTTTCATTACAGCTTTGCGGTGCTGTTGCTGAACTCATTGGGTTAAATACTCAACTGATAAATGTGTCAGCTATAGCAATAACAAAACTGCCAGTTCCTGCTATGATTCGCTGGCAAGATACTTTCGCTATCCTTTATGAAATTAGCGAAAAAAAGCTGGTGCTGGGTGTACCAGAAATTGGTCTTGTCGAACAAGAGCCTGACTATTTTGTTGAGAATTGGGGCGAAGAAGGTCAGGTATTGCTCCTTAAGCTTGCCAAATATACACCTAGACAGCGGTTTAGTTTACGTTGGTTTCTCCCTTCCCTCCTGCAATACCGCAAAGTTCTACTAGAAGTCCTGATTGCTTCCTTTTTTGTCCAAGTCTTTGGTCTAGCTAATCCCTTAGTTGTCCAGATCATTATTGACAAAGTGATTATTCAAAACGGCTTTCAAACCCTGAATGTATTGGGGATTTTGCTATTCATCATGGCTGTTTTTGAAGGACTTTTAACCAGTGTCCGCACTTATTTATTTGTCGATACGACTAACCGGATTGACCTGACTTTAGGCTCAGAAATTATTGATCGTCTGTTCCGTCTACCCTTGCGCTATTTTGAACGGCGTCCGGTAGGGGAGCTAGCAACTCGCGCCAATGAACTGGAAAACATTCGCTCTTTTCTCACAGGAACTGCTTTAACAGTGGTCTTGGATGCAGTTTTTAGTGCAATCTACATCATGGTGATGCTGTTCTACAGTTGGCTGCTCACTGTTGTCGCTTTGGCTACTGTACCCTTGTTTGCTGGTCTGACGATACTTTTTTCCTCCATCATGCGCCGACAGTTGCGTTTCAAAGCTGAACGTTATTCCGAAACACAATCTTATTTGGTAGAGGCGCTGTCAGGTATTCAAACAGTGAAAGCGCAAAATATTGAATTGCGATCGCGTTGGCAGTGGCAAGAACACTATAGTAACTATGTGGCTGCTGGTTTTCAAACTGTGATCACTTCCACTGCTGCTAGTGTCACCAGCAATTTTCTTAACCAAGTCTCTTCCTTGTTTGTGTTATGGGTGGGAGCGTACTTAGTCCTACAAGGAAAACTCAGCCTAGGGCAACTCATTGCCTTCCGTATTATTGCTGGCTACGTCACTGCTCCTTTGTTACGATTAACTCAATTGTGGCAGAACTTCCAAGAAACGGCTTTGTCTCTCGAACGCCTCGCTGACATCCTGGATACTCCATCGGAGGCTGACGAAGAAGACCGCAAAAACATTTCACTACCCCTCATTAAAGGCGCTGTCAAGTATGAAAATGTCTCGTTTCGCTTCACACCCAATGGTCCACTTCAGTTGAATAATATTAATCTGGATTTTCCAAGTGGAAAATTTGTCGGCATTGTAGGACAGAGTGGTTCTGGTAAAAGCACTTTGATGAAGCTTTTACCGCGACTGTATGATCTAGATTCTGGCAGAATTCTCGTCGATGGCTACGACATCGCCAAAATAGAACTCTATTCTCTGCGCCGTCAAATTGGCATGGTGCTTCAAGACTCTCTTTTATTTGACGGTACTGTGCAGGAAAATATTGCGCTGACAAATCCCGATGCCACAACCGACGAAATTATCGCAGCAGCTGAAATTGCTGCTGCCCATGACTTTATCATGTCTCTGCCCAACGGCTACAACACCAGAGTAGGGGAGAGAGGTTCAGCCTTATCTGGAGGACAGCGCCAGCGTATTGCGATCGCTCGTACAGTTTTGCAAAACCCCCGCTTGCTAATTCTCGATGAAGCAACCAGTGCCCTTGACTACCAATCTGAACGGCAAGTCTGCCAGAATTTGGCAGCGGCATTTCGGGGGCAGACAGTGTTTTTTATTACCCATCGTTTAAGTACAATTAAGAATGCTGATATCATTTTGCTATTAGAAAAAGGGTTAGTTGTGGAACAGGGAACTCACGATGAACTGATGATGCAAAAAGGGCGTTACTACTGCCTTTATCAACAACAAGAAGAACAACTATAAGTAGTGGTTAGCAGTTAATAGTTGTTAGACAACTACCAACTATCAACTACCAACAATCAACTATCCAATGACTAATGACTACGGCTATGAGTGAAATGAACGGAATCAAATTTGAGGAAAAGCCTTTACTTTCTCGAAAAGTACTAGAGAGTGAAATCAAAGTACCTATAAAATTTTCTGCTGAAAGTAGCGAATTTACACCATCTGTTGTTCTGAGACAGTCACCTTTATGGTCACGAGCTATTCTTTGGGGACTGATAGGAATGACAACTTTGGTGGTCATTTGGGCGAATTTAGCCAAAATTGAGGAAGCTATTCCGGCTCAAGGGAAGTTAGAACCCCAAGGTTCTGTCAAGGAAGTACAAACGCCAGTCAACGGGGTTGTTAAAACTGTTTATGTTCAGGAAGGGCAAAAAGTACACCGTGGCGATATCCTCTTAAGACTAGATCCAACAGCAGCACGCTCTCAACTGCTTTCTCTACAAAAAATTCGCAATACATTGAGGCAGGAAATTCAATTTTACCGCGCCCAACTGATTGCAAAAAATGCTTTATCAAATACACAGATCTCCAAATCGCAACTCAATATACCACCAGGACTAGCTCCTCTCAGCAGAAGCCGAATGGCAGTGCTTGCAGAAAATCAATTGTATCGCGCTCAGTTAGGTGGAGTATCTCAAAATATTCAGTTAGCGCAAGAGGAGGAAGCTCGTCTAGAATTTAGCCAAGCTGAATTAAACTCTCGAGTCGCAGATGTTGAATTGGAAACAGAAAAATTAAAAAGGCAGCTAAGTCAGGCTCAAAGTCAGCTATCCTCCGCTCAAGAAATTAAGACTGTTAGTGAGAGTCTTCTTAAGAATATTGAGACACTTGCCAAAGAAGGAGGAATTTCTCGTCTGCAATACCTTCAGCAAAAACAGCAAGTTATCCAGCGCCAAGCTGAGGTGGAACACTGGAGTGAGGAGCAAGCGCGTTTAAAATTTGCGATCGCCCAATCAAAACAAAAGCTGCAAAATACGATAGCTACTGCAAAAAAGGATTTACTCACGAAAATTGCTGACAACGACAAACAGATTGCTACCCTCAATAGTGAGTTTAACAAGGCAATAATAGAAAATGAGAAGCAGATTGCTCAACTTGATGCTCAAATAAGCCAAGCTCAGTTAAACTTAAAATATCAAGAACTCCGTTCTCCTACTGATGGAGTTGTTTTCGATTTGCAAGCCATATCTCCAGGCTCTGTTACTAATTCCAGTCAACCAATTCTCAAAATTGTCCCGGAAGAAGCTCTGACTGCTAAAGTTTATATCTCTAATAAAGACATTGGTTTTGTGAAAAAGGGCATGAAAGTAGATGTTAGAATCGACTCTTTTCCCTTTAGTGAGTTTGGTGATATTAAAGGAAAGTTAGATTGGGTTGGCTCTGATTCTCTACCACCTGAGCAAAGCCGTCCTTACGACAGTTTTCCTGCCAAAATTCGCTTATATCAGCAATCTCTCCTTGTCGAGAATCAGGAATTACCTCTGCGCTCAGGAATGTCAGTCACTGTCAATATTAAGGTACGCGATCGCACTGTCATGAGCATTTTTAGTGATTTGTTTACAAAGCAAATTGATAGCTTGAAGACTGCAAGATGACGCTAAGAATAGATTTTTTGCAAAAGTCTGTATTTAGTATTTGGAGCAGATAGACACAGATACTTCATCTGTGTTTATCTCTAGTTTTATTTTCTTATTCCCTTCGAGATCGTCTCCAATTGCCACAGCCTTCCAGAAGCGTTCTGACAGGGGGTTATTTTTGAAAGATTGGCTACCCTTGTATTGTTAAACCTGTAACAAGCGAGCGAGCAATTGGGGCAGTGGTAGCACAATTATGACTAACAAAGCCATGACTACCAACCCCCAGATGTCACGTCCATTATCAAGTTCGGTGACATCATTGAGAGCTGGCTCATCAATCAATGGTAGGAATAATAAGATAATCGCCCACGGTAAAAATTCTGGCTGTACTAAAGACAGTAATAGCAGTAACAGGCGAGAAATTTGACCAATGACGACTGCTGTTCTTTGCCCGAACATTGCATGGACAATGTGACCTCCATCCAGTTGTCCTACTGGCATTAAATTCAATGCTGTCACGATGAGTCCCAGAAATCCAGCGACCGCCACTGGATGCATATCAATAGCTGATGTTGGGGTTAGCTGATTTCCCAGTGCTAGCTTTGACAGCAGCGCCAGTAAGATTGAATATTTTGGACTGAGCGCATCTGGGTTTAAAAGTCCTGTTTTTTCAGTCTGGGGAACTATCTCAGAATTAGCTAAACCCCATAGCAGAAGTGGCAAGGTTGCTATAAAGCCAGCAATTGGTCCGGCGATACTTAGGTCAAATAAAGCTTTGCGGTTGGGAATCGGACTACGCATTTGAATAAATGCACCAAAAGTTCCCAAAAGGAAAGGCATCGGGATAAAGTAAGGGAGCGTCGAGCGAATTTTGTAGTACCGGGCCGTTAAATAGTGACCAAGTTCGTGGATTCCCAAAATCGTTATCAGCGCTAAGGCATAGGGCAATCCTTTGAGAAGTTCGGCTGGGGTCGTTTGCAGTGTCGTAGGATTCACACCAGCAATTCTCGCTCCCACCAAGGTAGTGGTTACTAGCGTCACTGTTAGCAGCATAAATGCTAATCCAGGTCGCGTAATTTTCTCCTGCTCCTGTGGATGAGCTTTTGCCGTTTGAGTATTGGGAACAAGCACAAAGAAAGGTTTACTATTGAACCCTTCTTGAAAGATAACTAAGAAGCGATCGCCAAAATGCGCTTCGATATTCGCCTTAATTCGTTGGTAAGCGTTAGTTGGTGTCGTTCTTAACTGCCCTCGACAAATGACTGCCTGGGGTCGATACTCAATGTTTTGAATGTAGTATACAGACCAGGGAAAACAATTTCTTAGCTGGGTTTCTTCAGTAGGCTCAATGGGACGCACTGGGACTGCTTCTGCGGTAGGATGTATATCCGATTGTAATTCTGAAGATGCTTGGAGTTCAGTCTGTGTTTTCTTGAGCGAGCGACGCCCCCACTGAAACAACATCCAGTATAACAGAGGACAAATAATTAACGGCAAGAGCACCAGCGATCGGGGTAGAGGATGTTTTCCTCCGTATATGGCTGTCCAAGCCGTCCACAGCAGTGCTGGTGTCATCAATACTAGCCACAACAGCCAAACAGGCGTTCTGGTGATGTGAGCGACACTGCGTTGCACCATGAAATAAGTCAATAGTCCCAGTAGAAGAAGAAACCAAAAAGTCATGTTATCTTTAGTTGTTCTGATATGTTAAGTCTTGCTTGTCGTCGGAAGGTCTACAGAACTTTCCACAACCATATGCCCCCAAAATTCGATTTTGATGACAACCATCAACAGTACTGGTATTTCTAGTTTCCATTTCACAAGTCGAACACTGTAAACCGATTTTTTACAACTCCTCTATAAGAGCGCAGTTTTTCTCATGTGTCCCTTACCTCAAGAGTCAAGTTCTACAGCCAAGCTACCACGGGCAGTCTTGTGTGACGAAGTTCCAAGCGGAGGAATCCTGCAATCAAACTTCACGCTAAATACACTTTTTGCATTTCCACCAAATAGGGACACATTAGGGGGAACTGCTTATTTTATTGTAGGAAACGAAGGCAATATCCTGATAGATTGTCCGGCTTGGGATCAAATGAATCACGATTTTCTGCGATCGCATGGAGGCGTGCGCTATCTATTTCTCACTCATCGCGGCGCTATTGGGAAAACAGCAGAAATTCAGCAAACCTTTAGTTGTGAGGTTCTGATTCAAGAGCAAGAAGCTTACTTATTACCTGGACTTGCCGTAACTACCTTTGGTATAGAGTTTACCTTAAATTCAAAAGCACAATTGATTTGGACACCTGGTCATTCTCCTGGCTCATCTTGCCTTTACTACCATGACCAAGGAGGCGTGCTATTTACTGGACGCCATCTCATCCCTAAGGAGCAAGGTGAACCTGTACCCCTACGAACTGCCAAAACTTTTCACTGGCTGCGACAAATTAAGAGTCTCAAGTTACTACTAGAACGCTTCACACCAGAAACACTCCAGTACATTTGCCCTGGTGCCAACACAGGCTTCCTACGAGGAAAGCGGGTCATAGATAATGCTTATGACCGCCTCGCCTCTCTGGATTTAACGGCGTTAATACAATCACAGCCCCTCTTTTGAGAAATATGGGGTGATGGAGTGATGGGGTGAAAACAACTGAAGCACTCTCCCCAACTCCCCACCTTCTTCTCACGCTGCACCCGCCACTACGGAGTTTTTCGCTAAAAGTTCCAGGGCTGCTTGATATTGCACATCTGCTTGAGTGCCAATCTGTTCGCGCGTGATTGGTTCAGAGGGAATCATGGTGTCTGGCTTTATACCTTGTTTATTGATATCGCGGTGGTTTGGTGTTTCATACTTAGCAATGGTGACAGCTAAACCAGAACCATCCGACAATTCAAATAAAGACTGAATTAAGCCTTTGCCAAAGGTGGTTTCTCCTACCAAAACGGCACGACCGTTATCCTGCAATGCACCAGCCAGAATCTCGCTAGCACTGGCAGTTCCTTGATTGACTAAAACAACTAAGGGGTCATGAGTTATGGCTGAACCAAATGCTTCAAAGCTCCCTTGAATGCCTTGTCGATTCACAGTGTAGACAATGGTACCAGACTCTAACCACAAGCGGGCAATCTCAATTCCTGCTTGCAACAGTCCGCCTGGATTATTTCGCAAATCCAGAATGTAGGCATCAGCCCCTTTTTTTTCTAAACTAGAAATGGCGTGTGCCAACTCAATTGGAGCGTTGGCATTAAATTGAGTGAGGCGCAGGTAGCCGATAGATGTTCCTTGAGAGGAAGAGCGTAATTCGGCAACAACTGGGTTAAGCGAAATGCGATCGCGCACCAGTTGAATTTCCAATTCGTCCTCTGTGTCTCGTTGAATAGACAAGATGACAGCACTACCTATGGGTCCGCGCATCCTGGCTGCTGCTTCGTCTAAGGTAAGTTTTTCTGTAGAGACGCCCTCAATTTTCACGATGCGATCGCGTGGTCTAATCCCAGCTTTTTCTGCTGGTGAACCCGCTATGGGAGCCACAACTTCCAATTTACCAGTCTCGGAATTGAGAGCGATTTGCAATCCAACTCCCGTGAGTTCCCCAGAAGTATTTACCTGCAGACTGCGGTACTGTTCTGGGTTTAAAAAACGGGTAAAAGGGTCGTCAAGGCTCTTAAGCATCCTTTGAATGGCTGAATAAGCCGATTGCTGGTCTTTGAATGGCTTTTCCAAAGCCTTTTGCCGCACCGACGCCCAGTTTTGATGATTAAATGTCTCGTCTAGATAAGTCCGATTAACAATTCTCCATACTTCTGATACCAGCTTTTGTTCTTCGCTCAAAGCCAAGGCAGGTTGACAAAAGCTGCCTAAACCTACCCAAAACGCTAATAGCAGTGATAATCCCGCCCGAAAAACTTGTTTGTGCATGAACCCCATTTTCACTTCCACTTTCAACCCAAATTGCCAGAGTTTGCCCAAGCTTCCTTGCTTTTATATGAAATCTATCTCTCGACTATGTTACTTTTTTTATAGAAGTGGTGCATTGCTTTGATCAAGTTGTTCGCTCAACAGAGCAAAGCGCATTCCACTTCCAAAACGATAAAATCTACTTTGTGTCTACCACCGAAGCGTGTTTGGATGCCAGGAGAGCGCAATATATACCCTCTTTTCAAAGTGTGAAGTTTTTTTTAAACTATTAACACTCTGACCACTTAAAAGTAAACGAGCAAATGCTTCTTTGCTAAAATCCCAAAACTGAATAATTTGGGAGAAGTCTAAGCGGCGGCTTCCGTCGCTTAGAACTTGGGAAATTTATCAACCGCGAACCTATTTCTAGGAATTTGAGATTGTATGGCTAACGTCTACGACTGGTTTGAGGAGCGCTTGGAGATTCAAGCGCTTGCTGAGGACGTCACCAGCAAGTACGTCCCTCCTCACGTCAATATCTTCTACTGCTTGGGTGGAATTACTCTGACGTGCTTTCTTATCCAGTTTGCGACTGGATTCGCCATGACATTCTACTACAGACCAACCGTCACCGAAGCGTATGCCTCCGTGCAGCACATCATGAATGATGTTAACTTCGGTTGGCTGATTCGCTCCATCCACCGCTGGTCTGCCAGCATGATGGTACTGATGATGATTTTGCACACCTTCCGGGTTTACCTGACTGGTGGCTTCAAAAAGCCCCGCGAACTGACTTGGGTCACAGGTGTCATTTTGGCAGTGATTACCGTTTCCTTTGGCGTGACCGGCTACTCTCTGCCTTGGGACCAAGTTGGCTACTGGGCTGTGAAAATCGTAAGCGGTGTACCAGAAGCCATTCCCGTGGTCGGCACCCTCATAGCTGACTTGCTGCGCGGCGGTTCAAGCGTTGGTCAAGCTACGCTGACTCGTTACTACAGCGCACACACCTTTGTGCTGCCTTGGCTAATTGCTGTCTTCATGTTGCTGCACTTCTTGATGATTCGCAAGCAAGGGATTTCCGGTCCGTTGTAATCGTAAAGTCGTAAGCAATCGGGTATAAGGCGTTAGTGTCAAGATGGAACTGTTCTTCAGCTAAAAGCTAATGCCCGCTAGCTGACGGCTTAAACAAAAGCTTTAAATCAACTTAAGCAGGAGAGCACATTTAAAAATGGCAACACTGAAAAAACCTGATCTGAGCGATCCACAGTTAAGAGCCAAACTGGCAAAAGGTATGGGTCACAACTACTACGGCGAACCAGCTTGGCCGAATGACCTGCTGTACGTCTTCCCAATTGTGATCATGGGATCTTTCGCTTGTATCGTGGCTCTATCTGTCTTAGATCCCGCGATGACCGGGGAACCAGCGAATCCCTTCGCTACACCGCTGGAAATTCTACCAGAGTGGTATCTCTATCCTGTCTTCCAGATTTTGCGTTCAGTTCCTAACAAACTCTTAGGGGTGGTATTGATGGGTTCCGTACCCCTAGGGCTGATTCTTGTTCCCTTTATTGAGAACGTGAATAAGTTCCAAAACCCTTTCCGCCGTCCAGTAGCAACTACAGTGTTCTTAATTGGAACTTTTGTCACCCTGTGGCTGGGAATTGGTGCTACTTTCCCAATAGATAAGTCCTTCACCTTTGGACTGTTCTAAATTAGTCAGCCAAGGGGAGATCCAGTACTGTTGCCACAGTCTGCCTGTACGGCATAAGCGAGTTTACCGTCATAGGGAACTAACTCTCTCCTTGGGGTTAGCCTGACCTAGGTAACTGGCGTTGGAAGCCCTCCCGCAGTACTGGTCTCACCCCAAAGCGTTTTGACGCCTGTGCGTTTCTCGGCAAGTACAGATGTGCTTTTCTAGAGAAATCAACAGGCGTCAATTTTAATAATCCGGGTTGCATCTTGGATGGCAATTTTGTATACAGATGTCATTTCACAATCTCAAATCTGTAATATACAGAAGGTACAAACTCACTTACATTAAAGTCAAGGTCAATGCTAAGCATAGTGCAGCAAGACCATCTGACGGTGAGGAGCGAACTAAAGCTTCTAAACCAGGTGCAACAATGGTTTGAACAATTTTGTCTGCAACACTTGCCTCAACTTGGTTGGTCAGAAAGCCAACTCTATCGTCTCAATCTAGCATTAGCAGAAGGCTTTACCAACGCCGTTCGTCATGCTCATCATGCTTTGCCACCGGAAACAACCATAGAGATTGATGTTTCTTTGTGGATTGATCGGTTGGAGATTAGAATCTGGGATCATGGAAAACCTTTTAATCCCGATGCGATCGCAGAGCCAGAGCCAGGTACTCTCCAAGTTGGGGGATATGGATGGTTTCTCCTGCGGCGCTTGGCTGATCACGTTGTCTACGAACGTGGTGCGGATGGAAGGAATTGTCTGCTCATCGTCAAGTATGGTTTACAGGGACAGCAGTAAAGGTAAACAAAAACAAGCAAGGGCAAATCCAGGGTGTTTCAAAGCTTTGGGAAAGTGGGGAGTGTCGAAGGAAAATGCTCCCCAACTTTGCCTGTAAACTCATATCTTTGCTTCCAAATATAAGTCTAAATACGAAAGTTTATCTTTGAGCTATCGAACTTTGCAGAAAAATTACTGAAGTGACTGAAATTTTTGAGAAAAATTAAAAGATTTCTTTGTATAAAAAATATATTGAAGACCGCAAAGACAGCATTCGAGTTCACGCCTCTGGTTTGCTAGGATTTAGCATGATCGTGAAAGTCGTGAGATTTCACACATGACATATAACAATATAACAGTGAATGTACATGAAAATACCAATCAATAAAGTGGGAGAACAGATAGATTGCAGCCAAAATTTGAAAACAAAAGCTAATCATCTCTTTGTGTTTCTACAAGTTTTTGAACAAGAAGGCGGAATTCAATCATATGTAAAGGATATTTTTCGTGCCTATTTAGCATTTAACAAACCTTTATATGCAGAAGTCTTTTTGCTTAGGGATAGTCCTAACTGCTCAAATCCTTTTGAATCAGAGAGTTTAAAATTTCATTACTTCAAATGCCAGTCTCCCCAGCTAGAGCGAGTAAAAATGACTATAGCGTTACTCTCTCATCTGGTGCGTCACCGACCCCAGCACGTCTTTTGTGGTCATGTGAACCTTGCACCCCTAGTTGGTATGCTGTGCCTACCTTTGGGAATTCCTTACACGGTCATGACTCATGGTAAAGAAGTTTGGGAACCGTTACCAACCACAATGAAATCCAGCTTGCAAAAAGCAGCACAAATTTGGACAGTCAGTCGATATACTCGTCAAGTTGCCAGTGCTAGCAACAACCTTGACTCTAATAAAGTAAAAATATTACCTTGTGCTGTGAATGGTCATAACTTTACTCCAGGGGCAAAATCGACTTCGTTGTTAGAGCGGTATGGTTTGGCAGGGGCAAAGGTACTGATGACCGTAGCGCGACTGTGGTCAGGTGATATTTATAAAGGTGTAGATATCACGATTCAAGCATTACCGCACATAGCTCATGTTTTCCCTCAGGTAAAATATTTGGTTATTGGTCGTGGCGATGACCAACCTCGATTAGCTAAACTGGCTGAAGATTTAGGCGTAGGCGATCGCGTTATCTTTGCTGGGTTCGTGCCTACAGAAGAACTGGTAGAACACTACCGTCTTGCCGATGCTTACGTGATGCCTTCTCATGAGGGTTTTGGTATTGTCTACTTAGAAGCAATGGCTTGTGGTGTACCCGTGCTTTCTGGTGATGCAGATGGGTCAGCAGACCCATTGCAGGATGGTCTGTTGGGATGGAGAGTCCCACACCGCGACCCCAATGCGGTGGCGGCGGCTTGTATAGAAATACTCAAAGGAGATGACCAACGTTGTGATGGGCAATGGTTGCGAGAACAAGCTCTTACTCTATTTGGTATGGATGCTTTTCAGAAGCGATTACAACAGCAGCTTTTATCCCAACTCAAGAGTTTATAGTCAAGAGTCCATTTTTATTAAGTTCTTTAATGAATTCTTATTGACAAGTGACAATTGACTTCTTAGTAAAATCGCTATCCTAGAGGGAGAGCAGGACGACATTTAAAAAATGAGCCTTAAAACCTTTCAGTTGAATTTGTCTAATTTACGCCCTTGGCTCACCTTGCTAGCAATTATATGGTTGCTGGGGTCATTAGGCTTGGGCTGGTTGGTTAACTCCTTAGTGATTATTGTTGGGCTATTGTTGTTGACACCCATTCTCGTGTTTTTTGGGTTTCGCTTATGGCTGCAATACAACTTGGTGAGCGACCGCTGTCCCGTTTGTGGAGCTGAATTTACAGGTTTAAATAACACTCAGTTGCAGTGTTCTAATTGTGGAGAGAAGTTATCAGTGCAACAGGGACACTTTCAGCGCTTCACACCAGAAGGCACAATTGATGTGACAGCAGTCGAAGTGTCCAGCAAGTTACTTGATGATTAGTTATTAGTGAAAAAGAAAAAGTTGTAGGGTGCGTTATACTGCGGTAACGCATCCTGTTATTTTTATACATCCATTTTAGTGGTATTACTCAAATTCACTACTATTGAGTTGCATATAACTTAATAACCAGTTTGCTGCTGTTGCTCTGCGCGTTTGCCGAGGACCAAACTCACCAATTTTATAACCTTGGAAACCCAGTTTTTCTTTCAAGAGCTGTTTGTTCTCTGGAGGAATAGAACGAGTTAGCTTAACTGTTGTGGGGCGAGAATCGATAAAATCTGGTGGTTCTGGGTACTCATGACGCCATTCTGGTGAGACTTCTTGAGTGTCCCACTGTTGGGTTGAGGAGTCGTAGCGATACCCCAAGCAATGCCAGACCAATTGGTTGACTGTAGCATCATCAATTTCCTCATTGAGAATTGCCCAAATCGTTTCTGTGTTGAGTGGTGGCAAGTTTGACATACGCAAATCAGTTGGAATTAAGAATTCCTTGGTGCATAATAAACAGGGTAAACTGGAAATAGTAAAGACTTGACCAGTTAATGCAGAATACCACACCGCAACTAAAGCAAGTCCGCGCTCATGCATTGATTTCTGGGAGAGTTCAAGGGGTAGGCTATCGCTACGCCACCGTAGATACAGCTACTCAACTGGGATTAACAGGTTGGGTGCGGAACCTCCCCGATGGTCGTGTGGAAGCAGTGTTTGAAGGTAGCAAAGGGGTTGTAGAACAGATGATTCGCTGGTGTTACCAAGGACCACCTGCTGCTATGGTTAAAGATGTATTGGTAGAATACGAGGAACCAGAAGGGTTACGGGGATTTGAAGTCAAGCGTTTTGAGTAAGCATTTATTCTTTGCTAGTGGCTTGGTTTGCCCGTACAAATTATTTTGTATTAAAAGAAAAATATATATGGCAGGTACAATTACACCAAGTTTTGCGATCGCCTGATTGAGTGCTGGGTGTCGTTGAGTTTCTCCAAGGAAGTCGCTACGCAGAGTGATGATAACCGATACACAACCAGAGCGATCGCCTGCGGCATGAATTAAGTTCTCGATAAATATTTGGCGTTCGGTAGGGTCATCGCAAAGCGAGTAAACTTCTTCAAACTGGTCTACTAGCACCACTAACGGCGATACGGTAATCTCTGGTAAAACATTGGCAATGCGCCGTAAGCCATCATAAATAATAGTATCAGTAGTGTTACTGCTAGTTTGTTTTAATTCTTGTGCAAACTCGCGGGTTTTAGCCACAGGAGTTTGGTCATTCGTTGCTACTCTTGCCAACACCGTTGCTAAAGCTTCCACAGGATGAGTCCCAGGGACAAGCACCGCCACTCGCGCTTGGCTTTTACCCGGTAGAGGACGCCGTGCGAGTTCAGGAATTAAACCTGCACGTGCTAGGGAAGATTTACCAGAACCTGATGGTCCCAAAATTGGCAATAAACGTAATGACGTTTCTGGTTGAGTTGTGTTTTCGTGAAGAGTCCGAAATAGATTCCACAGTTTTTCGATTTGTTTTTCTCGCCCAAAATAGCGCTCGCCGTCAACCTCAAGAAATGCGAGTAGCCCTTTGTAAGGATTGGCACCTATTTCTCCTGTGGTAGAAACTTTCTCTTCTTTTAGTTGATGCTCAAGTTGGTACTGGTAGATAACAACTTTATTGCCATCTCCAGAAATAATCGCACTGCTGATGGCATCCTTTTCAACCCTAATGCTGCGATTTTCATCCCTTAACCCGCTATCGCTCATGGATTCTGCCTCATCTACCGATTCACCAGCATCAAAATGTCAACCCAATAATACTTAAGTAGCTTATGCCAGTTTTCACCCAGCTAAGACAATGATTGATTTTGTGACCAAAACTGAATCAAAAATTGCATATTTAACGAGATTAACGGAAATATGGTTCACACGTTGCCTTAGCTCCTTTCTCCTCAGAAGTTTTAGGATCTTTGAAAACAGGATGATCCTGTAATCGCTCACAGGCTGCTTTCAACCAAGTATCAATTTTAATATCCCATAACCTGACAGTGCCATTATCCTCCATACTGAGGATTGTTTGCCTATCACTGCTTATTGCTACATGCCATACGCGACTTTGAGGACCTTTAAAAGGTTCACCCAGGGGCTGACCCTTCCTGTTCCACAACCTGATCGTGCCATCATCACCCCCACTAACGATTGTTTGCCCATCCGTGCTTATCGCTACAGAATATACGCGACTTTGATGACCTTTAAAAGGTTCACTCAGGAGCTGACCCTTCCTGTTCCACAACCTGACCGTGTCATCATCACTCCCACTGACGATTGTTTGCCCGTCCGTACTTATTGCTACAGAACGTACGTAATTTTGATGACCTTTAAAAGGTTCACTCAGGAGCTGACCCTTCCTGTTCCACAACCTAACAGTGTTATCACCACTCCCACTGACGATTGTTTGTCCATCCGTACTTATTGCTACAGAAGTTACGAAACTTTGATGACCTTTAAAAGGTTCACCCAGGGGCTGGCCCTCCCTGTTCCACAACCTGATAGTGCCATCTAGATCCCAACTGACGATTGTTTGCCCATCCGTGCTTATTGCTACATTACTTCCTGAGGGACCTTGATGACCTTTAAAAGGTTCACCCAAAAGCTGACCCTTCCTGTTCCACAACCTGACAGTGCCATCTAAACCAGAACTGAGGATTGTTTGCCCATCAGTGCTTATTGATAAAGATAATACGGAACCTTGATGACCTTTAAAAAGTTCACCCAGGGGCTGACCCTTCCTGTCCCACAACCTAATCGTGCCATCATCACCCCCACTGATGATTGTTTGCTTATATGTATTCATTGCTACGGTTCTTACGGAACCTTGATGACCTTTAAAAGGTTCACCCAGGGCACCCAGGGGCTGACCCTTCCTGTCCCACAACCTGATAGTGCCATCTACACCAGAACTGAGGATTGTTTGCCCATCAGTGCTTATTGCTACAGAAATTACGATCCCTTCATGACCTTTAAAAGGTTCACCCAAAAGCTGACCCTTCCTATTCCACAACCTGACCGTACCATCATCACTCCCACTGACGATTGTTTGCCCATTCGTGCTTATTGCAACATGAGTGTCTAAGTAACCTTGATGACCTTTAAAAGGTTCACCCAGGGGCTGACCCTTCCTGTTCCACAACCTAATCGTGCCATCATCACCCCCACTGATGATTGTTTGTCCATCTGCGCTTATTGATACATGAGTTACGGAACCTTGATGACCTTTAAAAGGTTCACCCAGGGGCTGACCCTTCCTGCTCCACAACCTAATCGTGCCATCATCACCCCCACTGATGATTGTTTGTCCATCTGCGCTTATTGACACATGAGTTACGGAACCTTGATGACCTTTAAAAGGTTCACCCAGGAGCTGACCCTTCCTGTTCCACAACCTGACCGTGCCATCTGAACCCACACTGAGGATTGTTTGTCCATCCGTGCTTATTGATACAAATTTTACGTAACCTTGATGACCTTTAAGACCTTTAAAAGGTTCACCCAGGGGCTGACCCTTCCTGTTCCACAACCTGACCGTGCCATCATCACCCCCACTAAGGATTGTTTGCCCGTCTGTGCTTATTGCTGCAGAAATTACGGAACCTTGATGAGATTTAAACGGTTCACCCAAGGGCTGACCCTTCCTGTTCCACAACCTGACCGTGCCATCATCACCCCCACTGACGATTGTTTGTCCATCCGTGCTTATTGCTACAGTCCTTACGTAACCTTGATGGCCTTTGAGAAGATTTTTTTCTCGACTAATCTCAACTGCACTAAACAAGCTGTCTAAAATTGATTGGGGAAATGATTGATTGGGAAAATTGAGGAAGGGCGAGCGGCTTTGTCCTACAAGACTAATTGTAGTCACCATCCCTTGTAAGGGATAATTTGATAACTTATTTTTTGCTGTGATGGCGGTTTGTTCGATTCGCCCTCGTTCTGCACTTTGCCACTGATAAGCTGCAAATCCTGTTGCTGTTGTCGTTAATAATAAACCTGTACTTAAAATGCCAATCAAGACTTGTCGTTGCCGTTTTCGGTCTTGTTCGGCTTTGATTGCGGCTTGCTTTCTTGCTTCTTCCGCAAAAACAGAAGCATTGAAAAATTCCACCTGCAACGGTGTCATATTATCGCTTTTCTGCTCGTAATATTTCTCCAATAAATCCAAATCTGGAGTCCGCCAAAGACTCCCCTCTGGGCGACCATTCTCTTGCCAAGCTTTTGCTGCTTCTTCTAAACGACGCCCAAAACGAATGTCACTGCGACTGCTGTCCAACCATTGACCGAACTGACGCCAGTGCTCAAACAGCGCTTCATGGGTCACTTCCGCTGTTTCGCCTGCTTCCGGAACGGAGGAGAGGGTAATTAAGCGCACATCACGGGCGGCAAATTTGCCAATCACTTGTTTGACTTGCTCTGGACTGTCTTTGTGTGAGACAAGCCCTGCAAACGCAGCACGGCGACGGGTGTCTTTTGCCCCTTCTCCCAACTGTACCAATCCCAGAAAAACGCGTCGGGCAATTTCTTTTTCTTCAGGACTGAGGTTGTCATAAATCCGTTGAGCTTCCCCAGCCAGCGCACCGCCAACTCCACCGATTTGTTTCAGCGTGACAGCAGGTTCAATTCCTTGGGTTAACCCTTCCCAAATTCTTGTAAGAGCAAACTGAAGCAACGGTAATGCTCCTTCTCGCCCTTCGGCTTCCTGAACTAACAAATTTACCGTCGCCTCATCTAAAGGATGACCCGCCAGTTCTGCTGGCTTGGCTATAGCTTGCTGCAGTTCATCAGCAGTCATTGCTGGGATAATTAAGCCGAGTTGAGCAACAAGTTGATTCAGCACAGGATGCCTTTGGGTTTCGCCGAGAAAGTCACTGCGTAGGGTCACAATCACAGAAACACGAACTGAGGGGTCAGCAGCTGCATCAACTAAATTTTCAATAAAAGCCTTGCGTTCATCAGCATTCTTGCACAGCGAGTAGACCTCCTCAAACTGATCCACCAATACCACTAAGGAAGATTCGGCAATCTTAGGCAGCATATCGGCGATGCGCCGCAAACCATCGTATGCACCTGTGTTATTAGTGCGCTGCAATTCATCAACAAACTCCCGTGTCTTCGCCACGGGGGTAAGGTCCTGTGTTGCTACCCGCGCCAAAACCCCAGCCAAAGCTTCCAAGGGATGTGCCCCAGGCACTAGTATCGCCACCTGCGCCTGCTTCTTTCCCGGAAGCGGTCGCCGCGCCAGTTCTGGAATTAATCCGGCGCGTGCTAGAGAAGACTTACCACTTCCCGATGGTCCCAAAATGGGGAGCAAGCGGATTTGAGACACATTCTCGTGAAGAGTGCGAAACACATTCCACAGTCGTGAAATCTGCGCTTCCCGACCAAAATAGCGCTCTGCATCCTCTTCATCAAACGCCAACAGACCTTTGTAAGGATTGGGACCAATCTTAGTTTCAACAGGCGATGGTTCTGATTGAACTTGTTGAGCGGTGTGATATTGGTAAATGACAACCCTATTGCCATCTCCTGAAATAATCGCACTGCTGAGTGCATCTCGTTCGATTGCGATGCTGCGATTTTCTCCCCCAAAAGTGCTGTCACTCATCGATTTTGCCCCAATATCAATGCACTCTCCTTAAATTCCCAAACCGACGATATTTAGTAGCTTATGCCAGTTCTCTCCTAACCAAGCCGTTGTTTTGATTAAGTGAGGTTTAAGTTTTTCAACCACAGAAGCAAATCCCTCAGCTTTCTTGGCATAATCAAGCGCTCGGTCTAATGCCTTACCCACCTCATCTTTATCCGGCTTGGGCTTGTTGACCTCTTCCTGAGCATCAGCAAAGGCATTCTCAATCTTGCGACGATCCGGACTTTCCAGCTTTGCCAGTGCTTCATGCAGCGCGTTCAGTTCTGCTCGAATATCAACACTTTCAGGCGCAGGTAAACTGACTGGCTGAAAATGTATATTGGCAACGTTGCGATCGCCTGTTTGAATAGCGCTACCAGTGACATTACCCCCGATAGAAACAGAGCGGTTTTGTCCAACCTTGTAATCATCGCTCCTAAAATCATCCCTAGCAGAAGATTTTGCAGACGCTACACTCTCCAAATTGGTTTGTGGTTGTGTTTGATAGTCACGTCGTCTGGCTTTGAGTACAGGGGTTTGTGACTCTGGAATTCCTTCTAGGTCAATAGAAGCGCAACCTAGTTCAAAACAATCGGAGTAACTTCTTCCAGCTAAGAGGGCATCATAAAATCCTACAGCAAATTCGATTGCTGCCATATCCCCAATCGCTCGATTCATGCCAATGACATAATCAATATGTTGGTGAATCGCTTCTGCTTGGGCTTCGCTGTAACAGGCATTCAGCAAAACGCATTCAATATGCTCTTGAAACGACTTAAATAGCTTCGATAACGATTCTGTACTGACTAGTTGCGTTTGCCCGGAATTATTCTCCAGAGCTAAACCATTACTACCTGAGCCATGTCCAGAAAAATGAACAATTGTCGGTTGGTGGTCTAATAACGCACGGCGTAAATCTTCAACTCGTATCGCCCAGGAGGTGACAATTTCAAACTGCTCCCGATTGTTGGCTCGTTTCAGCGCTGCTTGGATTTCTCTTACCTCTTCATCCAAGCGCAATTTATTTGTATCCTTGGGATTGGCTGATAATATTAGGATTTTTTTCAGCATTTTTATGGTTGGTAGGAGAAACCCTGGTGTCTACCCTTGGATACAAACTGAGCATACTATTTTTCCAAAATCTCAAAAAATTTCTTTACTGAATGTTAACAAGTAAATAATTGTTGATGATTTTGACTATTCCACCGTTACAGATTTCGCCAAATTCCTTGGCTGATCCACGTCCAAACCGCGACGCGCCGCAATGTGATAAGCCAATAATTGTAGGGGAATCACCGTAAGAATTGGGGAAAGCAATTCATCAACTTTTGAAACTGGGATCAAGTCGTTAAAAATTTCCGCTGCTTCCCCATGATGAACTGGCGTTACACCAATTAACCGAGAATCACGAGCCTTTGCCTCTTGGGAGTTAGAAATCACTTTTTCGTAAACACTTCCAGGCATAGCGATCGCCACTACTGGCACTTTTGCATCCAATAGGGCAATAGGTCCATGCTTCATTTCTCCAGCCGGATATCCCTCTGCGTGAATATAGCTGATTTCCTTTAATTTCAACGCCCCTTCTAAGGCGATGGGATAGTTAATTCCTCTTCCTAAAAAGATGAAATCTTTCGTTTCTGCAAAGTTATGAGCCAATTGCTCAATAGATTTTTCTTGGCTTTCCAAAGTTGCCTCAATTTCACCGGGAATTTGCCGCAACCCGTTCATAATTTCTTGTAATTTTGTTGGGGAAATTGTTTGACGAAGATATGCCAAATCCAACGCTAATGCATAAAATGCCATCAATTGGGCAATAAAAGTTTTCGTCGCCGCAACTCCAATTTCAATTCCTGCTAGAGTATTGATAATATGAGATAGCATCTGACCCAAAGTACTTTCTGGGCGATTGGTAATTCCTAATAGTCGCGCCTGATACTTAGATTCTTTATCCTGACGACGTTCTTGTTCCATCGCCAACGCTGCTAGAGTATCAGCAGTTTCACCTGACTGTGTAACGCCAATTGTCAAGGTATTTGCTGTCAGAGGTGTTGGTGCATAACGAAATTCTGAAGCATAATGCACTTGGGTAGGAATTCCTGCCAGCTGTTCTAGTAAATATTTACCCACTATTGCTGCATGCCAACTAGTACCGCAAGCAACGATTTGAATTTGTTCTAAATCAGCGTAAATCTCGGCTGGTAAACCAAGCTTAATTGGGGATTTAGTAGAATCACCTGCACTCCAATTACCATTGAAGTATGCATCTAAACAAGCCCGTACGACTCCTGGTTGCTCGTAGATTTCCTTGAGCATGAAGTGCTTGAATCCCTGCTTTTCCACCATCATGGGATTCAAGTTGAGCAGGCGGGGCTGTTTCTTCAACCTTTCACCCGCAAAGTTGTAAATTTCAACGCCCAAAGGAGTCAGGCGTGCTAATTCTCCGTTGTCTAGAGGTAACACTGCACGGGTGTGAGCAATAATGGCTGGTGTATCGGAAGCACAGAAGAATTCCCCTTGTCCAAAACCAATGACTATGGGTGCTTGTTGGCGGACGACGATGAGTTCGTCGGGGTAGTCTGCACAAATGATTGCGATCGCAAACGCCCCTTTGAGTTTATTGACTGTATCACGAACAGCCTCAAGCAAGGGAGAGGGGGAGAACGCAAGAGGAGAAGACGGGGAGTGCTTCAAAAACTCAGCTATGAGATGGGGAATAACCTCGACATCAGTATCTGAGCGGAACTGGTATCCTTTGTGTTTCAGTTCCTCGCGCAACTCGCTGTAGTTTTCAATAATCCCATTCACAACCACCGCTATTCGCCCATCCGCATCCATATGGGGATGAGCATTGTACTCTTCTGGTTTACCATGAGTTGCCCAGCGAGTGTGACCAATACCAATTTGAGCAGGGGTTTCTACTTGTTCTAGCTTGGAACGCAGGTTGTAAAGTTTGCCCTTTGCCCGGACGCAATTCACTTCACCTTCCCATATCGTGGCGATTCCCGCAGAATCGTATCCTCGATACTCCAGTTTTTCCAGCCCAGATAGCAAAATTTCTGTTGCTGCTTGAGTGCCAATATAGCCAACAATACCGCACATTGCTCACACCACTCTCTTTTTATAGTTGTTAGCACAAAGGTAGCGTTTTCGGGCGGGCTTATATGTAAGTATTACAATTTATGTCGAACTTTTACATTATGATAATAATATTGGGGGCTGGACGTTGCTCACCATTGTTCTGAATGGTAAGTAATGCCCAGCCTCCACTGCTAAAAGTGCTTGCTATCGAGATAATTAATAGCGACCCGAAGGAAAAATTAGTAAGCCAGACCCATACTGCGGGTGGTTTCAGCTCCTAAGTAAACCCGGATGCTTAAAAAGTCAGTAGGACAAGCCGTTTCACACCGCTTGCAGCCCACACAGTCTTCTGTGCGGGGTGAAGAGGCAATTTGCTGGGCTTTGCAGCCATCCCAGGGAACCATCTCCAGCACGTCAGTGGGGCAAGCACGAACGCATTGTGTGCAGCCGATGCAGGTATCGTAGATTTTTACGGTATGAGACATTGAAAAAAAGCTCCTTTGAGAGTATTTTTCTGGTGTGAAAGAATCATAATCATGGCTTAGTTTACCGCAGTGGCTTATCGTCCGTAATTAAAAGGCTACATAACTTTAAAGAATGTAATAAGCACGTTGAAATTGTAGTCAGGCTATTGAGCATTTAAATTAGGATGTATAAGGTAGCTCTAATGATTGCCTCAAGCAAACTTTAGTCTCATGAATTTTGAGTTTTGGATGAACTAAATCAGGTATTTAGCCCTATATCATTCTGGTTTAAACCACCAGCTTTTTGAATTTGGCTCAAAATTATATAGATGTGTGAATCAAAAGTCAATAAGAAAGAATGATTGAGGCGCGTTATAGATACCACTTAGTTGTTAACAATCTTTGCAAAAAATTGAACCTCTGCGTTGCCAAATAGATCAGATTACGGTTCGTGTCATAAGGTGCATACCTAGAATGCAAGTCTGAAGCCATACTTTTAGCTGAGTTTGCCCCCGATGACATAAACCGTAACACTGTTTTCCCTATTTAAACAAAGCGATTGCTAGACTGCTTGCGTCGAATCCCAATGACGCAAGGACGCGGTGGTCCCTCAGAGTTGCCCTCAATGTTACTGGGCCAGTTACTGCCACGTGGTACACTGCGTTGCTGAGTGAACACAGAGGTTCCATCCAAGCTCAATATTTCAATTTCTCGGGTTAGGGTTTCCTGAGGGGTGAAGGGAACCTCTTCACCAGGATGCTGCACGGAAAGAATCAGTGTATTCCCAACGAAAGTAGGTCCGGTTAACTCGCAGCGTGGTGGTCCATAAGCAAAAGGTACAACTTCACCAGCCTCAGGACCACTGGTAGGAATGAAGAAGAGGAAGTTATTTCCAAAAACTCCAATCAGGTTAGAAGTCGTAGCATTGAAATTAGAATCATTGGTATCAGGAGGTGTGTTAGCACCCGCTACCCTATGGTCTATCTGTAATAATTCCGGGTCACCGCCTGTGGTGAAACCATTGTGAGCTTCAGTAGACATATCAGTGCAACCCCAAATATTACCCCGGCTATCAAATACCAAGTTATCTACATTGGCAAAGCCATCTCCGGGTTCTGCTCCCGCTTCTCCACCTTTAGCAAATCGTTCCCAACGGAAGGTTGTACCTGTACCATCGGAGCCATCTTCGATAATTTTGAAGAGTGAACCTGAAGGCTGTGCGGCGTTGATGTCGGAACTGTATTTGGAAACGATAAAGATTCGAGAATCGGGATATCCGTCTCCAGATGGGGCGCCGTCTGTGTAGGCGATAAAGACCTCATTAGAGTTTCTGGGGTTGATTTCCAAATCCTCAGGACGAGCAGTTGGTGTTCCTCCGGCTAGATTGGCAGCTAAAAAAGCATCAACCAGCACCGCACCTTGGCTGCTGTAGAAATCTGACAGCTTCTTACCCTGATAGGCACTCAGCGCTTCATCCTCACCGTAAGATGTAATAGCTCCAGTTGTTTGATTTGTCACTCGCTCTATTGTGACAGTGATTGACCCGCCTTCTGAAGTTTGTCCTAAAACACCACTGCGCCTTGGTAGACGGAGATTACCATTATTAGAAGCCCTACCCAATGCTGCAATTTCCACCGAGGCAAGAGTTGATGGTGGAATCGGATTGGTGGCGGTGTTTAATTCTAGGGGAATCCATTCACCCGTACCATCGGCATTATAACGGGCGACATACAAAGTGCCTTTTTCAAATAAGCGGCTGTTGTTTTTATCAGTAGGAGAAGAGACTGTACCAGAACTCACAAACTTCCAAGTGTGACCCCCGCGTCGGTCATCGCCCATGTAACCCACTAATGGTTTTCCGGCTTCCACGCGCAAAGCGATATTTTCATGGCGATAGCGACCTAAAGCAGTGTGTTTGCGTGCGCGGAAAGAAGGGTCATCTGGGTCAATTTCCACCATATAGCCGTATTTTTCGCCAACTAAGCCAAATGTAGCCCCCGTGGTCCCTTCGATGTAGGTCGTCTGGGTACCGTTGGCTTTCACAGATTCCTGAACTCCAACGAAAGAGCTTGTACTTGCTTGGAAGTTTTCTTCAGCAGACAAGACGGTTCCCCAAGGGCTTGTACCACCAGAACAGTTGAATCCAGTACCGATGATTTTGTTACCCAGTCCATCAGAACTGAGATTAAAGACTTCGGTAGCCGCAGGACCAGTGCCAATGAGATAATTCTGGTCTCCTTTCTGGTAGCTCTTGGAACCCCAGGAAGTGACGTTTTTATAACTATCATTGCGTTGGCTGTTGATAGCTAAACCAGAAAGCCCGTGGATGCGTCGGTTTTTGGAGTCACCGCTGACAACAGCAAAGCGTCCATTGCGGTCTTCGCGGGAAATCCGCACGATAGAACCGCCTATGTTATACATGAATTCACCCAAGAGTTCGATACTCGTTCTGTCTTCCGGCAAATCTTCTCCAATGACTAGGGGGTATGATGTGGGGAATCCTTCTAAACCGCTATCAGTTGTGAAACCTGGTACAGTCGTAGAAAATGGGTAGGAAATGTATTCGTGATTGTTCCAAAGGTAGCCGTCATTAGAGCTTTTGCCATTGATGGGAATAAAGCTTGTGAAGTCGCTGTTGTAGCCAAAGTATTCTTCTTGGTTGGGGAAGACGCGATCGCCCCAACGCACAATCACATACCGCTCATATTCCGGTGGTACCACAACGTCATCAACTACGGTATAGCTACTTAACTGTGCATTGGCAGAGGCTTCTTGTACTTGTCCCTGCTCAATTCCTGTTGCTAAATAGCTTTTTTCTTGTGTGTAAATCGGTAAAGGATGGGGCAAACGCAGTGGGGTAAATTTCAGCGGTGTAAACTTATCAGCTGCAATGACCGTGTTGCTGCCAAAAAGTTTTTCATCCAAAACCGGAGCTAGTACCGCTGCACCAGCACTCGCTCCAAAGAAAGCCAGTAACTGCCTACGTGTAAATTTAGACATTGAATTGCCTCTTAATAGAAATAGCTGGAATCATGAGCTTAAAATCCTTTTTTGCTATTTATTTCGTGTGAAATTTTCATTAGCAAACAGCAAGGATTTGTTAATCTTTGAGTGGCTTATTTTTTAGGGAATATTTATTCTATTGTGTATTTTTAAGACACAGATACATTAGCAAAATTTAGGATAGTTTAGCTCCCTTTAGTGCTGCAAATTAACTGATTCAATCTCTAAATATGTAGGTATAGCTTTTTGTTCCACATCATCCATGAGAGGTATCTTATTAATACTTCAAAAGTCCAATTTTGTCTAGTTTACGAGTTTTTAGCAAACAATTAATGTTCTGTTAACCTCAAGGTTATCCAACTTAGGATATAGGCAAATCAAAGACTATTTTTTCCGAAAAAATAACTGTAAATCCTCTTGAAAAAAGTAGCAATTAAAGCTTATAGTTAAAAAATAAAGAGCAACTAACGAAGTTGTTGGCGTTGATGGAAATGGAAAAGAAATTCGAGGTTGATAAACACAGCTTCGCGCTGATCCACCCGAACAAAAAGTAGCGACAACTGCCAGAATTTTTGTAAGATTGCAACAAACGAGGGCGAATCGCACTGTCTCCAACTCTACAAGAGCGATCACATAATGTTTCAGTGTGCCCGGAAATCAATTACCTGACGTTTAGGCTATCCGGTACATCCGCTACCCATCTGTTGCCACCAATTCCCACAGCGCATCAATTCCACTGCCCACATATTCTGAATCTTGATGTTGCGAAATCCATTCGCTGACAGCAGGAGCAACATCGCTGGAGTTTTTACCCAAGTTGCCCAAGGCAGATGCTGCATACCAATGCACCCAAGAATCCTCATCCGTGAGTCGCCCAAGCAGTGCATTCACCACCTCTGCTGATGTATTCCCCAACTTGCCCAAGGCAGATGCTGCATACCGACGCACCAAAGAATTCTCATCCGTGAGTCGCCCAAGCAGTGCATTCACCACCTCTGCTGATGTATTCCCCAACTTGCCCAAGGCAGATGCTGCATACCGACGCACCAAAGAATTCTCATCCGTGAGTCGCCCAAGCAGTGCATTCACCACCTCTGCTGATGCATTCCCCAACTTGCCCAAGGCAGATGCTGCATCCCGACGCACCAAAAAATCCTCATCCGTGAGTCGCCCAAGCAGTGCATTCACCACCTCTGCTGATGCATTCCCCAACTTGCCCAAGGCTAATGCTGCATCCCCACGCACCACAGAATCCTCATCCCTCAGTCGCCCAACTAGTGCATTCACCACCTCTGCTGATGCATTCCCCAAGTTGCCCAAGGCAAATGCTGCAAACCCACGCACCTCAGAATCCTCATCCCTCAGTCGTCCAAGCAGTGCATTCACCACCTCTGCTGATGCATTCCCCAACTTGCCCAAGGCAGATGCTGCATACCGACGCACCAAAGAATCATCATCCGTGAGTCGTCCAAGCAGCATTTTTGTAACTTCTTCTTTTTCCCCCAATGCTACACGATATTCTTGCAACTGCACTTCACTAATATGTTGCGCTGAATCTTTTAACAGTTGTAGTGCTTGCGCTTCAAACTGAGTTTTATTCAAACTGCAAAGGGTTTTAAAAACCTGCTTGCGGATTTTTTCGCCCACTTGCTTATTCTTGCTAATTTCCAAATTAATTAATTGCTGCAAAATTTGTTTTACTAGGTTTTTATCTTGCACTTCTAAATCTTCTGCTAAACAGCTAGCGGCAAAGAAAAAGTTACGGTGCAGCCATTGTTCGTATGGTGTCTCTTGCTCAAGAATATGCTTGAGGAATTTTGCACTTTTTTTCCGGTGTTGTTGAGTGATGAGTAACAGTAACACTTCGCGCCAGTGGGGGTTATGGAGATATTTTTCTATATGCTCCAACACCACTTCATCACCATCACCTTCCTGTCTATCCTTAATTTCCTGTGCTGCCAAATATTCCTGAAAAGTTTTATGAACAAAGGCGTAACAGTCTTGCCCTTGTTCATTTAATAAACCAGCACGTTCCTGAATATGTGCTATAAAACGTTCTGCTTCTGCTTTCGCCTGATGTGGCTTAATAGGTTTTTCTTCAGTAATAAATTCCTTTAATTGCTTAATGAGTTCCTCTTTATCAATCAGCGTACCACCCTCTTTATCACCTGTGCCGCCTTGAGTATGAATCCAGTAAGCTAGCTGTTGCATCAAGCGTTCAATATCATCGCGATGGAGATATTCACAAGGAAATTTATAATTGAGTTCCTTACCTGCATCCCAGTTCGTTAATAAAGTTTTCACCGCACGGTCATAAAGTTTGTGTCGCTGTCTGGGCAAATACGCTTCATAGCGATGAATCAAGGCAATAATAGTGAGTAGCAGCGGGTTGCGAGCTAATTCTTTGATGCGCTTTTGTTCTGCTAAAGCCTGACGTAAACTTTCTTGCCTACTTTGTGATTCTTGTGGATCTTCAAAGCGGCTTTCGTACCACTTTTTGATAAATATTTCAATTTTGTCATCGTCAAACGACTCCAGCATATAACGGGGAAACTCTTCTGTGCGGAAAAACACACTTCTATACCCTGCTGGACGAGATGTAATGATTGTTCTGTTTTGCGGATATTGACTCAAGAAAACTTCAATTTGATTAACTATTTCATACCGCTTTGCCTCGTTTGCAACCTCATCTAAACCATCAAGTAAAATTAACGCTCGTCCATCATCCAGCCAATATTCAAAAAAGCCTGTTGGTAGTTCTTTAACTTGTAAATTGCCGCTGGCGAATTGTCTAATATAATCTAAAATACTCAGATGCTCTGCACGTTTGGCTAAATCCCGAATTTTAATAATAATTGGCAGTAAATCTGTGTCTGCTGCTAGACCAAGAATTTCTGGTTGTTTCTGGGCAAGCATCACAGCAAAGTAACTCATCAAAGTCGTCTTACCAGAACCTGGAGCACCAAGAAGCACAAATTTTTGAGATGTGCTTTCAGTCAATAAATTTTGTGCTGAAAACTTTTTACCAGTGCTTTTTTCAAGTCGTCCTATTTGCCTTTGCTCTCGAATTAATTCTACTTGGTGATCGCTGATACCTGTAGATTCTATAGCCTCTAACAAAGCCAAATCTTTTTTATCTTCATAATTTCGCTCTCTGATGTCTTCTACCACATCAGGCATCACAAAAATTTGTGGCAACTGAGCAGATTTATCTACCTCTTGTCCTTCAACAGCAATGCCTGCAAATTTGACATCATCAAAGTAGTTTGCTATTTGTTTGAGGTAATCTTCTTTATCAATTTTAATTTTTAAATACGCGCTAGTCTTTTTAAAATAAGTATCAACAAATTTTTCCAGCCAATTTTCAATACTGTTTTCAGGAAATTTCAGTTTTTGATTTTCGGCTGATATTCGTTCTTTAAAAATCTGAATTAATAAATCTAAGTCAGGAGTGGTTTTATTATCCTGTAGTGGCTTTTGTAATTCTTGCAGAACAGTCGTATCTGTAAAAAATCTTGAGAAAACGTCTATTTGAGTCTTATCATCGCAATGATAAAACAACCGTTGTGCATGGGGTTGCTTTTCCTCCCATTCCTTAGCTGCGATAATACCTGCTTTTAAAGCTTTTTCTAAATCCGTAGGATTTAACGCACTGTTAATTTTAGAGTTAATGTTAGAAAACAGTGGTTTTAGTGCAGGAGATACAGCCGGAATGACTACCTTGATGATGGCAGTTGCGTCCAAAGGCATATTTTTGCCCCATTTTCAACGGGTTTAAAATATATTATCGCTGACTTGTAGGTAGTAGTAGTAAGGGTTTCCAGCTACTTTACAAACTATTAGTCAATCGTTAACTCTAACATAAACTTAGGGAGTCAGCACAGGCAGGTGCGTTACCATCCTATTAATGTAAATCACATTACAAAAGCTTATGGAACCACATTCTTTACCAACCGAGGTGATTCTAACGCATCCACGTCAGTCCCTTGGTAGCGTGAAACTTGATTGGACACCACAACCCGGAAATTACCTTGACCTTGAAGGTCAAACTTACGCAGTTTTAGAGCGCCGCCACCGCTATCAATTTAAGGCAGGGCGCTACCGTTTGCAAACAATTGCCTTATATGTACAGTCTGCTACAAGACCAAGTGAAAAAAGTCTTGTAGGAGGGCGCTGGGTCATAGGTGATGCCAATTGCCGCTACAATGCTCGTTCAGAAATGATTCGTTGCGTGGTTAACCCCGATGGACCATGTAAAACTTGCCGCCACTATGAACAATCATTGTAGAGACAATGCAATGCAACATCTCTACACGCCGTTAGTCATAGTCTCTCCTACTGCTAAACGCGAACCATTCACAAAATCCCATCCCGACTGGGGACGTTTGCCAGCCGGCTGAACTTCGCGCAACAGCAATAAACCCTCTCCAGTTTGGACAATTGCTCCTATCCCCTTGGCGATGCTGACAACTTCCCCTGGGCTGCCTGATAATGTTGACACATTAGGCAATTTATGATATATATCTATAATCTCTTCTGGTAGCTCATAACTGTAAGCATCACCAAGGGGCGCAGTGGCGATCATTTTCAGTGGTTGGTTGCGAAAAGTGGCGATACAGTCTGGATAAAAGCCTCTGATTTGATTGTGTAATTGCATGGCACTCTTCGACCAATCTAATTGATAATCCTCCTTCTTAATCAAAGGCGCATAAGTCGCTTGAGAATTCTCTTGAGGAATTGGCTCGATTTCGTGGCGTTCCAGCTTCAACAAAGTCTCCACCAATAAATCTGCACCCATCACCGCAAGTTTGTCTGCCAAATCATGGGCATTATCTAGTAACCCTATCGGTGTAGTTGCCACCAGAAGCATTGCACCAGTATCCATTCCCGCATCCATTAACATTGTCGTGATGCCTGTTTGAGTTTCGCCGTTATACAAACACCACTGGATAGGAGCAGCACCTCGGTACTTGGGTAAAATTGAGCCATGCACATTGATGCAACCTAATTTAGGCATATCTAAAATCTCTTGAGATAGAATTTGCCCGTAGGCAACGACGACAAAGACATCTGCGTCTAATTCTTTGAGCTTTGTTAAAGTTTCAGTGTCTTTTTTCACCCGTTGAGGTTGCCATACAGGTATGTTAGCAGAGGTGGCGACGGCTTTTACTGCTGAAGGTGTCAGTTGATTTCCACGTCCCCGGCGTTTATCAGGCTGGGTCAAAACTGCTAAGACATCAAACTCTGGATGATTCAGTAGTTTTTCCAAGGTAGGTACAGCAAAACCAGGAGTACCAAAGAATACAATTTTCATAAGAGTCAAGAGCTATTGGACTATTGACTCTTGACTATAGATCAATGGCAATTTCAATGCAGTGGTTACGTTTTTGGTTTTCTGGTAGCAAATCACTTCTCCTGAGTACAGCTTTGCATTAATTCGTGGCGTTTTAATTTGTAGTCAGTGCTTTAGCACTCTTCGTGCTGACTACGAACGATATGCATCATCTTCATTTCGTTACTAACTTTTGCAATCCTGTACTAAGGCATCACTTAACCTGATAAAAAATCAGAATCATTTTGATTCTGATTTGTAATAAATAGCGCACGCGATCGCGCAACGCACACTCTCTTATGATGAAGACCTACGCTGCAACAGCTTCTTCATAAGGGACAAACGTTTTCTTCGTAGCGCCACAAATCGGGCAGTACCAATCCTCAGGAATTGCCTCAAACGCTGTTCCAGCAACAATTCCAGAATCAGGATCGCCCTCTACGGGGTCATAAATCATCGAACACTGGCGACAAATCCATTTCTGGGTTGCAGGATCGCCACTCGCTGCTTTCGCTGTTGGAGCCACACCATCAAGAGATTGAAGTGCTTCTGTATACTGATTGGCATGATGATGTTCGATTGGTGTCAGCAATCCAAAGTTGTGTGCTGCTTTGCGGAATATCTGGGCGTGTTCGCGGGACTCCACCTGTTGTGCTTCAAACTCTACGACAGCCTTTTTGTCTCGATCTGCACGCGCTGCATCTGCAAACCCTGGGTACATGGTAGTGTATTCATAGGTTTCTCCCTCAACTGCTAACTCTAAACAACGAGCAGCAATTGCTTTCTTTTGCTCATCAGTTAACGCAGCCACATTATCCACAACCAACTCTGGATGCATTAACCGGAAGTGAGCAAAAGCGTGTTCAGTCTCTTGATTTGCCGTTTCCCGAAACAGCTTAGACAGTTCACTCATCCCTAACTGGCGAGTCACTTCCGCAAAGAACAAATACTTACGATTTGCCATTGATTCCCCAGCAAAGGCTTCAGATAGGTTCTTTGCGGTGTTGGAGTTTGATAAATCCATTGTTTCTCCTCTCAATGATTCACTCATAGACTACTGTGACAACAGCAGTTCCTAAAAACGTACTCGTAATGAGTACGCCTTATTTATAGTGTACTCATTACGAGTATGAATTGACAAACTTTTTAGAAAATTTTTATGGAGGTTGGTTTAAAAACCTATTTGGTTAGTCTCTTAGAGTAAGGAACGTGCAGCATCGATTCGGCGCTTGATCATGGAGCCGTCTCTAGTGCAAATATGAGCTGTTGCCTAAATGTATAAGCTAATTACAGGATTGCAAAGGTTGGTAACCAAATGAAGATGATGCATATCGTTCCTAGCTAGCACCAAGAGTGCTAAAGCACTGACTACAAATTAAAACACCACGAATTACAGCGGTTTTCATCCGCGTGAACCACACCTGTAAAACCGCAATCCATGTAGAGACGTTACATGTAACGTCTCTACATGTAGTCTATTCAAACAAAAATTGCTGTAATGCAAAGCTGTACTTAGAAACATAATTATCAATATCTTGATATAAAGATTATTATGTTACAAACTGTAATTGCCAAGCTTTTTATATAGAAATAAACTCAGCCAAAATAGAAGTAACACCCTTTCAGGGCTGTCGTGAGTACGGAGCCGACGTGAACCAGTCCATTAAATACCACAAAATTCTCAACCTTTATCGAGCACAAGCAATAGTTGAAGTTGCCCTTGATGCTGCCCTCTCTGCACTTGGACTTAGCACCGCACAATGGGGTACACTGCGGATTTTGCGTGAACACCCCGGTGCCTCAGGTGCGGACATCGCTCGCATCGCCTACGTGACCCCACAAGCGGTGGCTACAATGCTGCAACGTTTGGAGCAAGCAGGACTTATTACCCGTCGTCCCCCTTCACGGGGTCGAGCAGTGGAAACTCATCTTACCCCGCGTGGCGAAGCTCTCCTAAGCGAAGGCGATCGCATCGCCGATGAGATTGAAGCACGGCTGTTCTCGAGCTTCAGTGTAGAGGAGCAAGAAATCTTTAACGAGTACCTGCTGCGCTGCATTAGTACTTTAGACTCCAAAATCATTAACAATTCGCACTTAAGTTAGTCGTTCTCAACTCATCATCAATGAGTCATTGACTTATAAAAATCGTGCATCTGCTGCAATTCCATGTTCTGTGTATAAATTTCTTCAAGTAAATGACATAAATCAAAACCTTGCTCCGCCGTTAGCCACAATGTGTTGTCCAGTAATCCAACGTGACTCCTCACTGACAAGGAAGGCAACAACATCGGCAATGTCCTCAGCTCGTCCAATACGACCAAAAGGAGAACCAGCGGCAGCGGCTTTTTGCTCCTCCATCGGTCTTTTGTCAAACATTCCTGGCGTTGTTGGACCTGGAACAACGCTGTTGACTGTAATGCCGCGTTCCCCTAACTCTAGGGCAAGCACTTCGGTAAAAGCGTTGACTGCGGCTTTGCTGGCAACGTAAACAGCTAGACCGGCCTGGGGATAAAAGCTCGTACTAGATGAGACGTTGACGATGCGTCCACCCTTATTCATGCGCCGTGCTGCTTCTTGTAAAGTAAACAGAACACCTCGGACATTGACTGCAAAAACTTGATCAAACTGGTCTTCGGTCACTTCAGCAACAGGGGCAGCATTAGCAATGCCAGCATTGTTGACCAGGATATCTAATTGACCGAACTTATCAATAGTTTCTTCAAACAAGCGGCGGATATCGGCAATTTGGCTTATATCAGCTTGTACAGCTAGAGCCTGTCCACCAGAGGCTTCAATGGAAGAAACAAGGTTGTTTGCTTCTTCAGCGCTACGCCCATAATTGATAACGACTGTTGCGCCATCTTTGGCGAGTCGTTCGGCAATTGCCCGTCCAATTCCGCGAGAAGCGCCTGTGATAATTGCAACTTTTCCGCTCAGAGATGCCATAACGTGATCTACCTTTATGTTGCAAAAACTTTTTGAGGATAAAAGATCCGGCGTTGCACCCCCCAATTACGAGGGATATTGAAATAGTGGGTAGATATTGCCTGCTATTTTAGGATACTTAGGTATTGCTCAATCTGCTAAAGAACTCACGAAAACTGACAGGTTTAATCTGTGAGTAACGCTCATTTGCAATGTGCTCCAGCTTGGCTTTGCCTGACTGCATAATCCACAGATATTGTCGCCCCAGATATTCAAAAGGAGATTGAGCGGTAGCTTTAGCATTTTCAATTGAAGCTTTCAAATCTGCCACACTACCCAGTCGCTGTTGGGTTAACTCTCTACCTGTCACCTCTTCATAAGCAGCTAGCATTTGCTTAAATGTCGTGACTTCAGCAGCAAATTCAAGTGTGACATTCGCAAGACTTTCATCAGCAACCACTTCAGCAGTGTACTTTGCGACATCAGGATATGAAGTGAAGTCACATAATTCATCACCCTCACCCCAGTAACTAAATGTTCCCGCTTCGAGATTAAAAGTAGCAATAAATGGCGTTAACATGACTTCCATAAACCCGCCATTATTAATAGACACATAAGGAACCGAACTTTGGCGCAATACTTCAAAGAACCGTTTTCGCATATCCGTATTGAAGTTATCGCCGTAGTCGAGTTTGTGGTAATCACCTGTAAAGTCCGAGGGGACAAACCGTTTTACACCTGCTTGTTCTGCAGCTTCCAGTAAATTGGTCTGTCCTGCAATATATGAATTTGGGTCATTCCCGATTGCTGAGATAACAGCTTCCACACCCGCAACTGCCGCAGGCAAACTTGCAAGATTCATGATATCGCCTTCAACAAAGGTTGCTCCCTTATCTTTGAGGGCATCAAGTTTTTTCTTTTTACTTTCGTCGTTAGCGCCCTCAGCCCGGACTAGCGCCCGTAATTCCATCGCACCTTTATCCAAAATTGCATGGGCAATTTCGTATCCCAGCATTCCAGTTACCCCAACCAATAACACTACAGGTTTAGTAGCCATATTGTTCTCCTTTAAATTTTCTATTTGGCGTTTGTGTCGCAGACGGATAAAAACCAACGCGCTTGGGCCAGTAAACCCTCTTAAAACTGCTGTAATATACAGCGCTGGATGTCAGGCGATTTGCCAACAGAATCAGTACTGCACTTCGACTCTGTAAAGAGCAGGGTTTTGCTCGAATGGCACCTGTTTGACTATTTCTTCTTGAAGCGCAAGCTTGGAGAATGCTGCTTTCCAGGCTTCCTGGCTTTGCCAATGCGCTACATTAACAAACTGAAACCGTGCATCTGAATCTAGACTACGGTGAAGTTTTGCGTCGATGAAGCCTGGCTCGTTTTTGATGAATTCAAGAGCCTCGGTCCACATCTTGACAAAATCCTCTTCACCACCTTTAGGCACAGAAAATGTGTTGATGAGTACCACTTATGATGTCATGTGTGCTTCTCCTGACTGACTAAAGTTATGCCAGTCCGCTAAGTATCCGAGACTAGACCTTACATGACCTCAGTGCTTGCTGTCTTGCCTAATATTGCTAAAAATATTCCAATTTTGCAAAATTCTGTCGGGTTTTCTACACAAACGACAATTTGGCAATTATTCATCAAATATTGTATATTTTACTTAGCTGGCTAAATATTAGTTGAATGTATGTCAGAAAAACCCATGCAAGAAACCATGTGTTGTTTGATATTGCAAGTCTGTAAGGCGCACCGCAATCAAGCTGCTATGGTTTTGGCTGAACTAGGATTGCATACTGGGCAAGAGACTTTGCTCATGCATCTGTGGGAAAAAGATGGGTTAATTCAATGTGAACTTGCTTTATTGATGCAAGTGGAAGCCCCAACTCTAACAAAGATGATACACCGGATGGAAAAAGCTGGGTTATTGGAGCGACGCAAAGATGAAGAGGATGCGCGAATTTGCCGGATTTACTTGACTGATGAGGGGCGATCGCTCCAAGAACCAGTCACCTGTGTTTGGAATCTTCTAGAAAAACGGATATTAGCTAACCTGACACTGGAAGAGCAATTACTATTTCGTCGGTTGCTTTTGCAGGTTCGTGACAATCTAACTTGAAGCTAGTTTTTTAGCCATTTATTTAGCCAGCTAACAATCTCTGGGAACGACAACACACTCTATTCATCCAAAATCTAAAAATCCTAAATCGGAGAAGCCTGTATGGATTTGTTGACGTTGGATAGTTTACCATTAGAGTTACGGAATGCAATTGTACACCGTGACTTAGCAGCAGGAGAAAGCCTCTTCCAGCAGGGGGACTTAGCATCATCTTTTTTTGTTTTAGAAACGGGAAGAGTTAAAGTTGTTCGCTACACGAGTGGCGACAAAGAGGTCATTTTACAGATTGCTGGCGCTGGGGATGGTGTGGCTGAAATTGCCTTGTTTTCAGAAATTTATCCTTGCAGTGCAGTAGCAGAAGTGAATTCGCGGGTCATTGTCTATCCCAAGGAATTTCTTTTGTCAGCAATTCGTAACAATCCAGACCTAGCAGAAGATTTTATGGCAATGCTGGTGCGGAAAATCCAGGATTTGAAAATACGCATAGAGTTGCGAGATATTCGAGCAGCGCACGAGCGACTACTACGATATCTACGCTATCAAGCACAGTTTGGAGAGCACACCGTTGTAAACTTTGACCGCCCCCTCAAAAATATTGCTGCCGATTTGGGTTTTACGCCTGAAACCCTCTCCCGGGCATTGATGAGGCTAGAGCGTGATGGGATGATTACGCGAACACGTCTTTCGATCACGCTTGTGAATTCACCAGCGGCTTGATTTAAATCAATGAAATTTTTCTACCCAATTCATTACCATAGCAAATTGGTTTGATATTGGATAAAGTCTGCAAATCTAGAAAAATTAAAGAATTAACTAGACAGGGCTTGCTTCTATTCTTTCAAGATTACCTAAAGATGAGCAACTGCCACCAATTAAATCAGGAAAAGCCTTTGCTCGTTGACTTCAAACAGCAAGGAGCTTCTCTTGGACTCTTTCCTAACCCACCCTTGCTAACGAGTCTGCACGCAGGATGGAGCGGTATTCATTTTGAGCATCATCATCAGCCTGCTCATGATACCTCAGAGCATTGCCTGACAATGCATACTATCAGTATTGCCTTAGACCTCGCTCCCACAGAAAGATGGTTTGACGGACATAGAGAAAGCGAATACCAGACAAAAGGAACCACAGCGATTATTCCGGCTGGGACACTCCACCGTTGCTTGTGGCAACAAGAGGTTAAATTCATGTTTGTTGCGATTGACCCCAAGCTTTTGGTACATTTGGGCGTGGAAGTCGCTGCCCCTGAGGATATTGAACTCATTCCTCACTTTGCCACATTGCAAGATCCGCTCATTCTGGGTATTATGTCGTCCCTTAAAGATGAACTAGAGTCAATGAATCAAGGGGATAATTTGTATGTTGAGCAGTTGAAAACAACACTAGTTATTCATCTGTTAAAAAAATATTGTGTTAGAAAACCTCAAATATCAACCTATACTGATGGGCTATCTAAGTCTAAGTTAAGACAAATACTTGAGTATATCCAGATTCATCTTGACTCGGAAATAAAATTGACCACGTTAGCAGAGATGGTGGGAATAAGCCAGTACTACTTCTGCCAACTCTTCAAGCAATCAATGGGTATAAGCCCTTATCAGTACGTACTTCAATTGCGGGTAGAACGAGCAAAGCAGTTGCTAAAGCTCCCAAAAATGACGATTTGTGATGTCGCCTTAGCGTGTGGTTTTGCTAATCAAAGCCACTTCACCAAGCACTTCCGCAAACTTACGGGGACGACACCTAAAGCATATTGGAAACAGTGAGGAGCCAACTGTGCCGTGCTTTACATCGTTAACTTGCTAAAGCGCCATCTTGAGCCAACTAAATACTTGCTCTACTGTTAAATTCAGGTCAACTCCGCCCAACACTACCAAATTGTCTTGCCTGTAACACAATTCTGGTTGCTGCTTAGGCTGAAAGACTAGAATTGAAGAATCATCTGGATCAATCAACCATCCTAGTTGGCAGCCATACTTTAGACAATGCAGGATGTTCCCAGTAACACGGTTAGAACTCTGATCTGGGGAAAGGATCTCAATCGTCCAGTCTGGAGCAACAAGTACACTATCTACAGGTTCACCATTTTCATCAAACTCAATGTTTTCCCACCGGAGAACTGCAATATCAGGAACAGTTGAACGACCTCCAAATGTACAACGTAGTTCTGGGAAAGCATAGGCAATTCGATTTTCCTCAGTCACTTCATTAACTACGCTGATTAACTTACCTTGAAGTCGAGCATGGCGAGCCTTAGGCATTGGCTTTTGAAAAATTTCACCATCAATGTACTCACTAGCAGGTTTTGTTTCTGGTAATTTCAGAAACTCTTTCAGTACTATCGATGAGGATTTTGCAACAGTCATGATTTTTGTCGCTATCAACTGCCTGTCTCTAGTGTATCAAGGGGGTAACTTGCTCCTGACATCAACCGATAACCCTGCTGTACCGTCCCAACCAATAACCCTGCGGTCTAACGGCTAAATTGAGCGGTGGCAGATCACCTTTGGCTCTCACAAATAACCTCGATACGGTCGGCTCCAACGAAGTGTTAGGTGGCTAACCGCGCCCCAACAACTTGTCATACTCCGCATGCGACCCAATCCAAAACCATGCGATGTCATTGTTCTCCTCCACTGCAAGGGCGCGATAATGCAAACCTACTCGTACTGACCAAAATTGTCCCGCCTTCTTGAAATACAGGGATGGATGCCGGGGATCTTGTTTCAGTAACTCATAGCATCGGTCTGCCAATTCCTGAATCTCGTTGGGCAACTGCCGATAGCAGTACCAAAAATCTGGGGTTGCTCGGTGTCTCACAGGTCAGTGCAACGCCCTTCTCTCAAATCTTGCAATGCTTTTTCAGCCAACGCATCAAGCCGACCCGCAACAACATCAGCTTCAAATTGTTGATCCCACACTGCTGCATCAAACTCCGCAAACCAAGCCCGAAATGCAGCAAGTTCTTCGGGTGAAAGCTGGCTGACAGCACGTTCTATCTCTTGCAAAGTGTTCATGCTCAAGGATATTGGACTCACATACCACTGATCTAACTATAGCGGTTCTCATTCGGGTGGAATACAGCCTATGTAGGCGCTTCCCGACCGGGAAGCCTCCACAGATAGATTTTTTATGCACCATTACATGGAAGATGGGCGTCTCACTGATAACAATTTGTTACTTCCAGCTACTCAGAAGTCATAGCTGACAATACCAGACCACTGCACTTTTTTCTGCATTTCCCGGCGGTAAGAAAAGAAATGCTCTGGAGTTTGATAAGTACAATAAGGAGCGATCGCCACCTGTTCCGGACTAATCCCCAATTGTTCCATCTGTAAGGCATTCACCCGCCGCACATCCAGCCGTACCCGTCCTGGTTCTGGATCTGGAAGTAAGGGTGAATTTGGTAGCTCGTGCAATGCAGCTACAATGAGTTTTTCGTCATTATGTGGTATAATAGTGTTCCCAACTTCCGCCGCGACTTGCTCTGAGACTTGGTAAACTTCACCAGCGATCGCTGGTCCCATGGCAATTCGCAAATCTTCCAGTTTGCTACCTTGTGCTTGCATTCTCGTGATGGCTTGCGGTACTATTTTGAGCGCAGTCCCACGCCAACCCGCATGCACCGCTGCCACCTGTGCCGTTTTCTCATCAGCAATGAGTACCGGTGTGCAGTCAGCAGTAGCTACCCATACAGCTTGTAAAGGCTGGTGAGTGACTAACCCATCTCCTGATACTAGGGCAGAATCACCTTCGCGATCGACCTCGTCCCCACCTGCTGTTAACTTAGTTACAATTTCTTGTGGAGTGAGGACGGTATTGCCATGTACCTGTTTTAAGCGATAAACTGATGCCTCTGGATGCAACACCTTTGTGAGTTCAAAAGGAGTACTAGGCGAAAACTGCTGAGTAAAAAAGCCGTGATGCCAGGGTTCGAGTAAACTACAGGTTAAATAGGGTAGTCCTTCCCAAGTGCGCCAGTGCCAAGAGTGCATCTTTAACCAAACCTAAAAACAAAAATAAATTGCAGCCAATTCATCCTAACTAAACTAGCAAATTTAGGTAAACTGTTGTGGGATTGGATCGGCAAAAGTTGGAAGCTGCCCTTCAAGCAGGGCGCAAAAGTCCTTATTTACCATTTTCACTACATCTTTTTGACACCGTTTCTTCAACGAACCAAATACTCTGGGATTTACTAACCCAAGGGGCTGAACCTGGATGTGTGGTCATTGCTACTCAGCAGACCGCAGGACGAGGACAATGGGGTCGTCAGTGGATGTCCCAAAATGGTGGATTATATCTTTCAATGGCGCTCACTCCTGAGCTATGCGCTACAAACAGCTACCAACTCACACTGGCTACTGCTTGGGGAATTGCCAAACAACTGCAAAGCTGTGGTGTTCCTGTTGAAATTAAATGGCCCAATGATTTAGTTTTAATCAGACGCAAGCTATGTGGGATCTTGACAGAAACCAAAGTTCAGCAGGGAAAAATTACCCAAGCAGTGATTGGTGTGGGTATGAATTGGGCAAACCCAGTCCCGGAAACCGGAATAAATCTGGAAATGTGGCAAGCTTTGCAGCACACCAAACCAATTCCATGCCTGGAAATGCTCATCTCTAGAGTTTTAATCGGAATAGAATCTGGTATACAGTGCCTGTTCCAAGAAGGAGTAAATATATTAATATCCCGCTATTTAGAGTTGCTGACGAACATGGGCGATAGAGTGTACGTCAACAACACCGCAGGCACTATTGTAGGCGTGACACAGACTGGGGAGCTTCGAGTTAGCATGGAAACCTCAGAAGTTAAATCAGTAAAAACACCAGAAATTTACTTGCAGCCCGGGACAATCAGCTTGGGTTACTGTAATTCATCTGATTAATCAAAAAATTGAGACTGGTAATTGAGCTTGGTTAATGCTAAGTAGTTAGGAGTTAGTGGGTAGTGGGTAGTCGTAAACAACTATCAACTACCCACTATCAACTACCCAATATCAACTACCCACTATCAATCCCCCATCCAAAATCTAAAATTGGCCGAGAAATTACTGACTTAATTTCTTTAAGCTAAATCAACACAACACCAGAGAAACAATGACGCAACGCAATAACTCTGCCGAGAACCGTTTGCATCAGTTGTGGCAGCAATGTCTATCGACAAGACGCTTCGCGTCTACGCTGCCAGCACAGAGCCTCTGTTGGCTTGGTAGCATCAGTCTGTTAAGCAATGGTGGCTTGGTGTTTGCTCAAACCGAATCAGCAATAGATAACATCGTTCCTACTGTTGAAAGCTCACAACCTGCATCATCTGCAAATACAGTCAAAAAATATTCGGTTGAACAGAACAAAAGCACTCCCGTACCCGAATCGGCTCAATCGCGACCAGAATTTTCTCAACGCCGGGCTAGACTCAGACAGAGACTATCTAAGTTAAAACCGTCCAGTCCTACGGTCGTTATCAGAAATTCAAGACCTCAGGCACAAGATTCCCGTCCTCAGGTCGCTATTAGAAAGTCAAGACCTCAGACAGAAGTTTCTGCACCTACCGAAAGTGTGAGAAAGTTGAGACCAAGGTCACAAGCTGCGCGAAGCGCCTCAGAAACCATTAGAGAGGGGAAACCCCAACAAGAGGTTTCTCAAAAGAGCTACCCCTCTGCTCCCTCTGTTCAATCTACTGGCAAAGATTACAACAATGCTTACATCGACCCCTCTGACTATCAGGTAGGCGCTACTAGCAAGTATGAAGCACCGAATTCTGTGGTCATCACACAACGGTCTAGTGCTTGTAAAACAGTTGTGGGGCAAGGAATTCCTAGCAGTATTTGCGCCAAAGTTCCATTTCAAAATCAGCGTTTAGCAGAGTCTGGTACGAGAAAAGCGCCGAGTTGGATTAGAAAAAGTAAACTTACTACATTAGCAACTGCCCCGCAAGTTAGGCGTATTGCCTCAGGTGTGCATCCCACTCCTAGGGTTGCTTCTGGTGTTGTGACGAGCACTCTCAGGCGTCACACTTCTCAAATGGCTTCTAGTGGTGTGACTAATGGTGTAACTAAGAGTACATATCGCTCCAATCGATTTATCCCCAACAATTTCAACCCCACCACAACAGTAAGTTCTGTGCCCATTGCGCCAGGAGGTGGAGCTTTACCAGCGCCGATGACTGCTGAAAATGTTGCTCCTCGCCCCAGCAATATCACTTATGATATCCCATTGGCAGCAGTGTTGCCGCAAATAAACTCCGGTGGTGTCTATGGTAGACTCGCCAGTGGTACGGGATTGATGTATCCCCTTTCTATCCCCTCTCCCATTACCTCTTTGTTTGGTTGGCGAGTTCATCCCATTACAGGCGATCGCCGTTTCCACGCTGGTACAGACATAGGCGCGGCAATGGGAACACCTGTTTTGGCAGCCTACTCTGGTCAAGTAGAGAGTGCTAACTGGATGGGCGGCTATGGCTTGGCGGTTATACTTAACCATAGCAACGCGCAACAAACTCTTTACGGTCATATGTCAGAACTCTTTGTTCAGCCAGGTCAGTGGGTGGAAAAGGGAACCGTTATCGGGCGAGTTGGTAGCACTGGTAACTCCACTGGTCCCCACCTGCACTTTGAGGTACGCCACCTCACACCCCAAGGGTGGGTTGCTACTGACCCAGGCGCTCAATTAGAGTACGGACTCAACCAATTAATTCAATCCTTACAGACAGCTCAGGCTCCTCAGCAACCTGGTAGCTAGAAGAGTAGGGGGAGTGAAGGGAGTGGCGGGAGAAAAACAGATAAATTTGTCTTCCTCTACATCCCCCACTTTTTCTTCAAAGATACCCGTGTTCAACTAAAAACGCAGGTGATATATCACTTGGGATTGTGTCTGTAGATTGTTTCAGGTCTTGCTTGCCAAATAAAAGGAATTTTTCCACATATTTGCCGAGAATATCCCCCTCTAAATTCACCCAACCGCCTGAACTCAAGGATTGGAGATTCGTTTCGGCATAGGTGAGGGGAATCACCGATACCTTAAACTGTGAGAGTTCTGGCTCATAGTCGGCTACTGTGAGGCTGATGCCATTTATAGCAATGCTACCTTTGGGGACAATGTAGTGGGCGATCGCTTTTGGGGCTGTAAACGTCATTTCCCAGGAAGTTGCTGTAGCTTGTGCTGACATGAGTTGACCTATACCATCTACATGCCCCATGACGAAATGACCGCCTACTTTACTCCCCACCCGGAGCGATGCTTCTAAGTTAACGTATCTCTGTTGTGTTTGCTCTTGCCCTAAGGTGGTGCGGCGCAAGGTTTCTGGTGAAGCCGTAGCGATAAATCCGTCTTTTAAAACTTTTTCTACCGTTAGGCAGATGCCATCCACAGCAATGCTATCGCCCATCGCCAAATCTTGCATAATTACATTAGATGACTGAGTCACACAAGTAATTTGCCAAAAATCCCCCTCTAAGGGTTTTATCATTCCTAATGCTTGGATTATTCCTGTAAACACGGCTTTTTTGCAAAACTAACTCTATTTATTGTCTATTTTTGCCTGAAAGTAGCTAGTAATTCTCACAAACATTCAGAGGGATTAAGTATAATTTCAGACAGTAAATTATGTCGAAACATCAAAACATTTACATCTATTAGTAGGCATACTTGGGAAAGTAGATTATCGTCGGATTAGGCTTGTTTGACTTACTCTGGTGTTCACTTCCATTTAGGAGTTTAATAGAAGCAATTATAGAGAATGAAGAGTTATGTTTATCCTTGCCCCAACATGGCTTAAACAAAGGTACGATTTGTTACATATTACCCTAGCTCTTAAAGGATTTTAGAGGCTTAGCCAATGATTGAAATGGTAGTCGCTGGCATAGCATTAGATGCCATAACCCGTAGCCCGATTGTACTCTTAAAGGATGCTTCAGACCGTCGAGCATTGCCCATTTATATAGGTCAGGAACAGGCTAGAGCGATTATGGGCGCACTGGAGAATCAAAAGCCTCCTAGACCCTTAACTCATGACCTGATGGTGAATATTCTAGAAGCATGGAACATGGCTCTAGAAAAGATTATCATTCATTCGTTGCAAAAGGATACATTTTATGCAGTTTTGATTATTAAGCAAGGCGAAGTCAAAAAAGAAATTGACGCGCGTCCCAGCGATGCGATCGCCATTGCCCTCCGTACAAATACCCCTATCTGGGTCATGGAAGAAGTCATTGCCGATGCTTCTATCCCCGTAGACCGGGATGCTGATGAAGCCGAACAGCAAGCCTTCCGAGAATTTATCTCCAATCTCCGTCCTGAAGATTTAATTAAGCGCTTTGGCAGTAGCGAAAGCTAGGAAATGATGAATGATGAGTTGTGAGTTGTGAGGAAATTTCTAAAACTCAAAACTCAAATCTCAAAATTCAAAATGTGAAGATGCAATACCGACGCTTTGGGAAAACGAATTTGCGCTTGTCTGTATTTTCCTTAGGGACAATGCGCTGTAACGCTTCACCAGAAAATGCATGGCAGACCATTCACAAAGCAATAGCCTTAGGGATTAATCATGTAGAAACTGCCAGAGGATACGGTAAGAGTGAGGAATACCTTGGTGAGGCGCTGATCGTTGGCTTACCAGTTAAGCGTTCTCAAGTGTACATCACCACCAAAATTCCACCCACAGCGGATGCTGACACGATGCGTCGGTATATTGATGAATCTCTAGAACGACTCAAGTTGGATTATCTCGATTGCCTGGGAATTCACGGCTTAAACACATGGGAACATCTTGACTGGGTCAAAGCCAAGAGTGGCTGTATGCAGGCGGTGCAAGAAGCTGTTGCTGATGGTAGAGTGCGACACGTTGGTTTTTCTACCCATGCACCTGTGGAGATCATTTTAGCCGCAATAAATACAGATTTTTTTGATTTTGTCAATCTGCATTATTACTATTTTTTCCAACGCAACGCCGCAGCAATTCAGCGAGCTTTTGAAAAAGATATGGGCGTATTTATTATTTCTCCCGCTGATAAAGGAGGACGCCTGTATACCCCACCCCAAACCTTAAAGGATTTATGTCATCCTTTTTCACCCTTGGAGCTAAATTATCGATTTTTACTAACTGACCCCCGAATTACCACCCTCAGCGTCGGACCAGCACACCCAAATGAATTGATAGAACCTTTGCGAGTTGCGGACTGTGACACAGAGTTGACCCCAGAGGAAATGAAAGTCTTTCAAGGTCTAGAAAATCACCAAAGGGCTACTTTGGGAACAGACAAATGCAGCCAGTGCTATGCATGCTTACCGTGTCCTGAAAATATCAATATTCCAGAAGTGTTGCGGTTACGTAATCTTGCCGTAGCATATGACATGACCGAGTTTGGGCAATACCGTTACAGAATGTTTGAAAATGCTGGTCATTGGTTTGCTGGAATGAAAGCCAACCGTTGTACAGAATGCGGCGAGTGTCTTCCTCGGTGTCCAGAAAATTTGGAGATTCCTACTTTGTTACACGATGCTCACCAGAGATTAAACGGGCGAGAAGGTAGGAGATTGTGGGGGTAAGGACGCGGTATTAAGAAATTATTTTTCATATTTCAAGTACATAGAACTTACGCATCGTACATTTGTAATACTAGAAATCTGGGTATTTCAGCCATTGCTCACAATTAGGCACCCGATACAGCAATATGTGAGCTTTCTTAAGATTGTGCAACAGCGCCTGAAATGACCAAATTTCTTGATGCACATTATGGTTAATAAGTAGAGTGCTTAAATTCTATGTATCAATAAATGTTTAGTAGAAATAAACCTTTATAGTTGTCCCTATTTTGTTACTTTAGCAGGAGTAAAATATAAAACACCGACGGTTTAGCAAAGATAATCTGTGCTAAACGTAAGGCAGTTCTCTACTACTAAATTAGTAAAAGTTTGAGTCCTGACCCATTAGGGGAAGATAGGTGATTTATGATAACCAAGACTTGCTCTTGTCGTGGTAGTCCTACTACGGCAGAATTCCAGATGTTTGGTGAGTCATTGTCAACAACTTGCATTGCCAAAGATCTGCCTCAGTAAATTTTTGACTAAGTACAAGTCCTCTTTGATAGGGGTCGGAAATCAAAATGTTAACAACTGTGGGCAATGATTCATCCTTGAGGGGAATTCCGAACCCCCTGTTATGGTGACGTGTATTCAATTATTAAACATCCAGAAGCTGTTGGGGAATACGCCCGGAGATATAAAGCTTCTTGAGAAGAATGATTGAAAAATACACAGCAAACGTCCGCAAATAACTCCGACAAAACCAATAACTATCAAATTATATAAGGGTGTTATGGAAAGCGGGTATAACAATGTCAAAAAATGTCGTAATTGTGGAACCCTAAACCTCCTAACTGCAAACAAATGTGGTTACTGCGGTCAAAAATTACGACGCAACAGCATTCGTTTTATAGTGTGGGTGTGGTTTCCGTTGGTGGCTTTAGCTGGAAGCTATTTTTTGTTGAAGCCCACACTGTCGGCAATCTCATCAGATACTCTTCAAAATACATCTAGCAGCACTCCTTACTATTCGCCAGAGACATCTTCTTCTATTCATCCCCCGGTTTCAGGTGTTGCTTTAACCACCTACCGCACAATAGCTGATGTACCTAATGTTCCACAAGGAACATTCAACTACGGTGGATCTACAACTTTTGCTCCGCTGCGGAGTACAACTTTGCTTGTGGCTATTAATCTAGCTTATCCTGGATTTCAGTTGCGCTATACTGAGCCGCTAACAGGAGAGCCAGGATCTGGTAACGGTATGTCCATGCTACTTGAAGGTCAGCTAAGTTTTTCCCAGTCATCACGATCTGTAAAAGACGAGGAGTTTGAAAAAGCTCAAAAGCGGAATTTTAAACTTGAACAAGTACCTGTTGCTATTGATGGAATTGCCTTTTATGTCCATCCTCAGGTGATAGCTCAAGGTTTGAAAGGTATTACTTTGACTCAGGCGCGGGATATATTCACTGGAAAAATTACGAACTGGAAGGAAGTGGGTGGTTCCGATGTCCCTATCGCTCCTTTCAGCCGTAACCTGAAGTATGGTGGTACAGTGGATTTCTTATATGAAAAAGTTTTGGAAGAAAAACCATTTGGAGCATCTGTGCAGCAAGTACGAGACACTACCGACTCTCTCAAAAAGGTTGCGACAACACCTGGTGGTATCGGTTATGCTACAGCTTCACAATTAGTTAATCAAAAGACGATTCGTGTTCTCCCTTTGGCAAAGGAAGCTAATTCAGTTTTTGTGTCTCCCTGTGCTGATCACGCTTGCACAGCTATTAATGAAACTGCTTTTGCAGATGACTCTTACCCAATTACTAGACGGCTGTTTGTCATCATTAAACGGGATGGTAAACTCGACGAACAGGCTGGGGTTGCTTATGCCAATATGCTTTTGAGTAATGAGGGGCAAAAATTAGTAGATCTCGCTGGGTTTGTACCGATTCGCTAAAGCTTGGGTTTCAAGCTCATGCTCGAAGAGACTGCAACCAAGTGATGAAATCGCATTTGAGGAGAAATTCAACAGCGCCTCACCCAAATTTTCTATAGCGGTTTGCAATTGGGTAAGGTACACAAAGAAATAATGAACCACAGATGCACACAGATGCACACAGATAAATTTGTACTTCATTCAAGTGAGAAGCGCTATAGTTGAGCGACGGCTCGAACTTCACCATTGCTGACATTAGCTACGGTGTTGAGTTTGACAGCCAAAGCCAACTTACCAACTTCTTTGGCAAACACCTAGCAACCCCCCAAAGCTTACAAAAATTACGTGTAAAGCCATCTTGCCTCTACAATATCCTTTTCAACGGTAAAGTAAACCCTGGGATAACATCTTCACCACTTAAAATTGCCGTAGCTGGATACTGGGTTATTGAAGCATCGCTACGATAAACCAAAGCTTGCTGATTTTGACGGTCGATTAACCATGCCAACTTGACACCATTGGTTATATATTCTTCCATCTTTGCCTTGAGTTTTTCCAAGCTATCGTTTTTAGAACGAATCTCAATCACAAAGTCGGGTGCTAAGTTGATAAACCTGTCTTCTTGCTGATCCCAACCTTTAGGTAAACGTCCTTTAGCCACAAAAGCTGCATCAGGCGATCGCACCGCAGTATTTGGTAATCTAAAACCTGTGCTTGGACTGAAAACTTCACCTAAATCCTGACTTTCTACCCAAGTCAGGAGATAAGCAACTGCTTTTGCTTCTCGATTACCAGAAATTCCCCCTGTTGGTGGCATAGTTTCTAACGTTCCATCAGCATTACGTTCAAATCGCAGTTCTGGGTTTTGCGAACTCATCAGCATAAGTTCTTCATCGGTGACAGTATAGAAAGATTGCACCATTGTTTTTTTGCTGTTCATGACAATGCCATAGCAAAACTGGATGGATAGTTTAATTTTAGTGATTAGTTATTAGTCAGTCCCCCTTCCTCACGAATGCCACACCTTAAAAAATGAAGGATGAAGTTTGAAAAATTTCATCCTTCAGCCTTCACACTTGATGCACAATTGTAATTGTGATCACTGTTTTGCCTTCGCTAGCGGAACATACTACTGACAGAGCTATCTTCGTGAATCCGCCAGATGGTTTCCCCAAGCAGATTAGCCACTGACAGCACCACTAACTGTGGAAAGCGCTCACTTTCTGCGATGGGAATTGTATTTGTGACAATCACTTCCTCAAACACCCCACTTGATAATCGCTCAATTGCCGGTGGAGAAAACACCGCGTGAGTCGCACAGGCATAAACCTGACGCGCGCCTTCGTCACGCAAGAGTTTTGCTCCCGCAGTGATGGTTCCAGCCGTGTCTATCATGTCATCTACCAGCACTGCCGTTTTGTCTTTGACATCGCCGATGACATTTAAAACTTCGGCAACGTTGTGAGCCTGACGGCGTTTATCTATAATTGCCAGTGGCGCATCATTGAGCTTTTTCGCAAATGCCCTAGCTCGTGCAACACCGCCGACATCTGGGGAAACCACGACCAGGTCAGGCAGTTGTTTGCTTGCTAGATAATCGAGCAAAACTGGAGAACCGTAAACGTGATCTAACGGTAGATCGAAATAGCCTTGAATCTGAGAAGAGTGCAAATCCATTGCGAGAATACGGTTGGCACCTGCTTCTGTAAGGAGATTTGCAACCAGCTTGGCAGTTATTGACTCTCTTCCTGCGGTTTTGCGATCCGCTCGAGCATAACCATAATAGGGAAGGACTGCTGTCACCTGCCGTGCAGAAGCACGCCGACAGGCATCGATCATAATCAGCAATTCCATCAAATGGTCATTCACCGGACGACAACAGGGCTGGATTAAATAAACATCACAGCCCCGGATTGATTCTTGGATTTGAATATATAGTTCTCCATCCGCAAATCGTTTGCGAATCATTGGTCCCAAATCCATGCCCAGGTAACGAGCGACTTCTTGGGATAGTGGTACATTGGCAGAGCCAGAGAACAGCCGCAGGCGGTTATTTTCAGATATTCCTGTTGTAGTCGGCTGCACTTTTAAAGTTGCAGAACTGAGCACAGCAGATCCTCGATGTGCATTCATGGCAATCTTAACATCAGAGATTTGACAGTTTTAACCTAAAATAGTCTGAAAAAATATCTGTGAGCTTTTTTGAAGCTTTGATAAAAACTTTAAATATACCTCCATAAAACTACATTCTGGTTATTCTCCAGCCCTTGCAGATACAAACAATTGATAGCTTAACTGACATTAAGTCTGTAAACCATATCCATCATTTAGATTTTTTAGATAGAGTTGAAAAAATCTAACTCAATTGGATGTATGCTTGGCAGAATCTCCCCTTTAACCACCGAATGTATTGCTTTAAGAAGAACACAGAACACAGAACTCAGTAATCAGAATATCCCCACGGATGGAATCCGCTTGATTTGAACGAGGAAAACTTCTTTTTTTCCACGAATCAATTCGCTTGCTTGGAACCAGTTCTCACAGAACCAGAACTCTTAATAAAGCCACGCAGAAAACGCGTTTAACATTCTGAGTTCTTTGCCTCCTAGGTCGGAACTGCGTTAACGCGCAGCCTGCCCGGAGGGCATATTCTGACGGATGATTCTTTCTTGGTCACAGCTTAAGTTACTGTTGAATTTAATGATGACGAAGTATAAATACTCAAAATCATTTCCAACAAGGGCAGCTGAATATTCAATGATACTAGTTCTGACTGCAAACTGAGAAATTGTTAATGGATTTCTAGATTTTTTGAAGAAGAATTCAATCTTCAGAATTCAGTATTCAAAATGCAAGACGTGCCTCATTTGGGAGGCGCTTACGCTAACGCCGCAGGCGTGCCGTTCGGCGTTAGCCGTGGCGCAAGCCATAGGCAGAGGACATACCCGAAGGGTGACGGCTGTCAAAAGAGAGCCTATCTGCTGTGTGTCTGGAAACTATCCGTATCATAGTGAAGTCGTCCTAGTCTTGCTAACACACTCAATTCATCTATGATGCAACCACCGATTACATCTGGCACTATCTTGCAAAACCGCTACCGGGTCACTCAAATTCTGGGTCAGGGGGGATTTGGCAGAACCTATCTGGCGGAAGATCACAGACGTTTTAACGAACTTTGTGCAATCAAGGAATTAATTCCAACAGCAACGGGGGGTTACGCTTGGGAGAAGGCAAAAGAACTTTTTCAGCGAGAAGCAGCAATTTTGTATCAAATTCAACACCCACAAGTGCCTCAATTTCGGGAGAGATTTGAACAAGACCAGCGCTTGTTTTTAGTGCAAGACTATGTTATAGGAAAAACTTATCGGACTTTACTTGATGAGCGCAAAGCCACTGGTGGTGCGTTTACAGAACAAGAAGTGTTGCAACTTATGTGCTCCTTATTACCAGTTTTGGAGCATATTCATAGTCGAGGAATTATTCACCGGGATATTGCACCGGATAATATGATTCTGCGAGACACAGATAGCCTACCAGTCTTAATCGACTTTGGGGTGGTCAAAGAACTGGCAACGAAATTGAATTCAGATAACACAACGCCTGCAACCACTGTAGGAAAATATGGTTATGCCCCAAGTGAGCAAATCCAGACAGGTCGAGCATATCCAAGCAGTGACTTGTATGCATTAGCTGTCACAGCAATCGTCTTGCTGACTGGGAAAGAACCTCAAGATTTATTTGATGAACATCAACTGGCGTGGAATTGGCAACGCTTGGTAACGGTCAATCCACAATTTGCCTCTGTGCTGAATCGCATGTTAAGTCAAAAAGTGCGCGATCGCTACCAAAATGCTTCTGATGTATTACAAGTCTTACAAAGACCGCAACAACCGAAAGTTCCAACCCCTAATGTGTCCAATGTACAAACAGTTGCCGTTGGTCGCCGCCCTGAGGGGGTACAACCATCTGCCCCCAATAAACCCAACCCAGTCATTCCACAACAGGGAAACCGTTCAGTTTTAGATAATCCTTTGGCAGTCGGAGCAATTACCATTGTTGTTATTATTGTAGCAGGCGTCGGTTCTTGGGCGCTGGTAAGATCGATCCGCACGCGCTCACAAGCAACACCAGAAACAGCAACAGCTCCACAAACTTTCCCGTCACCTGTTATTCCTGGTGGAACTCCGTTAACACCTACATCTACACCTACATCTACAGCTACCAATAATGAACCTGTTGTATACAGTCAGCGCCTAAATTTTGGAACGTCTAACACTGCTAACGTTGAGAGTACTATCAAAGCGAATCAAACAGTTCAGTATACCTTTTCTGGTGAAGAAGGGCAACAGTTAACTGTATTGCTTGCTCAAGAAGGCAGTGTTTTGGTATCAGTTTTGGGTCCTAATCAAGAACCAATTGACAATGCTGCTGCATTGTTTTCATTCTATCAAGGAACATTGCCTTTTACTGGTAAATATACCATTCAGGTACGTCCAGTCCCAGGGCTTCCCCAAAGTAATTACAGTCTTAATGTTGGATTAGAAAACCCAGTTACACCGACACCTTCGCCCACACCCACAGACATCTTACCTTCACCCACACCCACAGATATCTCTCCCACACCCACACCCACAGACATCTTACCTTCACCCACACCCACAGAGATTTCTCCCACACCCACACCCACAGAGATTTCTCCCACACCTACACCCACAGAACAGCCGTCCACAGTTCCTCCTGTAGAGCAACAAAATAACCCCCCTACTAGTGAAACACCCAATGTTTCTGGTGAAACAGGTTTGCCGTCAAGACTGTAGAATTTGATGCAATTTTTGCATTAAAATTATGCTAAATTTCTATAAGATGGAATTGTCAGCGATTTATGATAGTAACTGTTAGAAATTAGTTATGGCCTACTAATGACTAATGACTAATGACTGATAAGCTATTGAACGCACTACTGATTTCAGGAACTGATACAGAGGTTGGCAAAACTGTTTTAACAACAGCATTGGCAGCCTACTGGCAGAAATATTACTCTTCTTCCCGCAGCTGGGGAATTATGAAACTGATGCAATCGGGAGAGGGCGACTGCGAGTGGTATCAAAAGCTATTTTCCTTAGACCAATCTCTTGAAGAACTGACACCTTTATATTTTCAAGCACCCCTAGCCCCTCCCATTGCCGCAGCAAGGGAAAACAAAACCATAGATTTAGCAAAAGTGTGGCGAACTTTTACAGATCTACGTCAGCGCCGTGATTTTTTGTTAGTGGAAGCTTTAGGAGGATTAGGTTCGCCAGTAACCGATGAACTGACAGTGGCTGACTTGGCGGGAGAATGGCGATTACCCACGGTATTAGTTGTACCAGTCAGATTGGGTGCAATAGCTCAAGCAGTGGCTAATGTGGCATTAGCACAACAATCACGAGTGTATTTAAAAGGGATTATTCTCAACTGCGTTCAACCTCGAACAGATGCAGAAATTGCTGAGTGGACGCCAATAGAGTTGATACAATCACTAACTCACACTCCAGTTTTAGGTTGCTTACCGTATCTGGATAACCCAACTGATTTAGATAAAATGGCACAAGTCGCATCAAGTTTAGATTTAGAACGATTGCTAGATGCTTGAAAAGGTGTGAAGAGTGAGACTAAAAATACCTTTGGCAAAAGTTTAAAGCGTAAAAATAAAAATACTCAGCTGTCATTTGAAATTAAAAAATGTAAAACATGGTTTCTACATTCCCAAACCCCGCTTCTGTTGATTTATCTCGCGTGCGACTCCCCATCCGCTCACTGCAACCACAGCTTGTGGAGTGGCGGCGACGCTTGCATCAAAAACCAGAATTGGGTTTCCAAGAAAAACTAACCGCCGAGTTTGTCTCGCAGAAGTTGCAGGAATGGGGTATCGAGCATCAAACTGGCATTGCTCAAACTGGCATTGTAGCCACCATTGGGGGTAATAACCTCAGCACTCAAAAAGTGTTAGCGATTCGAGCGGATATGGATGCTTTGCCAATTCAAGAACTCAACGAGGTGTCCTATCGCTCGCAACACGATGGGGTGATGCACGCCTGCGGACATGATGGACATACAGCGATCGCCCTAGGGACAGCATACTATCTCCACCAGAACCGGGATACTTTTGCTGGCACTGTTAAAATTATCTTCCAGCCAGCAGAAGAAGGACCAGGAGGCGCAAAACCGATGATCGAAGCTGGGGTGTTGAAAAACCCTGATGTTGACGCGATTATCGGTTTGCACCTTTGGAATAATCTGCCTTTGGGGACACTAGGTGTCCGCGCTGGTGCATTGATGGCAGCTGTAGAAACCTTTAAATGCACAATTTTGGGCAAAGGCGGACACGGTGCTATGCCCCATCAAACAGTTGATTCAGTCGTAGTTGCTGCCCAAATCGTCAATGCCTTACAAACTATAGTCGCTCGCAACGTCAATCCTCTTGATTCGGCAGTGGTGACAGTGGGCGAACTCCATGCAGGAAGCAAGAACAATGTGATTGCAGATACAGCTAGGATGAGTGGCACTGTAAGGTATTTTAATGTAGCATATGAAGGCTTTTTTAAGCAGCGCCTTGAGCAAATTATTGCGGGCATTTGCCAGAGCCATGGTGCTAACTATGACTTGCAACACTGGTCACTTTACCCACCAGTCATCAATGATGCTACCATAGCCGAACTTGTGCGATCAGTTGCCCAAGAAGTGATAGAAACCCCTATGGGCGTTGTTCCTGAATGCCAAACAATGGGCGGCGAGGATATGTCTTACTTCTTGCAAGAGGTTCCTGGTTGCTATTTCTTTCTCGGTTCTGCTAACCCTGAGAAAGGTTTGGCGTATCCCCACCATCATCCCCGGTTTGATTTTGATGAAACCGTCTTGCCAATGGGTGTGGAGATGTTTGTCCGTTGCGTGGAAAAATTCTGTAATTAATCAAGGTAGATGGGTATAAAGAAATAGCGGGTAATATTGTGTCTGGTTAAACAACCTTAATAAATTTGTAGTGACGGCTTTACCCCTCTTCCAATAGGGCAAGGACTAAAGACTGACTACACAAAAGTTTTATTATGGGTAATTTTCCGAACATGATACAAGAGGGCTAATAGCTTATAGTTCACAGTTCAATGTGAACAGTAAAATGTCAACTGTCAACTATAAGCAATTCGTAACCTCCACCACTTACTTTTATGTCTACCCATCTACTCAATACATGAATTCCCCAAGATTAGATCCATCTGTCGCTTCTGCACTAGCAGACTTTGAGAAATCGAACGCCAAGAGTGTTTGGTCAAGTTTAGATAAAAACCAAGTGCTGGCGGAGATGAAAATACGGCTGAATGACCCCTTTCAAGTCAACCAAGGTCAACAACCATTTTGCGGTCCTGCATCGATTTTATTTGAGCTAATTCGTAAACAGCCGCTGCGCTACGTGCAAATTTGCCGTAGTTTGTTTGAAACTGCTAGTTTTCAAGGGCAAACCAGACGCATTGAAGCATTGTATAGGTTGCGTCAAAGCCGAGGTAGACTACGAATGGGTCAAGCCGATTGGATGATTTTGGCAACACTACGGGACTCAGAAAACCTACTTTTTTCTGTTGAAGCAGATGGTCCGGATATACTAAGAAATTTGGCAGGTATGACCAAATCGTGGGAGATGAAAGGCTGGACACAGGAAGTACTAGGTTACCGTAAAGTAAAGCACATCCCAACTTACATATACGGCGAAGTCGAGGTTTTGAATGAAGCTGCAGCAGTTATTGCCTCTGGTGGTGTGGTTTTCGCTTTGATTACCGCCGCAGGTTTACTAGGCACTGGCAACAAACCCCTTTTACCTTACCCTAATCACTGGATTACCTTACTTGGAAATATTTCGATTCAAGGGGGTGATTGGTTAGACAAAGAAAGGGGACGCATCAGCTTAGATGTCTACTCTTGGGCGAGAAAATATCATATTGACCTGGATGAGGAACCATTCGAGGATTATTTTTGGGGTGTTGTCATGGGTTCGATGTAATATTATTGCCAATGGCAAATGTATACGTACATAAGCAAGTAGAAAACAAATGAGTTTAGTGCTAAAGCACTTACTACAAACCAAAACGCTAGGAATTTGTGAAAAGCTCTACTAGGTCTAAATATAAAAGCCTAACTAAATAGTTTTCTTAACAGAAAAGTTACAATTTCGTTTTATGACGTTGGTGAGTTACCACGAATGACTTGAGCCAAGTAAGTCATTCAAAATTTTATCTAGGATATCATTTCATTGAGGGAAGCACCCTGTTTGCATATAAAATGCAAAAAATTTAGTGATAGATGATTAAGCTTCCAAGTTGCTCGACGTTAACCAATTCGTGTCCAATGTGTTGGGAGTTCCACATGATCTGGCAAACGAGTTGTATCATCGCCTAGAGCAAGTGTAATCTGATGCGGTTCCAAGTTTTTCACACCTGTCAGGATTGCTCCTTCAAGTTTGACATCACTTAGATTAGTTGCACTGAGATTGGCTCCCATAAGATTTGCTCCACAAAGGTTAGCTTCATGAAGAATTGCCATTTGCAGGTTGGTTCCCATCAAATTTGCTCCACATAAGTCAGCTTCTCTAAGGCTTGCTTCAGAAAAGTTGGCAAAAAACACCTCTGTCTGTTGTAGTTTGGCTGCATTGAGGTTTGCTTGTTGCAAATTGGCTCCATTGAGGTTTGCTTGTTGCAAATTGGCTCCAATCAAACCTGCAAGGTGCAAATTGGCTTTACCTAGCTTTGCTCCTTGCAAATTAGCTAAAAACAGCTTTGCCTCTTGTAAGTTAGCACCTTTTAAATTTGACCATTGCAAATTGGCTTTATATAAGTTAGCTCCCTGTAGATTAGCTCCACGTAGACTTGCTCCTGTAAGATTGGCAGAACGCAAATTTGCCTCACAAACCGAAGCGCGATTGAGGTTTGCCCCACAGAGGTTAGCTTCAGTTAAGTTAGTTGATTGCAAGTTGGCCTCATAGAGGATTGAGCCAGAGAGTTTAGCACCATCTAAATTAGCCTTACGCAAATCAGCTCCCCGTAGGTCTGCTTCACATAGATTAGCTCCCTGTAGGTCTGCTTGTTGCAGGTTTGCTTTATGTAGGTCTGCCCCCTTAATATCGGCATACCGTAAATTAATTTTCTGATTTGGTTGGTCTTTTTCCGGATTTCGCCTAGCGATGACACTCAGGGCTGCTTGAATATCTGTACGAATGACTGTTGGTGTCTCTCCAATTTCTTCCTCTTGCAGCTTACTTGCAGGATTCTCTCGCACAAAAGCCGTCAAGATTTCCATGATTGTCCAGTATTCTTTGGGACAATCCTGAGCAACTCTTTCTAAGGCATAAATTGCACCTGTCCGTGTCGCAACACTTTCATGCCCAAGCTGGGTAATTGCCGTCATAAAGCGTTCTGCAATCAGCCGTTCTTCGGCTAGCTGGGTATTCTTTGTTTCTATCTCATTGCTTTTTTCGGCTGCGATCGCCAAAAGGCGGGCACTCCGTGCCATCGCACTTTTTTGACTGGCTTCCACTTGTTTCGCTGCTACGTATGCATTAATCATCACTGCCAATCCTAAGAAAAGGGTGGCAGTTGTTGATAATGCTTGAGTTCTATTTTCTATTTTTTGTTGATTGGACAACCCCTCCATTTGGGAAAATGTTAAGAACATTACCGTTGGTGATAGCGTAAACATCGCTGTTATCACTATCAACCCATTTCTAAGTACGTCTGTCTTCCTAGCAGACATAGTAGTTGTATTCCTCAAAACACAGAATTTTTACGCAGATTATAGGGAAAAAGAGTATAGCATTTGTCTCAAAATTTCAATATCTGCCGCTAGCTCGGCAGATGCTGCTGTTGCTCTACCGTATGACCCGGTTGGGGATGTGCTCTTAGACTCCAAACTTGCTTATCATTAGATATCACCCAAATTTGATTATATGTACTGTGATTCCAAATGTTTGAATCCTTTAGCATATGTCCCATAGACGCTAGCTTCTCTGAGTTTTTTTTATACTAGTGGGTTCCATGTATGTCTGTTGTGCTTAGGTTAGCTTGATAAAGAATTGTTTATTGTTGGTTGCCATTACTAAAATTTGCTCCCTGACATTTGTGTAACTCAAAATGATTTTTCTGTTGGAACTTTTTGCTAGTCGCTTGCTCTGTAGCTCCTCTAAAGGCACAAAAGGAGGGTTGCATAAAGTGGCAAGAATCTCCATAGCGATTTGTTCTAAAGAATCCATTGCACGCTAACAGGGTTCCATCTTTTCATCTAACAAATGTCTAACTGCCATTCCTCTATTTTCTTTAAAGTACTTATATTGATTTAATTTTTTAGATAACGCAACCTTCTAAAGAGAGATTTTTATATATTGTTTTTATTGAAAAAAAAATATATAATTACTGTACTACGTATATCGCTTAGTTGCAGCTCATATCCCTAAGACAGTAGGGCTTAATATTTGAGCGAGGCTATACAGTTTTTCCAAAAAATTCTGATTATAAAGATTTCATAAATATAAGACTTTTATTTGATTTGTGAACTTGACTTTTTTAAAAAAAGCGCAGAGGACACAGAGAGCACCGAGGAAAGAGAGCTAAGAGGATTTCACGATTCAATCGCCATTTCTCTAGATAGATAATTAAACCTAATATAAAAATATTTATAATATGTTAGTTGTGTGATTAATGATGTCAAAACTGTCATTTTTAAATACAGTTAGTAAATTGTAAAAGACTCAACCGATATAATATTCTTGGATATAAATGCTCTGCTGGCGGTGTTACAGATATTACCCTGAGCGCTGAGAGCAGGAACAGCGAAAGCATTTGCCTCAACGCAAAAGATGCAGCAAAATTTACAGCCGATTATTACAGATTTAGTGCTGATTGGTGGTGGTCATAGCCATGCCATTGTGCTAAGAATGTTTGGCATGAAACCAATACCCGGAGTACGTTTAACGTTGATTACCGAAAGTTCGGATACACCGTACTCTGGGATGCTACCAGGACATATTGCCGGATTTTACAGTCATGACGAATGCCATATTGACTTACGACGCTTAGCGAATTTTGCTCAAGCGCAGTTGTATATTGACCGAGTTGTCGGTCTTGATTTGGAGAACAACAAAGTTATTTGTGCTAACCGTCCTGCGGTAGCTTTCGATGTGCTGTCCATTGATATTGGTAGCACTCCCGCCACAATATCTGTACCAGGTGCAGCAGAATATACAATTCCGGCTAAGCCAGTATCTAAATTGCTACAATACTGGGAGCAAATTTGTAGAGACGTTGCATCTGAGAATTCTACATCACCTCAAGAACCAATGAGCATTGCAATTGTGGGTGGAGGTGCAGGCGGTGTGGAATTGGCGCTGTCAATGCAAGCTCATTTACATCGGATTTTATCTCGTGCCTTGAGTGAGGTTGGAAACGAGACAAAGGCTGTGGAAATTCATCTATTCCAGCGCGAAGCTGAACTGATGCCTCTTTATCACAAGTCAGTGCGGAATTTAGTTAAGCAAGTTTTGCTCCAGCATAGTGTTCAGTTGCATCTTAGGGAAAGTGTGTGTCAAGTCAAACCACATACAGTGATATGTGAATCTGGGTTGACAGTTGAGTGTAATTCGATTTTTTGGGTAACACAAGCATCAGCACCTCAGTGGTTAAAAGCAGCAGGAGTGGTGACTGATGAGCAAGGTTTTATCTTGGTTGAGGATACATTGCAATCTCTATCCCACCCCCACATATTTGCTGCTGGTGATATTGCCACAATGGTAAATCATCCTCGTCCCAAAGCAGGAGTGTTTGCGGTACGGCAAGGTAAGCCTTTGTTTGAGAATTTGCAGCAAGTTTTGTTAGGAAAACCCCTCAAACCCTATAAACCACAGAAACAATATTTAAGTTTAATCGGTACGGGGGATGGACACGCTATTGCTACACGCGGTTCGTTTACCTTACCACCTAACAAACTCCTATGGCTCTCCAAAGACTGGATTGACCGCTCTTTTATGGAACGCTTTAGAGATTTGCCAGAGATGGGAGAACAAGAGGACACGGGGAAATTTTCTGTCTCCGCCTCACCGCGTCTCACGCCAGTCGCTACAACGGGGGGAACCCCCGCAACGCGCTGGCTCCCCTTGCCCGCATCTTCTTCGGTGATGCGTTGCGCTGGATGTGGTTCAAAAGTGGGTAGTACAGTTTTAGAGAGTGTTTTGTCCCGTATCAAATCAGAACAACCGAGTGGAGAAGAAAGAACAGATATCGTCATTGGTTTGGATGCACCAGATGACGCGGCGGTAGTGCAAGTCCCAACAGGACAGTTGATGGTACATACAATTGATTATTTTCGTAGTTTGATCAATGACGCGTATATCTTTGGACAAATTAGCGCTAATCATTGCTTGAGTGATATTTTCGCAATGGGGGCTATTCCTCAAAGTGCGCTGGCGATCGCCAGCATTCCCTACGCCCAAGCAGCTAAAGTCGAAGAAACTCTTTATCAGTTATTATCCGGTGCTGTGAAGGTACTCAACCAAGCTCAAGCACCTCTAATTGGAGGACACACTACCGAAGGCGCAGAACTGGGATTTGGGTTATCTTGCAACGGTTTAGCTTATCCTGACAAACTGTTACGCAAAGGCGGAATGCAACCAGGACAAGTGCTGATTTTGACCAAAGCACTCGGAACAGGGACACTCTTTGCTGCTGATATGCGCCGTCAAACCAAAGGTCGTTGGATTGATGATGCTGTAGAGTCGATGCTACTGTCAAATCAAGCCGCAGCTGCGTGTTTATTGCAACATGGGGCAACGGCTTGCACTGATGTCACAGGATTTGGGTTGCTGGGACACTTAATGGAGATGCTGCAAGCTTCCAATGTTGCGATTGAATTACAACTAGAAGCTATCCCAGTTTTAGCAGGCGCAAGGGAGACAACAGAAAAAGGGATTTTTAGCTCACTGCATCCTGAAAATCTGCGAACATCACGTTATATTGATAACTTGGAGCAAGTTGAGAGTCATGTCCATTATCCTTTGTTATTCGATCCACAAACCGCTGGTGGACTCTTAGCTTCTATTCCAGAGTCACAAACTAGTAGTTGTTTGGCTGCACTCAAAGACTTGGGGTATGAATCGAGTTGTGCGATCGCGCGTGTTGTGGCACTTGCGGGTAAAAAGCCAGTCACTTTAATAAGCGAACGTAGTAATGCTGCAAATTTCCAACAAAATCATCATCCCAAACAGCGATATTGAAATTAGTGCGATTCGTTCTCAAGGAGCAGGAGGTCAAAACGTCAACAAAGTTTCTACCGCTATCCACTTACGCTTCGATATTGGGGCTTCATCATTACCCGATTTTTATAAAGAACAGCTTTTGAAGTTGAACGACCGACGCATCACCCAGGAGGGAGTTGTCGTAATTAAGGCTCAGGAGCATCGAAGCCAAGAGCAGAACCGAGAGGAAGCGTTAAGACGACTTGAAGAACTTATTAAAAGCGTAGTTGTACTGAAAAGAAAACGCAAACCCACAAAACCGACTCGCAGTTCTCAGCAAAAACGCCTTGACCATAAAAGCAAGCGCGGACAGGTTAAGTCCAATAGAAACCAGGTCACGGATTGTTGATTCATAGATTATTAAACAGTGAACTTCCGTTTGATTTCAATGAGAGCTATTTAGAGTCAGCTTAGCGTTTTTGGCAGTTTGGAACGGCAGCGCCAGAAGCTTTACGCATGGACAGCTTAACTTCCCATCCGGGTAAATTCCACCAGACAACACGCTTGTTTGGCTGTATCCAAAAGTCTAGTTGTTTGATTTTGCCATTCTCAAAAACTAGCTTCGGCAACGCGGGATAGTCATGATCGTCAGTCTCGCTATAATTACGTCCAAAATAGTTCATACAAACGGTTAATCCCTGAGAAACTCCCAACTCCTCAACTCCAGTCCCTTTCAAGGTCGAATCATCGTAGCTGAAGGTGCCATTGTAGGATTTGCCCGCTAATGATCCTTTGGTCACGTTGACTGTGAAGTCATAGGTAACGGTAGAGGCTTGGGCTTGACTGGTTGTTATTACAGCAGTGCTAAGAGCGGCAGTTGCGAGGACGTAAAACGCCCGCCTCTGAGGGGCGAACGCAACTGAAAATTTTGGGAACAGGTTGAGCATCCTAGTATTTATGAACCTTAGAGAGTTTGTGCGCTTGCCTGTTGGAGCGATACTGCCAGAGGGAGCCGCGCAACGCGCGATCACATTGTAAGACTAACCTGCATCTATTTTTGAAATCGAAGGGAGTGGTTGAAAGAGCGATTTTCATATTTTGATAGGTTTGCCAGTTGAGTCACTACAGTAACTTCTCCCTGTACGCTTCTATTCACCAAATAGGTGACTCCCCGATAAATCAATTTATAGCTTGTTGGTGGTACGGGAACTTCCGCAGGCTTGACATTGGGATCAACATGATAAGTATTGCCACGGTAAATCAGGTTATAAGCTGGTCCAAATTCACGAACTTGCTTGAATGCCTGTCCTGTTTTCCTGCTTCCAACCTTTGTTGAGTCGTACTCGAAGCTAACGCCGCGATAGTAAAGTTTCATATTGAAAACCTCTTTAATGGGTTAAGAGTGAACTGTTGATCCGTTACAGAAGAACTTTGCTTTGCTTAAGGCAAAAGAAGATTCGCTGTCGAAACCTTTAAATCTAAATAGGTATCACTGAAATTAACTGATGCAGTTTTCGCTCTCGACTTGTTGGATGTTTATTATCTAAAGCGACTGAATATTCTTTCAGTTCCAAGTCTTGTCTTTTATATAGCGGTTTGCAATTGGGTGAGGTACACAAAGAAATAATGAACCACAGATGGACACCGATGGACACAGATAAATTAGTGCTTCAATCAGATGAGAAGCGCTATATAAGTGTAGGCAAAATAAACTTATGCACTTTTTAGATAGATGTACCCCTTTCCTTACAGCTGAACGCGCAAACCAAAAGACGCACTTACAGCGGTTTTCTGTAAGGTGGGGATTGCTTACCAATATCTCAAATGTGTGCCATATGGGCTTTTACGGGCAATGCTCACGCTACGAGTGGTCTAATGATATGAAAAGCGCTGTAAAAGCTCTTTCCTAAGTGTTTTCCATAAGAGTGTTGTAACTATAGCAGTCCTAAATAATGAGTGAGATTCTCTGTCTATTTTTGACAAAAGTTAGCTCTTATAAATAATCCAAAAACTGCTCTGGTACTAACCTTAATTCTCCTGATTTAAAACGGTTTATATTTACCCACAAAGCAGTTTTGTGTCGCTCATCTTCTGAAAAACCTAACTTGTCAATGTGATAAAATTTGGGGTCAACAAAGTTAGTTTCAAAAATTTGAATAATCTCGTGACCTGGTAAACCGTTGAAAGTAAATACGTTTTCCAAACAGCCCAAGTAGCGAATATTTGTTAATTCTGCTTGGATTTCTTCTTGAAATTCTCGTTTGAGGGCTTCTATACTTGTTTCGCCAAACTCAACGCCACCGCCCATTGCACGGTAAAAAGTTTGTTGCTTGACTGGATCGTAGCCTTCAGAAACGAAGATCTGATCCCCATGTCGAATGAGTCCCAATGCTAGGACACGAATTTCTCCTGGTTTATGCATTTGTGTTGCTAGTTATCGTAAATAAACGAAGGACGACCATTTTCACTATCCTCGACGGACCAATCTTCATTTTCGCCACCGATGTACAATTGCTCGATAGTCACAAATTCCTCGCTGAGCTGCTTGAGGGCGTTGATGAGAATATCGAGGGCGATCGCATCAGAAGTTCCCATATCAAACCAGCAACGCGCCCATGTCCCTTCATATTCAAACTCACCCATATTGTGCATTAGCGCCAGCAAACTTTTGTCATACCCTTGGGAATCGTAATCCATGTAGCTAAGGTTTAATCCAGTTTCTTGTACCTGGAGATTTTCGGCATTAAATGCACCCAACTTGCCCAGATAAAACCAAGAATTGAACACCTCTTCTACATACTTTTTTTCTTGTTCAGAAGGAATTGTGCTGAAGTTCAACCAAATCCACAAATCAAAAGGATTAATTTCGCGAAACTGTACCTGCATGGCATTAAGATATTGAATTTAAATTACTATTATCTTCCTAAGTCGCGCCTAGTTTCCTGGATTACTTAGGTTTTCAGCTGCCTTACGCCGTTCACGCTCAATTTGTTTGACCAAATCAGATGGTAGCTGGGACTTCTTTGTCAGAGCTTTGTCAAAATTATCAATTGCCTCTTTTATCAATTGCGAGTTTTTCTCTTTTCTTGCCTGTTCCCGCAGGATTTGAGCTTTAAGATAAAACGACTCTGGGTTATCGGGTGTTGCTTTCAAAGCTCGATTAGCATACTCTAGCGCCTGAGAGTACTGTTTTAAATCCCGGTAGGCAAGGGCAACACCCCGATCAACGAGATACTGGGGACCAGCATTTTTTTCTAACCGTTCAATAGCCTGTTCTGGGTTAGAAAAAGGCAAATTGACGGCAAGCATTAAATCCATGTATCCCTTGAGTAAATTTAGTTCTGGGTCGTTTGCAGAAACTGCTTCGGCTTTGTCTAAATATTGATAGACTTGCCGTAGTCTACTTAAGGCTTGCGGCGCACCCTTAACTGTACCTTCACGCTGTAGAATCACTGCTCCCTCTAAAAACACACCAACAGCAGCATACAAATTTCCGCGCAGGGGATCGCTGGAAATTAAATTTTGGGCTTTTTCTAAAGTTTTCTTGCTGTAGCTGTCAAGTGTAGCCCAATCCTTATTTGTGTATGCTATTGATGCTTTCATCGCATGGGCTAAAGGTTCATTTGGTTCGGCAGATAGCGCGTCTTGTAAGTAACGATCCGCAGCTTGATAGTCTCCCTGTTGGAAAATGGCTTTGAATGCTGCCTCCGTTTTGTTGCCAATGTTACGAGGCTCTCTAGTCCGAAAGGGATCTGCTGCCAAAGAGGGATGTGCCCAAACATTGAGTGCCAAGGTAGCTGCAAAAGCTACTGTAACTAAACGGTAAAGTTTTGCAGGCATAATTGTTTGCAGAAATGGAAACCATGCAGTCATCTTGAATCTCGGCATATTTACTATTGTAATTGTTTTATAAATTACTTATAATCCTCAAGAGAATTGCCTTAGATATGCATCTGTTTGAGCCAGAATTTTTTATACTATTTGACCTTGGTAATTTTTCCAGGTTCCCTTGCCTGTTGTAGCTATTGTTCAAGAGTAATTTTGCCACAATGGAGAGAAGTACGAGCGGCGATTTCTGCCGTTGGCGTAGCTCCACGGAGTGAGGCTCGTAACTTCGGTGAGAAGCATGATGTTTCTTGCTGCAAGATAGAGGTTGCTGGCGTAGCGAATGCGCTATAAATTTTTCGGAACTTTGCAGTTACTTGCAGTGTAGTTAATAAGTACGTTGCTGACTTTTTGGTAATCTTAACAAATGCTCTATCTCAGAAATCTAATTTATCATCCCACGGCTTGCCCAACAGCTATTCTTAAATCAATCAACCTGGAATTAGCATCGCAACAACTGGGTCTAATTATCGGACCCAGTGGCTCTGGCAAAAGTACGTTACTCGAAATTTTGTCTGGGCTTGCTGAACCCACATCAGGTTCCGTTTTCTGGCGCGAGCAAGAACTGGTAGCCGAACAGTTGCAACAACTCGCTGGATTGGTCTTTCAGTTTCCCGAACGGCACTTTTGCGGCGGTACTCTTTTAGAAGAATTGCGCTTGGGACATCCAGAGTTAGGAATAGAGCGAGTTAGACAAGCACTAACAGAAGTGGGATTAGAGCATTTATCGCTTAGTACAGCACCCCATGCTTTAAGTGGAGGTCAGCAGCGGCGTTTAGCTTTGGCGGTGCAGTTGATTCGCCAGCCACATCTATTATTATTAGACGAACCCACCGCTGGGTTGGATTGGTCGATGCGTCGGCAACTGGTAAATTTATTGGCAAAACTGAAAAAAGACTGGACTCTACTGGTTGTGACACACGACGCAGGGGATATGTTGGCTATAGCAGACCGTTGTTGGACTCTTAAGCACGGTGAGCTAGAATCAGTTGACCCCACAGCACTGGGTGCTGTGAAAGAACCTCAACCAGCAGCATGAGATGCTAGTGGGTAGTGGGTAAAAACAACTATCAACTCCCAACTACCCACTACCAACTACCACCTCATCTGGCTGACATGCAGTTGTGCTTCCCCATGATCTGGAATCCAGGCTAGCCACTCATCACGAGAAACCTGACATAGTAGCAGTGCTTCGTCAAAACTATAGGGGTTAGGAAGTTCCAACAGCTTTACCCAACTATTAGGCTGGAAATCTTGCGCTGACTCTTTGATGTCAGACTTGCTTGACCAATCCAGAGTTTGCAATATAGCTAGCGTGGCACAATTTGGTCTACTTGAATCTAGTTTCATGGCTCTGCTTTAGCCTTAGTTCATGGGCTAATACGAAATTATTTCTGTAACTAAGACTACAAAATTAGCCATACTTTTGAAAAGCCGCTGTTTTATAACTTTACGTTTGTCATAGTAAGTGTTTGGTTGTGTTGCAAGCTAGCTGAGGTCAGACTTTGTGGGCGGTAGACTGGTAACTGAATCACATTGTCCGCTTAGAAATCCCATAAGATATGACAACAACTCCTTTACCATCACTGCGCGAGCAACAACATCCGCTCATTCGTCAACTAGCAGATTGTATAGAAGCAACATGGCATAAGCATCTGAACTTGTCGCCCTACCATTTGCCTGGTGAGTTTGGGTATGTGGAAGGTCGGCTAGAGGGAGAGAAACTGACGATTGAAAACCGCTGCTTTGAGACACCCCAGTTCCGGAAAATGCACTTAGAACTGGCAAAAGTGGGAAATATGCTCGATATCTTGCACTGCGTTATGTTTCCCCGTCCAGAATATGACCTACCAATGTTTGGTTGCGATTTAGTCGGAGGTCGGGGTCAAATTAGTGCGGCGATCGCAGACCTTTCTCCAGTCAACTCGCAACACACATTACCAGAATCATATACTTCTGCACTTGCAGCACTGCCTGAGTTGAACTTTTCCCAACCACGAGAATTACCTGAGTGGGGAAATATTTTTTCAGAATTTTGTATCTTCGTTCGCCCCAGTTCTGTTGAAGAAGAAAATATATTTCTCTCTCGCACACGAGAATTTTTAGAAATACATTGCACACAAGCGGGAACATCCCAAAGCGTTCCAGCCGAAGAGGTGGTGCAAAATCTAGCTGGACAACGCAACTACTGTACCAAACAGCAGCAAAACGACAAAACCCGCCGCGTACTGGAAAAAGCCTTTGGTCCGGCTTGGGCAGAACAATATATGACGACAGTTTTGTTTGATATGCCAGATTAGTCATTAGTCATTAATTTTCTCCCCCTACCGCCCCCACTCCTCCTACTCCCTCCACTCCCTCCACCTCCCAATCTCCCCATCTGTAGATTCGGCTACGTTTTCCAACAATCGATAAATGTAGAATTCATTTACAGCGGTTTTCAAATCAATGAACCACATCTGCACTCATTTCAATCCCTGTAGAGACGCTTCAAACAGCGCGTCTCTACAATGTGGTCTATTTACCCGAAAATTGCTGTAACTCAAGTAAAATCGAGCCACAAAATCGTTCATTGTAAAATCTAACTTTTCTTTCTCCTATGCAGTCATACATCTACTTTTCAGTATGGTGCATTAGGTACTTTTCATACCGTAGTAGCGTGGTACAGCTAATTTGGTGCATTAGATTTATAGTTTATTTAGCGCTAAAGCGCTCACTACAAAACTTTTCTATTACACCATTTTAGTCTTGCCGCGCCAGTAGGTTATTCACAGTACATGGCTTGTGCGCCGTAACGCACCTCCTCGTCGTCTGGATGTATGCCGAAATAGGGTTTTTGATATACAGAAAAAGCAGATGGCTATTTGCTAAAAACCCTTTTTGACCTCATCCAATTGCGCCTAACCCGCTTTTTTACTTCGTATATAAAGATTTCAACCAATGGGTAATACCATGTCAAGGGTGAGTGAGAAGTCAAGGTTAAGGGAGCAGCCACTTGAGAATCAGAAACCACAAGTTTGGTTTTTAATCGCTATATCCCTGCCAGTCATAGTTGCTACTGGAGTCCTTAGCATAGCCAAAATGGAGCAATTGAAAAAGTTGAACACGCCCGTATCCAGTGCGCCGCTTAGTACAAGTATCAATGCTTTGGGGCGTTTAGAACCTCGAGGGGAAGTATTTAAACTGTCTGCCCCAGCAGGAGAGCAAGGGGCGTCGCGAGTGGAACAAATTTTTGTCAAGGAGGGGGAACGGGTAAAAAAAAGTCAATTGATTGCGATTTTGGACAACTTCTCAAGCAGCCAAGCAGCCTTGGAAGAAGCAAAAGCAAAACTGCAAGAAGCCCGTGCCAATTTTGCCAATGTTAAAGCAGGTTCACCAAGAGACATTCAGGCTCAAAGAGCAGTGATTGCTCGCGTGGCAGCACAATTGCGTGGTGAAGTAGATGCACAGCAAGCAACCATTGCTCGTTTGAATGCACAGTTACGAGGAGAAAAAATTGCCCTACAAGCTACGATTAATCGTATACAAGCCGAATTGCAAGGGCAAAGAGATGTTTTCAGGGCGACGGTTTCGCGTATCCAAGCTGAACAACGCAATGCCCAAGTCGATGCTCAACGCTATGAGATGTTATACACAGAAGGCGCAATTTCTCAGCAGGAACGCGATAGGAAACAGTTGGGTGAGGAAACTAGTACTCAGCAACTAGCCGAAGCTCAAGCAAATCAAAGGCAAACAGTTGCAACTTTAAGACAGCAACTTGCTGAAGCCAGAGCCAATCAGGTAAAAAATATAGCCACTTTGCAACAGCAATTGGTTGAAGCTAGGGTCAATAGAGACAAAACTTTAGTAACATTGCAAAGGCAAATTGATGAAGAAACAGCAAAATTCAATAGAATTCAAGAAGTGCGTCCAATTGATTTGCAAGTAGCGCATGCACAAGTGAGCAATGCAGTTGCAACTATGAGAAAAGCAGAAGCTCAATTAAATTTAAGTTATGTCAAAGCACCAATCTCCGGCGAAGTTTTAAAAATTCATACTAAAGCCGGAGAAAGCATGAGCGCAGATGGCATTGCTGAGATTGGACGAACCGATCAAATGATGATCGTTGCTGAAGTTCCCGAAGACAGTATTGGTAAGGTGCGTCTCGGTCAACCAGCCATCATAACCAGTGATAATGGAGCTTTTAGCGGAGAATTACAGGGAACCGTCGCTGAGATTGGCAGAAAAATTGGCAAAAAAGATGTGCTAAATACAGACCCTGCAGCAGATATTGATGCCAGAGTTGTGGAAGTGAAAATCGCTCTGACTCCAAAAGATAGCGAAAAAGTTGCAGGCTTAACTTACGCCAAGGTGCTTGTTGAAATTAATATTTAAAAAATCATTTTATTAGTTATTAGTTAATGACTAATAAAGAGTGAATGAGGATAGAAAATGATTGGCAAAATCCCTCTCGCTTGGCTTCAACTGAAGCGAGAAAAAACTCGTTTGGCTGTGGCACTGGCAGGAATTGCCTTTGCTGACATTCTCATGTTTATGCAGCTTGGTTTTCGGGATTCTCTGTATTATAGTAACGTTAGATTTCATAGTAGCTTGCAGGGCGATATTGTTTTAATCAACAATCAATCTAGCGCTTTGCTGTCCATGAAAAGCTTTTCTCAAAGGCGGTTATACAAAGCTTTAGATTTACAAGCAGTACAAAGTGTGCATCCAATATATCTAGATTATACTGCCTGGAAAAATCCTTTAACAGGTCGTCCTCGTAACATCCTAATCATTGGAATGAATCCAGCAATTAATATCTTAGATTTCCCAGGTATCCAAGAAAATATAGATAAAATTAAACTACCAGATGTTGTTTTATATGACCGTTCTTCTAGACAGGAATATGGACCGATTGTTGCTGAGTTTGAACAAGGAAAAACCGTAACAGCAGAAGTAGAAAATCGGAGAATTAAAGTTGGAGGACTATTTACTTTAGGTGCTTCATTTGGGGCAGATGGTAATTTAATTACTAGTGACCTAAACTTTCTGCGGATATTCTCCCAGCGCCAGCGAGGATTAATTGATATTGGTCTGATTAGATTAAAACCAGGGGCAGATGCAACTCTTGCTGCTCAAAATTTGAGGAATTATTTACCTCAAGATATAAAGGTTTTAACTAAGCAAGAATTTATTGATTATGAGAAAAATTACTGGGCAAGTGGTACAGCAATAGGTTTTATTTTCACTTTAGGCACAGTCATGGGTTTTATCGTGGGAACTGTGATTGTCTATCAAATACTTTACACTGAAGTTGCGGAGCATTTGGCTGAATATGCAACCTTGAAGGCAATAGGTTATACACAAAACTACTTGTTGTTTGTGATTCTGCAAGAAGCTTTGATTTTAGCAATTTTGGGATATATGCCGGGATTGGCTATAACTCTGTTTTTATATAACAGGGCTAGAGATGCCACACTGCTACCAGTTTTTATGAGTTTAGGAAGAGCCATAATGGTACTCATTTTGACTATTCTAATGTGCTTTATTTCGGGTACGATCGCTGTCCGAAAGTTGCGGGCTGCCGACCCAGCAGATATTTTTTAAAATATGATTTTTCAAAAAACATAAATCATCATTCATAATTTTAAAGGAATGAATTCTAAAATAGGGGGATTTATGCTGGGTAAAGAAAGTGTGATTTCAATTAAAAATCTCAACCACTACTACGGAAAAGGATTACTAAAAAAACAAATTTTATTTGATATTAATCTAGAAATTTATCCGGGTGAAATTGTCATTATGACTGGACCTTCAGGTTCAGGTAAGACAACATTACTCAGCTTGATTGGTGGTTTGCGCTCTGTGCAAGAGGGAAGTCTAAAATTTTTAGGGACAGAACTCTATAGAGCTAGTCAGACAAAACTGGTCAATATCCGGCGAAAGATTGGTTATATTTTCCAAGCTCATAACTTATTAGAGTTTTTAACTGCTAGGCAAAATGTACAAATGGCGGTGGAACTGAATAAATATATTTCTAACCAACAAGCCATTGCTAAAGCAGAAGCTATGCTCAGAGCAGTTAGTTTAGGGGAACGGATTGATTATTACCCAGAAAATCTTTCTGGAGGACAAAAACAAAGAATTGCGATCGCTCGCGCTTTGGTTAATAATCCGCCACTGGTGCTAGCAGACGAACCGACAGCAGCTTTGGACAAACAATCAGGACGCGAAGTGGTGGAATTGATGCAGCGCCTTGCTAAAGAACACGGAACATCTATATTACTGGTGACTCACGACAACCGCATTTTAGACATAGCTGATCGCATTGTGGACATGGAGGATGGTATTTTAGCCCGTGATTCACAAAATAAAGCCATTAGTCATTAGTTATGAAAATTGGGACTATAAATTGAAGCTATTTCTTCCTTCCAGATTCCTTGTATGGTGTCGGAGAGTGTGGTTGGCGACTTGTGCGGAAAGTAACATTGACACCTTCATGAGATTGTTCCAGCACCAGCAGAGGGGTCGGTTTAGCTTGTTGATCCCAATGCATATAAGCAACCCGACCTTGAATCGCTGGTTGCCAAGTATCGTGATCATCAGTAGGGCTTAGGTAATTTTCAATACAATTGGTAATTTGGCTAATAGTAGCGGAAGTCGGTTGCGTAGGTAACTTCGTCAGCCGGATTTGAATCCGGAACAGGACGCGTTTAGCCGTGTTTGGCAGAGTGCTAGTTTCATACTCCACATCAAAGATTTCATCCACTTGCCGTCCAGTGTTACTGGCAATCCCCACAATACCTTGATTGGCTTGATTTGGACGTAGTGTTTGAGAAATTTTCTCTTTGACCTTGACTTTTACTTGATTGATGATTGCAAAACAGAACACTTCCTCTGACATCCGCATTCGGAGATAATCCAGGTTGAACTCCCGTGAATTAATTAAATCGGGATTAGTTTCCATTTTGCGAATTGTTTCCAAAGCTAGCTTAAACTTTTTCTCCAGTTCTCGCGTGCGGAATTCTTCAAATTTAATTTTTTTCTCCAGTTTCTTCATCTGGAATCTACCATAGACAATCAAAGCAACTACTGCTAAAGCCAGTCCTCCAGAGGTTGCTATTAAAAATGAGTGAGGTGCTTGGGAATCAGCGGCTAGTACTTGCTGTGATGCATTTGTAGTTTTTTTTGACTTTACGGTTTGGGCAATAATCATCGAATGACCGTCCCAATCACCTTTTAAGGTGGTTGTGATATGCTGCACCGACAGAGGAAATTGGTATGACATGGTTGGCAAACAAAGAAATTGACTCCTGATTGTCAGGATGCCCAAATCCTGAAAGTCATCTTGCTGTAAATTAGTATTCTTTACAACTTTTTTGCCAAAATCTTATGTACAGACTGCTGCGCTTGTCTGAGGTTTCATCGACTAACCGCTTTAGCAATGTTCGTCTGGTCGCCACAGATATGGATGGTACCCTAACCAGGAAAGGAAAATTTACCAGCCAACTGTTACAAGGTTTGCAGAATTTAGCAACTGCTGGCATTGAGGTAGTGATTGTTACCGGACGAAGTGCTGGTTGGGTAAGTGGTTTAGCATATTATTTGCCTATCGTTGGTGCTATAGCCGAAAATGGCGGTTTATTTTATCTATCTGGGAGTGAGAAACCAGTCGCTTTAACACCCATTCCTGACTTAATAGCACATCGTCAGCAGTTAGAATTGGCTTTTCAACAATTACAAATCCAATTTCCGCACATCCAAGAATCTGCTGACAATCGTTTTCGCGTCACTGATTGGACATTTGATGTGCATTCTTTAAGTACAGATGAACTAAAAACCTTGAGTCATCTTTGTCAGAAAATGGGTTGGGGGTTCACCTACAGCAACGTACAGTGTCACATCAAACCTTTGGGACAAGATAAGGCAATTGGGTTATTGCAGATGTTGCGGGAACACTTCCCCCACTACACCCCAGAACAAGTTGTAACTGTTGGCGATAGTCCCAATGATGAAAGTTTATTTGATGAACGTTATTTTTCTGTCTCTGTCGGCGTGGCAAATGTGCTTGAGTATACGAAGCAACTTCAGCATCAGCCAGCATATGTGACTTGTGCTGCTGAAGGTGAGGGTTTCTGTGAATTGGCGCGAATAGTTATAGAGCAAAACCGTTCAGTAGAACTCTTGTAAAAGTGAATTTATTGAAAATAAACCACAGATGGACACAGATGAACACAGATATTTATCTGTGTCCATCTGTGGTTCAAAAATTCATAAATCGTATTTTTGCAAGAAGTTTAGTTAAGGGTTATTTGAGCTCATGACATACGTGTAGAGACGTTGCATTGCAACGTCTCTACATTTGAACTAATCTGGTTTCTTATTATTGTCAGATTTAACCTGCTCAGGTACGACGAGAACCTTATCAACCCGGTTCCCATCCATATCCATCACCTCAAACCGCATACCCTGCCATTCAAAATGATCTGCCGCAGAGGGTATACGACCCAGATGTGCCATGACAAAACCACCCAATGTTTGATAGCTTCCTCTGTCTTCGTGTAACAACTCCTCGAGCTCGAATAGTTCCAAAAACTCATCTACAGACAACATCCCATCCAACAACCAGGAACCATCTTCTCGTTGCACAATTTCAGGATCTTCCTGGTCATCAATAGAAGGCACATCACCAACGATTTCAATCATCACGTCATTAAGAGTCACTATTCCCTGAATCACCCCATACTCATCTACAACTAACGCCATGTGAGTGACCGTTTGCTTAAACAATTCTAAAACTTTCAAACCACGGGTGCTTTCTGGCACATATGTTGGCTGTAGCAATCCCATTGTTAAGTCCAACTGCTCACCGGAGAAACTCCGGGCTAACAGGTCAGTGACTCGGATAATACCTAGTACGTTGTCAAGTCCTCCTTGACAAACTGGATAACGGGAATAGCCACTGTCAATTATTTTTTGGCGGTTTTCTGGGGCAGTATCTTCTAAGTCCAGCCAGACAATATCCGGTCTGGGTGTCATAAACGAGCTGACGGGGCGATCGCCCAAGCGAAACACTCGCTCAACCATATCTTGTTCCGCTTCCTCGAAAGTTCCCTCTTCAGTCCCTTGCTCGATTAAGACTCTAATTTCTTCCTCTGTCACTTGTGGCTCTGTAGACGGTCTAATACCCAATAACCTCAGCACTGTTTCCGTAGAAATACTTAATAAATAAACAATGGGTGCGCCAATGTTAGCTAGCATCCGCATTGGTAAGGCGAAAAAGGAAGCTACGGGTTCCGGACGGCTTAACGCCAGCCGCTTGGGTACAAGTTCGCCAAGGATCAGCGTCAAATAAGTAATAATTAAAATTGCACATCCATTTGCCAACTGTGGCTTATAGTTTTCCACAAAAGGGATAAAACTTAAAATAGGCGTTAGTCTCTTAGAGATAGTTTCTTCACCATACGCACCCGATAAAATAGTGAGGAGTGTGATCCCAATCTGAACAGTTCCAAGGAACTGATTCGGCGAGGATGCCAGTTCCAAAGCAACGCGGGCTTTAATATCACCCCGGTCAGCAAGCTGTTGTAGACGCACCTTTCGTGCTGAGACAATCGCCAATTCTGACATGACAAATAGACCATTGGCGAGGATCAGTAGAAGAATAATTAGAATTTCGATTGTTGGAGACATTTCTAAAATTGCCGATGCTATCGGCAAAGTGTGCTTAACCTTAACCTCTTAGTATCTAGTATCCAAGGTGTGATGACGAAACACTTTGAATACACAAAAGCAATCAACCATGTGTCATCAGTTAGCTCTTAACACTGATTCGTATATTAGCGATTTGTCAGTGGTCATTGTGCCAATTATTAATACTCTGTAGCCAGACTTGTTTCCCTGCCCTTGACTTTTAAAATAGATGAGGTAAGCGTTACCATTATGCTTGCCTGTGAGAAGAACTTTTTCATATTTTGTAACCTATGGCATTTTCTTCCATTGTGCGTGCTTTGGGGCGGTCTTCGCTCACCACTGAACTCCTCTCCAAACTCAGTCGGCAACAAGAGTTGTTGTTAAGTGGCATTCCTCGCTTGCCCAAAGGCTTGGTAGCTTCAGCTTTGGCTCAAACTGAGGGAAAGAATTTGTTCGTGGTCTGTGCGACTCTGGAGGAAGCCGGACGCTGGACAACACAACTGGAGGCAATGGGGTGGCAAACAGTACATTTCTACCCAACCTCCGAGGCATCCCCATACGAACCATTTGATCCCGAAACCGAGATGACCTGGGGACAGATGCAGGTTTTGGCAGATTTGGTGCAACTGGGAAGAAGGCGAGATGAGGGAGTGGGGGAAGTAGGAGAACTAGAGGGAGAAATTACTCCCCCATCTTCCCCTACTCCCCCTACTCCTCCAGCAAAGATGGCGATTGTTGCCACTGTTGCAGCGCTACAACCTCATTTACCACCAGCACAAACCTTTAAACCTTTCTGCGTCACTCTCCGGCGCGGTATGGAATTTGACCTAAATACCTTCAGTGAACAAATTACCAGATTGGGGTATGAAAGGGTGCCTTTGGTGGAAACAGAAGGACAATGGAGCCGACGTGGCGATATTGTTGACGTGTTCCCAGTTTCCTCAGAGTTGCCCGTACGATTAGATTGGTTTGGCGATGAAATTCAGCAGCTACGGGAATTTGACCCAGCCACTCAACGTTCTGCCGCCCTTGACAAAATTGACCAGCTAATTCTTACCCCCACAAGCTTTGCTCCCATCGTCATGGCAGCACTTAAAGATAGTCCTGAGTTCCGTGTGCTGAGTGCTGAGTTAAATGATGACTCAGGATTCAGTACGGGAGAACAACCATTCGCCCCTACAGACTCAGAACTCATAGAGGGTAGCCGTCGCTTTTTAGGGTTAGCTTTTGATAAACCTGCTTCCCTGTTAGATTATTTACCTGAAAACACTCTGATTACCGTTGATGAACCAGAACAGTGCCACGCCCATAGCGATCGCTGGGTAGAGAATGCAGAGGAACAGTGGCAACTGCTTGGAAGCAGGGAATATGAGGAGATTTCGCCCCAATTACCAAGAATTCATCGCTCGTTTGATGAATGTCTGGCAGATACGACAAAATTTCAAAAACTCAATTTATCGGAACTGGTGGAGGAAAACACCGGCATTAATCTCGCCAGTCGCAGGTTGCCGGTCACTCCGCACCAATTCGCCAAAATTGCAGAAACACTGCGACAAGAACGCGATCGCAAGTTCTCGGTTTGGCTGATTTCCGCCCAGCCTTCACGTTCTGTGTCCCTACTGCAAGAACACGACTGTCCTGCCCAGTTTATTCCTAACCCCCGCGACTACCTAGCGATTGACAAGCAGCAAATTAATCACACACCAGTTGCTTTGAAATATTCTGGTCTTGCGGAACTGGAAGGTTTCATTCTGCCTACGTTCCGGCTGGTCGTCGTGACTGACCGCGAATTCTACGGTCAGCACACTCTTGCGACTCCAAACTACATCCGTAAGCGGAGAAAAGCTGCTTCTAAACAAGTTGATCCCAATAAGCTGCGTCCAGGGGATTTTGTAGTTCACAAAAACCACGGGGTCGGCAAATTTCTCAGATTGGAAAGTCTGACACTGAACGACGAAACCCGTGAGTATTTGGTGGTACAGTATGCGGACGGTTTATTGCGTGTCGCAGCTGACCAAGTGGGTGTTTTATCGCGGTTACGCACAACAAGCGATAAACCACCAGAACTCAACAAAATGACTGGTAAGGCTTGGGAAAATACTAAGAACAAAGTCCGCAAAGCCATCAAGAAATTGGCGGTGGATTTACTCAAGCTCTATGCATCGCGATCGCAACAAAAAGGCATTGCTTACTCACAGGATACACCTTGGCAGCAGGAACTGGAAGACTCTTTCCCCTACCAAGCCACAACCGACCAGCTCAAAGCTGTGCAAGATGTGAAACGGGATATGGAAAGCGATCGCCCGATGGATCGCCTGGTTTGTGGAGATGTCGGCTTTGGTAAAACAGAAGTCGCAATTCGCGCCATTTTCAAAGCTGTCACCTCTGGCGGAAAACAAGTGGCGCTGCTTGCGCCGACTACCATCCTGACTCAGCAACACTACCATACCCTCAAAGAGCGCTTTGCTCCCTACCCTATCAACGTCGGGTTACTCAACCGATTCCGTTCTGCTGAAGAACGCCGCGAGATTCTCAAAAGATTGGCGATAGGGGAGTTGGATATAGTCGTTGGTACACACCAACTTTTGGGTAAGGGCGTAACTTTCCGCGACTTAGGACTTTTGGTGGTAGATGAAGAACAACGGTTTGGGGTGAACCAAAAAGAGAAAATCAAAAGCCTGAAAACTTTGGTTGATGTGCTGACTCTTTCTGCGACTCCCATTCCCCGTACCTTGTATATGTCCCTATCGGGGATTCGGGAAATGAGTTTGATTGCCACACCGCCCCCCTCCCGACGACCGATTCAAACTCATTTGTCACCCATGAACCCGGAAAGCATACGCACTGCGATTCGTCAAGAGCTTGATCGAGGTGGACAAGTGTTTTATGTTGTTCCGCGAGTTGAGGGAATTGAGGAGATAGCAGGAGAGTTGCGACAGATGATCCCCGGCTCGAGAATTGCCATAGCCCACGGTCAAATGGAAGAAAGCGAGTTAGAATCGACGATGCTTTCTTTCAGCAATGGGGAAGCGGACATCCTCGTGTGTACCACGATTATTGAATCTGGTTTGGACATCCCGCGAGTCAATACTATCTTGATTGAAGATGCTCACCGCTTTGGATTAGCTCAACTATATCAACTGCGGGGTCGTGTTGGTCGTGCGGGAATTCAAGCTCATGCATGGTTATTTTATCCAAAACAGCGATCGCTATCCGATGCCGCACGCCAGCGCTTACGAGCAATACAGGAATTTACGCAATTGGGTTCTGGGTATCAGTTGGCAATGCGGGATATGGAAATCAGGGGTGTAGGTAACTTGCTGGGTGCAGAACAGTCGGGGCAAATGGAAGTCATAGGTTTCGATTTATACATGGAAATGCTAGAAGAAGCTATCCGTGAAATCAGGGGGCAAGAAATTCCTAAGGTTGACGATACACAAATTGACCTCAATCTCACAGCGTTCATGCCAGCTGATTACATCACCGATTTGGATCAAAAGATGAGTGCTTACCGTGCAGTTGCATCTGCGAAATCGAAAGAAGAATTATCGCAGATTGCTGCGGACTGGAATGACCGATACGGTACAATTCCCAAACCAGCCACTCAACTGTTGCGGGTTATGGAACTAAAACAGCTTGCTAAAAAGCTAGGATTTAGCCGGATTAAACCAGAAAACAAACAGCACATTGTTTTAGAAACGCAGATGGAAGAACCTGGTTGGAATTTGTTGGCTCAAAATTTACCGGAAACTCTCAAGTCGCGCTTTGTTTACTCTCCTGGTAAAGTCACAGTGCGAGGTTTAGCAGTTCTCAAGGCAGATCAACAATTGCAAACTCTGATTGATGCTTTGGGGAAGATGCAGGGTGCGGTTGTGGAAGAGGCGATCTCTTAAAATCAAAACCTTGCTAGTAGTTAGCGCTTTAGTGCTAAAGCACTAACTACAAACTTTAATTGGCTCCTATCTAGCGACTTGAAAATCTACCAGTTTAAATAGAAGTCAAGCAAGATGGACTGTTGAAGCAAAGGTGGCGTTCCCCTGCTATCAACCCTGATGAAATGAGTCATGAATCGCTTAAGATGCCTAGGAATCAAACAAGAAGCGAAAAGCCTAATCACATGATTCATTTAAGATTGCTATATGTCTGCTAATTCATTTAACAACTATAAATTTGTAGTTGCTTCTCGAAATGTGTGCAAGCAGCTATTAGATAATCTATCTCTTGAAAATCTGTAATGGATTATACATTAAAATAGTTAATGTATAACGTAAAATAAAATACTCTGATAGGTAAAATTAGAGCAAAATATAGCCAAAGTATGAGCAAACCCGCTCTTTTACATAGAAAATTACACCTCAAGATACTGTGTTGTTTTGGGTGAACTCATTTACATTCAAGATATGAAATGATTATTACCAATATTAGCCTTCCTCAAGTATAAAAGTCTACTTTAGCTTTTTTTTAGAATATTGTATTAAGTAGGACAGATTTTCACTGGGTGGTCAGTTTAAATGAAAATCATATACGGTATTTACAAAAGTAAATATTTCGTATATACATAGATTTTGTGCTGCCATGAATCTATTTCACTAGCTTCTGAAATAGATTGTATTGACAGCAAAGAAAACGCAATCAAATACTTCAAAATGTGAGTATAAACCTATTTACGACTATGCTCAAAACAAATAATCATCAGCAAATTATCTTCTCTGCCTTTGTTAACTCTGGTTTAGAAAATCAAACAGGAAATCAAAACCAAGTTACTCAACCTAAAGCAGATTTACTGCAACCATTACGTGAATGGCTGGATTCTTTGGAAATTCAAAATCGGAAATTAGCGAGGTTTATTGCCAAAATGATTCCTGCTCAATGTCCTTTTGAGCGAGATATCATTTTATTTGGTTACAAAATTGCCCACATTCCCCCAATGTGCAAGTTAAATCCGTTGTACGACCAGTTTGTGGGGTTACGTTTTCGTGCTTTATGTTATTTAGTGGATGTCTGCGGTGAGGATGTGCAATCCTACTGCTAAGTCTAAACAAGTACCTTATGTAGAGCAGATAGCTTGGCTATTTTGCAAGTTTAATCTTCTGTGTAATTGATTTCAAGGCGTCTGCTTGCTTCTGTGTTGTGATCACTGCATTATCAGGGACTTGCACACCATCACGTAAAGTAACACCAATGACCAATGCCCCAGTTCCAATCGTCACATTGTTGCCAACCTTGGAGCGGAATAGCACTGCATCATCTTCAATAGTCAGGTTATCTCCCACCTCTAGAGGACCGTGAAAAACAATATTATCATCTGTGTCCAAGTTCTTGCCGATACTAATGCTAGTACCTTTAAGGGCATGGAAGGTAACGCGGTCTTCAATCTCAGCATTTTCGCCGATAATAATTGGTGAGCCTTCATCGGCACGAATTGAAGTGCGCCGTCCAACAACGCTATTGTTTCCTATCTGCACGTTGCCAACAATACGAGCAAATTCCTCAAGTAGCACATTCTTCCCTAGAGTGGGTTGAACAGGCTGAGGATTCCAAGAAGTTTTTGGTGCGAGACTGATTCCAACCACAGCGTCATATCCGTTTTCTTCATAAAGTTCGCTGTAGTTTTCGGCAAACTCTTCATTCACCTGTAGCACCTCATTGTGGAATTCAGAATTATCTTCAGTCTTTAGTGGTAAAGCATCTGCTTGCGCTTGTGTAGTGATAACTGCCCCAATTGGTACTAAGTGGTCTTTGCCAATACGCACATTAGACAGCCTTGCACCGTGTAGCACAAAGGCACCATCTTCTAACACCACATTGTTAAGGTCGGTATGGAAACCTATAAAGGTAAAATTACCAATTTTTGAGTTTTTAATGTTTGCTTGGTGGGCAATGCTGACTCGTTCTCCAGTACTACTTGAGAGTTTACCGCAATCTGCTGCAGGAGCTTTTTGATTACGCAACGCCAAGAATACAATATTGTCTTGAAGGTTGGTTTGACTGCCAATACAAATCCGGGTTCCAGGATCTGCCCGTAGAATGGTATTGCCAGCAACAAAAATTTTTTTGCCTACTGAGACATCACCAAATAGTTCGACCAGTGGACTGATAAAGCCAGAGTTCACCGCAATATTCATCGGACGAGACAAGCTAACTAGGTCGCTTTTTGGATTGGAGATGACAACTGTCCCCAGAGTGAGAATGCACAATAAAATGCCAATTATCAGAGCAATGTGAGATTTTTTTCTGAATCTGTTGTACATAGGCGATTTTTTTTATAAACTTTTTTGAAAGTAAGCATAACTAGTAAGCATAACCGCTTCTTTTGATAACAGCCATATGGAAGGAGACAAACAATGGAAATTAAGCTAGAGCGCCAACCTAGCCAAGAATGGCTTAACCAATTGGGTGTGCCCAAATGGGAGATTTGGACAAAGGAAGTCTCAATGTTCCCTTGGACTTACGACACTCAAGAAACTTGCTATTTTTTAGAAGGTGATGTCATAGTTACCCCTGATGAGGGACAGCCAGTGCAAATGGGTAAAGGCGATTTAGTGACTTTTCCTGCTGGAATGTCCTGCACATGGGAAATTAGAAGCGATGTGAAGAAACACTATAGTTTTGATTAGCAAACAAATTATAATAAATTATGAATTATGGGACAAAGACTATTGCCATAATTCATAATTCAGCATTCGTAATCTATCCTTAAAGAGGTGCCATCTTGATAAGGACGCTGATAAAAAATGTTATTGCATTTAAGCACCTGGCAGGAAGTTGAGACTTATCTCCAGCAGTCTCAAGGTATTATTCTCCCTATTGGTTCGACAGAACAACACGGACCGACGGGATTAATTGGCACAGATGCGATTTGTGCAGAAGCGATCGCCCGTGGTGTGGGTGAAGCAACTCAAGCAGTGGTTGGCCCCACAATTAATGTAGGGATGGCGTTACACCACACCGCATTTCCTGGTACAATAAGTCTGCGCCCCAGCACCATGATTCAACTGCTGCGAGATTACATTACCTGTTTAGCAAAATCTGGTTTTACCAAGTTTTACTTTATCAACGGACACGGTGGTAACATTGCTACTCTCAAAGCGGCATTTTCCGAAACATACGCTCACTTAGAAGATTTACAAATTCCCAACGCCCAACGGGTGCAATGTCAAGTTGCTAACTGGTTCATGTGCGGTTCAGTTTACCAGTTGGCAAAGGAATTATACGGTAATCAAGAAGGTTCCCATGCAACGCCCAGCGAAGTAGCTGTGACTCAATATGTATATCCAGAGGCGATTAAGCAAACACCCCTTTCTCCAGAAGTTGGTACTGGACACAGAATTTATGGTGCTGCTGACTTCCGTCAAAAATATCCAGATGGCAGAATGGGATCAAATCCTGCTTTGGCAACACCCGAACACGGTCAGCAGTTTTATGAGTTGGCGGTGAAAGAACTTAGTAATGGGTATTTGGAGTTTTTGAACGCGGATTGAATTTCCTAACAAAACTTTGTAGAGACGCGCCATGGCGCGTCTCTACTTTTATGGAGTCAATCAACTATCAGCGATACCTTCTTGACGTGCTGCGCGTTGCACAGCACCAGCAACAGCAGTCACCACGCGCTCGTCAAACACAGAAGGAATGATGTGTTCTTTGTCAAGGTCTGAAGGTTTGATTAAGGATGCGATCGCACTGGCTGCTTCTAGATACATTGTGGTAGTAATCGTTGCCGCCCGACAATCCAAAGCACCACGAAAAACCCCAGGAAAAGCTAGCACGTTGTTGATTTGATTTGGGTAGTCACTGCGACCTGTTGCCATGACTGCAACATCGTTTTTGATTAATTCTGGCTGAATTTCGGGTATTGGATTTGCCATTGCAAACACGATTGGATCTTTTGCCATTGAACGCACCATTTCTGGTGTTAAAACCCCAGGTGCTGAGAGACCGATAAATACATCTGCGCCTTGCATTGCACCCGCTAAAGTTCCTTGAGCCTTAACAGCAAATTCCCGCTTTTCCTGTGTTAAGTCAGTGCGACTGGTGGAAATAATCCCTTTGGAATCGCACATCCAAATTTTTTCTGCCCCTGCTTTCTTGAGTAACCGGGCGACTGCTACCCCAGCAGCCCCTGCACCGTTAATGACAATGCGGATATCTGCTATTGATTTGTGTATCAGCTTCAGGGCGTTAAACAACGCTGCTAACGTGACAATCGCTGTCCCATGTTGGTCATCGTGAAAAACGGGGATATCTAATTCCTGCCGTAGCTTGGCTTCAATTTCAAAGCAGCGAGGAGCAGCGATATCCTCTAAATTCACACCCCCAAATACAGGAGCAAGATTTTTTACTGTCCGGACAATCTCATCTGTATCTTGAGTTGCAAGGCAGATGGGAAAGGCATCAATCCCGGCGAATTCCTTAAACAGCATAGCTTTACCTTCCATGACTGGTAGGGCTGCTGCTGGACCAAGATTTCCCAATCCCAAAACAGCACTGCCATCGGTAACAATAGCAACAGTGTTTTGTTTAATGGTTAAGTTGTAAACTTCTTCGGGATTTTGAGCGATCGCCGTACAGATGCGTCCGACTCCAGGTGTGTAAGCCATTGCCAAATCCGACACACTTCTTAAAGGAATTCTGCTGGCAATGCTGATTTTACCACCGCGATGCAAATTAAAGGTGCGATCGTACACATTCAACACCTTAATATCTGGCACCGCTTTCACTGCTTGCACAATTGTCTCAGCGTGGTCGGTGCTTGCTGCATCGACAGTGATATCACGAATAGAAACAGCTCTTGTTTGCTCGATTAAATCAATTTGACCAAAATTACCGCCACTAGTTGCTATAGCCTTGGTTACGTTAGCCAACATTCCGACGCGATTGGGAATCTCCAAGCGGAGTGTCAAGCTAAAACTAGAATTAGGGGTGAGGTTTGGCATGCTTTATTGATTGTGGATTTTAGATTTTAGATTTTAGATGCAATTGATGGGTTAAATTCTAGTTAAACCCTAAAATCTAAAACCATCTACTGTAAACCATCCAAAACTTAGTCATTGTAACCGTTGAGACTAATGAGTTTATCGTTTTGGAGATGGTGCGAGTTTGAACAATATTTAATTTGTTTAATTTTAATAAAAATTGTGACCGAAGAAAGAACTCAGAACTCAGAACACAGTACTCAGTACTCAGTACTTAGAATCATAAGAGGAATACGGCGTCCTTGTTTAAATAAGCGCGCATTTATTCATGGGGATGCCCAACTGAGTTCCTAGCTGAGGACTACTGAGTTCTTCTTAATTATGTAGTCAAACTAAAAAGCGCCCTTCTTACTTGAGAAAGACGCTTTCCACTTCTAGAGACGCGATACATCACGTCTGTGGATTATTTAAAATTAGCCTAAAATTAGCCGTTGATAGCAGGAGCCGATAAAGCAACAGGAGCAGCTTCGCCGCTTGCCAAGTCGAGGGGGAAGTTGTGAGCGTTGCGCTCGTGCATCACTTCCATACCCAGGTTAGCCCGGTTGAGAACGTCCGCCCAGGTGCCAATCACGCGACCTTGAGAGTCAATGACGCTGGAGTTGAAGTTGAATCCGTTGAGGTTGAACGCCATGGTGCTGATACCCAAAGCGGTTAACCAGATACCAACTACAGGCCATGCAGCTAGGAAGAAGTGCAAGGAGCGGCTGTTGTTGAAGGATGCGTATTGGAAGATCAGACGACCGAAGTAACCGTGTGCAGCTACAATGTTGTAGGTCTCTTGTTCTTGACCAAACTTGTAACCGTAGTTCTGAGATTCGGTTTCGGTTGTTTCACGTACCAAGGAAGAAGTCACCAAGGAACCGTGCATTGCACTGAATAGGGCACCACCGAATACACCTGCTACACCAAGCTGGTGGAAGGGGTGCATCAGGATGTTGTGTTCAGCTTGGAACACCAACATGAAGTTGAAGGTACCGCTGATACCTAGGGGCATACCATCAGAGAAGGAACCTTGTCCGATGGGGTAAATTAGAAATACTGCGGTAGCAGAAGCTAAAGGAGCAGAGTATGCTACGCAGATCCAGGGGCGCATACCTAAGCGGTAAGATAACTCCCACTGACGACCTAAGTAGCAGAAGCAACCGATCAGGAAGTGGAATACCACTAACTGGTATGGACCACCGTTGTACAACCACTCATCGAGGGAAGCTGCTTCCCAGATGGGGTAGAAGTGCAAACCGATCGCATTGGAAGAAGGAACAACCGCACCAGAAATGATGTTGTTGCCGTAGATTAAAGAACCTGCAACAGGCTCGCGGATACCATCGATGTCTACTGGAGGTGCAGCGATGAATGCAATGATAAAGCAGGTTGTCGCGGCTAACAGAGTAGGAATCATCAGCACACCGAACCAACCGATATACAGGCGGTTTTCAGTGCTGGTAATCCACTCACAGAACCGCTCCCATACGTTACCGCTTTCGCGACGTTGTAAGGTTGTAGTCATAGTTTTTATGAGTGCTGTGAATTTTTTGTTATTAAATTAAACAGGTAATTCAATGATTTACCTGTTCTACTTAAAATTTACATGAATTCACTGAACGTTGAACTATGTACTTAATTATTTGTTATAATTTGGAGTTTTGTATCAAAGCGTTAAGTTAATTGTAGAAACAGCACTTTAACCTACAGGTGCGTTGGCTATGCTCTAAAACACCCCGCTTCCCCTACACTTCAAAACGCCAGTTGCAATGGAGGACACCTGCACACGCTGCTGGCTTCCCCATACCCCATAGCCAATCTCAACTAGAAGTCAAAATATATGTAAGGCAAGCTGCCTTCGGGAGCAAGTAACCAAACACTGTAGAAACACAAAGGCACGAAAACAAGCTTTACGGACCAGTTGAACTGCAACTTAAGTGTGCGATTAAAGGCGTAAACTATAGCCATGAGAGTCGCCAAAACCACTAGTAACATTGCCAGTTGGTATGGGCTTCTATTTAGGGCATCGACGTACACCTTTTGAGCAAATTGCTCATCCCCAGGAAAACCCCAAAGATGCTGAAAGACTAAAGAAGATTCTGCAAGGCTCGGTAGGCGGAACCAGATCCAAGAGGTGAAAACCATAAACTGCGTCAGCAGCCAAGCCAAAAATATACCCAGAGGCTGTTGCCAGAAATTTTCCCAATCCTCAAAGCGATCGCTGATAGCATCAGTGACTCGATGAACGGCTAAAGCTAACCCATGAAATGCGCCCCAGACAAGGAAACCCAAAGCGGCTCCGTGCCAAATACCCGCAATCAGCATGATAATCATTAAATTAAGACAGGTGCGATCTAATCCTTGACGGGAACCACCCAAAGGAAAGTACAGGTAATTACGCAACCAATCTCCCAGAGTTATGTGCCAGCGCCGCCAAAAGTCAGCAATACTGGTGCTGAAGTAGGGAAAGTCAAAATTTTCAGGTAATACTAATCCAAATAGCAAAGCACTACCACGGGCAATGTCTACGTAACCACTAAAATCCAAATACAACTGGAAGCCGTAGGCAAAAGTTGCTAACCATAAATCACCACTACCCGCCCTTTGCAAATTGCCAAAACATAAATCAACAAAAACTCCTAAGTGATCTGCCAAAATACCTTTTTTGACTGCACCCCTTGCAATCAGCCATAGTCCCTCTGCCACAATATCAGGAGTTAGCAAGCGAAGATTTTTAAATTGATTCGCTAAGTTGTGGAAACGAGTAATTGGACCTGAAATGAGTTTGGCAAAGAAAAATTTGTAGGCGGCAAATTGGAGAAACTCCTGAGTAGCCGGCGCACCACGATAGACATCAACTAAATAGGCAATGCACTCAAAGGTGAAAAATGAAATTCCTAAAGGTGCAATCACTTTAAAAGAGTCAGCAGATGAGGTTGCTATACCGGGCAAAACCGACCTTAATAAAGGCGGCAAGTATTTGAAACCTAGTAGTAAAAAAACATTCAAAACTATACCCAGCCACAAAAGCTTGAGACGGCGCCGATTCCAATCAATTTGAGCAGACTGCCACTCTTCGTTGTTAAGCTGCCAGTTTAAACTATGAGGTTTTGGTGAGGTATTTTCATCGATTTCTCGTCCCAAGCGAAAGTTTATAAAAGTAAGTGCTAATAGCAATGGAATGTAATGAGCTTGCAAAGATGCATAGAACACAAGACTAGCAATCAGCAATGTCATTAGCCGCAATCTTTGCTGTGCTACAGACCAGTAAATTCCTAGCACACTTAGCAAGAACAGCCCGTATAGAATTGATATAAAGTTCATGTTTTAGTTATTAGTAAAAAAAGTATGAATGATGAATTATGAAACTGGAACACTATCTTAATTCAACATTCATAATTCATCATTCACAATTCATAATTTATTTGCTAAACCAAGGAATCATAGGGTCATTAGCAAGCTTTTGCGAGACTTTATAGGCACCGTAGCGGTTGAGGTGGCTGGGGTCAGAAAAGTAGTCATTTGCCTGGGGCCATAGTTGACTTAAGTCTCGGTAAATAAAGTTTGGATTGTGAGCCAAACCCAGCATATACTGTTGAAATTCTTGCTCATATTTTGAGCGTACTGAGTCTAAATAATAGACTGAAAGAGGCATATTGACAAAGACCAAGGCAATTTTCTGAGACTGGGTAAATTCAAGTAGTGCTTGCACAGCAGTATCTTGTTCACCTTGGAGTCGGAAAGATTTGTAGTCGTTGTCGTCGTTCCCAGAGACTTTAGGATGTTTTTGATAGTATGTAGCAGGCTGGAAGCGAATAGAAAGAGGAAGGAATCCATCAAAGTCAACTGCTTGCTGTGAAGCATCTTCTTCTGGATTGATGCTATTTGATTTTTTAGTGCCAGCTTGGGTAGTATCGCCAATAATAGGCAAAGATTTGAATTGTTGCTTCAAGAGATTTTTAAGATGGTCGCGCTTTTGATAGCTAGCAGATAAAGCAGCTAGACCTTCATTTAACCAATCATCTACAGCTTGATAGCTGCTGCTACCTTGCTGGGTTTCCCCATTTGTTGTTTTCTGTTCTGTGCTACTACTCGTGTCGGTATAAGTTCTTTTTCCTGGTGATTTTTCTAACAAGTATCTATATCCAGCTGATGCAGCGATCGTTCTAAAGGTCATATCCTCTCGACCGCTATTAAAAGCACGGGAACCATCTGCCCAAATAATAAGTTTTGGCAGTTCTGATGGCTCAAGAACTCGACGCACAATAAAATCGACGACTTGTGCTGTAGCACCATTAATGCCAAAGTTAAACACATCGATATTAGGAGAACCTGGAGTCGCCAAAGAATTGGAAAGAGCTACAGGATCTATTCCCCGCAGAGCGCGGGAAGAGCCAATAATTAATACATCAGGCGGATGACCAGTTTTTGCGAGGCGCTGTTTGTAGAGCGCTAGCTGTTCATCTAACTGGCGAGCATTGAAACTTGGTATCTGCGTTGACGATGCTCCCGCGTGGTGAGAACGTGCTGCTAAAAGAATGGCAGTTGGTGTTGCCTTTTGCTTCAACGGTGAGGCTGACAAATTTCCTGGCTGGGTATTATCTGCTTGTGTAAATCCAGAAGCATTGAAGACAGGATTCCCATGTTTAGGAGATTTTTCTCCAGAAGTACTCGTAAAAAAGGCAGTTCTCTGTTTCTGGTCAGCTTCAGAAGTATACGATGCTCTCATAGTAGAGAACGATTTGGGCGAAACCCCAGCAACGGTGGGTGTTGGAGGTATTGTGCGGGCTATAATTTTACCCAAAACCCAATCGGTTTGTAAGGTGAGCAATAATCCTAAAGTCCCCCAGATTAAGGCAACCCTAAGTCCTTGAGAACCTCCGCCGACCTCCTGTGACTGTTCCCTATCAGTAAATAGCTGCGTTCCCAAAAGAAACTTTCTTACAGATGCACTCCAATCCTGAGCCACTTGGGTGACAAAAGTGTGAATTTCCTCAGTGGTTAAGTCGGGGCGCAGCACTGGCTCGTCAGTCTCAGAGGGTAAAAGCTCGCGAACGTGGGTAGAGGTTGCGGCAAATTCTGGAGTTACTTCTGGTACCAAACGTTGGCGGTGCTCATAATCGACGCCGTAGTGCCAAAAAGGTTCCTTGTTGCCAGAACGACGACCGTAGACACGCACACCCGCAATTCCAGAAATTTTCAACTGCCGCACAAACTGAGTCACTTTGGACGCAATTTGTCTGCGTGCTGGACAAACAGGTGCATCACACATTATGTGTAGTACATCCTCTTTGCGAAGCAGGAGTACGCGAATACCTCCCGTTACCAGACGCGAATCTAGGTCAGGGTTGAGCAAACGCTCAAGTAAAAAAATAATAGCCGGTTCATCACCAGAAGTCGCCAACTCTAAGGCTGATGGTGCAAAAGCCGAATGTTCCTTCGCAGGTAAGGATAACCAATCAACCCATGTAGGTTTGTTGTCTGTTGTTTTTTGCCCGTATACTGTGGCGGCAATAATACCTTGGGGAGCAATTGCTTCCAAAAGGGGTTGTATGATTCCTAAACACTGTTCCTTATCTGGTGCTGGGGCAGTTCCTAATGGATCAGAAGCTGGGGTACAAAATATATGTAGTGTTGATTCTTTGAAAGTTGCTTCCACAACCACTTTCGACTCTGACAAGGTTTCACTTAACAATCTTGACAGCGCTTGCACATCTCCCCAGCGCGCCCATTCTTTCAGCATGACCTCGGATGGTGTCAGATCCACCCTGATTAGCCAATCTACCCTGCTTTCACCACTGACTCGCGAAGCAATGACAGCATCTTGGTAGCCGGAAAGCTTAAGATGCCGTAATTTCTGGGCTACTGGTTCGGCGATTAATGATGGATCAGGACTATAACTCGACTCACAAAAGATCCACAAGCGACTTTCATTTTTCGGATTGTTTCCTGTGGGCTTCTTGATGACTTTAACTTGTACAGCTATACCAAAGGTACTCAGCGTTTCACTCAGATAGCGAGCGATCGCTTCTGGGTGTCCTTGGCGTGCCAAACTTTCGTTAGAAACAATCAGCGCCCCAGCAACTTTTTTGGATTTTTCCTCGTCTTCTAGCAGGGCTTGATCCACCTGTTCTAAATGCCGACCAAGTTGATTAAGGTAAACCTTATGACACCATTTGGGTCGAATTTCCCCTTTTTTCCGTCCGTAAACAAAGACTTGGTAAATCGCGGGTTGCTCAATGCTAGTCAGGACATCTAAATCTGTTTGCTGTAGTGCGCGCAGCAAGTCAGACAGAGTTCGCCAACGCTGAGGACATTTTGGACCTTCACAAAGAATGTGTAGGTCGTTTCCCCGCAACCGGACTTTCACCCCGAAAGTGCTAATCCCTGTTGCTTGGCTTACCCACTGCACGATAGATTTTTGGCGTTCTGGTAATTCTGTTTTCATGGGAAGTTGACTTTACAGGAAGCGAATGTTGGGGGATAGTGTCTTGAATTATCAAGCGATTGAGTACTGGGTACTGGGTAATAGGATTATTCCCAATTTCTAATCCCGAATCACCAATCCCCAATCCCTTGTAAACTAGAACCATAGAATTATCACACTATGTAGTTTTTTTTAACACTTTTGTTACCTGATAACGTATGTAAAATCGGCAAAGATAATTGTGTACAGTCCCACGAATCATTTCTGTTTAGTTTTGCGTTTTTTTCCTCCCATTCTTGAACTCCCTGGAAATACCAATGCCACCTGTGACCCCCCAATCTTCATCTGACTCTGGATTAAATCTAGTTTTGTTTACCATTCCCCAGTCTTTGCTGTTGCAAGTTGGTACAGCGTCTATACTACTGCTGCTATTAGCCTCACAAACCACCGGAGAAACCCTACAAGCACTCGGAGAAGCAAGTGAAGAATTGTTTCGAGGCGATCGCCTACCTATTCTCAACTTCCCCGACCAAAACGAATAAACACGAAGCTAAAAAATATACTTTGCACAGTCTATGATTCTGTGACAATTGCCGTAACTAAAAAATGCAAAACATAGAATCATAAATATTAACCTGCTTAATCAGCATCAAGCATATGAGTTACCTTTTATACTCTTTTACTCAGGCAGTGAATATCTACCCCGCCTCCGATTTATTTTTGCGCCATCGGCTCCAGGTGGTGGAAGAATTGTGGGAATCTGTTCTCAGGCAAGAATGTGGTCAAAAGATGGTAGACTTGTTGCGTCAACTACAGGATTTGTGTTCGCCAGAAGGACAAGCAACCAACGACCAAGCTTCCTCTGTATTCAAGTTGATAGAACAGCTCAACATTAACGAAGCAATTCGAGCAGCTCGTGCTTTTGCTTTGTATTTCCAGTTGATTAACATCATAGAGCAGGACTACGAACAACGACAGCAATTAACTCGTTATGAGGTAGAAACACCAGGAACTCAAGAAACTCTACCAGATTTTATCTGTTCATCAAACCAGGAAGAAGCAGAAAATCCTGTTAACAGTGGACTAGGAGCAGACTTACTGACAAAGAGTTGGCAAGCTAACTCCAACGGCAAACAAAAAGGGACTTTTGCTAGTTTGTTCCCTCATTTATTCAAACTCAACGTCCCACCACAGCAAATTCAACGTCTGATTGCACAGTTAGACGTGCAGCTTGTATTCACAGCTCACCCAACAGAAATTGTCCGTCATACAATCCGCGATAAGCAGCGGCGAGTGGTACATCTGTTGCAACAGTTAGATGGACTGGAAAAGCGCTCTACAAGTGGCGGTGCTTCCTGGGAAGCAGAAGAACTGCGAGAACAATTGCTTGAAGAAATCCGCCTATGGTGGCGTACTGACGAGCTACACCAGTTTAAACCAGCGGTATTAGATGAAGTAGACTATGCCTTGCACTACTTCCAAGAAGTGATATTTGATGCCATTCCCCACTTGTACAAACGCTTCAAATATGCACTAGCTAGCACTTTTCCCTGGTTGGAACCTCCCAGCAAAAACTTCTGTAGGTTTGGCTCTTGGGTAGGAGCAGACAGGGATGGAAACCCATCAGTGACACCAGAAATCACCTGGGAAACAGCCTGCTATCAGCGCAACGTAGTACTGGAAAAATACATCAAGTCGGTAAAGCAGTTGATTATCTTGTTGAGTCTATCGCTGCACTGGAGTGATATTTTACCAGACTTGCTGGAATCTCTGGAGTTAGAGCAGTCTCAGCTGAGTGAAGTTTATGACCAACTGGCTCTGCGCTTTCGCCAAGAACCATATCGGCTGAAGCTATCTTATGTCCTCAAGCGGCTGGAAAATACTCGCGATCGCAACCTAGCTCTGTATAAACGAGAAACGCTCAAGAGCAATAACATCCCGATTTACCGCTCAGGAGCAGAGTTTTTAGCAGAACTACGTCTGATTGAACGCAACTTGACAGAAACCGGTTTAAGTTGTAGAGAACTGGAAAATCTGATCTGTCAGGTAGAAATTTTTGGTTTTAACCTAACGCATCTCGACATCCGCCAAGAATCATCCCGTCACTCAGATGCTTTAAATGAAATCCTGCAATACCTGGGAGTTTTAAAAGTTCCTTACGACGAACTATCAGAAGACGACAGAGTTGCTTGGCTCGTTGGAGAACTGCAAACTCGCCGCCCGTTAATTCCAGCAGAACTGCCATTTTCAGAAAACACGAACGATGTAATTCAAACCTTGCGGGTTGTGCGATCGCTGCAACAAGAGTTTGGTTATAAGATCTGCCAAACTTACATTATCAGTATGTGTCGCCAGGTGAGCGATGTCTTGGAAGTGTTGCTACTGGCTAAGGAAGCCGGACTGTATGACCCTGGTACTGCTGTTGGCACGATTCAGGTCGTTCCCCTGTTTGAGACAGTAGAAGATTTGCGACGCTCAATCAGTGTCATGCATCAGCTGTTTGCATTACCCTTGTATCGCGCCTTACTAGCAGGAGGATACAAAGTAGGGGAAGCTTCTTCCTCTACCTCGGAATCGCCATCGCCTCTTACTCCCAATTTGCAAGAAGTGATGCTGGGGTATTCTGACAGTAATAAAGACTCTGGTTTTTTAAGCAGTAACTGGGAAATTCATAAAGCTCAAAAATCATTACAGAAAGTCGCAGAAGAATACGGAGTGAATCTGCGGATTTTCCACGGACGAGGCGGTTCCGTTGGACGCGGTGGTGGTCCAGCTTATGAGGCTATTTTGGCTCAACCTGGTCATAGCATCAATGGACGGATCAAAATTACCGAACAGGGAGAAGTTTTGGCTTCCAAATACTCCTTACAGGACTTAGCTCTGTATAACTTGGAAACTATCACCTCTGCCGTCATTCAAGCTAGCCTGTTGCGGACGGGGTTCGATGATATAGAACCTTGGAATGAAATTATGGAAGAGTTAGCAGCGCGATCGCGTACACACTACCGTAACCTGATCTACGAACAACCTGATTTTATTGACTTCTTCCACCAAGTGACCCCAATTGAGGAAATTAGCCAGCTACAAATTAGCTCTCGTCCTGCGCGTCGTCCATCTGGTAAGAAAGATTTAAGCAGCCTACGGGCAATTCCTTGGGTGTTCAGCTGGACGCAAACTCGGTTTTTGCTACCTTCCTGGTACGGTGTTGGGACAGCGTTGCAAGAATTCTTAAACGAAGAACCAGAAGAACATCTGAAGTTGCTACGTTATTTCTACATCAAGTGGCCTTTCTTCAAAATGGTGATTTCCAAGGCAGAAATGACCTTGGCAAAAGTAGACTTACAAATGGCGCGGCAGTACGTTCAGGAATTGTCCAAACCGGAAGACAAATCCCGTTTGGAAAAAGTTTTTGAACAAATTGCCAGTGAATTCTATCTGACACGGGATTTGGTTTTGCAAATCACCGGTCATCAACGGCTTTTGGATGGAGACCCTGTATTGCAGCGCTCAGTGCAGTTACGAAATGGTACAATTGTACCATTAGGATTCATACAGGTTGCCCTCCTCAAGCGTCTGCGCCAAGCTCGAACTCATGTGACATCCGGAGTGATTCACTCTCGTTACAGTAAAGGAGAGTTGTTGCGAGGTGCATTGTTAACCATCAACGGTATCGCCGCAGGTATGAGGAATACTGGTTGAAATGTTAGTGGGTAGTGGGTAGTTGGTAGTGGTTAATGGGTAGTAGAGCAATCAACCACTAACGACTAAACTAAAAATGGTTCGTAGTTAATCGTAAGTAGAACAATGCACAACTATCAACTAACAAATGACTAAAAATCGAACTCTCATTTGCACCTTTTTAGCTCTGCTGTCAGGATTTTCTGGAGGTTATCTGGGAGGGCAAATTACCCTCACTCTTCACACTCAGAAGTGTCAAAGCCAAGCTTGGGGCTTGAAGGAAATGTGTAACGCTTTGGTAGCACCAGGGGCAGTTTGGCAAGGTAGCACAACAGGACTGTGGACAGGAACTGTCTTGGGTGCATTTGTTGGGGGTTCACTCACGCGGCAAAGTCGGCAATAATTGGTAGATAGTGGTTAATGGTTAGTTGTTAAAAAGTACTACTAACCACTATCTACTAACCACTAACAACTTTATTAACTATCAGTTGGGGCTGTTGGCTTTTGTCGGTGACTCAAAGTTCTCCAAGAGTTTGTGCTGGTGTCAAAACAACGCCAAGTTTCATCAGAAGGCTCCCGGTAGCAAAATAGAGAGCGATCGCCAGCATTGAAGTTGTCAGTTAAATAGTAGACAATTCCTCTAAAAGGATAAGTTTTTCGACTCAACCGTTTAGCTACTGCTTGATTGGGACACTCTACGACAAATACGGGTTGTCCATCCAAATGACCCAAAGAGAAGATACACATCCGCAAAATGGCTCGCAGCCAGCTTTCTGAGCTATCAAAATAATCATCGATAATTTTGTTGGTTAGAGCTTTTTCTAGGACACGGTCTTGTTTACGAGGAGTGTGAGGGTCTGACATAGCGCAACTATTATGCTTTACCGTTGGTTTGAGATTAAACCAAAAGCTCCAAAAGTGACAAGCGTATGTCGAAACATACAGCAATAATGCTCAAAAGTCGTCAAAAATCTAAAAACAAAAGTCAAAAATGACTCACTTGCTGACCTTATCGCTCTATTTGCCTACTTCCTCGCTTCCCCTCCTTTTGTGTTCACATTGCCTGGTAAAATTCTCTAGTAAGGGTGAGACTAAACTGCCATGACTACTGAAATGAACCAAGAGAACCAAACAACCAAAGGTGCTGATGCAATTGATGAAGCGATTGCACGCGGGATTGATTTTGACGGTTCCCCTATTCCTCCCGACAAGCTGGAACTTTATCACAAAGTCATGGCGCTAGAAGCGAACAGACAGCGCAGTGGTGTATCCAATACTATGCGTTCCCGCATTGTGCGAATTGGAGCAAAACACATTCCTCAAGCAGAACTTAATCAAATGCTGGCAGACGCTGGTTTTGCTGCCTTAAAAGAAAAAGAAATTGCCTTCTTCTATGGTGGGAAGTGATCCCAAAGGGCGAGATCGCCCAAAGGGCACTGCGCTACGTATGCAATCGCCGTCTCCCTGCGGGAGCAAGTGTGGATACTTCAATATGTCCTATCTATATTCACTCAAGGTGTGAGGAATGAAGCTTAAACAAGTTTTTCTTGTAGTGTTGCTTGTTGTCATGCTGGGAGTTGGGTACTGGGGTATCTCATTTGCACAGACTCCTGCAAAGCAATTTACACCAGAGCCTACCAAAGTTCTCAACGTAAAGACTAGCGACATACCAAAGGTATCGGTGTTAGAAAGCGAAATTCTGGCGGCGACTATGGCACCAGGAGAGGTCAGTATCTGGCATACACATGGATCGCCTGTATTCGCTTACACAATTAGCGGTGAGTATATCGTTGATTTCCAGTCAGGGCAGCCTTCAATTACAGTACCTGCTGGCAAAGCGATTATGGAACCCATTAACGTCGTTGTCCGTGCTAGGAATCCTAGCTCAACGGAGCCAGCTACATTGGTATTGTTTCAGATGAGAAAGCCAGGGACTGCCTTCCTAGACCCAGTTTCTAAATAATTTACTGCCAAAAATCAGTTACATTATACCCTAAATCTGCTAACATTTGCCGCAGCAGAGGTAAACTCAGTCCAATGACATTGCTGTGGCAACCTTCAATTTTTTCCACAAACAGACCACCACGACCTTCAAGGGCAAAGGAACCCGCACACTTTAAAGGTTCACCAGTGGCGACATATGCGTCAATGGTGCTACGCTTCAGTTGAGCAAAGTAAACCCTTGTAACCTGATACCTAACCAAAGTACGGTTCTGGCAAAGGTCAATTAAGGCATGACCCGTGTAAAGGTCACCAAAATGACCTTGCATTTTTTGCCAGCGTTGACGTGCTTGGTCTGCATCTGCTGGTTTGCCATGAATTTCGCCGTTAACAGCCAAAATGGAATCACAACCCATAATTAAAGCAGATTCAAACTGAGGGGCTACAGTTTCTGCCTTGCGTTGAGCTAGAATTTTTACCAATTGTGCAGGCTCATTTATTTGGACTTGCGACTCATCAAAATCACTGGGACAAACTAAAGCTTCAATTCCAGCTGTTTGTAGTAAACGGCGTCGCGCAACAGAAGCAGAAGCGAGTACAAAGGGTGGATTGCCCATGAGAGGAGTGGGGAAAGTGGTTAACGGCTAATGTAGAGACGCGCCATAGCGCATCTGTGTAACTAATAATTAATACACAGAAAAAGAATTCACGGATTCTTGAATGAATCGTTTCACTTTGCCCCAACGTTTTTCAGGAATAGAAGCGTTGAACGTAAAAAGTTTGCCACGACTGACAGCGACACTAGCAAGGTTGTGGCGTTGTTGGTTGTTAGGAAGTGAGATTGCATACTCTAAGAGATAGTATGTTTTTCCGTTAGATTCCAGTTCTTGAGCATTGACTAATTCAGCTTTGCGACCAGAACCTGCAGGCGCTAGGGCGTTTTTTCCCAGTTTATATCCTACTTCTCCTGGTGTCCCTAAATCTTTCAAAGTTTTGCCTTCTGGAACTGGACTAATGACTACAGAAACATTTTCAGTTACCTGAATTATGTCGTGGAAGATCACATCCGGACCGTTGGCAACTTTAACTTGCACCCAGCCGTTAGGATATGAGAACTCATAGCCATCAGTAGTGTCTACATAGCTTTTGCCAGCAGCAGCCGCGATATCCGTATGACTCAAGCTGAAGCTAAACACCAATAGCAAAATCAATACAATTCTTTTCCACATTTCTACAGTTTCCTTTAGGCTGGAAGCAACACAAGGCAAGCGTAATTTCTCGTTTTCATTGTCCCATGTATGCTGACAACTTACGAACTGCGCTGGTTTTCCCCTGGCACAATACCGCCACTCCATAGCAAGCATTTTTGTAACTAGCAACTTGGGTTAATAACACGGAACTAGGACGTGAGAGGACAAACCAGGTGTAACAGGTTATACTATTGCTGTTTTGGCGCACACCAATGACTCTAAAGGTACGGAACACAAAGAGTTGCAATACGAAGAATTGTTCGCCTTTCACACTGACAAGCTGTATCCATCATCAGACCATGCGCCTGTCTTGTCATTAGCCACTCTTTGAGTTACTAAATCAATCCTGACAAAATAATCACAAGGAAAGATTTTATGGGTTTGGACAAAGGTTACGGTGTTTTAAAATGTCATGCGATCGCTGGCAAGAAGGAACTTGATAAAGATACCCCGCATTATCAAGTTCATGTGAAGGACGATCAGTTTTCCTATCGTCTTGCAATCAACGTCAGATCAGTTCAGCAACCTTTCGATTTGTTCTATTTTGTCGATGATGATTTTGAACATTTCATCACTGACAAACTCGATAAATTGGACTTTGGCTTTACGGAAATTGAGGAGTCAGAGAGAAAGGCTGGGGGAATTGCACTGGACTACATCCGAGCAAACTTATTTAAAGTCGAGAATCTTAAACCATTGCCCTTCAATTTACCTGGAGAAAACAACGACCTCAACGAGTTGATTGACGCGCACATTCAACGGGCAATTGACACTCAAGCAGTTGTGTACGCCTTTGGGGAACCGTGGGGACCAGAAAATAAGCCTGACAAAGTGTTCGACTTTGAACCGGGAAGAGGCGTTCATAATATTCACATGAACCAGGGCAACAGTGGGAATTTTGCCAGGGAAAATGGGGTTTTCCAAGATGGGGCGTTGTTGATTCATTATCCCTCTGCTGAAGGTTCACACGACCACTGGGTTGCGGCATTTTTTGCATTTCAATCCCAGTCCTTCCACACTGATGATCGCACTGGCAATCCCATAGCCATAGATCAGAGGGTGGGAACTGAACCAGTAGAACCGGGTACTCCGGCGGTGAAGGCACAGGTAAAAATCGTTGCTGCTTTGGTGAATCCTCGCAATGAAGATACAGGCAAGGAGTCTATTACTTTAATCAACTCTTCACCACAAAAGGTTGATTTGACCAATTGGGCAATTGCTGATAGCCTCAAACGTAAGCACCGCCTTGATGGGTTGAGTATCTCACCTGGTGAAGTTGTCACAGTATCTTTAAGTGGAGAAAATATTCAGCTTTCCAATAATGGGGGCATTATCACCCTTCTTGATGACAAAGGAATTAAGATTGACGGTGTTTCTTACACGAAGGAAGATGCCCAACAGCAGGGTTGGATGATTGTGTTTTGATGTGTTGTTAGTTGTTAGTTGTCTGTTCTTGTTAACTACTAACAACTAACTATTCACTTGTAGTACTACCAATGTCATATCATCGGTGTTTTGCTTATCTGCACCGATGAATTGCTGTACTTGGTCAAATAGATAATCTAGAATTTCCTGCGGTTCACTAAAAATCCTGCAAGCGTAGTTAAATACTGTCACGAGGTTTTCTTCATCAAAGCGATCGCCGCTTGCTGCAGCTGCATCGGTCAAGCCATCTGTGTAGTAAAGAATTATATCACCAGGCTCTAACTGTGCCTGAGCATCTTCGTATTCGCTGTTAGCATCTAAACCAATCAGCATTCCAAAGGTATCTAAACGCGTGACTGTTTTCGTTACTGCATGCCACCATATAGGAGGATTGTGTGCTGCATTGCTGTAAGACAAAGTCCGAGTGAGGGGGTCGTATTCTGAGTAAAATAAAGTAACAAAGCGGTGGGAATTTTCCAAATCCGCATACATCACTCGATTCAAGTTTTGCAGAATTCGTTTGGGGGCATGACCATGCAGTACTTCTCCCCGCAACATTCCCCGCATCATGGTCATAATTAGTCCTGCTGGGACTCCTTTGCCCATAACATCACCAATCACCAAACCCCAACGACCATCTGCATCCAAACTACCTTTATTGTTTGGTTGAATTTGATTGTGATTTGTGGGAATAAAGTCGTAGTAGTCTCCGCCAACACGATTGGCAGGTTTACAGCGTGCGGCAAGGGCTACACCTGAAATATTAGGGCATTGACGTGGCAGGAGTCGCCTTTGAATTTCTGCGCCAATTTCTAGTTCTTGGTCTAGGCGTTCTTTCTTCCTGAGTTCTACAGCCAGTTCATCATTTTCTATTGCTACAGCCGTTTGATCTGCCACTAAGCGAACTAACTTTTGTCTAGTTTCTGTCCAAGTGTATTCTGGATCGCGACTCAAAACATAGAGCCATCCTCGTTCTGTATTCTTGACTATAATAGCCGTGCCAAAGATTTGTGTATCTGGTCCTAAGCAGCGATGCATATAGTCATTTAACACACCCGTGGTTATTGCTAGAGGCTGGGTATTTGGCATATATGCGATTTGACTGGTTGCTGTTTCCAGCGCTTTGCGGATATTCTTACGCTGGCGACTATCTTGCCAATGTAGCTGCTCTAATCTAACTTGACCGTTAGGTTTGTATAGAAATAGGGCGCTTCCATCTGCATCTGTGACTCTTGTTGCCATCAACGGAATCAGTTCTAAAAACTGATTCAAATTATTGAAGCTTCGCAGAGCAAATCCCAAAGAACTCAGTAAATCTTGAATTTTATTTTGTTCTCGGTGCAACCGTGCCACGAGTTCTTTAAGTGCCACAACTGGAGTGACCTCCTTTGTCGGGGCAGCACTATTACTGTCAGCTGGTTGAGACGGTGGTTGAGGCACAGTTACCATTGTGATTTACATCAGCAAGTTTTATGTTCCTTATAAATACTTTCGTTTTTGCATTGCTAAACCATGTTGTGACAAGTTTGTCAGTTTAGCAAGAGTAGAAAAACGTAGGGTGTAAATTTTAAAAGTATTTCGTATTTCATTGGCTTTTGTAATTTCCAAATATGTATAATTTAAAGTCACAGCTTTTAGCACAAAACGACCTACAAACAACAACTATCTTAGATAGAAGCTAATAAGCCCTCAACTATCTCATACTTCGACATATCTGTCATATGTCTTTAGATAGATAAAAATTTTGGGAGATAAAGCGTTTAGTGTCAAAAATGGCTGCTTGTGCCTCAAAATCTGAGAGTTCTAAAGACTTATCCTCATCTACAAAGCTAAAAATGTACCAACAAAATGGGAGGTAGAAGCTGGGGCACTAAATCTAGAAACAACATGAATCACAACCTTTAACCCTAAAATTAGACAATATATTGCTGTTTTTAATCATCACTCTTTAAATATTAAATTTACCATCAGAGAATATTTCTTAACTCTAAGTCAGGGAATTTTGACTTATGGCGGTTCTCACTTAGTTTGCAGATAAGGGAAAACTCACCCCCTCAACCCCCTTGATGGTAAGCATCAGAAGGGGAAGTATTTTCCCCTCTTCACTCCCACTTACTCTCACGGAAAAGGGTAGGGTCAGTTTATACTGGATTTAAATGCAAACCACCATCATTGACTGCAACCAATTCATAACCGTAGGAACACTCAGGGAGACACCTGTAGGATAAGCAGGTTCTGAGCGTAGGCTTAGACACCCGTAAGGCAGAACATCTCCCCAATTAAGTCTCTGTGCTGTTACATTCAATGATTTTGGAAATATAAATAATAACTCAAACCTTTAAGGCTAACCATTTAAGAGTGCTTCCACAAACTCGTAGCTCGAAAAAGGACGCAGGTCTTCAATTCCTTCCCCAGCACCAATAAAACGAATGGGTAAGCCTAACTGCTGCACTACCGCAAGGGCAACGCCTCCTTTCGCAGTGCTATCAAGCTTAGTCAAAACGACACCACTGAGTTGTGCCGCTTGAGAAAACACCTCAGCTTGCCGCAATCCATTTTGACCTAAAGTTGCATCTAAAACCAAAAGGGACTCTACTTTAGCATCCGGGGCTTTTTTGTCAATAATGCGGCGGATTTTACTGAGTTCGTCCATCAAATTTTTCTTATTTTGCAGTCGTCCTGCTGTATCCACCAGAAGTAATTCTGTTCCTCGTGCTGTAGCAGCAGAGATGGCGTCAAACACAACTGCTGCTGGGTCTGCATTCTTGGCAGGATTGGAAATAACTTCCACACCACTTCTTGCACCCCAAATCTTTACTTGTTCCACGGCGGCGGCGCGGAAGGTGTCCGCTGCACCAATCAAGGATTTATAGCCGGATTTATTTGCTAGGTGTGCGAGTTTACCAATGGTGGTCGTTTTCCCAGCGCCATTCACCCCGGTAATTAACCAAACGTTGAGAGTTTCTTTTTCTGGGACGAAGATAGGCTTGCTGGATTGTTTGACTGGTGCATCCAGCATATCTCGCAAGATGCTTTTCAGGTAGGCAATAGCCTCCTCTGGTGGCAGGACTTCTTCGCGAAGTTTATTCTGTAGAGTGCTGATAATGTAATCTGTCGCTTCGACACCGACATCGGCTTGCAAAAGCAATGCCTCAATCTCCGTTACCGCTGCTTCGTTAAGCGGACCTTGTCCGACAATAGCCTTGAGTTGGTTAAGAATATTACGTCGGGTTTTGTCTAAGCCTTGCCGTAGCTTTTTCAGCCAAGTGATTTCTTCAAAAGAAATGTCTTCTGGACGCCTACCTTGTGCCGCCAGAACTTCTGTTGACCACAAGAACCCTTCATCAAACCCAAGTCCAGTCATTTCCTCTGCCATCTCTGAGGCAGTACTGCTTGCGGTTGCTGGCTGTACAACCTCTGGTTCGGGGACTTCAATTGCTGTGGCTATCAGTCTTTCCTGCCTTGCTTGTCGTTCTGCTGCTGCCCTTTCTAAAAAGGATAATGTTGCTGGTGCCGTTGGCTGTGTGACCTCTGGTGTTATCGGCGCTGCGGTGGGTTCTAGTGGAACAACACTTTCTGTCGTTATAAAGCTTTCAGCATCTGGCTCTTCGGCAATTACTGGTACCTCTGGTGGTGTGCTGAGTTCATCTGTACTATCTGGTTCTTCTACAGTGGTTTGAGCCACACTCACAACAACTTCTTCTGGGAGTTGTTGTGTTTGTACTGCTGGTTGTGGTTGTGCCGTTTCTGTTTGAGGTTCTTCTGGTGGTGCTTCAGCTGTTACCTCACTTGCTGGCGTTTCTGCTGGTTGGGATTGTTGCCTTTGCTGGATGTTCTTGTAGGCGGCTTTAGCATAAGCCAGCAGGTCAGTTGCTACCTCAGGTGCAGTTTCTGCCGTTGAGGTTTCGACTGGTTGTGGTTGAGGTTCTTCTACAGCAGGAGTTTCTTCCTGCTTCTGTTCAGAGGGAGTACCAGAAGGCTCGTTATGTTGACGGCGGAACCAATTAAAAACCATTGCAGCTAGCGTGTTATAAAACTTAAGTTTTTATCTAAGTTATGAGTTTAATTCAACTTTTAACTCTTTTTTGAGGTAATGTTTGGCACAGATAATTCATCTATCATCCCCCCCGGTATTCTCGTACGGGCGAGGCGGCATTGCGTCCCTACCCCCATCCCCCGCAAGCGGGAGATAGATAAGGAAAAATTTTAGTGACTGCAAGGGGTTGAGTAGCACCAATCAAGTGACTTGGCATGACCACTTATAACTAGAGCTTTTTGCTATGAGGTACTTGCTATCTTTCTCAGGTCAGTGACTCGGCGCAGAACACCATTAATAAACCGATGGCTGTCTTCTTCACTGTAGCGTTTAGCTAGCTCTACGGCTTCGTTAATTGTCACGCTCTCTGGAACTTGAAGATACTTCATTTCTGCCACGGCGATTCGTAGTATATCCCGGTCAATGTGAGCTAGGCGAGTAACTTGCCAATCTACCAGGGCACTGGCAATCTGCTCGTCTATGGTTTTTCGGTTTTCATTAACAGCAATGATGATGTCTTTGGCGTACTCGCGGACTTCTCTATCTTGATTAGCTAGTTGAATGAGTTCAGGAAATTCAACAGCCGCAGCCAACTTGTTGATTGCCGTGTGCGTGTAGACAATCGCCTCTTTGACCATTGCTCTGGCAGTATTTAGGTCAGTGGCGCGTGTTTGGCTAGTGAGAAGGCGATCATTACTGCGTTGTAGTTCGCCAGCCGCATTGTCTAGGGTATCCTGAACTTCGGATCTGAGGGTGCGTACTGCTGCTAGCACCAACTTTGATACAAGTTGCTCTGGTGCTATTTTTTCTAATTTCTTAGGGTTTATCGGCAGTTGGCTTAGGCTTAATAGTGCCAATTCCCGAGCGATTTGACGGGGTTTACGCTCTTGCATAAAAGTAAGTTAAGGGTGTGTGAGAAAGAATTTTTGATTTTAGATGAGTTGGGAAGCGGGGAAGCACGAGGATAGGGGGACAAGGGGAATGGGGGAATAACTCTTGACTAATGACTAATGACTACTGATTTTAAGTTTCTTCAAGAGGAATAACCTGCCGTTTTGCTTCTAGGGGTGGGACTTCTACTTTGCGCTCTTTAGGGAGCACCAACTGAGGTAGGGGGGTATTAGGTGCAACAATGCCACCAGAAACTACAATTTTAAAGGCATCTTCAATTGACAATGACAGGTTGACAACCTCGTCTTCAGGAATGACTGCATACCATCCAGTAGTGGGATTGGGCGTTGTCGGGATGAAAACGCTTAACATCGGACGAGACATCTGAGCCTGAATCTCGCTGCTGATGGTGCCAGTGACGAAGCCGATCGCCCATATGCCGCGCCGAGGATATTCTACTAAAATGACACGGCGAAACTTGCCATTAGTATCTTTTAAGAGTGTTTCTAAAAGTTGCTTGAGAGTTTTGTAAACCTGTCCAGCTAAAGGAATTGCCTGCAACAGCCGCTCTCCCACATCTAGCAACCATCGCCCTGCAATATTTCGAGCCATCAAGCCCATCAGCAGAATACTCAGTAGCGGTACCATCAGTCCCACTAAGAGATTAAGTAGATTGACCAAGATGGGATGCATTCCCTGAAATGGATTCAGCTGTTTGGGAATTTGGGTGAGAAAGTTAATGACCCAAGTTGCAACGGTAATTGTTAGCCAAATGGTAGTTGCTAGGGGAATCACGACCAATAACCCAGCAATCAAGTCATTTTTGAGGTCTTGTTTCCAGCGATTGATTGCCAAGCCCCTATTCTCCTTTTTTTAGGCAAGTGGAACTTCTTTTATTGGTACTCATACTAGTAAATTCATCAACCGGGGAGGACAGTCTTGTGCTGTTTAGAGTGGGAGTTTTTGCCGCTCCTGCTTCTGGCTTCACGGGCAAGATGCCGTAGCGTGACTGTCCAAACAGCATATAGTGAGCGCTAATGCCGTCAAAATAGACATTTTTGCGATAAATCCAGTGATCCCACCTAGCGTGCAGATAGGCGCAGACCAAGCAGGCTGGCAGATGACTACTCTAACGACTTGTTGCTCTTGTTTTAAGACTTATAAACTATTGTTGCAAGTCTTAAAACGTACTACTAATACTACCTTGCTAGGAAAAAAGCTGCTAACTGTTCTGTTGAAGGCATCACTGGATTTTATTCGTATTTTTGCTTATGTTCAGCGCGCTAAGTGTTACAATTAGCTAATCTAAATGGAACTCTGTGAAAACGATTAAGTTTTATAAAATATAACATTAATGAGAGATCAGAATAAAGTTTGGGGTAGATGCACGTGCTACTTACCTTTAAGTATCAGGCTCTCACGCTCGCCTTGAGCCTCATTTCTCTTCTAAGCTGTGGGGTCTGACCTCGATTTCCAATAGTATCATTAGGGCAGTCAAAGTTTAGAATAACCACTAACAAATAACCACTTAAAAGTTCCAATTCCGTCGGAAGTGAAAGAAGCTTTCTAGATAGTCTTGCCAAGCAACATTGCTACTCAATTTTTGCTGTCTCCAATCTTGTGCAGTTTGCTCAAAAATCTCGGAGAAACTGGGATAGAGAGGAGCTAGATCAGCTAGGCGATTGACTTTTATTTTTTGGGCGATCGCCAAAGCAATGACATTAATTAACTCACTTGCTTGTGTACCTAAGACTGAAGCTCCCAATATTTCCCCATTACCTAGGATAATTAATTTACATATACCTGTTGTTTCGTCTCGAATTTGGGCAGCTGTTATTGATTTAAAATAATGCCGCAAAAGCACAACTTCATTATGATTGAATCTGCGTTTAGCTTGCGCCTCTGTTAAACCGACTTGTGCCAACATTGGATCAGTAAATACTGCCCAAGGAATGGACTGATAATTCACTTTGAATCTGGGGAAAAAGAGTGCATTTTGCAGAGCTATTCTTGCTTCGTAATTACCAATATTAGCAAATTCATAGCCACCCATCACATCACCACAAGCCCAGATACGCTTATTTGTAGTTTGCAGTTTGTCATTCACGCGCAGGCGACGCTGATCCCATTTAACGTCTACCGCAGCTAAATTTAAGGATTCAATATTTGGCTGTTGTGCTGTCGCTACTACGATTTCATCTGTTTCAATTGCCCTATCTCCCACCTGAAGCCATTTTTTATCCTCAATTCGTCTAATCTGAGTGACGAGTGTTTTGGTAAAGACGCGCACACCTTCTGCTTCCAACAGACTGCAAAGCAGTTGGGCTACCTCTAAATCAATATGGGGAAGAATATTAGGGCGTTCTACAACCAGTGTCACATCGTAACCAAACCGCGCTAAAGTTTGAGCCATTTCGATACTTTGGGGAACACCGCCAATAATGACCCACTTTTTAGGTGGTGTAGGACTGCTTAGGGACTGCCAAATCTGAGATATGGTAAGAAAGCCAGTTCTTTGCAATCCTTCAATTTCTGGAATTGCCGGACGAGAACCCGTTGCAAGCAAATAGGTGCGTGCTCGTAGTAGGCGATCGTTAACGGCAAATGATAGATGGGGTGACGAATGAAATTGACCATTGCCTATGATGACATCCACCCCAAGAGCCGCTAGGGTGGCGGGTGAATGCTGCTCTTGGAGATTAGAGACAACGCCATGAGCATACAGCGTCGCCTGGGGTGCATCTACAGAAATTTGGCATTTTTCTGTGGGAGCAGCACATGAGGGCTGTAGCCCAATTAGGGCTGCATCACCCAGTTGTTTGGCAAAGTTGCTGATGCGGCTCAAACTATGCTGATAAATAAACTCATAAGGTGCGTTAACAATGTTAAACGCACTGTTTGTCGTTGGTTGCACCAAAGCGACCTTGGCTCTTAGTTGAGAAGCAGTAAGGGCAGCGTAGCGTCCAGCTAGACTGCCACCAATAACCACAACATCGTAGTCAATAGTCACGTTATTTGTCCTTTGTCCTTTGTCAATTGTCCTTTGTCAATTGTCCTTTGTTCTTGTTGACTAATGACTGATGTACAGACGCGCTCTGATGAAAGCGTCTCTACAAATAATTGATGACTAATGATAGAGCTTCTAGCAAGCGCTGGTTATCTGACCAAGAGCGTACGGCTACCCGGAAATAGCGATCGCCTAGTTCAGGAAAACTCAGGCAATCGCGAATGAAAATCTGGTGATGCTTGAGTAATTTCTGCTGCAACTGCGAACTAGACTGTTGCTGTGATTCAACTAGTAAAAAATTAGCAGCACTCTGCAGCGGTTGCAATCCTGGTAAAGAAACTAAACCCTGAAAAAGCTGGTTTCGTGCTGGTGGTAACCATGCCCAGGTTTGTGCTTGAAACTCCCTATCCTGGAGGGCAGCGACTGCTGCCGCTGCTGCCAGGGTATTTACGGGCCAGGGGTCGCGCCACAACTGCCAATGCCGCAAAAAGTCAGGGTGGGCGATCGCATATCCCAGTCGCAAACCAGGGAGACTGTAGAACTTGGTCAGCGATCGTAAAATCACTAGGTTTGGATATTCCTGCACCACATTGATCAAGCTTTGTTCCTGTTCTGGGGGCAGAAAATCCATAAAAGCTTCATCTACCACTACCAAGGCAAATTCCTTCAAGTATGGCAGAATTGCTTCCCGCGAAAATAACTTTCCCGTTGGGTTGTGAGGGTTATTCAGCAATAGTCCTTTGTCCTTTGTCCCCTTTGTCCTTTGCCCTTTGTCAAAAATCGATGACAAATCACTTAATGACAAAGGAAACTCCAGTACCTCAGCGTGGTGTGCCGCCAGCGCCCGGTAGTAGTCGCCAAAGGCTGGAGTTATCAAAGCTGTTGCGGCTAACTGTGCTAATTCCCTACCTGCCAGAGAAAGTAATTCTGCCGAGCCGTTACCAGGCAAAATCCATTCAGGAGGCAGTTGATGAAAGTGACCCAGAGCAAGTCTCAGTTCACCGTAATCAGGGTCTGGATAGTGCCTGAGGTTGCCCAATTGGGACTCAATTGCCGCTAAGACGCTGTTTGGAGGTCCTAAAGGGCTGATGCTGGCAGAAAAATCCAGAATAGCACTTGGGTGACAGCCAGCTAACGCTGCTGCCCAGGATAGATTGCCCCCGTGTGCTGGTTGCCGCATTGAAAAAGGGTGTCCTAAAAGAGAACCTAAGATTTTGGGGGCGCAACCTTTTCTCTAAACAATTTTCCAGCGGAAAAAGCAGGCACCTTCGTTGCCGGAATTTCCATCTTTTCATTTGTTTTGGGGTTGCGACCTTCGCGCGCTTTGCGTTCTCGCGATTCAAAGGAGCCAAAGCCCACCAATGTGACTTTATCACCAGAGGAAACCGCTTCGATGATGGTTTCCAAAGCCGCAGTCAACACTGCATCAGCTTGTTTTTTAGTAACACTAGCCTTTTCAGCTACAGCATCAACCAATTCACCTTTATTCATGTCAAACTCCTTAGGTTTACTTGAGATTGTGTACAGATGCTCCCTGATGCATCTCTACGTAAATCGCTGTTTCGAGATTTACAAAAGTCGTTTTATGAGTATTTATGCTTAAAAAGGCTGTAATTCCCATAGGCTCGACTTTTCAATGAATCATTCTAAAGTGTCCTAGCCAGAAGTGGATAGATGAAACCATTAATTTCTATAGATTTCAGGATTTTTTGTATAAATAGAGCAATTGTTTCACTAAAAACCACCCTTTAATAAGAAAAAATACTTAGTGAAAACCCCTGTTGCTAAGGGAACAGGGGGAGTGGGGGAGGGGAGGTGTTTAGTTAACAAGAATTATCCTTTTGCTTTATTGCTCTTTTCCTGACTTCTTTCACGTTCCTTTGGGGAAGGTATAACCTATTTATCTGAATAGTGAATCATATTAACTAGCATCCCGATAATCGAATTATAGGTTCGATAAAGGTTGCGTCCTGTTTCAACATCCACATAATCGCATCGTACAGCAAATTCTATCCAGGTCTGAGTTCCGCTACTTCTGCCTCAGAATCACTAAGTTTAGCCACAAATGCCGCCTCATATCTTCGTTTCCGCCATGCCTCGGCTAAATTAGCACAAACAGAACGTGAAGCACGACGAATCTGGTCTGTCAAAGAATACTTTTCCTCAACTGGAAATTTCTTTGACAATTCAAAAATATGCATAGCAGCATCAAATGCCATTTGATACACTTCTAAATCTGTATGATTTTTGAGCCACTCTTTCCCCATTTTCATCAACCATCAACTGTCATCCTATCCCCACTCTTCCCCTCCTCCCCTCCCCTTTGACTCTTAACGCTTGGGCACTTGCAAACCGCGACGCTCCAGCATTTGCCGCACTTCTGGGCTGGGGGTGTAGTTATAGCCAAAAGAGGAGCGCTCAGAGTCATCCATAATTTGAGGTGTCAGCAACACAATCACCTCATTACGCTCGTTAGTTTTGTTTGTGCTTCTAAAAAGGGAACCGAGAAGGGGAATATCTCCCAAGATAGGAATTTTTGTTATACTCACTCTGTCTGTGTCTTGAATAATACCGCTAAGAATGAGGGTCTGACCATCTCGCAGGCGAATCAAGCCAGAATTAAGGGAGCGTTCAGAGACTAAAAATATGCTTTGGGTCCCACCGTTTCCAAGATTGATTTCTTGTGAAGATTGGGGTGCCTTGACAGTGGGAGCCACTGATAGAGAAACAAAACCATTGTCGTCAATCCGCTCAATTTTGACAGCTAGGGTTAAACCAACATTCTGTTTATCAGCGGTAACCGTTTCTGTGGAAGTGTCAGAACCACGAGTGATTTCTCTTTTTAGGTTTCCTATCACTTCCTCCGTCAGGTTGACGTTAGCGCTTTGACCTTCCTGCACAATTAAAGTTGGGTCAGTCAAAATCTTGGCATTACCGTTTTGAACCTGAGCTTGCAAACTTACAAGCAAACGTCTGGGAAAATCAAGTGCAGTGCTGCTGGTTGTTGAAGAACCAGTCAAATTAGAACTAGTAATTGGTGTGGAACCACCAAAATTGAGAGTTGCTGTACCGCCATCATTCACAAAATAGTTGTTGCCAACGCCAAAGGAAAAGCTGGTGTTGAAGTCCTTTGTGTTCTGTAGATTAACATCAATAATTTTGACGTTGACGACCACTTGCCGACGGCGGACATCAAGCTGAGTGAGTTGAGTCATTGCCATCTCTACTACCTTGGGAGAACCAATCAAGGTGATGGAATTAGTACGCTCGTCTCCTAATGCCTGTAAACCTCGTAGTAGAGGGTTAGAATCTTGAAAATTAATGCGTTGAGTTTCAACTCTGGTTTCTGTGGTGGTCTGGGTTTGGGTGACGGGGTTAGTTCCACTACCCACAGGCACAGCATTAACGCTAGTAACCTGTCGTTCTCGACTGACAGCAGTTTCAGCTCCCAAGCCGACTAAAAAGTTCAGTGCCACTCCCACCGTTACTTGATTCAGTCGCAGGTTACGCATAACCATATCACGGCTGGAATTAGGCAGTCTAGCTCCAACAAAGACTGTGCGTCCGCTGCGGTTCGCTTCTAGACCGCTGAGGCGCAAGACATAGTTAAAAACATCTTGCACTGGCTCATTTTCTATATCCAATGAAATTGTTGGTCCTTCACCCCCAGTAGCGCCCTGCTGTCCTTGCTGTCCTTCTGCTGCTTGGCTTCCTGCATAAGCTAAGTTAAGACCAGCAGCACGGGCTAACAGTGACAAAACCTCGCGTACTGGTGCATCTCGCAATACTAAGCGAGGCACTCGTTCCTGCGTTCCCAAGTCAACGTTACTGGGAGAAGCATCGATATTTGAGATGGCAATATCACCTACTGGTGGTGCAACGGCTCTAGGCAAGAAAGGCGGAGCTTGGCTCGTGCCTGAACCGGGTCCTGCGGCTTGTGCAGGTGTGCCATCAATGCTAACTTTTGGGTTGGGAACAAGAACGTCTGGCTTTTGACCTGGTTGAAGTGAGGGAGAAACTGGGGGCGTTGTTTGTGTTGGGGAAGCTTGTGGTGCGGTTGTCCTCGCCTGCGTTCCTTCTGTTAAGGTAAAGCCGAGGGTAATTCCGTCTTGCCTTCGCACCACAGGTTGACTGTTGGGGGCGCTGCTGGTTCCAGTGACAACCACCCGAATGCTATTAGTATCAATCTGATTAATCGTTACTGAGGCAATTCCTGGAGCCGGGTTATCTTGGCGGAAACTATTTCCTTTTTGTAAACGTAATTGAGTATTAATAATATCGGCGACTAAAGCATTGCCCCTTTTTGCAGTAAAAATTTGTGGGCGCGAGCCTGAGACAGTTGTCAATACAACATTAATTCCACCATTGACTGGACTTAGCTGCACTCCAGTAATTTGAGTCGTCTGTGCCCATACTGGTTGAGCTGCTAAAAAAACCATTGCAGCGGCATTTAATACAAAACTATTACCGTGAAGCTGTTTCACAGTTCATTCCTCACAATTGGAAAACTATTAAGAGAACTTTTGAGTCGTGTGCTTTGTTACCGAAGCGATTTTAGATTTTGGCTTCTGGGCTACGCCTTGGCTGACCAACAATCAAGAGAAGGTACGCTTATATGTTTCCCTTAAATTCTGAAAAAGTAACAGTTTGTTTTAATTAGAGTTATAAATTTAGTTTTTAATAAAGCGATCTATAGAAAGTTTCACTGAAATCAATTACAGTGCCTAATACTTTTTGAACACAGGAATAAAATAGCATAAAGTTCGTAGTAAGCGCTTAAGCGCTTACTACGAGCCACAATTTCATTCAAATAAAAATTGTTACGAATTTGTGTCATCTTGTACTCAGACAAAGTGACACATGATATTAAACCCAATGCTACTTATTGTTTGGTTGTGCTGCTTTAGCTGCTGCTGCTACTTCCTCTGGGTTGAGTGGCATTAATGCTTGTAACTGGAAAGACGTACTAATAGGTGCTGGTCCAACTCTACGTACCACAACTTTGCCCGGTTGAATTGCAGGTTCTGGTGCCAAACTTGATTGATAATCTTTTACTATCAACAAAGGCTGTAACCGTTCAATATTGCGAAGAATGGATTGTGTTTGTTCGTAGGTTCCTATAATTTCAATATTGATGCTGCTGCGTTTGAGCTTGCCATTCACCAATGACCCAAGACTACCATCAGTAATAGGTTCAGCATCCTTTCCTGTGGGCACATACTTCCTTAGTTTGGCTCTCACTGCATTAAAAGAAACTTGAGTGTTGCCAGACTCAACCAAGCGATTTAAATCCAGCAGTAGTGTATCCAAAGTTTTCTCATTGGCAAACAAAGCTAAAACCTGGAGTTGTTGCTGTTTTGCCTGTGCTTGCTCCTGCTTTACCTTGTCAATTTGTTGAATCGACGCTTTCTTTTGGTCAATATCCTGCTGTAGTTCGTTCTGTTTTGTTTGCTGCTGTTGAAAAGTTTCCCATGCGGGCATCACCAAATTCATCAGCATATAACCTGCTCCTGCAAGCCCCAAAACCCCTACGATAATGCCGCCAATTTTTGGTGTTAGGGCTATGCCAAAGATAACGGGGTTACTTGGGGAAGCCGTATCAAATTCCGTACCTTCTGCAAAATTTAAATCTTCACTCAGCGTCATCTTTGAATGACTCCTGTTTGTTGCATATTGCGAATTCGAGCCACCAGTCCCACTGTGCCTTTTTGCTCCAATTCCCGAATTAATTCAGAAGCAGGAACATCACTCAAACTAGATTGAATTGTGTATTTGACGATTTGGGGTAGTTGAATTTGTAGGGTTGTAGCAGTTGTAGCACCAGATGGTAACGGTGCATCTACTAACTCTGCTGTCATAATTTTTGTTTCTGTAGCCTTTAAGAAACGTGACTGTTGTAAAGTCAGCATGAAATCGTTGACATCGTTAAAAGAGCGAGCAAACCCAGAAAGTTCTACACCTCCAGCAGGATTGGGTAGTGGTTGTCCTTGTGCTGGGGCTGTGGCTGCGATTTGCTTGATGCTATCAATTTGCACTGTTGCTGGGATGCGATCGCGCAAATCTTGTAACATAGCTGACCAAGGACGAATCTGGTCAAAGACGCTAACTAAAGCTTGAGTTTCACTCTTAATTTTGTTTGTTTCTTCTTTAATTTTGTTGATGTTTCCTATTTCTGTTTCTAGCCTTTGATTCTCCTGCTCTAGTTGTGCTATATTCTGCTCTAATTCACTATTTTTTGCTTGCAAAAACCACCAACCAGTTGCTACTAAAACAGGGAAAAACACACCTACTGCCACTCCCACATAAACTGGTGTTAAATCTCCAGTAGGGAGAGGTATTCCTGGTCGCTTCTTGTCAAAATTTTTCTGGTAAATTGGACGGTCTTTGAGAAAGTTAATATCTAAGCTATACATTTTTTATGTCACACCTCTCGCATTCCTAAACCAAGCACTATCCCCAAACCAGGGCGTTCCACGGCGGGGTATGTCTCGTCATCCATGGGCAATGACAAAGCCACCACGGGATCTATTTGAGAGGTGGGCAAACCCAGTCGTTGTGTAAAAAACTCATTGAGTTGTCCCAGTCCGCCTCCTGGTCCTGCCAGCATGATCTGCGCTACTTCCAAATTTTCACTTTGGTTAAGATAAAAATCGATGGAACGGCGCAGTTCATCTGTGAGTTCTCCTAATACCCTCATCATTGCTGCTGTGCCAGGATTGGTTTGTGTGACGCCTGTTTTTCCGCTATCTGTAGCAGTTGAAGGAATGGATATTCCATACAACAGTTCCATGTCTCGTGATACAGGTAAGTTCATTGCCCTAGATAGGGCAGTTTGCATTTGATAGGTTCCAATAGGGACTGTACGCGAAAATTGCGGCACACCGTTAACCACAATGGCTATTTCTGTGCTGTCGAATTCTATATCTACCAGCACTGCGGCTTCTTGCGGTCCGTATTGTCGCAATTGGTCGCGAATTGTCCGAATCAGAGCAAAACTGTTAATCTCTAAAACATCGATTTGCAATCCTGCCTGCTCGAACGTATTTATGTAGGTGTCAGTGATTTCTTTGCGAGTAGCAACTAACAAGACCTGTACCTTTTCAATGCCATCCTCATCTACAAAGTACCCAAGTTTCTGATAATCCACATCAGCTTCTTCACGAGGGTAAGGCAAATACAAACCAGCTTCGTGGTTCAGTACCATCTCCCGTAGTTCTTTGTCGTCTAACTCTGCCGGCACAGATATCAGACGTACTATTGAGTCTCGCCCTGGTACAGCAGTAGCAATACGAGAAGCTTTGATTTTACTTTCAGCTAGCGCTTGCTGGATTAATTGCGCCATTGTTGGGGGGTCAGCGATTTGACCATTGACGACAACACCTTCTGGAACCGGCACTGATATTAAGGTTTCTAGTTTCAAACCTTGGCGTTGCTTGCGTAACTGAACTAAATTCACGCGTTGTGATGCCAGTTCTATACCGACCCCTTTATGAGATTTACCAAACAAATTATTGAATTGTTTTACCACAGTTTTGCCCGTTGGACTGCCAATTGAAAAATGAAATGATATTAAGGATTGATATTCTTGCTAAGAAATTGTTTTAGCCTATAATCTCCACAATTGTTGCATAAGCACTTCACCCTGATTACGCTAAAAAAAGTACAAGCACGATGGTTAAAATTCAAAAGTTCAAAAGATTAATTGTTTGGGCATTGGTCGGTATATTAACTAGTTGGATTGTCAGTTGTAGCACAGGAAATGTTGGTACTAGTACAAAACAGGCATCATCAGGAGCGGCAAATGTTCAGTTTTGGACAATGCAACTCCAACCTCAATTTACCAACTACTTTAAAAGCCTAATTGCCTCCTTTGAGTCACAAAATCCTGGTATAAAAGTTACCTGGGTTGATATCCCCTGGACGGCAATGGAGAACAAAATCTTAACAGCTGTTTCAGCGAAAACGCCACCTGATGTTGTTAACCTCAATCCAGATTTTGCTTCTCAACTTGCAGGACGAAATGCCTGGTTAGATTTGGATGCAAAAGTTCCAAATGAAGTGCGTTCCTCCTATTTACCGAATATTTGGAAAGCTAGCACGCTCAATGGTAAGAGTTTTGGGATTCCCTGGTATCTCACCACGCGGCTAACCATTTATAACACCGATCTATTAAAACAGGCAGGTATCAGTAAACCACCTGTTACCTACGCTGAATTGGCACAGGCGGCTCAACAAATTAAGGACAAAACTGGTAAGTATGCCTTTTTTACGACATTTGTTCCTCAAGATTCTGGTGAGGTGCTAGAGTCCTTTGTCCAAATGGGGGCAACTTTGGTGGATGCTGAAGGTAAAGCTGCCTTTAACTCCCCACAAGGCAAAGCGGCGTTTCAGTATTGGGTAGATTTGTACAAAAAAGGGCTGCTACCTAAGGAAGTATTGACACAAGATCATCGTCATGCAATAAATTTGTACCAATCTGGAGAAACGGCGTTGCTGTTTTCTGGTGGAGAGTTTCTTGAGAACATTGGCAAAAATGCCCCAGCAATAGCTAAAGTTTCCGCAACTGCACCACAAATCACGGGTGAAAACGGCAAGAAAAATGTCGCTGTGATGAACGTTGTTATCCCCCGCGACAGCAAACAACCCGACGCCGCCCTCAAATTCGCGTTGTTTCTCACAAATGACGAGAATCAGCTTTCTTTTGCCAAAGCAGCCAACGTTCTCCCGTCTACAGTTAAGTCGCTGACTGACAGCTACTTCAAGGACGCACCCGCGAACGCTTCTACTTTAGATAAGGCGCGTGTCATTAGCGCACAAGAACTACAACAAGCAGAGGTATTAACTCCTAGGTTGAAGGATATAAAACGCTTGCAAAAGGCAATTTACGAGAACATACAAGCGGCTATGTTGGGCGAGAAGACGGTGGATAAAGCTGTGGAGGATGCAGCGCAGGAGTGGAATAGCACCAGAAGTTAGGAGCTGTTGTTGACACTCTCACCTTCAAGGCTTCGCCTGTGAAGGGAGATTCTTGCTTCAACAGGTTTTTCTAGCCCACTGTGGTATAACGAGTTAAAAGCTCTCCCACAGGCACTGACCCCGACAGATTCCCCTCCACAAGCATCTGTTTTACTACCACGGGCTGCCCGACCGCAGTCACAAAATACTTATTCTGATGTATCGTTTGTCTGATTCACAACATTCGACCCCCCTGTTCATCAGGTATTTCTTTTTGGTGATGCGAGTTGTCTGGTGGAGAAACACCAATCTTGCCTAACCCTAACTTTTTTGGTAGCAAGTATATTTTACTACACCAAGGTATTGCGAAGCCATGTTTTTTATTGGTCGCAATTCATCTCACCCTTAAGGCGAAGCCTGTAACGGGAGTCCTCTTGCGACATCCAAGATAGAATTTTTTGATGGTCTCAGACTAGAAGTCTGGGGCTAAACAAACAAAGCCGTGATTAGCAGGCTTTATAAAGTCTGTCCAGGCAAACTTTTTAAACGCAGAGGAGCGCTGAGGTAAACGCAGCGAAAAGTTCTGCAGGAGGGTTTCCCTCCGCAGGAAACTTTTCAAGACAAAGGTACACAGAGTATTGGTTCAAGTTTTCGCTATGAATTTATAGAATCATTTACTTAGTACAAATTCGCACAAGTTAGTAACAAACCAAAATTCCAAGAGTGGACTGATATCTGGAGACAAAATTGGGACTTGTCTAAAGCGACTTCAAGGATTAACCTAGCAAGTGGCTTCTCCTGTGGAACCACTGATGAGTTTCCACCATTCACTATGAGCTACTTCCGTCCTGCCATTGATGCCATGACTGGCTACATTCCTGGTGAGCAACCCAAACCAGTAACAAAAATTATCAAACTCAACACAAATGAAAATCCCTATCCGCCTTCCCCAAAGGCGATGGAAGTGCTGCAAAATTTAGATGGTGAATGGCTACGGCGCTACCCTGATCCATTTGCGAGAGAGTTTTGTCAGGCAGTAAGCGATGCGTTGGGAGTGCCTGGGGATTGGATCATTGTGGGTAATGGTAGTGATGAGCTACTAAATGTGCTGATACGCTGTTGTGCGGAGGGGAGCGTACGCAAAGTCGTGTATCCTGTACCAACCTACGTGCTGTATCGGACTTTATCAGCCATACAACCTGCTCAAGTGGTTGAAGTTCCTTACCCTGCTAACTTTCAGTTACCGATTAAGGATCTCGTTGTGGCGAATGGAGCAATTACTTTTATTGCTTCTCCCAATAGCCCCTCTGGTCATGTGGTACCGTTGGATGATCTGCGGGAATTGGCGCAGCAAGTCTCAGGAATTGTTGCGATTGATGAAGCTTACGTTGACTTTGCTGAGTCTACGGCTTTACCCTTGGTGCAAGAATTCGAGAACGTGATTGTATTACGTACTTTGTCGAAAGGGTATTCGTTGGCAGGTTTGCGGATGGGCTTTGGAGTGGCAAATCCCAAACTACTGGCTGGATTTTTTAAGGTAAAAGACAGTTATAACATTGATGCGATCGCCATAGCAGTGGGTACAGCAGCAATGCGGGATCAAGCCTACAAGAATGCTTGTGCTGACAAAGTAAAAATCTCGCGGACTAAGCTAACGGTGGATTTAAAGAATTTGGGATGGAGAGTGCTTGATTCTCAAGGTAACTTTGTTTTGGCAACTCCGACCGAGAGAAACGCAGAGTCTCTTTACTTGGGGTTAAAGGAACTAGGAATTTTGGTGCGTTACTATAAGCAAGCTGGGTTAGAAGATAAGCTGCGGATTACGGTTGGCACGGACGAGCAAAACCAAACGTTAATGGAAGCGTTAGTTAACTTGATGAACAAAAGTAGGTAAAACTTCCTTAGATTTCTTGCAAAAGGTATGATTCATAGATTTTTAGAACCACAGATAAACACAGATAAATTATCTGTGTGCATCTGTGTTTATCTGTGGTTTCATTTTCATGACTCTTGACTTTTGCAGAAAGTCTACTTATTTTGAATTGTGGTTGCTAAAAAATGCCCAACTAAATACAGCGAACCGCATAAGACAACCAAATTCTCTGTAGAAGTAAAAGCAGCCTCTAACGCTGAGGATAAATCTGCATAAGTTTGACAAAATGTCAATTCTGGGCAGAGAGTTTGAGCTAGTTTTGCTAATTCAGTAGGATCGGCTGAACTTTGATCGGGAACTGGTACTAAATACAATCGGTCATTTGGTTGCAGTAAAGCCTGGAATATTTCAGCATGGTCTTTGGTAGAGAGCATTCCCATTACCCAAGTTATGGGTTGGGATTCTATGCTATCTACATAATCTCGCAAAACTTGGGCGGCGGCTGGGTTATGAGCACCATCTAGCAATAATTTATAATTTCTCCATGTTGTCCATTGCATTCGCCCTAGCCATTTGGTATTTGCCATTCCTGTAATGATGGCTTCCTCAGATATGTGCCAACCTTGTGTTTGTAAAATTTCTATAGCAGCTAAAGCCAACGCTGAATTCATCAACTGAATCTGTCCCTGTAATGGTAAGGGATATTTAATTAAATTTGAATTATGAATTGTTTGATACTCTGCCCATCCTGAATCAATTTGACGAGCTCTTTGAGGTTCAATCACAGGGCATTGTAATTCTAAAGCACGCGATAGCGTAAGTCCTGCGGACAGGCTGCGCCAACGCGGAGCGTCTGCTTTGCACTCAGCGCTGCTGCTTGCAGCAGCGCGCACGACTTGTTCTGCTTCGGGTGGTAATGGTCCCATCACGACAGGACATCCAGCTTTGAGGATACCAGCTTTTTCTGTTGCAATCTCAGCAACGGTAGAACCAAGTATCTGCCAGTGTTCGCGGCTGATGGAAGTGATGATGGTAACGAGGGGGTTTGAGCAAACGTTTGTGGCGTCCAAGCGTCCTCCCAGCCCAACTTCTACCACCGCTACATCAACTTGCTGCTGTGCAAAATATAACCAAGCTGCTGCGGTAATCACTTCAAACTGAGTTGGTGACTCTTCATCTGGTTGAATAGCAGCTTGCACTTGAAGTAATAATTGGTACAGTCTCTCAGAAGAAATCGCTTGTTCGTTGAGGCAAATACGTTCTGTCCAATCAACTAAATGGGGAGAAGTGTAACGTCCTGTACGATAACCCGCTTCGGTGAGTATGGACGAGAGGTAGGCACAAACAGAACCTTTGCCGTTGGTACCAGCAACATGAATAATCGGGACTTGATGATGGGGATTTCCAAGATTTGCCAGCAGTGTAACAATGCGTTCCAATCCAAGATGGACGCCAAAGTGTTGGAAGGGCTGAAGTAAGGAGTCGATATCCACGAAAGGTAGTCAGGTAGTTGGTAGTTAATAGTTGGTGGGATTTTTTTCCTATCTAAGCTAATGAGGATTCAAGTTGCATAGAGCTAGGGCTGAAGCCTTTACTACAAGCGAATCATCCTGTAAAAATGAATGACGATTAGCTTGCCACATACCACCTACCAGCTAGAGTTTCACAACTTTCATAAAATTGCAATAAATAAAACCGACTGCTCTTGTGAATAAAAACAGTCGGTTGAATATTTACAGCACATTGCAAGTAAATGAAGTACAACGCGCTTCGTCTAAAAGCAAGACACAGAGCAAATTTTACTTCTGACCGGAGGCGGAGCATCTGGTGGCTCCGCTTCTGACTTCTGACGGATGTATTCTGCTGTATGATGATAAGTTGATTTTAGGCTTCTCTATTCAAAAAGTTTTGCAATTGATTTAAAGCAGCCGCACCAATGTTAAACGCTGCCCAACCAGCAGCGATCGCGACTGGAGCTAAAACAATTGCGACACGCATATCAATGTCCATATTTACAACCCCTCTGTTATGTAGAAATTAAAGTTTTGTCAACTGCTCTCATTTTTATTTTTAGCCGAAGTGGTGAATTTCCCCAAACAATATGTAAAGAATATTTACAACTTGAGCTATTATTTTCTTCTCCCCCAACTTCCCCTACTCAGCTACCCTAAACCCAATGTCCGTACCCTTGCCAGCATGAACCAAAGCTAACTTTCTGTAACGTTTGGCGTGTTCAATGAGTTCTGTTGCTTCAGCTTCAGAAATTTGGCGTACGACTTTGCCTGGTACACCCACAATTAGGGAAAAAGGCGGTACATCTTTAGTAACAACTGCACCAGCACCAATAATGCTACCAGCACCTAAGCGTACCCCATCTAAAACAACTGCGCCAATTCCAATCAAGCTGCCGCGTTCAATATAAGCCGAATGGACTACAGCACGATGCCCTACGGTAACATGGTCTTCTAAAATTGTGGGTTTCCCGGGATCACCGTGTAATATTGCTCCATCTTGAATGTTTGTACATTCACCAATTTCTATGCGTTCCACATCTCCTCTCACCACTGCACCGTACCATATGCTCACCCCTGCTGCAATTTTTACCGAACCCATCACCACAGCGTTCGCTGCTATAAAGGCAGCTTGAGAAATATCAACAGAAGACCAGAAGGAAGCGGTAGACACGGTAGAATAGAGATGTGATACCCAGGAACACTGGAGGAACTGCAACCTTGGTAGGTTGCAGAACTAGGATATCACGGTATAGAGTCTTTAAAGTGTCGGCAGCAGTAAGTCAGTACCCAATGAGGTGGAGCAGAAGTGTAAAAGGAACCAATATTACTGGTGAAGACGAAAATATGTTTTTATGCACTTCATGATGAATCCAGGCTTGCAGTACCCCATATTCGGTCCAGAAATTCAGTGTCCCCACTGCCGCCAAACAATCCCGGCTCTGACACTAACAGACACGTATTTATGTCCGCGTCATGGCGCGTTTGAAGCTAATCCGAAGAGTGGAGAATTAATCCACCTACAGTCAGGACGTCATTGGCGAAGATGGAATGGCGAATGGTATCGGCAGCATACTCATCCCGATGGCATTCGATTTGAAATTCACGAAGCTTTAGACAAGCTCTATACCCAAGGCTACCGAGCGACACGGGTTATTATTGCTAAACGCTATCAAGAGTTGATGAGCGGCTACCTAGAGCGTAGCAGCCCTTGGCGTTCTGGACAGGCGGAGACGACTTCGGCGCGACTATATGGTTTACCTGTAGAGTTCAGCCCTGAACCCTCGGAAAACCCCTGTTGGGAAGTGATTAATTTCGATTTGGAAAAAGAGCCTGGTGTGCCAGTGAGATATCCATATTTTAGGTTGTTTGAGTAATTGTCATTTGTCATTTGTTATTGGTAAAAAAGACAAATGACAAATGACATAAGGACAAAAATTATGCATCACGCTTCTATTCGTACCGCGAATATCCAAAGAGCGATCGCCTTCTACGAAGAGCTAGGGTTTAGCGTTTGTGAGCGCTTCACTACAGGCTACACTCTTGCTTGTTGGATGGAAGGATTAAATGGCAGAATTGAACTGATCCAAATTCCTCAACCGAAACCAGCCCCTGATGCATTTGCAGACGAACATTATGTGGGCTACTACCATCTCTCATTCGATTTAACTGATATAATTCCAGATTTATCTAGTTGGTTAATAAATTTAAAAGAACGTTTTTTGGTGTTAGTAAACAACAATCCTGACCTGTTAGAACCACTGAAAGTTCTTTTGGAACCTACACAGCAGCAGATAGGTAATTGTATTTACGAAGTAGCTTTTATTGCAGATACTGATGGTTTGCCTTTAGAATTCATCCGCGTATTAGCAACGCTCTCCTAGTTGAACTAATGGTTTTTTGTCGGTAAAATAATTTCCTCTCTGGTGTGTTGTCGTAGTGACAAATTGCTCAGAGAGACTAAAGTTTTTTCAAAAAAAGTCTGTAATTTTTTTACAGATAATGTAGTACAATTCATGTCTGTATTTCAGAGATTGCATCGATATCGTTTTCTTTTGTTACTGTTAACTTTTACGCTAATGACGGTGTTGTTGCTTGGAGATGAATCTTATAGCCAGATAACAACCGCTTCCACATGGTTAAATTCACATAAAATAATCGTTTCAAAAAAAACAGAGCCTCTTTTGTTAACTGAGAATGTTCGCAAGACAGTATTGAACAATGGTCTTGCCGTCCTGACTAAGGAAGTACACTCCAGTCCAGTCGTGACTGTGCAGGTCTGGTACAAGGTAGGATCGCGCAACGAGGAACCTGGATTAAATGGTATTGCCCACCAGTTAGAACACATGATGTTTAAAGGCACGAAAAACCGTCCAATTCAATTTGGACGATTGTTGAGTGCTTTGGGCAGTGACTCAAATGCTTTCACTAGCTATGACCAAACGGCATACTACAATACAGCAGAGCGCGACAAGCTGACAGCGCTGTTGGAGCTAGAAGCAGACAGAATGCAAAATGCTCTGATTGATTCTGTGGGACTAGCGGGCGAAAAGCGAGTTGTTATTTCCGAGTTGCAGGGTTACGAAAATAGCCCTGACTACCGCTTGAGCCGCGCTGTGATGCAAGCCGCTTTTCCCAATCATACTTACGGGTTGCCTGTTGGTGGCACGGAAGCTGATGTCCAAAGGTTTAATTTAGAGCAGGTGCGGAAGTACTACCACAATTTCTACAGTCCTGATAATGCTGTTTTAGTGATTGTTGGAGATTTCCAAACTGAACCAACTCTTGAAGCAGTTGAAGAGATTTTTGGGGAAATACCTAAGGCTCAAGACTCAAAACTCAAAACTCAAGACTCAACTCCATTGAGCACTCAAGCTTCAGGACTCAAGACTCCCATAATGTTACGGGAACCAGGAGCAGGAGCGTTGTTACAAGCTGTATATCCGTTACCGGATGTTAATCACCCGGATGTGCCAGCGCTAGATCTGATGGATTACATTTTAACAGACGGACGGAATTCTCGCCTTGAGCAGGTGTTGGTAGAATCGGGTTTAGCCAATGATGTTTCAGCTTCTGTAATTAGCTTGATAGAATCAGGTTGGTATGAGTTGTTGGTTACGGCAGATCCGAATCAAGACTTAAAAAAAATTGACTCAGTTGTAAGAAGTGCTCTTGCCCAACTGACAAAAAAAGGAGTCACAACAGAAGAACTGAATCGAGCTAAGGCGAAATTAGAAGCGTCTCTTATTTTGAGTAACCGTGATATCACCAGTCTTGCATTGCAATTAGGTAATGATGAGACAACTGCTGGTGATTATCGCTATACAGACCGCTATTTAGCAGATGTTCGCCAAGTTACGGTGGCGGATGTGCAGCGTGTGGCAAAAAAATACCTCAAACCAGAAGCACGTACAGTGGGCTTTTTTAAGCCTACGCGGGTCAACGCAAAGGGGAATGGTGACAAGACGAACTTCAGACACAACACTGAAAATTTCGCCTTAGGAACATCTGTGACGACACAGGAAGTAGCAAAGTATCTTCCTCCCGTAATGGCAAGTGTTCCTACAACCCATCTGCTACCAGAGCAATTCACATTATCTAACGGTTTACGGGTATTGCTTGTGCCCGACACAAGTACTCCCACTGTGACACTTTCTGGTTACATCAAAGCTGGTCAGGAATTTGAAACAGAGGATAAAGCTGGATTGGCGTCTGTTGTTGCAGAGAACTTAATGAATGGGACGAAGACAAAGGATGTCTTGACTGTTGCCAAAACCTTAGAAGATCGCGGAGCAAGCCTTGAGTTTGAAACGTATCGAGAAGGTGTGCGAATTGAGGGTGATAGCATGGCAGCTGACTTACCCGTTCTGATTCAGACTTTAGCAGACGTTGTCAAAAATGCTACTTTTCCCAAAAAAGAATTAGAATTGACTCGTCAACAAGCATTAACTGGTCTTAAGCAGGAATTAGATGACCCTTCAGAAGTCGCAGAAAGAACATTTGTACAATCGGTTTACCCGAAAAACCATCCCTTACATACATTTCCAACAGAGCAAAGTTTGCAGCGCATAAGCCGTGAAGATGTCATTGAATTTAAGACAAAACATTACCGTCCAGATACGACAGTGCTAGCGCTGGTAGGAGATTTTGCTCCTGCACAAGTGCAAGCACTTATAGAAACTGAGTTTAGTAACTGGAAAGCCAGCGGTTTACCACCAAGGTTAAAGTATCCAACGGTATCTTTGCCAGAAAAAGTTGTGAGTATCAACCCAGTTCTTCCAGGTAAAGCTCAAGCCATTACTTACATGGGTAATACAGGTATTAACCGCAAAGACCCCCGCTTTTATGCAGCCTTGGTGTTGAATCAGATTTTGGGTGGCGATACTCTCTCCAGTAGACTGGGAGCAGAAGTGCGCGATCGCCAAGGGCTAACCTATGGAATATATAGCAACTTCCTTGCTGGAAACAATTCTGGAACATTCTTAATTGAGATGCAAACCAGTCCAGAAGATACCCGTCAGGCTATTGCTAGTACCCGCAAACTGCTGACGGAAATCCATCAAAAAGGCGTTACTGCACTGGAAGTAGAGACAGCTAAACACATTTTGATCAGCAACTACATTGTATCCCTGGCAGATCCAGAGGAATTAACTGGTAAAATCCTAATGAATGAGGTGTACGGGCTAGAGAAAGAGGAATTGCGCGATTTTACTGAAAAAGTTCAAGCAGTCAACCTTGATCAAGTTAATCAAGCAGCTCGTGAGTTACTCTATCCAGATAAAATCGTTGTAGTGACAGCTGGACCTGCTGTGTTTGCAAACCAAGAGATTATGAGTCATTAGATCTACAGACGCGCTGTAGCGCGTCTGTACCTTGGTAAGTCTTCTCATGACTAAATAAAGTTAAGTTTTCTTTTTTATGCCCAGGACTCTTAAGCTTTATAAGACAGGTTGTGGCAAAAAATAAGTTAACTTAAATATAGGTATTATTTCTCCACAAAGTTAGAAGAACTATTAATACACAAGCAACAAGGCACTGATAGTTATTAACTTCCCATGAACATTCTCAGTAACCTGCTCTCTCAACCAGTTCAAAACAAGAATCAAAAAAAACAACGTAGAGGAATTGAAATTAAATCGCCGCGTGAAATTGAAATTATGCGGCAATCTGCAAAAATAGTGGCAACCGTGCTAAAAGAAATTTCAGAGCTGGTCAAGCCAGGGATGAGTACAGCTGACTTGGATGCTCATGCGGAAAAACGCATCAAGGAAATGGGTGCAACGCCAAGTTTTAAAGGATATCACGGCTTTCCTGCTTCTATCTGTTCCAGCATTAACAATGAAGTTGTACATGGCATTCCTAGTGCCAAAAAAGTTATCCGCAGCGGAGATGTTTTAAAAGTAGATACCGGCGCATATTATCAAGGTTTTCATGGTGATTCTTGCATTACAATTGCTGTGGGCGAAGTCACTCCAGAAGCAGATCGATTGATTCGTGTAGCAGAAGAAGCCCTTTTCAAAGGCATTGCACAGGTGAAAGCAGGTAACTACCTGATGGACATTGCAGGGGCAATTGAAGACCACGTAAAAGCAAATAGCTACAGCGTGGTAGAGGACTTTACCGGACACGGTGTTGGTCGAAACCTGCATGAAGAACCTTCAGTTTTCAACTTTCGCACCCGCGAAATGCCGAATGTAAAACTGCGTCCGGGGATGACCCTGGCAATTGAGCCAATTTTGAATGCTGGTTCTAAGCATACACGGACCTTATCTGACCGTTGGACAGCGGTTACAGTGGATAATGCTCTATCGGCTCAGTTTGAGCATACTGTGTTGGTGACAGAGACGGGATACGAGATTTTGACAGATCGCTCGAAAGTTTAATCAATGTGAATTAACCAGAGTGCGATCGCCCCTTGGGGCGATCGCATTGTGTTATTATTGACAGAATAAGTACTTTAGATAAAGCCACTGGATCAAAACCAGTCTTCATGACCAGTTTTTAGATGAACAGTGCTGGAGAGACATTAAAAAACTCTCCCAGAGCTTTTGCCTGTGCCTTGCTAATTGAGCGCTTGCCATTGATAACTTCAGAAACAACTCCCTTAGAGCCAAGAATTCCAACTAAGTCAACTTGTTTAATCCCTTTTACTTCTATTAAGTGTGCAAGTACGGCATGAGCAGAGGATAATGGTATGGGATAAAACTTGTTCTCATGGTCTTCAATGAGAGTGACCAGTAGTTGCAATAAAGCAGTTTGTTCTGGAGTACGTTTTTTATTTATCATCAGCTTTTCAACAGTTTGAAGAGCGCGATCATATTCCTCTTCAGTTGTAATGATTTTGGGTTGATACTCCACTAATAGTTGGCTATATGTGGCATTGTCAAAAGTCATATCTCTTACCATACGCCCGTTTTTGGCGGCGACCTATAACAATTTAACTACTTAGCAACGTCAATAATGTTAATAATATGGATCATTTTTCCAATCTTCCTTGTCGTATTCAGCATGAGTCAGAAAATACTTGTGATAAACAGTTTGAGTCTCATAATCAATGCCTACAATTAGACGATAAGCATTGCCTTTGATATTGAATATAGTGAAGTGACTTACAGCCTCTGCTGTTAGGTAAACTTTCCGAACATCATCCAAGTGTCGCCATGATGCAGATTTAACAACTCGATACCAAGATTCAATTTGAGAAGCCACATCTGAATATCGGGCAGCATCGACACGCAGGTTACGAATACTTATAAGATGCATGGTCTATTAGGCATAGGGTTTATTCTCCAATGCCTTCACTCTTTATGTTCTCATACTGAGAACTTTTTGTCAAGATTGGGTTGACAGGAAGATAACTAGTGCTAGGAGTCAGAACTCAGGAGTCAGGAGAAATTGGGTAAGGTACACCAAAGAAATAATGAACCACAGATGTAGGCGTAAGCCGTGCCGTAGGCTACACAGATAAATACAGATAAATCTGTACTTCATTCAAATGAGAAGTGCTATACATAACCAGACGTGAGTTCGACAGAACTAAAAAACAGCAGGAAGTAGCGCAGGTTTTTTTGACGTTAGTATGCTAAGAAAGTAAAAAACAGATTTTTGTAAGGGCACAACACTGTTGTGCCCCTACTCAGGTATTTTTACAAGATGTTTATTACACCGTCTTTGGTAAAGCCACTGGACAAAAATTAGACTGGTCGTTCACAACCTCTAAGCGCGAAGTTTTTAGCCTATCAAGCCACTTTTGCAAATAAACTCGATTGGCTTTTTGCTCATCTGGGTTTTGAGTATTTAAAGGATGAGGCATAAGTCCCAAAATCGCCGCAGTGGTGACACAAAACATTGATTTTTGGAAAGTTATGCAAATTTGTACTCGCAAATCATCTTCTCCCCGACGACTGCGACGATAAATTTCGTGTAAATAATCTGGGAGATAGTGACGCATATCTTGCATCAGCAAGGTGGGAGGAATACCTGCGCCGCCAATAGGTAAGGGGTCAGCATACAAAGCGCCATACTGAAATCGAGCTTGGTCGGCGGGAATTTGATATGCTTGAGCGTTATATGAAACTGTACCGTGGAAAGGCGTTCCTCGGAAGAAAACTGCTTCTACATAAGGGACTGCTGTATCTGCAAGGAAGGTCAAACCAACAGAAGCGGGAATAATGTCATAAACTTTATCCCGAATTTTAACGGCATAGGTAATTGGCTTACTGGCATCTGCTACCAAGCCCGCTTTTATATGGTCTACAACTTGGGGAATAGATTTGATTTCGCCATTATCATAGCGGTCGGATAAACTGAGGAACATATCAGCCATTACCCGCCAAAATTGACCTAACCCACTGTAGTAAGCACTGACGCGCAACTGTTCGGGTAAAAAATCAGGGAACAGTTGGTTGAGTCCGATTATTAAGGGATTGTTTTTAAATTTTGCTGCAATAACAGCTTGTGCTCTCTGTTGAAATTCTGTTGAATCTAGATATTCATCCAAGCCACCGCCACCATGCCACATCATGGCTTTCATACAATACTCGGCATATTCAAAATTAATTCTGTCATGCCACCAATGCCGTAGCAATTTATTAAAAGATATTTCCCCATTAAAGTATTTAAAAAATGGGAAAAACACTAAAAATTGATGATCAGCAATGTAGATCAGGTTTTTTGAGTAGGAATCTAAAACGACTCCATAGCTTTTAAGAATACCAACGACTTCTAGCACATTTTCTGGCGTATCGGGAAGTAATGCTCCTCCTGATTCCAGGCGCTCGATATACTCAGATAATGGATAGTTAGCGGGCTTGTCTTTTATGGCTACCATTGGTGGTTCTCCTAGAAATGAACAGAAGGACTAGGGAATAAGAATTAGGGGCTAAAGTTATTCTCAATCCCTAATCTCTATTGCTTTTAATTTTTGCCTTTTGTCTCAACGAAAGAAACTGTTGCCATCGGGCTTGGGGTATTAATCATCGCCGTTGTTGTCTGTTCAGTCCAGCGCGCTAACCAATTAGGTTGAATCCCAAAAATCAGAATTAGGATGGCTAAAACCAATCCAGGTGCGCGATCTGCCCAAGATACACGAGGCAAGTTGACAACTTGTGCAGACAAGCGTCCAAAAAAGGCACGGTTGGTGAGAATCAAGAAATAAACAGCAGTTAAGCCTGTACCAATCATGCTTAACAGGGTTTGCACTGGGAAAACTGGAAAACTACCCCGAAAAACGATGAATTCAGAAATAAATCCAACCATTCCCGGTATACCAGCACTTGCCATCACTCCCAAAACCATCAAGCTTGCAATTACAGGCATACCGCGTTCTGGGTTCATTAACCCCCGTATAACATCTAAATCGCGGCTTCCTGCTTTTTTATACACAACTCCCACAAGCAAAAACAGCATTGCTGAAATCAAGCCGTGGCTGATCATTTGCATGACGCTTCCTAACACACTTAGAGGTGTTGCAGCAGCGGCGGCTAAAAGTATAAAGCCCATATGTCCAATGGAACTATATGCCACCATTTTTTTCATATCTTTTTGGGCGATCGCGCAGGATGCACCATAAAGTACGCTTATGACTGCCCAGGTTGCTAAAAAGGGAGCTAAATAACTCCAACCTTCTGGGAACAAATCCATCCCAAACCGCAGTAAACCGTAAGTTCCCAACTTCAACAGCACTCCAGCTAACAGCACCGAAACCGGTGTGGAAGCCTCAACGTGAGCATCTGGCAACCATGTGTGGAAGGGAACCAGGGGAATTTTGATGCCAAAACCAATTAAAATTCCCAACAGCAGTAAAATTTGTGTCTCCAAAGACAAAGATTTGGTATTCAAGCTGTCTAAAGCAAAGCTAGGAGCACCACTCAGCCAAACTACGCCGAGAAAACTTGCTAAAATGAGAATTCCAGAAACAGCGGTATATATTAGAAATTTAGTAGCTGCATAGCCCCGCCGTTCGCCACCCCAAATGGCAATCAGAAGATACAGGGGAATCAGTTCTAGTTCGTAAAACAGGAAAAACAGCAGTAAATCCTGTGCCAAGAAGGCTCCAACAACGCCAACGTTTAACAGCAGGAGCAAAGAGTAATAAAATCGAGGACGCCCAATAGCTACGTCGCTACTGCAGATGGCAATGCAAGTCAACAGTCCATTCAAAACCAGCAAAGGTAATGACAAGCCATCTACGCCCAGGTGATAGTTTAAACCTAGAGCTTCTATCCAAGGGAGGAATTCGGTAAACTGTTGACTTGCTTTCGCTGGGTTAAATTGAATTGCAAGTACTATCGTCCATACAAAAGAAATACTTGTAAAGACTAATGCCACTCCACGGGAGACTTTTGGTGTCATGCCAAAAGGTAAGAAACTGATTAAAGCCGCACCTAGCAACGGCACCAAAATTAAAGCACTAAGCATAGGAAACAAGTAGGTAAGTTTAGGAAGCAAGAGAGGGGAATTTGTCCTTTGTTCTGAGTAATGACAAAGGACTAATGACTAATGACTAAAAATGCCAGCTACTTAGTAGACCCAAAGACCAACTAATGAGGAAACCTAGGACGCTGATGCCTATAAGAATGGTGAGTAGGTATCCTTGGGAGCGACCCGAAACGCTGTACTTCAAAGTTTGCCCACTAAAAATTGTCGCAAATCCAACTAAGTTAATCAGACCGTCAACCAGAAAGCGATCGCTCCAAGCAGATATCTTAGAAAGCAGCGCTACTGCACCAACTACTGTCACCTTATAAATTCGGTCGATGTAAAAGTCATAACCCAACAAGTCTTGCAAAAATCTCCAGCCAAGTACTCTAGATCTCGACCAAGCCTTGTGCAGATACATACTAGACCCTATGCCTATTCCCAGTACCGTAGAAGACAACAATAATCCTACCACGTACCAATTTACACTCTCCCAATCGGGTAGCAGATACCATTGCTGCAACATCAACGGTACTAACAAAGTCATCACAGTCATAGCTACCATGGGGAATGCCATCTGCCAACCAACCTCTGGAGCGCGACGTGTCTTTTGTTGCGGTTCACCCCAAAATACTAAGCGGAATACTCGTGTCAAATTCAATGCTGTCAAGCCATTGACTATCACTAAGACTCCAATCACCCAAGGGCTAATCAAAGCCAAGCCATCAGCCCATCCTAACATTGCCCAAAAGCTTCCCAATGGCAGGAGTGTCACCATCCCGGCTGCACCAACAACATAGGCTGCGGTGGTTGCTGGCATCCGTGACCACAAACCACCCATTTCTGTTAAGTCTTGGGTATTGGTCGTAAATATTACTGAACCAGAACTCATAAACAACAATGCTTTGGCAATTCCATGAGTTAACAGCAACATGAGGGCAACACCTCCTTGCTGCATACCAACTGCCAAAAATGCTAACCCTAAGTATGCGCTGGTGGAATGAGATAGGGCTCGTTTGATGTCAGTTTGCGCCAAAGATACTAATGATGCACCTACTGCCGTCATAGTACCCATCACTATCAAAGCATTCAATGCTACTGGTGACAGCGCTAAAATTGGTTGTAGTTTATACAGCACATAAGCTCCACCGGCGACCACCAAAGAGTTCCGCATTACCGAAGCTGGGTTGGGACCTTCCATTGCCTCGTCCAACCACAGATGCAGCGGAAATTGAGCACATTTACCCGCAGGTCCTGCTATCAAAGCCAAACCTAATAAAGTAGATACCGTTGGGTTCAAGTTAGCGGTCTGTGCCCACTCATATAAATCGGAAAAGTTTAAACTACCGGCTAGGGTGGAAAGCGTTACCACTCCCATCAGCAGCAACAAGTCTCCCACCCGCTTAGTGAGAAATGCATCTCGCGCCGCTGTTACTACCAATGGTTGAGCATACCAGAATCCCACCAGCAAGTAAGTGGAAAGAGTCAGTATTTCCAGAAGAGCATAGCTGAGAAATAGAGAGTCACTAATGGCTAAACCACTGAGTGCTGCTTCAAAAAATCCCATCAGGGCAAAGAACCGCGCCAACGCCCAGTCCTTTTCCATGTAACCAAGGGCGTAAGTTTGTGCCAGTAAACTGACCACTGTAATTAAAACTGTTGCCCCAATACTGACTGGTGACACTTCCAAGGCAAACGATAGATCAAAATCTGCCGCTTTGAACCAGGTAATTACATAATTTTCTGGTTCTCTACTCCAAATATCAGTGAATACAAACAGGCTGTGGACAAAAGCCAAAACGGTCATCAGCAAGTTGAAATAAGCAGCTGGTCTTGGTCCTGTGCGCTGAATTAATCCTATTGCCCACGGCAAGGTAAGAAGCGCACCTAACAGCCCATAAAAAGGTATCCACCAACTTGTTAGGAAGAAAAATTCACTCATCTAAATTTCCCTTGATGATTCTACTTGCATGATTTTCTAAGAATCAGAAGTAAATAACTTTCTTCTGTCAACCAGGCAAAAGCCCAATCCATCAGACTTTTATCTGGTCATTTCAATTTTTTGAGCCTATTTACCAATTTCTATAATTTGAAGAAAGCTCATCTTCTTTAACTATTGTTAAGTTAGTCATTTGAATCTTAATCTGACAAATGTGACAAAACAGAGACATTCGTTCTCGATTCTGTTATTTGATCGTTTACACTTTTTGATGGCTCACATTAGTTTTCCTTTTGCTTGGCTTTAAACAAAAAAAGAAATTATCTCTCCCATGAGAAATATTGACTTCTCTTCCTTTACATATAGTTGTGTTGTATGGTTGTAATTTGTAATCTCACAACACTATTTTATACCATTAATAAGAAAAAATTATACAAATCTTTAAGCCATTTGTTACACAAATAGCAAAAACGAGGAAAGACGGCACTAAGACTCCTTGAGTTTTGCGTCATTGCTCTTAAGACAGAATTCGTGCCTTTATGAACCTGTTTGAACAAATGTAATAAAAAAATTATAAAGCAGAAGTGGCTGCTTCAGGAATCTATGAAGTTCGGTTGAGTAGAATGCCTGTTGGGAAAACTATGTTAATTTTTTTAAATTAATTTTATTACAAACTATTATGGTAATTTATATTGTCAGGGGCGCAAAGCTTTTCTATGCTTAATTTTAGAAATACTTTTAAAGCTCAAGATGAGCAACCCCGTCAAAATTTTCATTGGTCAGTACATATTTCAATAACTTTGTGGGAGTTCTGCGATGCCAATTGCAGTTGGAATGATTGAAACAAAAGGGTTTCCGGCGATAGTGGAAGCTGCTGACGCGATGGTTAAAGCCGCTCGCGTCACCTTGGTAGGGTATGAAAAAATCGGTAGTGCTCGGGTGACTGTGATTGTCCGGGGAGACGTTTCTGAGGTTCAAGCTTCAGTTGCGGCTGGAGTTGAAGCAGCCAGAAGAGTGAATGGCGGTGAGGTGTTGTCCACTCACATCATTGCTCGTCCTCACGAGAACTTGGAATACGTATTGCCTATTCGTTACACCGAAGCTGTAGACCAGTTCCGCACCTAACAATTTTGGATTTTAGATTTTAGATTCTGGATGAATCAAGCTATAAGCAGGCGTAGCTTATAGCTGACAGCTTTAAAATCTGAAATTCTTGTTGGGGTTGGCTTTTTGTAGCTTTGCTTGTGTTTAATTGTTGCAAGTTGAGGATTAAAACTTATGTCAATTGCAGTAGGAATGGTGGAAACTTTGGGGTTTCCTGCGGTAGTAGAAGCAGCAGATGCAATGGTCAAAGCAGCCCGCGTGACTTTGGTAGGCTACGAAAAAATCGGTAGCGGTCGCGTTACCGTGATTGTGCGGGGAGACGTTTCTGAAGTACAGGCTTCAGTTGGTGCTGGAGTTGAATCTGTGAAGCGAGTTAACGGCGGACAAGTATTGTCTACCCACATCATTGCTCGTCCTCACGAGAACTTAGAATACGTGCTGCCAATTAGATATACGGAAGATGTGGAGCAGTTCCGGGAGGATGTGAACGCAATTCGTCCCTACAACAGAAGACCATAACGTGTAATGCAAATTGCCAAAGTTCGCGGCACAGTAGTTAGCACTCAAAAAGACCCAAGTCTTAGAGGTGTCAAACTACTGCTGTTGCAATTAGTGGATGAAGAAGGACGTATTCTACCAGAATACGAAGTGGCAGCTGATAGCGTGGGTGCGGGAGTGGATGAGTGGGTACTTATAAGTCGTGGTAGCGCAGCCCGTCAAGTTCTGGGTAATGAACAGCGTCCAGTAGACGCAGCCGTGGTGGCAATAATTGATACAATCCACGTTGAAGACCGCCTAATTTACAGCAAAAAAGACCAGTATAGATAGTCATTACTCATTCGTCATTTGTTACTAGCAGTGGACAAATGACTCTCACGGGTGAGTCCTATGCCTCCGGCAGGTCTGCGGCGTTGGCGCAGATCCTCCTAAAGGAGGCACGGGCACGCTGCGCGTGCCTCACAAAGGAAAGAGTTGACAGGACTGATCTCAACAAAGGACTAATGACGAGCAGTGCAATATAGGAGGAATCTAGCGATGGCAGTCCGCAACACGGCGGCACCCCCAACCCCGTGGTCGAGGAGTTTAGCTGAACCAAAAATCCATGAAACTGCATTTGTACATTCTTTTTCCAATATTATTGGGGATGTACAGATAGGCGCAAATGTAATCGTTGCTCCGGGGACTTCGATTAGAGCGGATGAAGGCACGCCTTTTTACATCGGTGAAAACACCAATCTTCAAGATGGTGTCGTGATTCATGGGTTAGAGCAAGGTCGAGTCATTGGCGATGACCAAAATGAATACTCGGTATGGATTGGCAGCAATGCATCAATTACCCACATGACTCTCATTCATGGACCAGCTTATGTTGGGGATAATTGTTTCATCGGCTTCCGTTCAACAGTATTCAACGCTAGGGTGGGAGCAGGTTGCATCGTGATGATGCACGCTTTGATTCAAGATGTGGAAATTCCTCCAGGTAAATACGTACCTTCAGGAGCAGTAATTACTAATCAACAACAAGCTGACCGTTTGCCAGATGTGCAAGCACAGGATAAGCAATTTTCCCATCATGTGATTGGGATTAATCAAGCGTTGCGAGCTGGTTATCTTTGTGCTGCAGATAGTAAGTGTATAAATACTATTCGGGATGAGTTAGCTAAATCTTATACAAGCAACGGTGTTAACGGGTTTGAAAGGAGTAATGACGTGGCTAGCAGTAGCTTGGGTGCCCAAACAGTAGATCAGGTACGTTATCTATTAGATCAAGGGTATAAGATAGGTACAGAACACGTAGACGAACGGCGGTTCCGCACTGGCTCTTGGCAGAGTTGCACACCAATAGAAGCTAGATCGGTCGGTGAGGCGATCGCCGCTTTGGAAGGTTGTCTGGCAGAACACTCTGGTGAGTATGTTCGCCTATTTGGTATTGACAAGGGCAAACGGCGCGTGTTGGAAACCATTATCCAACGCCCAGATGGGGTTATAAATGCGCCTGCCAACTTCAAAGCTCCTACCAACCAAACAAATAAAAGCTACAACGGTAATGGTTCCAGCAATGGTTCCAGTTATGGCAGTAGTAGTGGCAAAATTAGTGCTGAAACTGTAGACCAAGTACAGCAGCTGCTGGCAGGTGGTTACAAAATTGGTATGGAACACGTAGATGAGCGTCGCTTCCGCACAGGTTCGTGGCAAAGCTGCCAGCCGATTGAAGCAACTTCTACAAAAGAAGTTGTTGCTGCATTGGAAGAATGTATCGAAAATCATCAAGGCGAGTACGTACGCTTAATTGGAATTGACCGCAAAGCCAAACGGCGGGTATTAGAAACCATTATCCAACGCCCTAACGGTTCAGTCAGCTCATCTGGAACTTCTAAGTCTGTAGCGAGTGCGCCAGCGGCGACTTCCTCTGCAACGGCATCAGTGACTAGTACCCGCTTAAGTTCCGAGGTAGTAGAACAGCTACAGCAACTGATAAATGGTGGGTATAAAATTAGCGCAGAACACGTAGACCAGCGGCGGTTCCGTACAGGTTCATGGGCAAGCTGCGGACAAATTCAGGCTAGTTCTGCACAACAAGCTGCAGCAGCATTGGAAGGGTACCTTGCAGAATACCAAGGAGAATATGTGCGGCTGATTGGGATTGACCCCAAAGCGAAGCGTCGCGTACTGGAAACAATTATTCAACGCCCATAGCATGAGAAATGAGGGAGATGAGGAAGATAGGGAGGTCATTTCTCCCCCCACTTCCCCCACTTCCCCCACTCCCTCCACTCCCCCCTCCTATTCAAAGGCTTCCGAGGTTACATACCATGTCTGTGCCGCCACTGCGCCCAAGTTATGACTTTGATTCTTATATAAGTGGCGAGGTGATAATTCATCCAAGTGCAGTACTTGCACCAGGTGTGATACTCCAAGCGGCTCCAAGCAGCAAAATAATTATCGGTTCAGGAGTCTGTGTGGGTATGGGGTCAATTCTCCAAGTCCATAAAGGAACCCTAGAGGTAGAAGCAGGAGCAAACCTGGGAGCAGGTCTTTTGATGGTTGGAGAAGGCAAAATTGGGGCAAATGCTTGTATTGGAGCAGCAACAACAATTTTGAATTGTTCTGTTGAACCTGGACAAGTCGTTGCGGCTGGCTCAGTTTTGGGAGACACGAGTCGGCGTATTTCTGAATCTCCTGCGCTAACGAGTGAAACAAAACAACCCGAATCCTCTAATGAACCCGCTACCAGCGTAAAGTCGGACAATGGGACAGGGAGACAAATAGACCTTGAGGAGGAATCAATTCCCAAGTCTTCCCCACCTCAGGAATCTCAAATCGGTAGTTACATTTACGGGCAAGAAAGCATACAAAAGCTGTTGGTGACATTGTTTCCCCATAAGCAACCCTTGAATAAACCCACATCTGACGGTCAGCCTGAATAAGTGTTAATTGTTAAGTTGTCAGCACCAGTTGCAGCTAACAATTGAGTGAATATTCTGGAGAATTTAAATGGAGGCATACAATCAACGCTCTATCAGTGCTCAGGCATCGCACCGTCGAGACATCCTTAAGGATAGTGCTTTGGGATTAGTATCTACCCGCAGTTTTCCAGCAATGGTTGGTACGGCGGATACGATGCTAAAAACCGCTGGAGTTCATCTGATTGGATATGAAAAAATCGGCAGTGGTCACTGTACTGCTGTTGTTAGAGGTGGTATCGCCGATGTACGTCTAGCGGTAGAGTCCGGAGTTCAAGTTGCTGAACAAATCGGTCAGTTGGTTTCTAGCTTGGTGATTCCCCGTCCGTATCCCAACCTAGAAGTTGTACTACCTATCAACAGCCGCCTCAGCGCACTTGCTGAAGACAGCAATTACAACCGTCTAAGTAATCAAGCAATTGGTTTGGTAGAAACGCGGGGATTTCCGGCATTGGTGGGAGCAGCCGATGCAATGCTGAAAGCCGCCGATGTCCAATTGGCAGCATACGAAAAAATTGGTGCGGGTTTGTGTACAGCCATTATTCGTGGCTCCGTGGCAAATGTAGCGGTAGCAGTGGAAGCTGGTATGAACGAGGCAGAACGCATTGGGGAGTTAAACGCAGTGATGGTGATTCCAAGACCGTTGGAAGAATTGGAGCATACCTTGCCAGTCGCAAGTTGTTGGATAGAAGAACGTCAACCGTTAAAGTTACCAGTAAATATCAAGGAGAAAGTTGTAGAGACAGAACTATTGCAATTGCCCGATTTGACCAGGTTACCTCTAAAAATAACTGAAGAATGATTGAGAGTGAAAAAGTTAGGAGTTAAGAGGAGCCAGTTGCGTGCAGTAAGCAGTGCGTTGCGGTAAGTCCAGCGCTGCAGGGGGGTTTCCCGCACCCAGGCGACTGGCGTAAGCGCAAGCGCACGCCTGACGGCGAAGGCGCTGCCTGTCCGGAAGAGATACCGGGAAGGGAAGTTCGCTCTGACCTTGCAAACTGGCATCGACGAGTTAGGAAGGAGTAACTCATAACTCATAACTCATAACTTAAGTGATCTGCCATCAAGGTGTGTCACCTTGAGTGGAAGGTGTCTTACGCTGTTGTTGCTTTTTTGAATAATAACTTTTCCAATTCATAAGGAAAATACCATTCTTCTAATGGCATTAATAAAATTTTATCTATACCTATCACCTTTAACTTTTACATAAGCAAAGCTATATCAATTTCCAAGTGTTCAGTGATACTAGATCTATATCTATAGAATCGCTAATCGCTATTAGAGGAGAATAACCCTTGAACCAAGCGACGCTGCACCAGTTGAAGGTGTTTGAGGCGGCGGCACGTCATGGTAGCTTTACTCGCGCCGCTGAGGAACTCTTTCTCACCCAACCCACCGTTTCCATGCAAATTAAGCAACTCACAAAATCAGTCGGGTTGCCATTATTTGAGCAGGTAGGAAAGCGCCTCTATCTTACGGAAGCAGGACGGGAACTATTTGCTACTTGTCGGCAAATTTTTGACACAATTGCCCAATTTGAAATGAAAGTGGCAGATTTAAAAGGGTTAAAGCAGGGACAGCTGCGCTTGGCAGTCATTACGACTGCTAAATACTTCATACCACGTTTATTGGGCCCATTTTGCCAACTTTACCCAGGAATTGATATCTCGCTGCAAGTCACTAATCATGAAGGCATTTTGGAACGCATGGTTGGCAATATGGATGATTTGTATATTATGAGCCAAGTTCCAGAACATCTAGATGTCAATTGTCAGCCATTTTTAGAAAACCCCTTGGTCGTTATGGCACCTGTTCATCATCCTCTGGCACAGGAAAAAAATATTCCCATTCAACGTCTTGCTGATGAACCTTTTATTATGCGGGAACCAGGTTCGGGAACACGGCGGTCTGTCCAGCAATTATTCGATGAGCATGGAGTGGTGGTGAAGGTTAAGCTGGAATTGGGGAGTAATGAGGCGATTAAGCAAGCAATTGCCGGTGGTTTAGGAATTTCAGTTTTATCTCGACATACTTTAGTAACAGATGGTAAAGATTTAACCATTTTGGATGTCGAACACTTTCCAATTCAACGGAATTGGTACATGGTTTACCCATCTGGAAAACAGATGTCTATCGTTGCTCGTACCTATTTTGAGTATTTACTAGATGCAGCAAAGCAATTTGTAGATCAAACAGCAAGTAAAAATGATTAAACAGGCAGAATGCTAACTAAAAATTTTTTATTATAATCGGTTTCACTAGGATTGCAAAATCTGTCTTTGGATTAGAATTATGGATGCTCTAGCCATTCTCCATGTTGAAGACAATGCCTTTGACGCGCATCGTATTCAGCTTGTGCTGGCTAAAGATGGTTGGAAAGTAGAAGCACAGGTGGTAAAAACTTGTTCTGAGTACATTGCTGCTATTGAACAAGGAGGTTTTGATTTAATTCTTTCAGAAAACGCAGTTGAAGGGTTTTCGGGATTTTCCGCCTTTGATATTGCCCAGCAAAAATGCCCCAACGTTCCTTTCATCTTTGTTTCTGGTAATGTCAATGAGGAGGAAGCAGCGGCATATTTACGTACTGGTGCTGTAGACTACATTTCTAAAGAGCAATTGTGGCGACTAGCACCCATCGCTCGACGTACACTTCAAAGTTCTGCATCTAAGCAACTAGAGCGCTACAACCATGCTATGGAACTCTTGGTCACTGTCGTTCAGGAACTCTCCTTAGCACGCAGTTTAGATGAGATTACGGCGATCGTGCGTCGTGCTGCACGAGAACTTATCGGCGCTGACGGGGCGAGCTTTGTCCTGCGAAAGGGAGATATGTGCTACTATGCTGAGGAAAACGCTATCCAGCCGTTGTGGAAAGGTCGTCTCTTCCCAATAAAGATCTGTATTGGTGGTTGGTGTATGCGACACCGAGAGCAGGTCATCATCGAGGATGTGTACGGTGATGAGCGCATCCCAATCGAAGCGTATCAACCGACTTTTATCAAAAGCTTGGTTATGGTGCCAATTCGTAAGGAAGCACCAATTGGGGCTATTGGCAATTACTGGGCTGGACGACACTCTCCCACCGCAGAAGAAGTACACCTGATCCAGGCTTTGGCTGACAGCACGTCCGTAGCGATGGAAAACGTCCAGATTTATAGCGAGTTGGAACAACGCGTGCGAGAAAGGACATCTCAGTTGGAATTCGCGAATCAGGAATTAGAAGCCTTCTCATATACCATTTCTCATGATTTGCGATCGCCCCTAAGGAGCATTCTAAGCTTCAGTGAGCTTTTGCAGATGAAATACAATTGCCAACTGGAAGAGCAGGGAAGGCAATACCTAAACCGTGTATGTACCTCCGCAGAGCGGATGAACACGCAAATTGACGTCATGCTGTTTTTGCACAAGCTGATGCGCTTAGAACTCAAGCAAGAAAAAGTTGACCTCAGCAGCATGGCTAATGAGATTTTATCTCATCTCAAGGCTGCCGAAGTAAATCGTCAAGTGGAAACACACGTCGCAGAGGGACTAACTGTACATGGTGATTCAGTTCTACTGCGCGTGATGCTGGAAAACTTACTATCCAATGCCTGGAAGTATTCTTCCAAAACTCCGCAAGCACGTATTGAGTTCGGTGTGACACACCAAAGCGACGGTTCATCAATCTTTTACGTGCGGGATAATGGTGCTGGCTTCGACATGACCTACGCCGATAAACTGTTCCGCCCCTTCCAGCGCCTCCACTCTGATAATGAGTTTCCAGGCACAGGTGTAGGGCTAACATCAGTACAACGGATCATCCACAAACATCGAGGGCGCATTTGGATTGAGGCATCTGTAGGTCGAGGGGCAACTTTTTATTTTACCATTAAATAACCACCAGAAGTATTCACAATGGGAGAGAACTGGCAGTGACTAACCCGGGAGTACCATCTGTGCAAAAAACAGTAGAGACTGAGATTGTAGCTGTTACGGTGTATACTGACCAAGCCCTTGTGACACGACGGGGTGTTCTAGCCCTGAGAGGATTTGAACGAGAATTAGAAATTATTCAACTGCCAGTTACCATAGAAACTGAGTCGATCAGGGTTAGCGGTACAGGTGAGGTCGCAGTACGCCTGCTGGGAGTCAGTACAGAGCACGTCTTCTCCAGCGAACCCTTCACCGAACGTTTGACTCACTTGACAAGGCAAATTCAGCAATTAGAAGCAGAATGGAACTTTCTGCAAGCGCAAGTGGATGGTTTGGCTTTGCAGTCAAGGTTTATCGAAGGCTTGCGTGAAAAGACAGAGGAACCCTTTGCACAGAGTCTGTCGCGGAAAAATCTGAGCCTGAGCGAAACTTTGGATTTTCTGAACTTTTTGGGAAGCCAGTACAGCGAGTATGCTATTGCTACAGCAGAGTGCAAGATCCAACAGCAGGAATTAGACAAGCAGCTACAAGTCCTCCGTCAACAATGGCAACAAGTACAAACACCATTATCTAAGGAAAGTTTTAGCTTGAGTGTGGCAATTGAGCCTGCGGGTGCCGGAGAGTTTGAGCTAGAAGTATCCTACGTGGTTAGTCGTGCCGGTTGGACTCCGTTGTATGACTTGCGGGTGAGTACGAGTAGCAATTGCATTAATCTCGCCTATCTTGCTGAAGTCACCCAAAGCACTGGTGAAGATTGGATGAACGTATCTCTGACCCTCTCTACTGCTCAACCAGAACTGGTAATGCCACCTAAATTGGAAGCTTGGTATATTGACGTACTACGTCCACCAGAGTTCCTGCAGATGCAAAAACTAGCGCCCGTACAAGCTGCTTCTGTGGCTATGCCTGCTCTTGCTAATGGGGACAGTCAAACTAGAGAAACCAAAGAACCACAGGCAAATCTCGTTGCTGCTGAAACTGTCATCGCAGAATCTAGACAAGGTAGTGCAGTCAGTTTTCAACTGAGTAACGGCGGAAACATTCCCAGTAATGGCGCACCTCACAAAACGACAATTTTTAATGACGATTTCCCTTGTAGCTTTGAATATATAGCAGTACCACGCTTGGTCAGTTTTGCTTATCTACAAGCTAATGTGAAAAATAGTGCTAATGGCGTGACTTTGTTACCAGGGAAAGCAAATATTTTCCGAGATAATACATTTGTTGGAATAACTCAATTAGAGAATATCGCACCAGGGCAAGATTTCACGCTTAACTTAGGGATGCATGAGGGTTTGAAAATTGAGCGTGACTTAGTTGAGCGCCAGGTAGACAAAAAGCTGATTGATAACAATCGAAGAATGACTTATGGTTATCGGATAGTTATTACTAACTTACAAAATCAAGAAGCCAATTTACAATTTACTGAACAATTACCAATCAGTCGTAACGAACAAATTAAAGTCCGCCTGAGCCGTAGCAACCCGCAAATTCAAGTAGGTGAGATGGGAATATTGGAATGGGCTTTAACTCTTCCACCGCAGGGAAAATGTGAAATATTTTATCAATTCATCGTTGAGCATCCGCCTGAGTTAACGGTTATAGGTTTGGATATATAAAGTTTATTCTGGGATAACTTCATAGAATCACCAGACCCAAAGGTATATTGGTAGGCAATTAGATTTGTGCGACGATGAATGAACAGTGACAATTCTGTTACAATGCTATTTTTGGCATCTGACCCTAGCGATGCTTCTCGGCTACGCTTAGTACACGTCACTATAAAAGGGGGTTCGGAATTCGCCTGAGGGATGAATCATTGTCCAGAGTTGTCAACATTTTGATTTCCGACCCCGATTAATGACGAGTTGTACTTAGGGCAGGAATTGCGAGATATGCAACAAAGGCTACAACTAGCCAAACAGCGAGCTTAAAAGAACATAACTTGGGGCTAACACCAAAGCAGTGGCAGCAATTGCATGAACAATTGACACCCTTGCAGCGCCAAGTCCTGGAGTTGCGTAAAGCAGGTTATTCCATAGAAGACACAGCCCAACAATTAAAACTCAAATCCCATCAGGCAATGGGTGAATGGACTAAAGTCTACCTCGTCGCCCAAACTTTGAGAACTCAGGAGTGAGCAGAGCATTTTTAGTGGGCAGGCATTGCTATACTGCACAGATAGATCGGTCACAAGCAAGAATTATTGCCATAAAGAGCAGAAAGAGTGAAGAGTATTATACTTATGCACTAGTTAGTAGTTGCACTTAAGTGTAATGACAAACCTCATCACTCATTAACGTCTTTTAATGTTTCCTCGGTCATCTGCTTTAATCTAGCTAGCGTCTCGTCACACCAACTAATCAAAGCCTTCGTAACGTGTAGCTTGTAGCTGACGGTTATTAACCAGTAAGGAAAATTCGGATTATCAGTCCCGTTTACCTTCACCTCTTCTTCAAGAACTTGGTACTTTTGCAGCTGCTGCTGTTGCAGTTCCCGGAATTGCTGCACATGACGAATGTTATCAGCGACAGTAACTTGCTTTCCAAAGAACAGCTTTAATAAAATTTCGATTCGCTCTACTTGAGGTTCAACAGGTTCTATTAACCAGCGTTGCAACTCCTCTAGCCCTTTGTCTGTGAGCGTATAGACGTGGCGATCTGGTTTACCTACTTGCTCCTCTACTGATTGAGTCGCCAGTCCTTCAGCCATTAATCGTTTGAGGATAGGGTAAATTTGCCCGTAGCTTTCAGTCCAAAAGTTGCCGGTCACTGTCTCTATCTTCTTTTTGATGTCGTAACCGGACTTAGGACCAAAACTTAGTATTCCCAAAATGGCGTATTTGCTTTTGTTCTCTCTTGACATATATTACTCAGATATATATCTTGTAGATATATAAATAAAATTCCACGTTCGCTCGTGTCGCTGTGGCAACAAGCATAGAGCAAATTTAAAACCAATAGGAAGCAATATGAAAGCATTTGTCACTGGCAGTACCGGATTACTCGGTAACAATTTGGTGCGCTTGTTATTAGAACAAGGGTATTCAGTAAAAGCCTTAGTCCGTTCGCCTGAAAAAGCATCTCAGCTTTTGAGCGATTTAGATGTCACCCTAGTAAAGGGCGATATGCTTAACATCGATAGCTTTGCTAAAGAATTAGCCGGATGCGATATTTTATTTCACACCGCTGCTTATTTCCGGGAATATTATCAACCTGGCAATCACTGGCAGATGCTTGAGGATATTAATATCAAGGGCACGATTAAATTGCTAACAGAGGCAGAAAAGCAAGGCATCAAAAAAGTCATTTACGTAAGTTCAGCGGGTCCAGTGGGAATGAAAGCTGCGAATGTACCTGGTGACGAATCTACTCCACCCGAGCAGCAGGCAATCAAAAATCTCTATTTCAAAAGCAAAGTATTAGCAGAGGATGCAATTTTTGAATTTCTCAAACAGCACTCTCTACCAGTTACTTTAATCTTACCAGGATGGATGTTTGGACCAAGAGACGCTGCACCAACAGGTGCTGGTCAACTTGTGTTGGATTATCTCAATCAAAAAATGCCGGGTATTCTGGATGGCGGAACTTGTGTAGTTGACGCGCGGGATGTGGCACAGGCAATGATTAATGCGGTAGAGTATGGCAAGAGCGGTAAACGTTACATTACAGCTGGGCAATTTTGCAATTTTGAGACTCTTTTCCAAACTTTAGAAAAAGTCAGTGCTATTCCTTCTCCTAAACGTCGAATTCCCTACATTTTGACTTTAATTGTTGCCTGGTTTTCTGATAACTATGCTCGACTTACCAACAACAGGTCGATGCTTCCTCTTGATGGTATCCGAATCATGCATTTAAAAAGACAGGTTTCATCTGCAAAGGCAATCAAAGAATTGGGGGCAAGTTTCCGACCTTTGGAAAAGACACTGGATGATGTCGTTGAGTGGTATCGAAAACACTATTAAAAATTGGGGGGCAATGGTTAGTAGTTATTAGTTAGTGGTTAGTAGATATAAAAAACAACTAACAACTTACTACTAACAATTCCCCATTTGATGCACACTTATTTAAATATCTGCAACGCTACTGAAATCATCGATAGAAAAGTCAAAAACCCGATTGCATCCAAGGTCGTCGTCAAGAGGGGACCACTAATTAAAGCTGGGTCGAGGTTTAACCGCTTCAAAGTCATGGGTAGCACTGTTCCCAATGAGGCGGCTATGAAGACATTGACAACCATCACTGTGGCTGCAACTATAGATACCCACCGTTCGTGAGGGGGCGACCAAATCATTGAAAGTGTGCCAAGGGCAATACCTAGGGCTAAAGCGGTGCCTAACCCTGCTAAGATTTCCTTACGGAGAATTTTCAAGGTATCTAACGGTGTGACTTCGCCAACACCCAAACCCCGTACTGTCACTGATAAGGCTTGAATGGCAACATTACCACTGGTGTTAGATAAAATTGGCATGATGACTGCCAGAACGGGTACGAGGGAAATGACACTCTGAAAAGGGGCGATCGCACTAGCTGCACCGATGTATAAACCAATATTCCCCAACAACCAAGGCAAGCGCTTGCGAATGGTGACTTGAGGAGGGGACAAAGCTGCTTCATCACCACTTATACCCGCCAGTTTTTGAATGTCTTCTGTGGCTTCTTCTTCCAGAATATCTATCACATCATCAATCGTGATAATACCTACCAGTCTATCTTCGCGGTCAACCACAGGGACAGCGATTAAGTCATATCGCTTCATGATTCGGGCAACTTCTTCCTGGGGCATTTCTGTTCTTACCTTAATGACGCGATCGCTGGCAATATCTCCGATCAAAACATCAGGAAAGGTAAACAGCATCTGTCGCAGCGAGACAACACTCACTAGCTTCCGGTTATCGTCTGTCACGTAGGCATAGTAAATCGTCTCCTTATCTTCGTCTTGGCGTCGAATCTTACTTAAAGCTTCTCCGACAGTCAATCCTTGCCGCAACCGCACGTATTCTGTTGTCATCACACGTCCTGCGGTGCCTTCAGAATAGCCGAGAATCGTTGCTGTTGCTTGCCGTTGTTCTGGGCTAAGTTCTTGTAAGAGGCGTTTGACAACCCCAGCCGGCAACTCGTCAAACAATTCTGCCCGTTCATCCGGACTCATCGCCTCGACAATGTGCGCTACCTGAACATCATGCAGGGAATTTATAATTTCTTCCTGCACTTGTGGAGGCAGATATTCAAAGACATCAATTGCCTGGTGTTTGTTGAGTAAACGGAATGCGATCGCCCGTTGTCGCTTGGGCAATTGTGTAATATACTCTCCCGCATCAACGGGTTGAAAACTATTCAAATCCAACTTGAGCTGGTTTAAGTCGCCAACATCAATAACTGAATTGCGAACATCGTGCGTGAGCATCATAAAAACCTCCTATTGTCTCCCCCGCGCTGGGAGACAAGCTCACAGATCAGGGGAGGTTGGTACTGCCGTCTTGTGGACTTTGGTCCATAAAATCTCAGAAACTCAATATCGATTACCAATCAATGGCATCGCTAAGTCATAATACTAACCCGGAGCACTGTGATCCGGTAGATATTGAAAATCAGTGTATGGAACTTGTTCTATTCCACGCCACTGAATTTTTCCTCACCCTGATGCCTGTTGATTTGAGTTGATTCTACTACTGTTAGTGTCTCTGTCAAGCATACAAATTAATTTAAAGAGAAACTTTATATAGTTAAAATGATTACTTTATGATGAGTAGCCTATCTTTATGTGCAAAGATAGAGGTTGCGTAATCATACTGAACTAGTTTCAGACTGTAAGGCAATCCCTGCTAGACAAAGATTGCCGTAAGCAGTTGCCAAGTACTATTTCAGGAATTTAAACCTCCTGTACAATAGCAGCGAAGCTAATCGTCATTCATTTTTCCAGAATGATTCGCTTGTAGTAAGGGCTTCAGCCTTAGCTTTATGCAAATTGAATGCTCATTAGCTTATCACATTTTCTTTATCCCACCTGGATTCTGAGTGGTGAATACATCCACAGGAATAAATTGGGGTGCATAAAACTTTTTTCTAGGTGTTGATTACTCCACCCGGATAATAAAAAATAAAAAATATCGCTCTCATCAGATAGACCTAGAGACTTAAAGTCATCCCAAATTGTTTGTAAACTCTGCAATTGCTCTGTCCTTTTTGTCCTTTGCGTCCTCGGCAGTTTATTAAAAAAGCGTTCTTGTAGAACTTTTGTTGAAGGATGTTAAACCTATTTAAACGAGCGTTGCTGGCAAGAAGTATAGGTAAACCCCCTAAACCACAGGTTTAAGGGGGATAATGCGAGGAGGAATATTAAATTTTAATTATTTGGTAAAAAGCTTTGAACTAGAGATTAATAATTAATCACTAACTTTTTACGTAACAATTCGCTTAAGTGAGCCATCGGCATATAACTCTAGTGGTATCAGTTCAATTTTGCCGTTAACCTTCACTTGAGAGTAAACAACTTTCACTAATGGAGAATGATTTTGGTTATAACGTATAGACACAATTAACCCCTTTTAAAGAATAATTTGCTTGTTTGGATTTTCTGGTAAGTGACTATATTTCACCTACTGAGTTACTACGGTTATTTCTTTACAAAAAAGAATCCTTATTTATAACTAACAAAACAAATTTAAAGAAAAAGATAAAATAGGCGAATTGCTGATAAAGATTTGAAAAAATCTGAAATTTAGAGTATATTTCTCTGACAACTGAAAAAGTAGCTTGTATCTTCACAGGAGACAAGAAATTCATTTCCTACTCAAAGCTGCAATATCATCGCCTACTACAGAGGTAGTTTTGGCTTTGCTTACATAATTCACTTCACAGCCTCAGGGTTGCATTCCGCAAACAGCTTACAAAATCAAGTATGAAAACAGCCGCTCAACTGCAAGCTCGTCTTGAATGTTATTATCAGCAAATCAAGACAATTATCCTTGCCCGTCAGAACCCAATTACAGGTTTGCTACCAGCAAGTACAGCCATAACTGCCCACGGTGATTATACCGATGCTTGGGTGCGTGATAACGTTTATAGCATTCTGGCGGTTTGGGGGTTGGCACTCGCTTACCGCAAAGTTGATGAAGACAAGGGACGCGCCTATGAGCTAGAACACAGCGTTGTCAAGCTCATGCGGGGGTTGTTGTTTGCTATGATGCGTCAAAGTTCTAAAGTAGAGCAATTCAAGCATACCCAATCGCCGTTGGATGCTTTACACGCCAAGTACAACACAGCTACAGGCGATATCGTTGTTGGCGATGACGAATGGGGACATTTGCAACTGGATGCCACATCAATATTTCTACTGATATTGGCGCAAATGACTGCTTCAGGCTTGCAGATAATTTTCACTTTTGATGAAGTGAATTTCGTCCAAAATTTGGTTTACTACATTGGACGAGCGTACCGTACTCCAGATTACGGTATTTGGGAACGAGGCAATAAAATTAATCATGGCAACGCAGAATTGAACGCCAGTTCTCTAGGCATGGCAAAAGCCGCATTGGAAGCTATCAATGGCTTGGATTTATTTGGCGTACATGGTTGTCAAGCATCGGTGATTCATGCGCTGCCAGATGAAATTGCCCGTGCCAGGATTACGCTAGAATCCCTATTACCTAGAGAATCGCCATCCAAGGAAATTGATGCGGCGCTGTTGAGCGTTATTAGCTTTCCAGCGTTTGCGGTAGAAGATGTGCAACTGCGCGATCGCACACGCAATGATATCATTCACAAACTTGAAGGAAAATACGGTTGCAAGCGCTTTTTACGCGACGGACATCAAACAGTTTTAGAAGATACAAACCGCTTGCACTACGAACCTCTGGAACTCAAACAATTTGAGCATATTGAGTGTGAATGGCCTTTATTTTTCACCTATTTATTTCTAGATGGGTTGTTTCGCGGCGAACAAGACCAAGTGAAACATTACCAGAAGCGTGTAGAGTCTTTATTAGTTGAGCGTAATAGCTTGCGTCTATTACCAGAACTTTATTATGTCCCAGCTGAGTCTGTAGAGGCCCAGAAGTTAGCACCCCAAAGTCAGCCGCGTTTACCTAACGAAAATATTCCCTTAGTATGGGCACAGAGTTTGTATTTTCTTGGTCAAATGTTGAGTGAAGGGTTAATAGCGGTTGGAGATATCGACCCTTTGGGAAGGCATTTGTACATGGGTAAACACCGGGAACCTTTGGTACAAATCGCCTTACTAGCAGAAGATGAGGATTTACAGGGAAAACTCGCAGTTCATGGCATTGAAACGCAAACGCCCAAGCAAGTAGAACCAATTCAGGTTCGACAGGCTGATGACCTTTCAGCCATTTATACTCAGATTGGACGCAACGATAAACTTGGTTTAACTGGACGTCCAGTGCGACGTCTGCGGAGTTTGACAACATCTAAGATTTTTCGCCTCCGTGGCGAGACAGTTGTCTTTCTGCCCTCGTTTTTAGACTCCCAAGTGTTCTACTTAACTCTTGATTACCATTTTCTGGTGTATCAAATGAAAAGTGAACTTGCTTACATTCAAAAATATTGGATAGATTTAGGGCGTCCTATCCTAACTTTAATGTTGACTCACACCATGTTAGAAACAGGTAGTGAGGCATTGCTTGCTCTGATGCAAGAACTCAAAGATGGTGTTTGTAACGGTGTCCGGGTAAAATTGGGGCGGCTTAATCAGTTGATGTTGACAGCTGGAACACAACGGGTTGATTTTCTGCAAGAAGATTTTGAATTTTCTCAATCTTCCGTCAAAGATGCTGCGCTTCGCTGCTCTTATCTAATTTACAATCCAGACAAAAACTGGTCTTTAAGGCATACTCAAGAATTCCAAATGGAGTGTGAAACCAATTTAAAATTGTTGCTATCTTCTTTGCGTTCATCAGAAAATCTCTACGAGCAAATTGAGTTGTTGCAGACTTTGATTCGTTTGGAAGGGCTGGAGTTTGATACAGGCTTTGGTGGACCGGGGCGTCCCGTGACGGTGGCAGATTTGCTTGATGAAGTTTACACTAAAGCAGGTGACTCGGGCATTTGGGCAGTTGTGCGTCGGGCTGCGGGGTTGCGGCAAATGAGCGATATCGGCTTATCAGATGTGGTGACGAGTATTGTGGTACGCGGTAAGCAAATTGCGGTAGGTAAAGCTTACAGTGAAGCTTCGCTGATAACAAAGCCACTGTCGCATAGCGAAATTGTTGAGAAAATAAATCACTTTTGTCGAGAGGATATAAGTGATCGCGTTCTGACTCAGGAAATTCTGATTTATCTGAGTGCCCTCATTAAGACAGAACCGGAACTGTTTAATGGACTACTGACACTGAGAGTTGGCTATATCATCCTGTTGATTACAAGCGAACTGGCACGGAAGCTAAACGTCACTCAGGATGAGGCATACGAACACCTCATGCAACTCTCGCCTTTTGAAGTGAACACAAGGGTTCGTCAGGTATTATTTGAATACACCAGCACAAGTCAGCTGTTACGCCAGCAAGAATCTCTGCACGTCAAACAAAAAGAAAGTGACATTGATTGGGTGGTGCTACCAGCTTTAGGAGATGAGATAGATGTGCAACCAGGCGGTTGGCGACGGTTTCGTCAAGCTGAGGGAGCAACAGGACGTGTACCAAAAGACTTCTTTCAGCAGGTTTGGCTGGTGATGGAACATTGCAAAGGCTTGGTGATTGGCGATAAGTTAGAACGTCGCAATCGTTTGGATAGTGCGGTCATTTTGTCAGAGATGACAGCAGGGGAAAAGAATTTTGCCTTACAGGTAGAGCATCTGTTGAATAAAATTGAGGCTCCGGAGTATCGACAAGTTTGTATTGAGACATTGATGGAATTAGCAGCAATTGCATCCAACAACCCCAACTTGCAAATTCAAGCATATATAGTGTTGGATGTGTTAATCGGTCACGCCGTACGACTGGCATGGTTAGAAAGTCATCCTGGAAGAAGGGAGCGGTACGATGAGGATAAAGCGAGCGCGTGGCGATCGTTCTACAACACCTCTCCTAGAGAGTGCGCTAGTTATGTTGTGAAAGCGTTTAGGTTCTTGACAGAATTTGGGCAAGATATAGCAGCTTAAGACGCATGGTGCGTTAACGCAGCGTAACGCACCCTAGCCAAGCCAATTTTTAGGGACGTAGCAACAAATTTATGATTACGTCATTGAGCGATTACAAGTTTTATTTGGAAGCCGCTCAGGTATATTTACGTATTCTTTAGTCATCTTACCCACCAGACTTTAGAACAATCACAAGCCCTAAGTGAGTCTTTCACTCAACTAGCGACAGTTGCTGAGGGGGCAACGCAAAAAAATGGGTTTTGGGAAAATGTCAGGCGCTTGTTGTTCTCTTCCAGTAACATTGTGACAATTTTGGCACCCAAAAATAGATTTCCTTAAGAAGTTGCTACAGAACAATTGAGGTTTCCCTATGCGTCGCTAGTCGTAGTAGTTTGTCGTCAGCTCGCAGCTTTTGGTAGAGCAAGAAGTCTAAGTGTGCGTCATCGCTTTTCTTTCATCCATCACGGGCGATCTCACCTCTACTGACCTTCCCCATCTGCCAAAGCAGCAAAATGCCGCACGGCTCGGACTAAATCATCCGGTGTGCCAATATCTAGATAAGTACCATCACCAAATGCTTCCGCTTCTACATGAAAACCCTTATTAATAGCAGCTTGAATGACATCGCCAATGGGTGTTTCTGGTAGCTGTGTTAGGTTGTTATTTGCCTTGAGAGTCATAAGGTACTCGTGCAAAAACTGTGTAAAAGCAGGTGTCCAAACCGCAATACCCCACATATAACGCAAATTTGACTGGCGAGGTTTTTCGATGATCAGCCGCACTCTACCTTCATCGTCAAAATCGACCATACCCGCTTTATGAGGTTTATCGGTAGGGAATAATCCTAAGACAACATCGGCGTTACTAACCTCAAGGCGTGTGAGTACCCGTACATAAGCATCTTCAGGCTGAAACAAAATATCAGGAAAACCCAAGGCTACAACAGCATCTTGAACAAAAGGATAACCCTGATCCAACGTGAAAGGGACACTATAAGGCAAACCCATAATGAGATAGCCCAAGCTCATAGAAAGCATCGTGCCATCACCAAAATATGCTGGAATATCCCACTTACCAGAACGCAGTATAAAATATGCCTTATTGATGCCTGCTAGTTGCATTTTTTCCAGCAGATATTGAGAAACTACTTTTGGTCGCCAGTTACATTTAACACCAAAATCTTGAAAGCCAACCGGATACAACTCTTTGCTAAGTGGTAAGGGAGAAATCCGGGTTGCCTGTCCACCAGCAGGTAGCAGTCCAATGATTTGGCGCTTGGTCATAGGTTATCAAAAATGAATAGTTAAGAATTATCTGCCGATATGGGGTAAATATTTTAACTCCGTAAATATCATACAATAGCCAGTAAGTGGTGAATTAAATGCACATTGCATAAGATAGTTTAGAGCCTACAGTCTATAGTTGAATAACTAATAACTAATGACAGATGACAAATAGCTAAAAAAATATCCCCCTTCTAAGAAGCCTAGTTGTGAGCACGTATCAGAAGGAGGCGGTTATTATTTTTGATACTGTTACCGACACTACTTGAGAGAAACGGCGTCAACATCGATTGTGTTTGCGCTAGTAGAGGTGGAACCCTCGGTAGTATTGGCGGCTTTGGTCTCAACATTACCCTTACGCTGTTTAAAGCCTTCAATCATTAGCCCAGACACCTCAGTAACTAGCAATGTCAACACAAAGACATCATCAATTTCTCCCACAATGGGGATGACGTCAGGAAGAATATCAATCGGGCTGACAAAATAAACCAGTGTTCCTAAAATTACCCACCAGCGGTACTTGGGATTACGCAGTAAATTGCGATACCAATTATAAAGGGATTGAATTGGATTCATAGATTTTAACCTCCAGTTATCTTTAATTTTGGCAAATTATGACCTACACTTCCTGTGGGAATAACCGCCCTAGTTTGTCTGGAAGATGCTACTCGCAAGTTATGGGCACCCAACCCTTGAATGTGAATGAAACGATTATGAAAGTTGTGCTTTAATTTCTAAGATTAAGTGCTTTAGGACAGTTGCACCACAAATAGATGGAGGAAACCTACAACAGTGGATATCCTAGATTTGTTTAAAAAGGGCGGACCAGCAATGTGGCCATTGCTTGCCCTGTCGATTTTATCTTTAAGTGTCATTTTTGAGCGTTTGTGGTTCTGGTTGCGAATTTTAAACCAGGAAAAGGAAATAGTTGAGCGCGTTTTGGATGCAGCTCGTGTAGATTGGGTGTCGGCTACTGACATTGCCAGACAAGCAACGAACCAGCCTATCGGACGGTTTCTCTATGCGCCTTTAAGCTTACCAAAAAGTGATGCAGAAAGTTTTCGACTTGCGCTAGAAGCAACAGCAGAAGACGAATTGGCTGGAATGCGACGAGGCGAAAAACTCTTGGAAGCTGTCATTGCCCTTTCGCCCTTGTTGGGATTGTTAGGTACGGTTTTAGGATTGATCCAGTCTCTACGCTCAATTCGCATTGGTGATTTAGGAACCGAATCCACAGCTGGAGTCACTACAGGTATTGGGGAATCCCTCATTAGTACAGCAGCAGGACTCATTGTTGCTATCACCAGTTTGGCATTTTACCGCCTATTTCAAGCTCTTGTCGTTAACCAAGTCAAAATTTTTCGTAGGGCAGGCAATGACATGGAGTTGCTGTATCGGCAGTCTCCCCCTGACTATAGAAATACTACACCTGAAAATAGAGTCATCCCTTCGACAATTATAGGGGAATCTCCTCGGAATAACTTGAATTCGCCTCGGAAAAAAGGCAGACCCAAGTTTTCTCAAACACCTGAACCACCACCAGACTCTGATTTGTCAGAACCAAACGATAGTTAAGAAAAAAGCCCCTAACCCAGGTATGAGAGCAAGACAATGAAAGTTAACCTGCACACTCCAGTCGAAGAAGTTCAAATTCAAATCATTCCGTTAATAGATGTCGTTTTTTGTATACTGACATTTTTTCTTTTGGCGGCTTTGCAATTCACCCGCCAAGAGGAGATAAGTATTAATTTACCTAAATCCAATACTAGTACGGCATCTACAACTGTCGGAGCGAACGCACAAGTTCAACGGCAAATATTAACTTTGACTATCGATGCTATTGGTCAGACTTACATAGACAATGGTCTAGTAAAACGGGAACAGATCAAAGAAGCTTTTCAGAAATATCTCCAACAAACTCCCAACGCTATTTTGGCTCTAAAAGTCAGTCAGACAGCGACATACAATGATGTTATAGAAATCATAGACTTGTGGCGACAAGTGGGAGGCGATCGCATATCTTTTGTCACTACACCATCTTCCTCTAATCCACCCACAAACTCGCCTCTGCCAACTTCTCCTTATGCTCCAACTAATCCTGGTGTTCCTGGAACTGCACCTCTACCAAACTCCGCGCCCATAACTCCCATCAATCCACAAAGCAGCCCTAGTTTCAATCTTCCCACAGCACCTAATCAACCTTAGACTAACCAAGGTGTTACCCCAGTTAATTCTGGGACTTCTTATCCCATATCGCCTGCTGGACAAACTAATACTGCGCCTAATAGGTCATGGGGAAATGGCAGATGCGAAGATGGGGAGATGAGGAAGTATTTTCTCCCCCTGTTTCCCTTGCTTCCCCTGCTTCCCCTGCTCTTGTTTGTCCTCTCGTTCTTTTGTTGCCAAAACCTAAAGATATTTGACATCCTCCGCCACCCTGTAGGGCGGGGAGGATGTCAACTCCGCAGCAGTTTTAGGAATTGTGACAGCATTGGTCAGACCGATTTTACGTGTCGTATTTGCAGTCCCTAATATCTTCACGTTTGATTTGCTATCGGGCTTTTTTACTTTTATTATTTCCGTTGTTTGTTTTGGACTTGCAGCCTGGTTAGTACAAGGATTTCGCTTGCGTTTCGGTATTTGGAGCGCTGTTATAGGAGCATTTGCGCTCTCAGTCATCAGTAGCCTTATATATAAATTATTAGCGTTCTGAGGCTAGGCGTAAGGTGAATTATGAATGATGAATGATCAGTCAACTTTCTTAATTCATCATTTATAATTCACTTTCCTAATTATTCATTAGTCGTTGGGGGAGTCACTGTCGTACTTGATTGCTGAGTACGCTGTTCCCGTCTTTTTCGCTCTGCTGAGACCATATCTGACATAACTGTCAAGGCTTGTGACATCTTATCTATATTAGAGCGGTATATCTCTAAATCTTTATTGAGTTTGTCATCAGACATATGCAAGCCAGTGGCAATTCTTTTGAGTGCCTCAGTGCGTTTCTTTTCGTCTTTGACTAGTTCTGGATCTGATTGTTCTAATAGAGAGAATAAACCAATCGCAAACAAGCGACTGTATTTAAATGTACCATTGTTGGCTATTGCTTGCAGTGAGCCTTGAAAGTCAGCATCTCGGGATGAAAGAGTTTCCTGACTTAACCATGCAATCAGTTCTGAAGCGCTTAAGCTTGTTGCTAATGCTTGCAAACGTTGAGCATCCTGTTTGTAGCGCTCTTGGTCTTCTTCTACAGCGTGAAGGAGGGCGTTAAAAATCGACTCTTTATCCCGTTCTGGCTGATAGCCTTGCATGAAGCGGTCAAAGGTGGTGACGACGCCCAACGCATAAATAGGATCGTAGCTAAAATCAACATTCACTGACAGTAGGTGCATTTCCACCATTAACTCTTCTACCACCCGACGATAAATGGTGTTTATAGGACGGGTGTGAAGGTTGTAGAAAGTTCGCTTAGTATCAGATACGGTACGGACGTTATTCACAAAGCAAATTACAAGGGCGACGTATTATTATTCTCTCGCTTTAGTGCCACTTTGCCAAGTTTAGTTTTCTACTTGAGTCCAAGTCATTTAAAATTCGGGATCATTTTAGTTGTTACCTAGCCATAATATGTAATTATTTACGGTTTCTTACACCTTAAATGAGTTGAATTCCCTATTTTGCCAGTGCATCGCAACCTATGACGACCTTTTCACCACAACTTCTCGCTCTAGCTCATTATCTGGCTGGTGAATTTGATAATCGAGAACAAGCTCTTGCAGAGTCGGCTTGGTACGTTCACCTGCGTCTGTGGCAAAGACCAGTCCCTCTGTTTCAAGAAGACAGTCTTACAATATTTGCCGAACAAGCTAATATTGTCAACCTAGATCGACCTTACCGCCAGCGCATTATGAGGCTTTTACAAGAGAGTAACGCTGATGCACCCCTAAAAGTGCAGTACTATATGCCCAAAAATCCAAGTACTCTTATTGGTGCTGGTCGTAACGGAGCTTTACTCAACACACTGACACCCGACGACTTAGAATTACTACCGAGTTGTGTGCTTAACGTTACCCAGAAGTTTTTAGCTCCCAATCGCTATAACTTCGCTGCTACCCCACCGCCAGACACTCGCTGCTGCTTTAGTGTTGGTGACAATATCATACAAGTTTCCTTGGGCTTTGAGGTGAGCCATGATAAATTTCTAAGCTACGATAAAGGAATTGACCCTACGACTGGAAAAGCCACTTGGGGAGCGATTTTGGGACCATATTGCTATACAAAGCGAGAACAGTACTGAGCCAGGAGTCCTAAGTTTTGAAGTGAAGATTTTTCTTTTGCTGATAAGAATCCCTGTTTTCAGAGAAAAGTCAGAGAAAAGTTTGGAGTGTGGTAGCTGAGATCTTAATGAAGTTCTAAGCGGAGGAAAGATCCGCTTAGACTTGTGTTTGCACACCGCGCTGGTTCCTCAGTCATCAGCACTGTCTTTAGCTGGCGATAATACGAGGTACACCTTCTAAAGCTTCCTCCTCGGTTTCAAAGATTTCAAAAACTGTGTCCATCATAGTGACTTCAAACACCAGTTTTGCTTCTGGATGGACATTACAAATACGAAAACTCCCCTTAACTTTATCAGTATCACGCATCCCAGCGACTAAAGATGTCAAACCAGAACTATCTATGAAATTCACCTGACCAAGATTCAACACAAGATGACAACTGAGTTTGGAGATACACTCCTGCAACTTCAGGCGAAATTGCCAAGCAGTGGTAATGTCCAAGCGACCAGCTGGTGTTAAAACAATAACGGTATTGCCGTCTTGGGTTTTATACGTTTTTTGATCTATATGTATCACTGCTTCCCTTGACACTCCTCTAAAAAGAGACTGCGATCTAGTTTTGCCTTTAACTGGCAAAAGCTACAAGCCTTGTTTTTCCGAGTCATCTCCACCTTTTTTGCACCGGAATCATTTCCGAGCTAAGTAAGTTGATCTGACTCGCACCAGCATTGTGTGATGTTGTAGCCTGAGATTGAAAAGCTACAGCAACAATTGTCATTTTTATTGCTAAGTGCTTTTCTTTAGTATTTTAGCTCACTAAATAAGTGCTGAGTGGTGAGTACTGAGTGCCAATTTTTTTGTATTTAATTTTTCATGGAAATACTAAGTGGTGAGTGCTGAGTGCTAGGTTTTTAGGACTCAGCTTTTCACAGCAACCAGGATTTCTATGTGAGTTTATACACGGTACTCGGAACTCATGACTCAGGACTATTTGGTATCCAGTTTACCCAGTCTTGAGGCTTGAGGAAGGTTTCATACAACTGGGCTTCGGGAGAATTGGGTTCAGGCTGATAACCGTATTCCCAGCGTACCAAGGGTGGTAGCGACATCAGAATTGATTCGGTACGTCCGTTGGTTTGCAGTCCAAAAATTGTGCCTCGGTCATAGACTAAGTTGAATTCTACATACCTTCCTCGGCGATACAGTTGAAAATTCCGTTGGCGATCGCCATATTCCATTTTGTGTCGCCGTTCTACAATTGGTAGGTATGCTGGTAAAAAGGCATTGCCGCACTGTTGTACAAAACCAAACAACTGTTCCCAACTGCGTGGTGCTGGTGTACCCAGTTGGTCGCTGTAAATCGCCGCCGCACCGTCTTTTTGATGACCGCGATACAATCCACCCTGACCATCTTGGTAATCAAAAAACAGTCCGCCAACGCCCCGCGTTTCCCCACGGTGTTTCAGGTAAAAATATTCATCACACCAGCGCTTGAACACTGGGTAATACTCTGGGTGGTGAGCATCACACGCTTGCTTCAGTGTTTTATGGAAATGGACTGCATCTTCTGCAAAGGGGTAATAAGGGGTCAAATCCGCACCGCCACCGAACCACCACACTGGTCCCGCCTCAAAATAGCGATAATTGAGGTGAACTGTAGGCACGTAAGGACTGCGAGGATGTAACACCATTGAAGTACCAGTGGCGTAAAAAATGTGCCCTTCTGCTTCAGGACGTTGCGCTAATATTGAAGGCGGTAGATGGGAACCCCAAACTTCAGAAAAACCTACCCCAGCTTGCTCAAAGATTGCACCCTCACGAAGAATGCGGGAGCGACCGCCACCTCCTTCTGGGCGTTCCCACATATCTTCTTGAAATGTCCCCACACCATCCAGTTCTGCCAACTTTTGAGTGATTTGGTCTTGCAACTGTTTCATGAACTCACTGACTCTTGCTTTAGCGTCAGTTGGTAGGGTTTGTGAAGATTCTGTTGGCATTGGGGTTTGGGAGTTAGTCACCATAAACTCAATAACCTAAATTACAATTTGGGTGAAATCAACAAATTTTTCAACTGAAAATTCACGGGCAACAGACGCCCTAAAGCAGGCTAAAATTGCCCAAAGAGCTCTTCTGCTCTTCTCTATAGTCAAGCGATTATACGCCTGACAGGCATGACTACAGATAGTTATTTTCCCTCAAATGCGTGTATGCTTGTATCTTTCATTTATTTTTTTCAAGTTGTTTATGTTTATGTAAAGTTCTACGATTGATACTAAACTGTGGCAGATAAGTCTACAGGCACTTTTAACGGTAGGAAATGTCAACTCTTATCTACGAAAGAAGAATCTGTTACCACATTCGCAATCGAGAGGCTACAGATACGGCGCTTACCAAACATATATGAAAGGATTGTTCCGGTTGCGGGGTTCTCACTTAGAGTATCAAAGGTCTAATCAACCTGTTCAACAAGAACCTCATATCGATTCTTATTATATCTGCCCAAAACTGGGAAGCTATACTACAGCAATCAAGTTGCCATATATGCCAAATGGCAACTTACGCGAGGGAAGGGCAATTTTAAGAAAGTTTAATGCAACAGATGAGCGAGATGCTGACTATACCAGAGTTACCAAAAAGCGTGTAGCGAGGAGGAATAGGAAAATGCGAGGTTGGTTATCCAAATTCATCCACCGCAAACGTCGTCGGTTTTGCGCTTCTCTGGTGCGGACGTATCGAGAGATTAGTTCTGCTTCTGTGGATGAACTATGGCAAAAAGTGGCTGACATAGCAGACGTTTCCTGGCATCCACTGTTGAAAAGTACTAATGTACCCTATGGATTAGTCCCTAAACCTGGATTGATTTATCAAGCAGTCACACGCTTGTCACCGATTCCCATTCGTATTTTTGTGGAGTGCGTTAATCCTAGGGAGTTGTTGAGCGTAAGAGTACTGGCGATTCCTGGCGTAGAGGAACGGGTCACTTACAAAGTAGAGTCCACAGTTTGTGGCACTTGTTTGTCTTATTCTGTAACACTACGTGGTTGGTTATCGCCCTTAATTTGGCCTTTGTCCCGTCCCTATGCGGATCGAGTAGCGCGATCCTTAGTCGAAGCGGTAGAGGGGGCGACATTGCAAGCAGTATCAGGGAAGAGAAAATCCTTAAAAGATGGTTGTTTAGATTTTTAGTCAATAGTCATTAGTCATTACTCAAAGAGCTACTGACTCTAAACTCACTGAGTACGGACTATTGACTATTGACTTTAGACTCTGCAATGTTGACTTTGGACTCATTAACTTAACAATTAACAAAGCACTGAAAGTTAAGATTTTAGTAGATTAAGAATGAGTTTTTGTTAAAAATTTTTGCGATAGTAAGGCTAAAAAAACTATGTATGATGTCCTCGATTCCAGTTCAGTCCTAGAAGTGTTGCGACCAGTGCAAGACCCAGAACTCCGTAAAAGTCTGGTAGAGATGAATATGATTCGCAACATCAAAATTGATGGTAGCAAGGTGAGCTTTACCTTGGTATTGACAACACCCGCCTGTCCGTTACGTGAATTTATTGTGGAAGACTGCCAAAAAGCTGTGAAAAATCTTCCAGGGGTTACGGATGTCTCCGTAGAGGTCACAGCGGAAACACCCCAGCAAAAAAGCTTACCTGACCGCACTGGTGTTGTTGGGGTTAAGAATATCATTGCGGTTTCCAGTGGCAAAGGAGGCGTTGGCAAAAGTACGGTTGCTGTTAATGTAGCAGTTGCTCTGGCTCAAACAGGAGCTAAGGTAGGTTTGCTAGATGCCGATATTTACGGTCCCAATGACCCCACCATGTTAGGACTAGGTGATGCTGAGATGATAGTGCGATCCACAGAGAAAGGCGAAATACTAGAACCAGCTTTCAATCACGGCGTCAAATTAGTCTCAATGGGCTTTTTAATCGACCGAGATCAGCCAGTGATTTGGCGTGGACCAATGCTCAATGGAGTGATTCGCCAGTTTCTCTATCAAGTGCAATGGGGAGAACTAGACTATCTGATTGTTGATATGCCACCTGGAACAGGCGATGCTCAGTTAACCTTGACACAAGCAGTACCAATGGCAGGAGCAGTCATTGTTACCACACCCCAAAATGTGGCACTGTTAGATTCTCGAAAAGGTTTGCGGATGTTCCAACAGATGAACGTGCCTGTCCTGGGGATAGTAGAAAATATGAGCTATTTTATTCCACCAGATATGCCCGAGAAACAGTATGACATTTTTGGTTCTGGCGGTGGTTCTAAAACGGCGGCTGAGTTAGGAGTGCCGTTGCTAGGGTGTGTACCACTGGAGATTTCCACTAGAATTGGTGGTGATAATGGTGTGCCGATAGTTGTTGGCGAACCAGATTCAGCGAGTGCCAAAGCGTTAAAGGCGATCGCACTAGTCATAGCTGGTAAAGTATCAGTTGCTGCCTTAACATAGAAATTTGAATTTTCGCCTGGTTGAAGTTGATCAGGCTGGAATACAGATTTTTAGTTGTACCTAAATTTAAAATCTAACAGTTAAAGTTTAAAAGCATACAATGTTGTTAAAACGTTCGCTTCCTAAAATTCGTTGGAAGTATTGGGTTAAACCCTGGCAACAAGTCGATTGGTTATTGTTTTGTTTACCAATAGCTCTGACTATATTTGGCGGCATCATGATCCGCAGTACGGAATTGAATCAGGGACTCACTGATTGGTGGTGGCATTGGCTCGTGGGTGGCATTGGTCTTACTATAGCCCTGTTTATTGCTAGAAGCCGTTACGAAAATCTGATTCAGTGGCACTGGGTAACATACACAATCACCAATATTAGCCTTATAGCAGTGATGGTAGCCGGTCAGAGCGCCAAAGGGGCACAACGGTGGATTAATATCGTCGGCTTCAACGTGCAACCTTCAGAATTTGCCAAAATAGGTCTAATTATCACCCTAGCGGCATTGTTACACAAGCGCACCGCTTCTAGTCTTGATAGTGTTTTCAGAGCTTTGGCAATTACTGCTGTCCCTTGGGGATTGGTCTTCTTGCAACCAGATTTGGCAACGTCACTGGTGTTTGGTTCAATTGTCTTGGGGATGTTGTACTGGGCTAATGCCAACCCAGGCTGGTTGATACTGTTGGTTTCTCCGGTCGTTGCAGCAATTCTATTCAGTATACCTTGGCCGTTATCGGAAGTACCAATCGTTTTGTTCAACCAGATATCTCTTACACCGTTAGGGTTACTATGGTCAGGCGCCATGGGAATGCTTGGCTTTTTGACTCTTCCCGGAACAAGATACGGCATTGGTGGTATAGGTGCAATCAGTCTTAACCTTTTGGGTGGCGAATTAGGCGTGTTCGCCTGGAACCATATTTTGAAAGAGTATCAAAAAGCCCGCCTAACTGTATTTGTGAATCCTGAACACGACCCCTTAGGTGCTGGATATCACCTCATCCAATCTCGCATTGCCATTGGTGCTGGTGAATGGAGGGGATGGGGTCTTTTCAGGGGTCCTATGACTCAATTAAATTTTGTCCCGGAACAGCATACAGATTTTATTTTCTCTGCCGTGGGTGAAGAATTCGGTTTTATTGGTTGTTTGTTAGTACTGTTTGTCTTCTGCTTAATTTGTCACCGCCTGTTAAATATTGCCCAAACAGCCAAAGATAACTTTGGCTCTCTGCTTGCGGTAGGCGTTTTGTCTATGATTGTGTTTCAGATGATTGTTAATATTGGCATGACCGTTGGTTTAGCACCGGTAGCAGGCATACCCCTACCTTGGATGAGTTACGGTCGTTCTGCCATGCTTACAAACTTTATCGCCTTGGGACTGGTAGAATCAGTGGCAAATTTTCGCCAAAGGCAGAGGTATTAGTCGGTCATCATTTAGTCAATAGTGATTAGTCATTAGCACTAATACAAACGTAGCCAGAGAAATATTAAGCTATTAACAGGTAACTAGCAAGGTGAAAGAAAATGATTCTACCTGGAGCAACTGTTCGCGTCAAAAATCCCAAAGACACCTATTATCGCTCTGAAGGACTTGTGCAACGCGTCAGCGATGGCAAAGTCGCTGTTCTGTTTGAAGGTGGTAACTGGGATAAATTAGTTACCTTTCGCCTGTCGGAATTGGAACTTGTAGAAACCACAGCAGGACGTAAAGCAGGTAAAAAGTAAAAAATAAAAAGGCAAAAGAAAGAGAAATTGTTAACTTTTGCCTTTTTACTTTTGAACTTTTAATTTTGACTTTTTACTTAAGTTATGCGTCTTCCCCTGCCACAGTTTAACAGAAGCGATCGCCATGCAAATCATATTGCGGAGGTTATCGAGACTTCTACTTGCGAAATCTTAGCTCAATGTTTGGAACCAGAAGATTTGAGCTTTCCGTCTATGCCTCCCTTCGGCAGCTGGATTCGTTCTGTTGATGAAGAGTCGGGCAATCAAGTTTATGCTGTGGTGTATTATGCAACCACCATGCCCATAGATTCCGTACACCGGGCAGTGGCTCTGGGGCTGTCTCTACAGGATTTGCGAGAGGAGCAACCTCAGATATTTGCTATGCTAAAAACAGAATTCCGTGCTGTGATTGTGGGATTTGAGCAGCCAGCAGATACTCGTTTTTCCAATGAGCGGGTGTATCAGTATCTGCCTCCTCGTCCCCCACAAGTTCATCAAGCCGTTTACCGATGTGAAGCAGAAGCAATCATCAAATTCACTGAACAGCTAGATTTTCTGCGGACACTGCTTTCTGTAAACAGTGCTCCTGTGGATTCCTTAACCGCAGCTGCTATTCGAGAGGTGTATCAGTTACGCAAAGCTGACCGACAATGGCTAATTAAAGCCGGACGTACTTTGAGCGTGTTGCTCAAAGACGACTATGATCGCTTGCGGTTCATTTTGAGCCAGATCCACCCATAGGTAGTTAGTTCTTAGATAATCGTTTAGGTAGTCTAGATAAGATTTTTTGATTTTTTCATTAGGGTGAGTTTTGCAATTGAATAGATTCAACGATTACGCTTAAGGTAATCAAAGCACCACTATCGCCACTTCTGCGTCCTACCTATGGAACTCGTATCACAAGTTCTTGCTTTGGAACCAACTTCCCAAGTTCTCAGCAAGGAACCAATCGTTCCTTTTGCTATTTTATTGGTGGTTATTTTAGTTGTGCCCATCCTGTTAGAACGGCTGCAAATACCTGGATTAGTAGGTTTACTGGCTTCCGGGATAGTGCTTGGTCCTCACGGCTGGAATTTATTGCAAACAGAATCACCGATGATGAATCTGCTATCAGACATAGGGTTAGTTTACTTGATGTTTGTGGCAGGCATAGAAATAGACATACAGCAGTTTCGGCGCACAAAAAATCAGTCGTTGGGGTTTGGCAGCTTAACCTTTTTGGTTCCCCTCATGGTGGGAACTTTTGTAGGGCGGATTTTTGGCTTTGAGTGGAATTCAGCAATATTAATTGGCTCTTTATTCGCTTCCCATACCCTTTTGGCATATCCCATTATAAGTCGATTGGGAGTGGTAAATAACGAAGCCGTAACTGTTACCATTGGAGCCACCATTTTTACCGATATTGGTGCCCTACTGGTGTTAGCTGTCTGTGTAGCAATGAGAGATGGAGAATTCAGCTTTTTGCGGCTAACCACCCTGGTGAGTTTGTTAATTATATACTTAATTGTCGTTTTGGTAGGCTTTGATTGGGCGGGGAAAGAATTTTTCCGGCGCTCTGGTGATGATGAGGGAAATCAGTTTTTGTTTGTGCTGCTCTCCGTGTTTCTTGCTGCTGTGGGCGCACAATTGATTGGAGTAGAAAAAATTGTTGGAGCCTTTTTAGCAGGTTTAGTTGTCAATGAGGCAGTAGGAGAAGGTCCGGTCAAAGAAAAGGTGGTGTTTGTTGGCAGTGTGCTGTTCATTCCCATCTTCTTTGTTAACCTTGGTTTGCTTATTGACGTGCCTGCCTTTGTTGAAAGTATCGGTATCCTACAGTTAACGCTCTTCATTGTAGTTGGTTTAATAGCAAGTAAATTTATCGCTGCTTTTTTGGCAAAACTGGTTTATCGCTACAACTGGCAGGAAACGCTAACAATGTGGTCATTGTCAGTGCCCCAAGTTGGTGCAACGTTAGCAGTCACGTTAATAGGGTATGAAGCTAATCTGCTTGATTTGAGGGTCTTAAGTAGCGTCATTGTCCTCATGCTCATAACTTCAACTTTAGGACCGCTTATTACTAGTCGAGTAGCTGTAGGCTTAACTTCCTCAACACTTAAGGAGCAAAGGACTCTTACCCCGCCTTACCAGAAGCCAGAAGAAAGAGACAAACCTTACACGATAGTAGTACCTGTTTACAACCCTCAAACACAACAGCATTTAATTGAAATGGCAGCGCTCTTGGCGCAACAGGCACATGGCAAAATTGTACCGCTAGCGATTGCAACTGCTTTTGCTCACATGGATGCACCTCAGTTGGAAGCTTCTGTGCAAAGAAGTCAAAGGTTATTAGCAAAAGCGACAGCACTTAGTGATTTATTGAGTGTGGAAGCACAACCATTGCTGAGAATTGACGATGCTTTTGCTCAGGGAATTAGTAGAGCTTCGCGAGAACAAAAGGCAAGTTTGATTATCATGGGTTGGGGTAAACGTACTGGGTTGAAAGCACGTTTATTTGGTAATGTAATTGATAACGTTTTATGGGCATCCCATTGTCCAGTAGCGGTAACACGGCTGGTGGAATCACCAAAAAAAATTCAGCGCATCTTGGTGCCATTGGAAAATTTAATGACACCTTCATTACAGGCTGTCAAATTTGCCCAGATGTTAGCAGATGCAAATCAAGCACAGGTGACCGTGCTAAATGTCTGCGAACGCCGTACTAGTTCAAGTAAGATTGCTTGGAGGCGATCGCAACTGTCCTTACTTATCTCGAGATTAGCACTGCAAAATCCACCAGAGATTCAAATCATAGCTCATGAAAATACCGCTCAAGCAATTTTGCAGGCAGCGAGACTATATGACTTAGTCGTATTGCCTTTTATACGTAATCGCACTGTTCCTGGTGGGTTAGCAATTAGCGATGTCACCACTGAATTAGCCAAGCAACTTACCTGCTCAATCATCATGCTTGGAGAACCTCAACGTATTCAGACCGCAATTGTGCCGGCTGAGGTTACCAGTAGTACTACAGCTGCCATATCAGAAGGCGTTGTATGACTTAAGATGATTATATGCAATTGCAAGTCTAAAATCAGGAGAATTCTGAATCCAAAATTCCGATATTAAAATCATCCACGAATTTGTTTGATAGTTAACTCAATACATCCCCATTCTTAGATGAATTCAAATTTCAATACTCTCTATGGAAGCCTCATCTTCTATAAAACTTATGTCTAAAAAGTCTTGGATAGAAGCGGAGCATCTAGTGATTACATGACTGTCTTTATGTACGTAAAAACTTTTGTTTTTTATCTGAAAAACTTTATCTTTTTAAAGTTTTGGTAAAATCTCGGTTAAAAGCTTACATTTGCAGAAGATGTTTGTTATTTTTCTAATTGAAATTTGAAGTCAAATAGTGCATATATAACAAGCAAGCATCCCGAGGCAACTTGATAGGTTTAACAAAACCTTATCAGTTTTTCATGCAGGTAATGTATTTTTGTTTCAAGGCTGGGTAATCTAATATATAAGCGCAATAACTACTGCAAATACTTGTAAGTAACTGGGAAACTATGAGAATTTTGGTGACGGGCGGTGCTGGGTTTATTGGTTCCCATCTAATCGACCGACTAATAGCTGATGGACACGAAATCATTTGCTTAGATAATTTTTATACTGGGCATAAACGAAACATACTTAAGTGGTTCGATCATCCTTACTTTGAAATGATCCGCCATGACATCACTGAACCAATTCGCTTGGAAGTTGATCAAATTTACCATCTGGCTTGCCCAGCTTCCCCAGTGCATTACCAGTACAACCCCGTGAAAACAGTCAAAACTAACGTCATGGGGACGCTTAATATGTTGGGGTTGGCTAAACGTGTGAAGGCACGAATTTTGTTGGCTTCAACCAGTGAAGTCTACGGCGATCCTGAAGTGCATCCTCAAACAGAAGAATACTGGGGTAACGTTAATCCTATTGGAATTCGCTCATGCTACGACGAAGGTAAAAGAATTGCTGAAACATTAACATTTGATTACTACAGACAAAATAAAGTCGATGTTCGGGTAGCCCGTATATTCAACACTTATGGACCTCGAATGCTAGAAAACGATGGTCGAGTCGTGAGCAACTTTATCGTTCAAGCATTGCGGGGTATTCCTTTAACCGTTTATGGAGAAGGTTCCCAGACCCGTAGTTTTTGCTACGTATCAGATTTAGTAGAAGGACTGATACGACTGATGAATGGTGAATACATTGGTCCTGTGAATTTAGGAAATCCTGATGAATATACGATTTTAGAATTGGCGAAAACAGTGCAAGACTTGGTAAACCCCGATGCACAGATTAAGTTTGAGCCATTACCTTCTGACGATCCACGTCGTCGTCGTCCTGATATCACAAGGGCAAAAACTTGGTTAAATTGGGAACCTACCGTTCCTTTGCAACCGGGGTTAAAACTGACTATAGAAGATTTCCATGAGCGCATCAAAAGTGCTCAGTCCTGAGTAAAAAATTCGTGGATTCGTTGTGAAAACTTCTTTATAAAAGATTAACCCCGAAAAGCGAGGAATTGAAAAAAATGCGTGTTTGCGTCATCGGTACTGGTTATGTAGGTTTAGTAACAGGTGCTTGCTTAGCTCACATCGGACATGATGTTATTTGTGTAGACAACAACGAAGAGAAAGTCAAGCTCATGAAGTCTGGGCAGTCGCCCATCTTTGAGCCTGGACTGTCGGAAATTATGCAGTCTGCTATTAGTGCAGGTAAGATCCAATTCTCCTCAGATTTAGCTGCAGGAGTCGCTCACGGAGAAATTTTATTTATTGCTGTAGGAACGCCACCTTTACCAACTGGGGAGAGTGATACCCGCTATGTTGAAGCGGTTGCCCGTGGTATTGGCGCTCATTTAGACGGTGGGTATAAGGTGATTGTGAATAAATCCACAGTACCCATTGGTTCAGGAGACTGGGTGCGGATGATTGTCTTAGATGGCATAGCCGAACGCCAGAAAACACTGATCACCGCTGGTGGAGCGCCAAGCTACGATAAGCTGCCTGAGATTACAGCTGAGTTTGATGTCGTCAGCAATCCAGAGTTTTTGCGTGAAGGTTCGGCGGTGTACGACACCTTCAACCCTGACCGCATCGTACTGGGAGGCAACAGTTTAAAGGCAGTAGCCATGATGAAAGAACTGTATACCCCAATTGTTGAGCGTAAGTTTGCCGCAGACCAATCTCTACCCCCAGTGCCAGTGCTGGTGACAGACCTGAGTTCGGCGGAGATGATTAAATACGCTGCTAATGCTTTCTTGGCAACTAAGATTAGTTTCATTAACGAAATTGCCAACATTTGCGATCGCGTTGGTGCTGACGTGACCCAAATTGCAAAAGGTATCGGTTTAGACTCCCGTATTGGGAACAAATTCTTAAACGCTGGCATTGGCTGGGGTGGTTCCTGCTTCCCCAAAGACGTAGCTGCCCTCATTCACACCGCAGATGACTACGGTTATGAGGCTCAGTTGCTAAAAGCGGCTGTTAATGTCAACGAACGCCAGCGCGTGCTTGCCATTGAAAAACTCCAGCAAACCCTGAAAATCCTCAAAGGGAAAAGTGTGGGATTATTAGGTTTAACCTTCAAACCCGATACCGATGATATGCGCGATGCTCCAGCCCTCAACATCATTGAGCAGTTGAATAGACTGGGAGCCAAAGTTAAGGCATACGACCCAATTGTTTCTCAAACAGGTATGCGTCATGGTCTTACTGGTGTGCTGGTAGAAACCGATGCTGAAAGACTTGCCGATGGCTGCGATGCTTTGGTACTTGTGACTGAATGGCAGCAGTTCAAAAACTTAGACTACAGCAAGATGGCGGAGTTGATGAGCCACCCTGTGATGATTGACGGTCGTAACTTTCTTGACCGCGAGACAATGGTTAGAGCTGGTTTCCAATACGTAGCTATTGGTCGCTAACCCAATATTTAATCTCTCGTTCCCAGGTTATGCCTGGGAATGCTATTTTGGAAGTCCTGCCTTCATCAAATGGGACGGGTAAACCTTTTGAGAAGTCAAATTTATAAAGAACCTGATTTTTGCAAGAAGTTAAATAAGAAACTAGGGATTTTTAGGAATACGCTCAATTTCTGCATAACCACTAAAAATCAGGCGTTGACCCTCTGTTTCTAAACGGTTAAGGCGCATTTTTACCCCATCTAAGTCAAAACGGTCTAAGTCCACCATATTATCTAAAATTTCTGCCAGTGCTAGACTCAAGGTTTGTGAAATCTCCCGTTGTGCTTCTGGTACTTGGTCAAGTTCAATTTCTGGGTCTTTAAAACTAATACGTCGCCGCCGTTCAATACCTATAGTTACGGTCATATACAGCGGAACAAGTTCATCATTGTTTAAATCTGCCTTGGCTATAACCCGTAATCGATTTTGAGGCAGTAACTGTACCTGAATTTCGGGAAAAGAGACTGGTTGACCGCCAGATAATGCTGTTAATTCAGGTACAGTAAGATTTTCCAGACGCTTTTTTACCAATTCTGCTTTAAAAGATTGGTTAATGCCTGCTTCTAATAGGACGACTTGAGCAATAGCTTGAGTAGGTTGCTTCAGGCGCAGCTTACCGCTCAAAACGGAGCTAAAGTCAATAGCAACGGCATCAGTTTCTATAGAAATTTCCTCGGCTGCAAAGTCTCTGCGGATAACTAAGCCACGACCTGTCATTTTGAAGCTATCGATACTACCTTGCAAGAGTTTGCTAGAGGGATAGCATCGCACAGAGACTTCCACTGACTCGCTTTGAGTGAACAAGTGGCGAATCGTTTGGCTGGCGACGGTATTGAGCATCCGCTCTCCCCAGTCAGTGCCTTTAGGATCTGTTAAACCAGTAAGTCCGCCTAACATTCGAGTTTAAGTTTATAGAAGTTCTCTGTATTTTTGTAACAAATTGTGAAGGATTCAGCAAGTTTTTGGCAATTGAATGTGCTGATAGAAAGACGTGGGATAGCTAATGGTGGAGTATCTGGGTGAACGAAAATCATCCTTAGGCTAGAAATCTGAGGTGGTACAAAACAAAGCATACCTGTGTGGATATAGAACAAAATGTCTATGGCATGAGTATTGCCAGCTGTAACAGATGCGAGGATTACAATAAAAGTCAGATAGATGCCAGGTGAAGCCTATGACTTCTGTCACTACAGCTACCGACTCGATATTAACTTTACCCGACCATAAGCAGTTGCCGGACTCCGACGGGACATTTGTGAGCCAGTCACTTGCGGGGGTTCCCCCCGTTGTGCGAACTGGCGCGAAAAACCTGCAAGAACATCCCCAAAGTATCTTACTCCACAAAGGAGATTGAATGAAGGTGTTGAAATTAGCAAAAGCAAGGATAATTAATGGAATTTGTGCATCTTTATTTTTGACTTTTGTTGGTACACCTTTAGCTAAAGCTGCCAATCAAGCTGGTGACTATCGACAATTAGGACTATTCTATCGTCAACAAGGGCGGTATTCTGAAGCCATTACCGCAATGCAAAAATCCGTAAAACTCGAACCTGAAAATATTATGGGCCGAGTTAATTTAGGTTGGACATTGCATTTAGCAGGAAATGAGCAAGCAGCAGCACAATCTTTATGGGAAGCAATATATCAAAAGCCATTGTATGTTCCTGCTTACAATGCTTTAGGAATTGTCTATCTTGTTGATAGCAACTTAACAGCAGCAGTATTGGTTCATACTTGGGCAGCAATTCTCAAGCCAGATAACGAAATTGCTTATTTTAACTTAAGTTTAGCATTGCATCGGTTACAAATTTATAACTTGGCTATTGTAACTGCTAACCGTGCTGCTATTCTTGAACCAAATAATCCTCATCCTTTGGTTGCTAGTGCGATCGCCTATTGGGATAGTGGTAACAAAGAGACCGCAAAAAAAGTTTATACCCAAGCCATTAACTTAGATTCCAGGTATAGCAATAGAAATTTTTTAAGTCATCTTAAGCAAGCTGCCTTTAACCAAGAGCAAATAAAAAAAACAGAGCAAATATTGTTGTTAAAAGCGACAAAACTAAATTCAGAAAGATAACCTGACATTGGTATTTACCCGTAGAACTGATTCCTGTTGAAATTTTTGTTTATAGCTTGCTATCACCTCTTCAATCATCTGATTTCTATTTGAACTGTTTTCATAAATCAGAATGACTACTTTAGTCTTTTCCCTTGTCAGTTTGCCAGAACTGTTAAGGTACTGCCCGTAGGCATCCATCACAGTTAATCCTTCTTGAAACCGAGGTGTAATCACACGGTTCAAAAATAGCTGCCACTCAACCTCAGAGACCATCTTCCCTCCAGGTTTGGATAAGCCAAAGTACAACTCATCTTTAGTGAGAATCCTTTCACTTGAGTAGAAAGTGGATGTTTGGGGCGATTGGGCGCGAACGAAAGTATTTGTATCAGCAGGACCGATAAAAAGTAAACCTGTAAGAATGAGGCTATTTAAACTGTTTTGCAAAATTGCCATCGAAGCACCATGGATAGTATCACCAAGGTATAGCTTCACATCTTGATTCTAGTGTTCCGAAAAACTGAAGCAATGTGATACGCCGAAGCCGTCTGGGCTTCGCCCAATCGCCTCGGGGGGCACTTTGCGCCATCGCAATTGCATGAACTTTGGCGTATCAGTAGCAATTCATACTTTAGTGTTTCGCACTTGTTAAGATACCTTTTTGCTCATAAATTACGAGTACCAATTTTCTTAAACCTGGTAACTGTCTCGAGAAAAATATATACCCCAAAATACAAGCAATACCATCAATAATTAATGTATTGGTAGCACCAATACGCTCTGCCAATGCACCTCCTAACAAATTGCCAAAGGGTATCATTCCTAAAAATGACATAGTGAAAAAACTCATCACTCGTCCGCGTTTGTCATCTTCAACAATTGTTTGTAAAACTGTGTTGCTTCCAGCAACTTGGATGATTGTCCCCCAACCAACCAACAGCATTGCCAACAAAGAAAATGGCAGGAAGCGCGACAAAGAAAACGCAATCAAACCAATGCCCAAAATAGCTGGAGCTAAGGCAATCAATCTACCAAGTCCGACTACTGTTTGTCGTGTCGCTAAATAAATTCCACCTGATAGCGCTCCGACTCCCGATGCAGCCATCAAAAAACCTAGAGTTTGTGCGCCGCCTTTTAAGATTTCTTCTGCAAAAATCGGTACGAGTACTGTATATTGCATTCCCATCAAGCTAACTAAGGCTGATAGTAACAAGATGACACGAATTGGTGGAAAGCCAAAGGCGTACTCAAATCCCTCTTTAATTCTCTGCAAGGGATTAGTATCAATAACCGTGATTCTCCACGGCTTCACTTTCATTGCCAATAAAGCAAAAATTACAGCAATGTAGCTTAAACCATCAATCAAAAAACAGTAAGCTGTACCAATGCTAGCAATTAACAAACCTCCAATCGCCGGACCAATTAACCGCGCACCATTGAACATTGTGGAGTTGATAGCAATGGCATTTGCTAAATCGTCTCTTTGTTCCACTAACTCTGGCACAAATGCTTGTCTTGCTGGTGCATCAAAGGCATTAATAAATCCTTGAAACAAACTCAAGCCAATGATGTGCCAAATCTGAATCACGCCAGTAAACGCCAACAATGCTAGCATCAACGACTGAATCATTGACAGTAATTGCGTACCAATTATGGTGCGATAACGGGAAAAGCGATCCACGAACACTCCCCCAAAGGGAGCAAGAAAAAAGCTGGGAATTTGACTGGAAAATCCCACAAACCCCAGCATTATTGGTGATTTAGTTAAGTCATAAACCAGCCAAATAGTGGCAATTTGTGTCATCCAAGATCCAATTAGGGAAATACCTTGTCCAGCAAAAAACAGTCGGTAGTTTCGTGACTTTAGTGCTGGTAACAGTGGTCTCTTTCTCGTGTGTGAGTTCATTAAAGCCTTAGTTTATACCAATTCCATATCCTTTCATAGATATCATCTGACCTCATACCAAACCCCACTCCACAGGTGGAGTGGGATACCACTGCTTTTGGAAGAGGTAAGAGGGAACAGGTTACAGGGTATGGATGACAAATTTTTGCCCACACCCTGTTCCCTATTCCCTCGTAATACTTGACTTGCACGCTAACTTCTGTAAATACTTAGAACACGTAATATTTTTTAATAAAAACTCGAAAAGCGCCTCACCCGATTGGGTGATTCTACGATAAGTTATTTATTGCCTGATTGAGAAGTTGGGAAAATTGTTCGCGTTCAGCATAGGAAATACCACTCATGGCTTGCTCGCGAATTTCTACGGCAATGGGTGGTAAGGCTGTTTCCAATTCTTTACCCGCATCCGTTAGCCAAATACGCCAGATGCGGCGATCGCGACAGTCTCGTTCTCGACGAATCAATCCGCGTTCTTCCATTCTATCCAATACGCCAGTTAACGTACCGCCCACCTGTTGCAGTTTTTCCCCAATGCTGGAAGTGGGTAAACCATCTTCCTCCCACAAACAGCACAGAACTACCCAGTGAAAGGGGGTTAATCCAAACGGCTCCAAACGCTCAGTAAACTTGCGAGCGAGAAGTTGTGAGAGAAGTTTGATTCGGTAGCCTACACCGTAGGGTGCGCGAACTTGCTGCCACGACTCCAAATCTTGGGACTTGTTGGGTTTATAAACCATTTATCCTAAAAACTTAGCGTGCGTAATATCAATACTACAGCACTATTTTAGTGATTGGCAAGGACTACTTGTCAGGTTCTGATGAAGTCAGTTACGTCCGTTGCGCTTGTCAATCATGTCAGCTAACAGAGCAAACATTCCCAATTGAGTAGCAGCGACAAACAGAATTAGTGTGCGCTCCGTCAAATCGCGCCGGATAAAAATATCTTGATACAGAGTAATTAAAAAACCACTAAAAAATAAACCAGCTACAGGCAAGAAGACTCTTAAGGGAGCAAAATACACGCCCGTTCGCAAGATCAGCTGTACAAATCGTAATGTATCTTGAAATGGCTTAATCTTGCTTTTACCAACGCGATGATGATAGTTAATTGGTACGTAATGAACTACGTAATGATTGGTGAGCATCGCTACTGTAATCGTGGTCGTGAAGCTGAAGCTATCAGGTAGAATGTTGAGAAATTCCTCAACAACACTTTTACGGAATACTCTTAACCCACTATTTAAATCTGGAATGCTCCTCATTGTAATCCATTCTGCAAAGCGCACCAGAAACCATTTAGGTATTTTCCGCAAATTAGAGTAGTGGACTTTACTACCTATCCTGGCTCCGACAACCATATCAGCATCAGCAGTTAGAGCAACCAATTCGGGGATATGCTCGTTTGGATAAGTTCCATCAGCATCAGTAATTGCAATTATGGGATACTTTGCTTGACGAATGCCCGTTTTTAGGGCTGCACCATATCCCCTATTCCTACTGTGTTCAATGACACGAATGTCAATGTAAGAACACAGGAGATCACCTGTGGTATCCGTAGAGCCATCATTAACCACAATAATTTCATAATCACAATCTGCCAGTTCAAGGATAGAGCGTAAATTGTTCAGTGCGGCTGTAATGCTTTTTTCTTCGTTATATACAGGTATGACAAGCGAAAAAGCTGGACAGACAACCGTTGCCATTTGAAAATTTAGTGAAGCTTCCTTACCTGTTCGCGTGTCTTCCTGCATGACTTATTTTGGCAGAGTGTTTCTGTAGTTTACTATGATTTATTGTTCATTGTTATGAAAAGAAAATTAAGTTGGTCAATTAAATTCATAATTTATAATATTTAGTTTACTTGACTTTTTTAATGTAAACTACGAAGCGTAAACTTTGAAAAATAATGTTATTTTTTTAATTTTAATAACTAAGAATAAACGGTAATGAAGATAACAAATATACATCAACTTGTGACAGCGCTGCTCTTCAAAAAAACAAAATTCAATATGATGTTTTGGTTGAGTTTAAGCATAACAGTGGCGACGGTGTATGGCGTCCAAGCAATATTGCCAGCTTTTGGGCATGAGTATATCATTCAGGATGATGCACGACAGCATATTTTTTGGATGCAGCGATTTGTAGACCCTGAACTTTTTCCCCAAGATTTAATTACTGATTATTTTCAATCGATTTCACCACCTGGATATAAAGCTTTTTACCAAGCCCTAACATTAATAGGATTTCAACCATTTTTTTTAAGTAAAACCCTACCAATCTTACTAGGAGTCATTACAACTATCTACTGTTTTGGTGTTTGTCTAAAAATCTTGCCATTACCAGTCACAGGGTTTATCGGCACCTTGTTGATGAATCAAGGATTATGGCTTGCCGATGATTTGATTTCAGCTACATCTAGAGCTTTTTTATATCCATTATTTTTTGCTTTTACTTACTATTTTTTACAGCGAGCATTGTTACCATGCCTGATATCTCTAGCAATCCTGGGGCTGTTTTATCCAGGATTTGTTTTGATATGTGTGGGTATCCTGATTCTGCAAATTTTCAAGTTTGACAGAGGTTTACCGCGATTTTCTCAACAACGTAACGATTATTTATTTTGTGGACTGGGATTAGTAGTAGGATTAGCAGTTCTCTTGCCTTATTCCTTAGAATCATCCCTATTTGGTTCCTTAATTTCTGTTAGGGAAGCGAGAATTTTACCAGAATTTATGCCATCAGGACGAATGAGCTTTTTTCGAGACGACAACCCAATAAGGTTTTGGTTGAGCGCTAGTCGTTCTGGAATTAGGATATCGTTTAACCCACCGATAGTCATTTTAGGATTATTTTTACCGCTATTATTGCGATTTAAATCTCGCTTTCCTTTAGCTAAACAGGTACGTAATCATATCTCAATATTGCTACATTTGGTAGTAGTTTCGTTATTTCTATTTTTTGCTGCTCATATTTTGCTTTTCAAATTGTATCTTCCCAGCCGCTTCACAGTGCATAGTTTTAAGATTGTATTTGCTTTAGCCACAGCAGTGGTTCTGACACTTATATTAGATGCAGTTTTAAAAAATAGCAGTAAACAAAAGCTTTTGACCTTTGGTGCAACAGCCTTAATTGGGGTAATTATAGTTTTTTATCCTAATTTATTTTGGCAAAATAGCTTTCCTAGGAATAGTTACATTGTTGGTCAAGTTCCGCCTTTGTATCAATTCTTTCAGCAGCAACCTAAAGATACTCTCATAGCATCTTTAGCAGGAGAAGCAACGAATATACCAAGCTTTTCTCAACGTCCTATTTTAGTAAGTGGCGAATATGCGATCGCCTACCATGTCGGCTATTATCGTCAATTTCGTCAACGACTGGCTGATTTAATTCGCGCTCAATATAGCTCAAATTTAGCGGATGTTCAGAATTTGATTCAAAAATACGGAGTTGATTTTTTTCTCTTAGAGAAAGGCGCGTTTACAGCAGAATATCTTCAACAAGATAGGTGGTTGCGGCAGTATTTATCTTCCAAAGTGCCAAATGATCCAATAACGAAAATCACAAGGAATGCTTTAGAAGGTTTACAGCAGGGTAAGGTTCCAGCTTTATCAAAGGTTATGCAAAATTGTACGGCTTTTGAGACAGGAAATTTGGTGGTGCTAGAAGCAAAATGTATCAGCCAAAAATCCTAACAATAAAGCGTTTCCCAACCCAGTGAGGTACAAGGAAGAAGTAATTAACCACAGATGGACACAGATGAATATAGATAAATTTGTACCTCACCAGACTAGGAACGGCTATAGCGTTAATTGGATTCATCTTTTGCTGATGTAGAGACGTAGCATGCTACGTCTCTACATTGGTAATTAACCCATAAATGAATTTGGGATCTGTTGATCAAACAAAGACAAACTTTAAAGTGAAATTCAAAACTAATCAAGAAGTTGTACTAAACTCACTGTTTCCACAGTACCAACAACCCGATGAGGCTGAGATATGTTTGCCATCTGTTTATGAGAAATCCAAGCATAGCCAGAGGCTGGCAGTTTAGAAAGCTTTAGTCGCTTGCCGTGGTGAGGAGTGTAAAATTTGAGTAACACGTCAGTTTTACCTCTTATATCTACAAAGTTGATAGGAGATGAGTGTAAAACTTGAGCGATCGCAGGCTGTTGAAGAAAAGTTTTGATCTCAGGGTTGTAGTCCCCTAAAAAGCCACTACTACCAGCAGCAGCCAAAGTTATCCAAGCAGGGACTAACCAACCAGCTAACCAGTAACGAGAACTCAGATTTTTGCCTAAGTGGTAATGAGCAATCCACACCAAAGGTAGTATCAACCAACCTAATCCTAATGCTAATGCCAAAGGGGCATACTTGCGGACTTGGGCATCACCCCCAACAAAAGCAAGTATTCCCACTATTAACAGTAAAATACTGAATACTGCAAAGCCATAACTTAGATTGCGCTTAATTTTTTGTAGAGACGTTGCGTGCAACGTCTCTACATCCTGGTAAATTTTGCCTAGCGAGTTTAACCCCACAGCCGCAAGTAATGCAATGAATGGATACAGCGAAAGACTGTAGTGAGATAAACGAGTGGAGAAAAAACTTAGTTCGGTAAACAAAACAAGGGGATAGCCAATTAATATGAGTTGGTAGCGAGGAATAGGACGACGAATCACCAAAAATAAGCCAAAAACGCTGAAAAACACCCAAGGAAATGCTTTTAGAGGTAAATTCCAGAAATAAAACTCTAACCCGTTATGATGGCGTTCACCAGAACCTAAGTTGATCACAAAGTTAATTAATTTCACCAAACTAGCATCACCGTATCGCAACCAGTTGAGCCACAGCCAGATAAAAGTGGGAATTAAACCTACCACAAACCCAAAATACAACATGGGGTTGGTAAGATGACGATGACGGCGATGTTCCCCAATGAGATAAGGTAGCAAAGCGATCATTGGCAAAAAAATCACAAAGCTTCTGACTAAGAAGCCTAAGCCAAAACTAAAACCGACCAGAAAACACCAAGCAAAACGATATTTAGGCTGTAATTCAGCTTTTAGTAAAGACCAAATTGCTAAAAGGACTAGGAAAATCATCGGCACATCAGGTGTGCCTAAACGACAGTATTGCAGCCAAAGAAATTCTACACTCAAAATGGCAGCAGCAAGCCAAGCAACTTTTTTGCCAAGGATAATTTTGCCGATTTCGTATACAAGTAGTACGCTCAGAATGCCTGTAATCATACTAGGCAATCGCCCACTTGCTTCACTGATGCCAAACAGCGTGTAGAAACTAGCAACTAACCAATAAGCACCAGGGGTTTTGTGATGCGGAGTTGACCAGGGATGTACCCAATCGCTAGAGTCTATCATGAAGCGCGCTCGCCAAGCATAAAGCCCTTCATCATGTGCCATTAGGCTATCTTGCCCAGAACTGAACAGCAATAATGGGAGTATCCAAATTAACAAAGTGACCTGAGGAAAGGCTCTTAAAACTCCTATGAACAGCCTAATTGGATGAAGAAATTGTAGTTTATACAACATCGATTTGATACTAGCCAAATTCTTCGTTTGGCTGCTGATATTTTTGTCTGTTTTTAGAATACGTATGGTGGTATATCAATTATTTCCGCCAAACGGTACTTAAATTGACAAAATTTTAGACAACCTTGTTCTCAATAGACGTTTATGCCACTTAGACCAGAGGAACGCAATAAGCTAGATAGTACAGATGATAAGCTGTTCTACGAATATCCCCGCTTCGTCACCCATGTAGACGAAGGTTTTATTCAACAGCTGACGGACTTATATCGTGATCGCCTCAAACCCAACACTCGCATCTTTGATATCATGAGCAGTTGGGTGTCTCATCTACCAGAAGAGATGGCGTTTGCCCATGTTGAAGGACACGGACTGAATGCAGAGGAACTGGCACGCAATCCTCAGTTTAATCATTACTTTGTGCAAAATCTCAACGAAAATCCTCAGCTACCCCTACTAGACCAGGATTTTGATGCGGTTCTCAACTGTGTTTCAGTACAGTATCTGCAATATCCAGAAGCGGTCTTTTCAGAAATGCACCGCATCCTCAAACCTGGTGGCGTAGCAATTATCAGCTTTTCTAACCGAATGTTTTTTCAAAAGGCGATTGAAGCGTGGCGAGAGGGTACGGAAGCCAGTAGAGTTGAATTAGTGAAAGGTTACTTCTGTGCTGTTCCAGGATTTACATCCCCAGAAGTGATTGCCCGTCAGTCAACCCTTCCCAATTTCCTACAGTGGATAGGTGCTGCGGGAGGAGATCCGTTTTATGCTGTCATAGCTTACCGCAATGATTAGTCACTGATAGTTGCCCAAAACAGTGATTAGCAAAGTTCATTTTTTGGGTGTAAGCCGAAAGAAACGTGAATAATTGCCTGGAAGGTCAAGCATAAGGAGGTAAACATGATTTTCCCCTATCGTGTGCGTAGAATTTTTGCTGCTTTGTTATTATGTGTGTTACTGTTTACCACAGCCTGCGCTCAGAAAGCACCCGGAAGTTTTGACCAGGTACAGCAGGAAAGCAGTAAACAAAGAAGCGGTCAAGCAGTTGCCAGAGAAGCAACGCAAGGTGCTCAATTTAACAAATTCTTTCCACCTGCTGAAGATGGCTACCAACGCGTATTTACCCAAGAGAAAAAAGGCTTTGCTGAAGCAAAGTTGAAAAGAGACGGCAAAGATGTAGCCATGCTAGCTATCTCTGATACTAGTAGCGTACCAGGAACCGCAGCAAGCTACTCAAATAGCACCACACAAATTGCTGGTTATCCGGCGCGGCAACTTGGTAATACTCAAACTGCGATACTTGTAAACAATCGCTATCAAGTCAAAGTGATTTCCCGTGACCCGTCATTTACAGCAAGCGATCGCCAAGCTTGGATACAGAAGTTTGACCTCAATGGTCTATCGCGAGTGAAATAAAAGTTGTTGGGTGTCAAAAATTACCAATAACCAGTGACAAATGACTCAAGACGAATGACTTTTGACTACTAAGGAGACATTTGTGAGCAAACCGATTTTTGAGTTGGTTGATGAGCTTCCAACCAATAACTTGACCGTTTCTGCATTGCGATCGCTCGATTTTATCGCTCCTGGTGAGTGGCAAAACGTGGTTGGCTTTGTCAACACGATTAAAACCGTGACAGGCGAAACCGACGAAGCCCTAATTCAGCAAATTGGCGAGCGAGCGATTTATCTCTACAACGACCGTTCTCAGGGATATCAACGCGCCATGTGGCTTTACCAAACTGTTGATAGTACAGATAGAGCACTTGGTACAGCAGCTTTGGCGAACAAAGTGGGTGAGAAAATTCCTCTATTGGGCTTTTTAAACCGAGTCACTCCCAAACCTGAGAAAGCACAAACCATTGATCTGTCCCTAAAATTAGTCGCTGAGTTGGTCGCCTTTTGCCAAATTAACGGTATTCCCGGAGACAGCATTGGAGATTTTGTCGCGTCTTTGGGTGAGTATAGCGGCGAGTCGTTCATCCGTATGGCTGGCTTGGTTTGCTTTGATGGTTTGTTACCTCTTGGTTCAGGCTTTATCTCCAAAGCATTATCTACAATTAGTCAGACAAGTCCACAAGAGTTAGAGAAAAACTCGACTTTCCAAAATATCCAAAACGACATCCCCGGTCAAGATTCTGGCAGCAAACTTAACTTTATCGGGGAAAGCTTTGACTCAGTCAAAGGTTGGATGAGCAGTTTAGTTGCGTCGAATAATTTATCCCCGCAAAAGGTCGCCAACAACTTGCAAAACTTTATTGACTTTGCTGATGATAAATTAGACTACCTAGCTGCGTTCATAGATGTATCGACGAATTACTACGAACATACAGGCACGCAAACCTTGGCACGTCGCCTGATTGAGCGAGCTGTAGCTGAAATTTAACTCGATAGTTTTATAGGTAATTGGTAATAGTTTATCTGACCAATTACCTATCAGAAAATAATAATTGTCTAGAAATCAATATACTCTTAAAGACCTGTTTCGTTGAATATCACCATAATAGACTTTACTCATCTACCAAATGAAGTAGTGTTAGCAAGGTCTTAGGGTGAAGAGGAAATTGCATTTTAAAGAACTGGCGGATAAATTTCAAATTTCTACACTGAAATCAACCCAATGGCTGGTTTTATGAACTAAGCAACTTACGTATATTAAATCAGGTGATGTGCTTGTTCTTTTTACATAAAGGCACGGCAGTACCGTGCCTTTCTTACTTAGGCAAACTCAGACCCTTCACATTTGTAGATAGATAAGGCTCAAAAGTTTGGAAATTTCCCAGTTTCTCGAACTTACCAGTTTCAGAGGCTGGGTCAAAGGCAGTGGTAATTACATAAAGTGCTTTACCATCAAAGGCAACATAACCAAGATGTTGCTCGTGTAGTCCACCCCCTCGCTTAATTCCTGAAAACCCGTAACGCATTCCCTGAAGTTTACCAAAAGGTACTTGTTGCGGAGATTGAGCGGAAAACACAATACGATCCCCATACACACCCCGACGGTCTTTTTCCAAACTACTATAATGGTCACTCACCCAAAGTTTAAGTGCTGATGCCAACTGGGTTTGGTACTTGGGGCTTTGGTAATCCACTTTTGAACTGGGTGGAATACCAGCTTTTGCCAACATTTGTTGGAAATTCGGCTGGTTTTCTAGTGGGTAAACCCCCATCTCGACCGTACCCAAAATCTTTCTATTGGAGGACACGCACAGTAGGGGTGCATTCCCATCACAAGCAGCAACCCGCCAGCCATAAGGGGCAGCCGTTTTTCCCAAGATACTCTTCCAGATATTTCCTTCATTTGGTTGAGAATTGCCGGATGTAGTTTGAGCCTGCTTTTGACCAGCATTGGCTTGTGCTACTGAAGATGGTTGCAATTTGTTATTAGAAGACAAGTAGGGGAGAGCATATTTTACAAATCCCACGGGTGTTAACACCGACAGCAAAATAGCACCAAGCAAGATGTGATAAAGTCGCAACATTTACAAAAAAGTGTATGAGATAGTAGATGGACAGCATCCACAAAATTTGTGGGTCTGTTGTGAAGAGAGTTTCTTCCCAATCTGGTATGCCAAGATACTGCTATGCCCATACAGATTACATACTAGGTCAATAAATTTCCGGAAATTTAAGAAGAACTCAGTTGGGCATCCCCATTAATAAATGCGCGCTTATTTAAAAACAGGCGGCTTAGTTCCTTTTTACCGTTTATTATTCTGACTACTGAGTTCTGTGTTCTGAGTTGTTTCTTTGCTCATAGCCAAATAAATATTGCTCCTACTTTCTCACGGTTAATTCCATGTCAAGATTTACTCATTTGTTGTGTTGTGAGTAAGTTTACCAGGAACTTAGCTCATGCTGAGAGAGTCGATGATTTTGGCTTGCTATTTTTGTAAACTCAGCTCTTGCACCTCTTGCCTTACTCTGGACGCAATAAACCCTATCTAGTAAAATAGTGCCTACTCTATTTAGTAATTTGTGCAATTAGTCAGGCAAGTTTGCACAAAATTTACTGAACATTAATCAAAAAATGTGAAAACATTAAAGCCATACCTTCTGTACTCACAGATCTTTTTAAGCAGATGAACAGAAAATTTGTCCTCTCCTTGCTTTCCAGTCCTGTGCTGTTTTCGTCTATTCTGTCTTTGGGGATGATGACCCAACCAGCTAGAGCAAATCAAACAGTGAATCCAGCGGCAAACAATCTCTCCTGTGTACGTTCCCCTCATCAAGCAACCCCTCGTTTAACCTGCTCACGGGTGAACAACACTGCTGGTTCATCTGTCGTAGAATTCGCAGCACCATCCCAAGGCGAGCAAAATCAAATTGCCGAAGAACTAGAATTTACTGATGAAGAAAGCGAAGCAGCCATAGCCAAATATGGTTGCGATTGCGTAGCTTGCATCAATGGTATTCGTCAAATGCGCGGTCTGGCTCCTGTGGCAGGATAGTTGATAAGCGAGAAAAATGACTATGAAAGAGCTAGGAAGTCTATTCTCTGGCTCTTTATTAATTGTGTCATTGTATGCAAAAGAACAATCAACCCAGTTCTAGGTTTGGCAAATACCTAAATACAAATACTATAAATATGACCAAAGATAGTTAACATTTTTTGGCAATTCTTAATAGAAAACCTCTTACTTTTTCTGCTAAATGAATACCATTTGAGCCAAAATGAATTCAATAGCTTTGCAGGGTTAAAATGCCTCAACTTACAAGCACAAAGAGTGAATGGCATCTGTAAGGGCTAGCTGCTACGCTAGAAACAGGTCAAGGAGCAAGCACCGTGAAGATAATTTAAACTCAAGGTGATGTAAATTCATAGTTCGTACCTCTGTTATGTCCTCTACCATTGATTCCTTACCACCAAATCTTGCTAAAATTGTCCAACGCTTCCAACGCGCCTCTGAGCCGAAGCGACGTTACGAACAGCTCATCTGGTATGGTCAGCGGCTCAAGGAGTTTCCAGAAGCTGACAAAGTCCCAGAAAACAAAGTTTCTGGCTGCGTTTCCCAAGTTCATGTGACAGCGACTCTGGAGGACGGTAAAGTCATATTCCAAGGTGATTCTGATTCTCAATTAACCAAAGGATTAGTAGGGCTTTTGGTCGAAGGGTTAAATGGACTCACCCCGAGTGAAATTGTGCAACTGACTCCAGATTTTATTCAAGAAACTGGTTTAAATGTCAGTCTGACCCCCTCTCGAGCTAATGGATTTTACAACATTTTTAAAACCATGCAGAAAAAAGCTTTGGAGTGTCAGTTAATAGCTAATGGCTAGCATATAGTCAATAGTCAATAGTCGATAGTAGAAGACTCTGCATTTTAGACTATGGACTGCCGACTATTGACTAATAAGAAAACTGAAATAACCAAACTTTATAAGAAAATATTTTGTTATGTCAACCAACTTATTATCTGCTCCCAATAGCGAGATTGGTGGAGTGGTTCAAGAATATTTCTGGAAGTGGGAAAACCAGCAATTGCGCGTTGTTTATGAAAGTCTGGGAAAAGGTTCACCACTCTTGCTACTTCCAGCTTTTAGTACCGTTTCCATGCGTTCAGAAATGGGCGAGATAGGCAAGTTACTCTCACCCTATTTTCAAGTAGTCGCAGTGGATTGGCCTGGTTTTGGGCAATCTTCGCGGCTTGCAGTAAATTATGGACCACCTTTGTATCAGCAATTTCTGGAAGATTTTGTCACCTCTGTCTTTAATACACCAGTCACAGTTGTTGCAGCTGGTCATAGCGCAGCTTATGTTCTGCAACTGGCAAATAAAAGACCATCAGTATTTTCGCGTATTGTTTTGGTAGCTCCCACTTGGCGCGGTCCCCTACGAGTTATGGGGGTAAATCCACAAATAGCTGGGACAGTCAGAGAATTGGTGCGATCGCCTTTCATTGGTCAAATTCTTTACAAGCTCAACACCTTACCCTCTTTTTTATGTATCGTCGCCACGTCTACGTTGATGCGGCAAAACTCACACCCGAGTTCATCCAGTACAAATGGCGTAATACTCAACAGCCAGGGGGAAGATATGCTCCCGCCGCGTTTGTCACCGGCACTCTCGATGCTGTAGACAACCAAGCTGATTTTCTAGCGCTTGTTCAAGGTTTGTCTGTACCGTTGATGGTGGTTATTGGAGAATCGAGTCCTCCTCAATCCCGTGCAGAAATGGATGCTTTGACAGCTTTAGGGGGCGTACAAACAGTCGTTCTTCCTGGTTCGTTGGGAATGTATGAGGAATACCCACAAGCTATTGTTAAAGCAGTTCAGAATTTTTTATTATCTTCAGGAAATTAGAATTATTTGTAGTTGGATGATGATTTTTCTAGAATTTAATTCAACTACAAGTCGTCATTAAAATATAAAACGATTAAGATAGGCGATAATGATTATCTAGAATAAAAGAGGCGAGGGCATGGTAGCTGACGTAATAACAGATTCAGTTCCCGTTACTGTTCTGACTGGCTATTTGGGAGCAGGTAAAACGACACTTCTAAATCACATCCTGACTCACGAACATGGCTTGAAAGTCGCTGTGATTGTCAACGAGTTTGGAGAAGTGGGTATCGATAATCAATTAGTTATCGATACAGATGAAGAAATCTTTGAGATGAACAACGGCTGCATCTGTTGTACGGTGCGCGGCGACTTGATTCGCATCATCGGTAATTTGATGAAACGCCGTGATAAATTCGACCACTTAGTCATAGAAACCACTGGTTTAGCTGACCCCGCGCCAGTTATTCAGACGTTCTTCATGGATGAAGATATGCGGGAAAAGCTGGAGTTAGATGCTGTGGTAACGGTGGTAGATGCCAAGCATATATGGCAGCACTGGGATGCGGAGGAAGCACAAGAACAGATTGCCTTTGCTGATGTGATTCTACTCAATAAAACCGATTTGGTGACACCAGAACAGCTCAATGAGCTAGAAAAGCGGATTCGGGGGATGAATGCAATGGCAAAAATCTACCGTACCCGCAATTCTGAACTATCGATGGATGCCCTGTTGGGTGTTAAAGCCTTTGACCTCAACCGCGCCTTAGAAATTGACCCAGAATTCCTAGGCGAAGATGCCCACGAACATGACGAAAGTGTCTATTCTGTGGCGTTAGTGGCAGAAGGTGCATTGGATGGCGACCAGCTAAATAATTGGATGGGAAAGTTACTGCAAACCCAAGGACCAGATATCTTCCGCATGAAGGGCATTTTGAATATCGCTGGGGAAGATAACCGCTTTGTGTTCCAAGGAGTGCATATGTTGTTTGATGGCAAACCTGATCGCCTGTGGAAACCAGACGAAACCCGCAAAAATGAACTGGTTTTCATTGGTCGTAACCTAGATGAAGCCCAACTTAGGCAAGATTTCCTGGCTTGCTTGGTATGAAGAAGAGATGGGGGGGAAGAGGAAACGGGGAGGGGAGAGTGGGAGAGGGGGGAAAGAAGAAATAGTCGGTTACTCCTCTTAACTCCCCCACGCCTTCACGCCTCCACTCCCCCAACTTGCCCAACTCCCTCCACTCCTCTTAACACAACCATGAACCCCTCAACCCTCAACTCTAAGGAATTTAAAGAGAAATATTCGGGGACGCTTTGCGATTATGTCACTGCGATCGCCTGGTCCCCAGAAGGTACAACCTTAACAGCCACTTCTGCTGCTGGTGAAGTCCTGCTGTGGCGGGATGACGACTTAGCAACTTTGCAGACTGGAAAAGGTGAATCAGTAGACTGTGTTGCCTTTTCTAAAAATGGGCAATTTTTAGCTGTTGGGGGACAGGATGGAAAGGTGAAAATTTGGCGAGAAAGTGAATTAATCGCCACATTGGAAAATGCCCCTGCTTGGGTTGATAAGCTGGCGTGGAGTCCTACCAATCATTTCCTGGCTTTCAGCTTGGGGCGTTACGTCCAAGTGTGGGACGCTGATACTCGCGAGATAGTTGTGACATTGAATTTTGATAACTCTTCGGTATTAGGTATCGATTGGCGTTGTGATGGACAATACCTAGCCATTTGCGGTTATCAGGGAGCAAAGGTATGGGACTGCCAAAATTGGAATGATGACCCGTACATCCTAGAAATACCTTCTGCTAGTTTAGCTATTGCCTGGTCGCCGGATGGCAAATTCCTTGCCTCTGGGAATATGGATCGCACCATTACCGTTGTGGAATCACACCTATTAATTTCTAGTAACGACCCTCAACCTTGGGTGATGCGAGGCTTTCCTGGCAAAATTCGCCAACTTGCATGGTCACAAATGACGATCCAGCAAGGCGCACCTCTGCTTGCTTGTTGCAGTGTTGACGGTATTGTGGTGTGGGAAAAGCAGGCTGATGATTCCTTAGGTTGGGAAGCAAGAGTTTTAACGAATCATGTTGGTATCATTCAAGCGATCGCCTTTGCACCTAAAAGCTTCCTTCTGGCTTCCGCTGCTGCTGATGGCTGGATTTGTTTGTGGAAAGAAGCAAAGGAAGTCTCCCAGATTCTCACAGGTGTGTCATCTGGGTTTTCAAGTCTCGCTTGGCATCCTCAAGGTCAGCAACTTGCTGCAGGTGGCGAAAATGGCGAATTGTTTATTTGGTCAAAAACGATGCGGGGTCACAACAAGTAAAAAGTAAAATGTAAAACAGATAAAAACTGATATTTATCTCAATACGGTTCAGTTAAGGTTGATGTGTAAAAAATCCACGTGTGTAGAGACGCGCCATGGCGCGTCTCTACATTGTGTTCCTGATAAAGATTCTGGTCTTATCTGAACGGTATTGATATTTATCTGTGTTTATCTGTGTGCATCTGTGGTTCAAAAATTCATAAATCTTATTTTTTCTAGAAGTCTATTGTATTGTGTTATGAGCGATTAAAACTAGGGATGAGACGCCGGAAAAATCTCATGAGTGGTGGTTCAATCTTGAGTTTAAAAGCGAGTATTTGGGTTCGCTGAAGAGTATTAAAGTTGTTGTCGCTGACAAGGATTAATGAAGGCTGACCGTCAGGGAATTTAGAACCGAGAGTTAAGCCTTCAATATTGTCTAGCGCTACATCTAGTTGTCTCAAATCTAAAAGCAGTTTTTTCTGAATAGGTTTGATTTTGTTGATATCAACAGCTAAAAGGCTATTGATATTGTGGATATTATCAGCACCTTTTAAGGAAATCTGAAACAGTGCAACAGAAAACCCTAAGCCAGTAAAAGTCCGCTCTATACTCAGAAAATGACCTTGATTATCAAGTGCAACTAAATCAGTTAATCCACTAGAAAATCGAGGAGAAATATTCAAAAAGGGTGTGACTGATTCAGTCTGGTAAAGAAATTCTTTTTCTAGCTGTTGTGTGAGCAAATTGTATTGCAAAATGCGGCAATGACTACCAATTTTTGGTTGAGCCTCTGAACCATCTTGAAGAAGAGCATTTTCCGTCGCTGTAAACAGAGACTTTTCGTTTGGTGTAATGGTGAGAGATTCAAAGGCTAAATTGTTACGAATACCTTGTTTACCGCTTTTGTCTGGCAAAAACTTATTAGAAATTGGTAGTGTAGTTAGTTCTTTTCCAGAAGATATTGAAAATTGTTTAATAAAAGGTTTTATCTGTTTTCTAGTATCGCCTTCAGAAGAAATATACACAGTATCTTTGTTCGTTAAGGCGATACCTTCTGGATCGATGCTACCAGCAGGAAAAGGTTGATTGCTTTCATTTAATAGTGTAGTGACACCAACAGGTACAACGCTACCATCTGTTAATGTTCCATTGTTTAGGTCAAATTTTAGTGTGTAGAAGCGAGCAGCAGCTTTTTCACTGCGGTCATCAGATATTATGTAATAAAGTTGTTTTTTGGCATCGTATGTCATTCCTGAAAACCCTCCCATTGGGGTTTTTTGGAAAGAGGAACCTGTGGGGAAAGTCGCAGAACCTATAAAATCTATTCCAGTTATTGGAAAAGTTGGGGCAGGTACATTGATGAAGATGAAAAAGACACCGATAATTAGAATTGGAATAAAAAACCAAATAATTCGTGGAAACTTCAAAAATTTTCTAATGAACTGCATTGTCAATTATTGCTGAACTGTGAAAATCACAAACACGATATCACGCTAGCAATTAACTTGGTCATTGACTTGTAGTAAACGCTTAAGCACTCACTCATCATGACTATTTTGAAGAAAGTTTACGAGCCAGTCTTTCACACTGCGAGTTGCGCGGCAGTCGTCTTCGTTGTAACGTTGGATAATTTCTAGTAAGGAGCGATCGCCCGTTTTTAACCACTCATCATACCAGTAAATACATTTCGCACCGCTCGCTTCTGCATCACGCCAGTTAAACCCTAACCATCGAGCAATTGTTTTTAAAGCATAACTTTCTACAGGCAACGTCACGCTTTGTGTTAAAATCTCATATACATCCACAAACCGACGCAGCACAGGTAACACAGAAGTGTGGGGAGTGTGGTAAAGCTTTGCTAGTCGTTTGACAGTATCAAATTCGTAAACACAAAAATGATAAATTGGTGCATCTGGATGTTCCCAAACCAAATCCAGAAATTGTTGCCAAATAACATTTTCTTCTTCTTGGTTTTCTGCCAAAAAAGAATAAAACTGTTCTGTTTTGGCTAGCCTGTCAACAACCAAAACCCCCAACAGGTAATTTAAATTTAAGTCTGGTTGCGCCTCAATATCAAAAAATATCTCTACAGGGGCTGTCAATAGGATATCTTCCCCAGAAAAAGCCCCCTGTGTAGAGTTTGCATCAGTATGTGTCGCTTTATCGAGGCAAACAGGAGTGTTCACAGCACAAGAGTCTACAATAAATTTTTTCGTTGATGGCAGGTATGGTATAATGAGCGGACGGTTTTCCAGGATAGATTTTGCTTGTAATACAAGCTTAGGTGCTACTGATCTGTCAAAACCGGGTAAGCGTTCCAGTTCAGTGGGATGAGTTTTCGCCAAAGATTCTACTGTTGTTATATCCAACGCTTGCAGTTGTGTGTAGCGAATTGGTGTCACTCCTGGTAACAAAGAGAGATGTTTCTGGGATTGTGCGACTCCATAACAATGACTGTACCAAGGGCAAAGACTGCAACGTTGACGAGAGATGAAGACCTCAGGAGCTTCGTCTGTTTCTAGAGTTTGAATACACTCATCCAGAATGTGCTGCATTTGTGGCATCCATTTCGCTAGATCCACAGGATAACCAGCTTCTTTCCCACGCAATATGAGCCAAGCTGTTTCCACGTCAATTTGTTGCACCGTCGCCAACACATAAGCGTGAAATGCTGCTACGACCTGATACTCCTGTTTAGGACGCTTACCCAGTTCAATATTACCCGGAACGTACATCCAATCTCCAAAGCGCGATTGTCCTGGTTTTTTGATGAGAATATCAGGACGACTCAGTAGTGTGTGTGTGTCAGAATGACTTGCGAGCAGCACCCCTTGATAAATGCACTCAACCCCCTGCTGCATCAACTCTAAAGTCGCTGCTTCTCCCGCCTTCCAACGTCCGTGTCGATATTGTGGTTGCTGATATGTAAACTGTGTCAAAACACTCATCTGATGAGCAACTTTGTCCTGGTACAGTTTCAGCAATAAGTCATTCCCATTCTCTCGCCAACTTTTGTCACCGTGAATGTCTAAAAAAGGTCGGCGCTTGCAGCGTTGATATTGCAGCAGTAGTTCAGCATTAATTAACATTCTTTTAAGGTAACAAAAATGAGCACTTTCTGGCAGTGACCCAAATAACTAAAGTTGATGTCATTTTGCACTCTTTTTGGTGAAGTGGAGGAGATGAGGTGGGGATATGGGAAGAGTGGGGGAGAATAACTATATGTCAATGTCATGACTAAATATCTTGATAACCGATGACTAGTATTTCTGCATCACCTACCAAGTTGCATCACCATAGACAGCTATTTCCAGGTTTGGTAAATAAGACATATTTTAACTACGGCGGTCAAGGACCAATGCCACAAACGGCTTTGGATGCAATCACTCACGCGCAAGCTTACATTCAGCAAATAGGTCCTTTTGGTACTGAGGTGAATCGGTGGATAGTACAGGAGGCAAAAGCTGCGAGAAATGCGATCGCCTCTGAGTTAAGTGTACCAGCTCAAACAATCACCTTAACTGAAGATGTCACCGTCGGCTGTAATATTGCCATGTGGGGTCTTGATTGGCGCTCTGGCGACCACATTCTGCTCTCAGACTGCGAACACCCAGGTATCATAGCAACTGCTCAGGAAATTGCGCGTAGATTCGCGGTTGTTGTCACCACTTGCCCTTTAATGGCAACTTTAAACGAAGGCAACCCCGTTGACGTCATTGCTCAACACTTACTTCCAAATACTCGCCTTGTGATACTGAGTCACGTTCTTTGGAATACAGGTCAAGTTTTGCCTATTGACAAAATAGCTGAATTATGCCTATTTCACTCGGTGAGACTTTTAATAGATGCAGCTCAGTCTGTAGGCTCAATGTCTTTAAATCTTACTGAATTGGGGGCTGATTTTTACGCCTTTACGGGTCATAAATGGCTATGCGGTCCAGGTGGTGTGGGAGGTTTGTACGTCCGACCTGAAGTGCGAGACAGCTTGAAACCGACATTTATCGGTTGGCGCGGTGTTATTTCTGACAGTAAAGCAAAGCCTGTAGATTGGCAACCAGATGGGCAACGCTATGAAGTGGCGACATCCAACTATCCACTTTACACAGGTTTCAGGGAGGCGATCACAGTTCATCAGCAATGGGGAACCGCAGAAGAACGTTACCAGCAAATTTGCCGCAAAAGTGAGTATCTGTGGCGACAGTTACAGACGATATCCGATGTTAAATGTTTGCGAACTTCCCCGCCAGAAAGCGGTTTAGTTTCATTTGAACTCACAACTCAAACACCTGACGCTAGTCGCCAACTCGTCGTTTTTTTGGAGTCACAAGGGTTATTTACTCGGACAATAGCCGATCCAGATTGCGTACGTGCCTGTGTTCACTATTTTACTCTAGAATCGGAAATTGACCAGCTAGTTGAAGGAATTCAACGATTTTGTCAAATGTAAGAAGTAGAAAGTGGGTAGTAGGTAGTAGATAGTGGTTAGTAGACAACTATCCACTAATAACTAACAACTAACAATTCATAATGGATAGACCAATTTTATATATAGCAATCACCAATCACGGCTTTGGTCATGCGACCCGTACCGCAGCCGTTGCTGCGACAATCCAAAAATTATGTCCCGAAGTCCTGCTCATAATGGTGACTACAGCACCACGATGGTTGCTAGAGTGCTACATAGAAGGAGATTTTATCCAGCGTCCCCGTGCGATGGATTTAGGTGTGGTGCAAGCAGATAGCTTGACAATGGATAAGGCTGCAACTTTAGAAAAATTACTTGATATTAAGAAAAATCAAAATTCTATCATTGCTTCTGAAGTCAACTTTATCCGTCAAAATCGCGTCAATCTTATCTTGGCAGATGTCCCCTTCCTGGCTTGTGAAATTGCCAAAGCAGCTGATATACCTTGTTGGATGATGAGTAACTTTGGCTGGGACTTGATCTACCGAGATTGGGGCGGTAGTTTTATAGACATTGCCGATTGGATTAGTCATTGCTACTCGAAGTGCGATTGCCTGTTCCGTCTTCCGTTCCATGAACCGATGCAAGCATTCAGAAATATGACAGATGTGGGCTTAACAGGCGGTTCTCCTCGTTACACTCCTGAAGAAGTAAGATCCACATGGGGAATTACAGCACCAAAAGAAAAAACTATCTTACTCACCTTTGGTGGCTTGGGTTTGCAACAAATTCCCTACGATAACCTGAAGCAATTTCTCGATTGGCAATTTATCACCTTTGATAAATCTGCCCCTGATTTGCCAAACATAGTACCAGTCACTGACCACAAGTACCGCCCTGTTGATTTTATGCCCATTTGTGGGCGAGTTGTTTCTAAACCTGGTTTCAGTACTTTTGCGGAAGCTACACGTTTAGGAGTTCCAATTGTTTCAATGACTCGTGAAGACTTTGCGGAAGCGGCTTTTTTATTAGAAGGTATTGCCAATTATAATCAGCATCAAATCCTGACTCCATCTGAGTTTTTCCAAGGGACTTGGGATTTCCTCAACAAAGCGCCAAATCAACCAAAGCAGTCGCAACCCATTGCTAAGGATGGAAATGAAACTATAGCTCATACTGTTCTCAACTATTTGCATCTCTAAAAACTCAAACTTGTAAAAGCAAGAAATTAGAGCAACTTATTCCTTAGGTAGGTTAAGCTTTTTACCGCTATAAGCTGTAACAGGGTACTGTGAAAAAAAGTAATTTTTATACTAAATTATATCGTCCTAAGTTTTGTCATGGAACAAAATCTATCTTCCCTGACTCTGAGCTTAGCCTCCGAAGATATACGTCGAGTTTTAGACAAACAAAAGGAAGAACGGCAAATTTTACTGACTCAGACGAATATTCTATTTGTGGCAAACAGTGCATTGCTCAGCGTTCTCACCATCGCCAGACTGCTTTCCGTCTTTAGCTTATTTAGTATTACAGAAGTTATTTTATTTTTAATAAATTTTACACTGTTGATAAATGCTTTACTGCCACGTCAATTCGTCATTACTCCCAACCCAGAAAATGAAAAATTTCTAGAGGGTTATTTAGCAATGCCACCCGAAGAATATCAGTTGCAGATGTTAGTTAACCTAGTAGAGACGTATAATGCTAACAAGCAGGCTATAAACGATATTTCTCAGTCGTTATTCTATGCTGCTGGTGTTACTTGGGGAATAGCCTTGGTTGCCTTGTTGCATGTGGTAGCTGTCTATTTTATACCCAATTTGCAGCAATAAATATGAATTCTTCCGAAAAATTTAATGATACAGAACCTGGTAGTAGTTGTGTGCATTTGCCAAAACCAGATCCAGCAAATATTACAGTCTTAACCCCCAACCTACCTAATAAACCAATCATTCCTTGGACTCACTTCGACTCTCCTTGGCTAGAAAGCGAAGAAAATCACCCAGAAGAAGCAGAGGAAGAGAGCTTAGAGTCAACAGTTAACACTCAAGAGCCTACAAACTCTGAACCAAAGAGTGATGACGAATCACCAATGACTCCTGAAGAGTGAAAGATGACTCACTACCAAAAGCTACTGAGGATTTCCACGACTGGTAAATCTTTACATAACATAACCCAAAAAGTTGAAGACGCAGTCGCCGAATCAGGGGTTGAGACAGGACTGTGCGTCCTGTTTATACGCCACACGTCAGCCAGTTTGCTCATTCAAGAAAATGCCGATCCCGATGTCCTGAAAGATTTAGCCAACTTTATGGCAAAACTCGTGCCAGAATCAGCCCAGTACATCCATGATGCTGAAGGTCCCGATGATATGCCAGCACACATCCGCACAGCTCTAACCCATACTTCAGAATTGATCCCCATTAATCGAGGTCACTTAGTACTGGGAACTTGGCAGGGAATTTATATCTGGGAGCATAGGCAACGAAGCCACAGCAGAGAATTGGTTATTCACATCTCTGGGGATGACAAATGACAAATGATTAATGACTAATGACAAATGAAAATTGCTGATTTCATTACCTGGTTTGAAAAATGGGCAAATCCGGCTTGGCAAGAAAGCTGGGACAATTGTGGTTGGCAAATTGAGCCTGGAGTATTGCAGGAAGACGCGCGGGTTTTGGTTTGTTTGACACCAACTTTAGCAGTCATGCAAGAAGCCATTGCTTTGTGCGATGCTGGTATCCGCGTTAATCTGATTTTCGCCCACCATCCTTTGATTTTCAGTCCGCCCAAGTCTTTACGCAGTGGCGACGCTATAGGCGAAATGGCACGGTTAGCTTTTACCTACAATATCGGTATTTACAGTGCTCATACCAATTTGGACCAAGTGGAAGATGGCACCGCTGACGTTTTGGCTCAAATTCTAGAACTTAAGGAAGTCTCTCCTGTAGTAACCACACAACCAGGCTTAGGATATGGACGTGTAGGGAATTTAGAGGCATCCATAACTTTAGGGGAGTTACTCGCAACAATTCAAACCCAACTTGCTCCTTCTCATCTGATTTCCTCTCCAGTGGCAGATTTAGAACAGGAAATTTCCCGAGTTGCCGTTTTGGGTGGTTCGGGAGCGAGTTTTATCTCGGCGGTTGTGAAAACAGGCGCTCAAGCTTATTTGACTTCTGACTGTAAATTCCATCAGTTTCAGGAAAGCCGTGATTGTGGTTTAATTTTAATTGATGCCGGACATTACGCCACAGAACGCCCAGCATGCGATCGCCTTGTGCAAAAGTTTAAGTATTTGAACTTAGACTGGGTACAGTTGAGTCAAAAAGATGAAGATTTTCGATCATTTTTTCAATAACCATGTACAAAGCCCAAGTTTTACATTTGGCAAAATTTTCAATCTCTTTTTTAAGAACTCTTTAAGAAAAAACCTTTATTTTAACCAATCCTTAATAAAAGCTACTGTACAATTGAGCGTTGAAGAAGCAATTGCTATAGCCGTAGCCATATTAGTTAGGACGCTGCTTGCTTGAGAACGGTTTCTATTGCATCACGTAAATTATCCGATTTGGGTAACAGCTTGCGAACCCTACTTTTTAACCATGCCCAACACTTTTCAATCCGATTAAGATCTGGCGAATAGGGCGGCAGATAGACTAGCTGACACCCTGCAGCTTGAATTAATTGGGCAATCCGACCACCATGATGAAACGTTGCATTATCTACAATCACCCACTCACCCGGACGCAACACCGGAATCAAACACGTTTCTAGCCAGGTCTCAAACACGGTTCGGTTACACGCCCCCTCGACAGTAAATGGCGCAATCAATTGCCCCTCTCGATACCCAGCAATCATATTAATGCGACCTTGCCGTCGACCCGATTTGAGGTCGTAGAAGCGTTCCCCAACAAGGGAGTATCCGTAGCCGTAGTTGTCGCGTTCATCCATACCAGACTCATCAACATATACCAGATGAGACGCTTTCGGGTTATCCAGTTGCGCTAACAACGCTGCCCGTTTAGCTTCATCTCGTTGACTATACCCGTATGTTTTTTTTTACGTGTATGTCCTATCTTTCGTAATGCCCTTGAAATCGTGCGTTGGCTAATTTCCCCATCCCATAGCTGTGCCATTTCGCTCTGGGTTTTATCCCCATGCTCTTTGACAAAAGTGCGAAACTTCTCCCAATCGCTGATTTTGCCGCTCTGCTGCGATGCTTTCCTCGGTTTGGGTTTGACATCACCCGTTTGGGCTTTGCGCTGCAACCACAAGTTAATCGTATTACGACTGATATTGAACACTTGGCTGGCTTCAGACTTCTTGAGACCGTCCAACTCAATCGCTTGCATAACTTTTTGCCGGAAATCATCACTATAAGCTTTAGCCATTGAAATGGGGTAGACGCTCTGGGAACTCTTTTAGTTTACGTCCTAATCTTGTTGGCTATAGCTATAACTATACAGGTGTGTTACCCATTTTGGAGAACTGGGGCAGCGTTACTGAACAATGGATTGATGCTAAGAAAAGTAAATGTTTCTGGCTGCGTAAAACCCTAACTAATCTCTGATAAGTCTACAAGGGTTTAAGTCAGAGACATCCTATTTCATACTTCCATTCTGCAATGTCACTTGAGCTAGTTGCTAGAACTTTACTCCGTTGCTTCACAAAAATGTATTGAACTAGGTAGACGCTTGTAGACGTGTAGTTCCTACTCAGAAGCTGAGGCTAATACGTACCATGCTGCGGCTTTTCGGAAGGGTAGCCCCTCTTTTCGTAGATGTCCGGAGGGTGGCTTCAACAGAGAGTAGGGGTAGGGTAAAGGCGAAGGACACGAAGTAGGAAATAGACCATTTTGCAATAACAAGGCAGTAGTTCACGGCAAGTTGCATTAGCAGAATTTGAACAGTGAACCATTTGTATCTACCTACTGAATTTTGCCTTTAAATCAACTTGTTCACGGTAAAGACCAGCGAGTAAGTATTCACCAGGGTGAGATTTTCCATGTTTGGAACCATCAAAATTGTTTTTTGAGGAAAGGAATTCAGTTTTATGCTACAACAAACAAGCAATATTGTTTCTGAGCAACCTCGGGTATTATTGGCATCAATGCGTAATTTGAAATTACATGTTTCTCGTTCCGCACCTTATGAGTTTGAGGATGTCATTTGTGGTTGTGACAGAGTTGATTTAATTACACCAATTTTTAATTCTAATTTTTTTAAAGTAACTAACAAGATCGCAAACCAGGCAGCAAAGATACTTAGAAATGGCGAAATTTTCTCATCATTAATTAACTATAAATTTGAGGTAGATAAAGAATATGATTTATTTTTCTTTTTCTGCCAGTCAATTCAAGACATTCTCGTGCTCAATTCTATTAAAGGTTGGCGGGACAAGTGCCGTTACGCCATTTGTTGGCTAGACGAAATCTGGGCAAAAGATATTGATAGTTGGCAATTTCAACTACAGCTTTTAAAAAACTTTGATTATATTTTCATGAACTTTAGTTCTAGTATGAATCAAGTTGCTGAGATTGTCCAACGTCCTTGCAATCACTTACCATATGGCGTTGACGCTATCAATTTCTGCCCCTATCCACGTGACCTTTATCGCTGTGTTGATGTCTTGAATATAGGGCGTCGTTCAGCAGTCACGCACCAAGCTTTACTAAAATTAGCAGCAGAGAAAAATTTCTTTTATATCTACGATACTATAAAAGATTTATACATGACAGATTACAGCTACCATCGGAGTCTCTATACGAATTTTGTAAAGAGAAGTGGTTATATGATAGTCAATAAAGCAAAATTTGATTTAATAGGTCAATCCAATCCTCAAGATGAAGTAGGTCCACGCTTTTTTGAAGGCGCATCTGGTGGCACAATAATGATAGGCATACCTCCCAAGTGTGAAGCTTTCACCGACAATTTTGACTGGTCGGATGCTGTTGTTGAGATTCCTTTCGATTGCCCAGATATATCTAATATCATTGCTAATTTGAATGCACAACCTGAACGTGTAGCAAAAATACGTAAAGACAACATTATTAACTCGCTCCTACGACACGACTGGGTCTATCGCTGGGAAAAAATTTTGGCAACAGTAGGGCTTGATGTCACACCAGGAATGCTAAAACGGAAAGCTTATCTCAAAAAGTTAACGGAAATCGTCAATGTACCACAAAGCCCAGACCACAAACCCCAACTTGCTTTAGTGGATTAAGATACTGAGAACCAGTCGCTGAGAGTGGGAATCATTTTGATGATAAATGATTCCCACTCTCGTTGAATCAGAGGGTCTTCTTAGTCAGGTGCTGCCGACAAAGTGCTATCAGTCAAATGATTTACAGCCTCACAGCCCTATACGACGCAGTTTACGCGGGTCGAATGAAACCGGAAGCATCCTCTAAACTGGCAATAAAATTCCCCCTGTGCAACACCAGAAGCTGACACAAGCAAAAGCGTATTTGCTCACAGCTGTGTTGTTTAGGCTCACAAAAGTGTCAAATCAAGCAAAAAAATTAAGATAAGAACCTTGAGGTGTTGTTATTTAAAACCATGAAGGATACAAGAGAATAAGCTAAGATCAAGTACATAGGGGTAAAAGTAAAGCAGAATCCCCGCACTTCCCAGCGATGCCAATGACTACAAGTAGGCTACTAAAACAACCGCAGGTGACGCTTATTTTGGAGTATCATTTATTACATAATGTTTGGCAGGGCTTACCAGAGACTCTTAACTTGGTCAGGAGAAATAGCGAATTATGTGACTTCTCGGAAGTCAACATTTTTTGAATGACCCCGACAAATATAGAGTGTAACTGGTGCAGTAACCGCGAACTTGATGACCCAAAAAGCCCGTAAAACTGACAAAAACAAACAAGACTTGGAGTTGGGTCAAAAAAGATACCTTCAAGTGGCTCGGATAACGAACCATAAAAAGGTATCGTATACTTGGGGCAAAGCTCAGACATTGACAGATTTAACTAGGTTTAAAAAGGCAGAAGCAGTAGATGCTACACCGCAAGATTTATCAATTGTGTTGCGATGGGCGGGAGGTATGCGTGTTCTTGCGGGACCAGCAACGCTGGATTGAACGCGCTCGCATCATCGATATAGAGGGAGACTTAGTCACCCTGCGTTATGAAACAGACGAAGAAGATGAAGTTTGTTCTTGGGAGGAAATGGTTCGCCTTGAAAGCATTGGCGCTGTAACGCAAAAATTAGCTTCAGTGCCACGCGGCAATGTAGAACCTCTTTTAACTGAAGAGTGTCCGGAAGTTGAACGTATCCGCAATCACTATCCAGACTCCAATAATCCAGACTAATCAAGAGTGAAGAATGAAGAGTAAAGAAAAACTATCCTTTTTTCTCCCCTTTCTTCATTCTTCTATCTTCGTTGCTCTATCTTTTCAGATTTTCTCTGTTCATTCTTCATTCTTCTATCTTAAGTCTTAGGACTCAGCACTTTTTTCGCTGTTACGTTCAAAAGCAGGGCAGTAACCTTCAAGAGTCACCTTGAAGTTATACAACGGAGACGCGGGATTCCAACAGCGCTGTCCTCTTTGGTAACGGCAAGTACCGCAGCAGTCAACATCAGACCAGATAAAGCGATCGCCACTTTGGTTAAGTAGTTCTCTTTGCGATAGTCCCCGCAATATCAAATCTTCTCCTTGCCAACGGGCTTCAATTAAACCTGTGTCGGCAAACTGTCGCCAACGCGGGTCGGCAGTAATTGCATCGGGTAGAGTAATTGTGACTACAGTTCCCAATTCCGTGAGTTCGCCTTCATAATTTGTTTCTGGGGCAGCTGGTTGTAAAAATGTTTCACCAATAGGCAGTTCCACCAAGGTGCCCGCAGCGGGAGAATGGAGATGGTATCGGTTTTGCAACTCTTCTAAACTTGTCAGGTCTGCCAAGTAAGCAGGAGAACCGTGGACGAAGATGACGTGTTGCGGTCGCAAATTATGAATCAACTGGGTAGTACCAGGACCATCACTATGCTGGGCAAGGAGATAGGTTTCGACCGTCGTCAGTTGTGAGTATTCTTCGTTAATTTTTATATTAGTTTTCTCTGGCAGAAGGATGAGCCAAGAACCAGTATCGGGTTCGCAGTATTGTCGTACGTCGGCTGTGGAGTCAGTGAGGATAATACAAGGATTGCCAAGATAAGGGCGCTGTTCTGGCATCATTCGACGTACACGGGGACGTATCCGTTCATCCCAAAATAGGGGTTGATGGCGGGCAAAGTTTTGTACTGACGAAGGGAGATTGGTTAGCAATTCTAAGTAAGCATCGCATCCAATGGCGACACTACCATCAACCCAAATATCTAAATCTCGTCCCGTGAAATGGTGATGACTGCGTAAAAGCATCAGCAGTTCTTGACCCAGCCCCAAACTAGGCGTGGGGAGTAGTACGGAGCAACGCTCCGCGATCGCGCGGTTAATTCTTTCGGCAAGTTGATTTTCTTGGCTACGGCGGTGGGGATGACGGGAAGTCCCATAGCTACCTTCAATAATCAGCACATCCAACTCTATTCCCCGTAATTCTTCCAACCGCAAACCTTCTACCAACCGCGAGTTTGATAAAAAAAAGTCGCCTGTATAAAGTACCTTGTAAGAGCGCTCTTGGGTGGTATAAGTGAGTAAAATTGCCACAGCCCCAGGTAGATGACCCGCAGGAAATAATTCTGCCACCAGACCATCTTTGAATTCTACTGGCGATCGCAATGGCAGCGCTTGACAAAATTGCGATACTTCCTGGCGGTCTTGCTCCAGCCAATTGAGAGGTAGCAACTTGCTTGTCACTTCGCTGGCATATATAGGTAACAACGGATATGCCTTGTGCAGCGCTAGCAACCCTCTGGCATGATCTGGATGGGCATGACTGACTAAGACTAAATCTGCTGGTAAGGGCGAATTTCCTCGACGTGCGGATTTTGTTAATCCCTTCACCAAGGGTGAAATATCCGCCAAGCCACAGTCAAGCAAAATACGGTGTGGTCCCATCCGCATCAACAAACAAACACCTTCATCATCGTGGTGAACACCAAAGGGCAAACATTCTAATTCACTCGCCCCCTCCCCCGTATCAATTCCAGAGGACACCAACAGGCGATCGCTCATGCTTTCCTCCCCTCCAACCTCATCTTTATGGACTTTTGCCCAATGCCAATTCCATAGGGGAGGACACTTGCATACGCAAGGACATCGCCGACGAAAGCAAAGTGTCCTTTTCGGACACTGTCCGTGGATGGTTTTTCCTTCCACACAGTGTCTATTGCCAGTTTAGTTATACATCCCCACACCATTGCAATGCTGATGCTCGCTTGGTCAACATGGCTACACCAAACTTGTGCAATGTAAACAAGTGGGTAATGAGGATTCTTCAACCTAGGGACTGGGGGCGGTGAGACCAGTGCTGCAGGAGGGTTTCCCTCCGTAGGCAACTGGCGAACCCGAAGGGTTTTCCATTGCCAGTTGCCTGCGACGGGAAACCCGTCTATGCCCGTAGGGCAGGCTTCCGCCAACAGCACTGGCTCCTCCACAGACAACCGGAGAACCCGAAGGGTTACTCCTTTGTTTTGTAACTTCAATGGGCAGAGCCATTGCCATGATAGTTATCTGAATCGTAAAATCCATTTTTCGTGCCAAAGAACAAGCACGAAACAGTGAAGACAATTGTTAATGCAGCTAAAATCAGCTTTACATCCATGTGTTTGTTGCCCTTTACGAAAGACTTTCTGATTTTAATAGAGTGATTTCGATGCCTAGAGAAATTTTCAGAAAATCTTTACTATGGTTAGAGAAATTCTGCAATAAGTAAATATACGACTATAAATTGGATCTTAAAACTTTTTGGCCAACCTGTCTACGCTATTAAGAAGAATTAGGACAATTAAAGATTTAAAATTAAATAAAATTAAAATTTTAACTTTCCGGAACTATCTACAAGGACTGATCAAGAGAGATTTCCCAGTATTGTGTCAGTAGCTTTTGTGACTAAAATGTACTGGGTTTATGATTAGCGATCGCCCTTGAGGAAAACTTTGCGATTTACTGAATGTCTCTGCATCCTCTATATGTCTTCGCAGTTCGTTTCCTAAAAAACACTTCAACCATAAAGAGTTAATATAGAATTGTTAAGGCTTCTTTACAGAATTTCTAAAACCTCCCAAATTCTGTTAAAGCATTGCAGCAATAAGTATAAATTTTAAAGTCCCCTCTATCCAAACGCGCATATGACGCTCCCTATCCGTAACGTCGCCATCATCGCCCACGTTGACCACGGCAAAACAACCCTTGTTGATGCTCTCCTTAAACAATCCGGCATCTTCCGTGAAGGAGAAGACGTTCCGGATTGCGTCATGGACTCCAACGCTCTTGAACGAGAACGGGGAATTACAATCCTTTCCAAAAACACAGCAGTTCACTATGGAGACACGCTGATCAATATTGTTGATACTCCCGGACACGCTGACTTCGGGGGCGAAGTCGAACGTGTACTCGGCATGGTTGACGGTTGTATCCTCATTGTTGATGCCAACGAAGGTCCCATGCCCCAAACACGCTTTGTCTTGAAAAAAGCCCTAGAAAAAGGACTGCGCCCCATCGTCGTCGTCAACAAAATCGACCGTCCCCAAGCAGATCCTCATGGTGCCACAGACAAAGTATTGGATCTGTTTCTAGAACTAGGGGCAGATGATGACCAGTGTGATTTTCCCTACCTGTTTGCTTCCGGTTTAAGTGGCTACGCCAAAGAAAAATTGGAAGATGAAGCCAAGGATATGCAGCCGATGTTTGAAGCTATCCTGCGCCATGTACCAGCACCAGTGGGTGATGCAGAGAAACCACTGCAACTACAAGTGACAACCCTGGATTATTCCGAATATCTGGGACGGATTGTCATTGGCAAAATTCACAACGGCATCATCCGCATGGGACAGCAAGCCGCTTTGATGAAAGAAAACGGCGAAACTGTCAAGGGAAAAATCAGCAAGCTGATGGGCTTTGAAGGGCTAAAGCGGATTGAAATCACAGAAGCATCCGCCGGCAATATCGTAGCTGTGGCAGGGTTTGCTGATGCCAACATTGGGGAAACAATTACTGACCCGAACGACCCGCAAGCATTGCCACTGATTAAAGTAGATGAACCGACATTGCAAATGACCTTCTGGGTGAATGATTCGCCTTTTGCAGGTCAAGAAGGCAAGTTGGTGACATCACGCCAAGTGCGCGATCGCCTCTTCCGCGAACTAGAAACCAACGTCGCCTTACGCGTTGAAGAAACCGACTCCCCCGATAAATTCCAGGTTTCCGGACGTGGAGAATTGCACCTGGGCATCTTAATCGAAACCATGCGCCGCGAAGGTTATGAGTTTCAGGTATCCCAGCCACAGGTGATTTACCGCGAAGTCAACGGGCATCCTTGCGAACCTTACGAACTCCTGGTACTAGACATTCCTGAAGATGCTGTTGGCAGTTGCATTGAACGACTGGGACAACGCAAAGGCGAAATGCAAGATATGCAAATGGGTGGTAACGGACGCACCCAGCTAGAGTTTGTCATTCCCGCCCGGGGATTAATCGGTTTCCGGGGTGAATTCATGCGGATGACTCGTGGTGAGGGTATCATGAACCACAGTTTCCTTGACTACCGTCCGCTCTCTGGTGATATTGAGGCTCGTAACAAAGGCGTCTTAATCTCCTTTGAGGAAGGCGTTTCCACCTTCTACGCCATGAAGAACGCCGAAGATAGAGGCGCATTCTTTATTACTCCTGGCACCAAGGTTTACAGAGGCATGATTGTGGGAGAACACAATCGTCCCCAAGACTTGGAACTGAACGTCTGCAAGACGAAGCAACTTACCAACCACCGTGCATCCGGCGGTGATGAACTGGTACAGCTGCAAGCGCCAATAGACATGAGCCTAGAGCGTGCTTTAGAGTACATTGGACCAGATGAATTGGTGGAAGTCACTCCCCAGTCAATTCGTCTGCGGAAGTTGGCGAAGAAGTTGGCGAAACGGTAATTAGTCCTGTAGAGACGAGCCATGGCTCGTCTTTTCACAGACTTCTTGCAAAAGTCTGGATTGAGTATTAAGAACCACAGATGGACACAGATACACACAGATAATTTTTTATCTGTGTGTATCTGTATACCCTCCGGAAAGCCAGCCTTCGGGCGTCTACATCTGTGGTTTCATTTTCATCTAACCTGTCACAGATGGGTAAATCCCGGCTCCTGTGACTTTCAAATTTTGATGGGTTAGCTTGGATGGATGAAAATTATCAAGTGCATCACCAATTGGCTCGAAACCCACGCTTGTGCCCCTGCATACAGTGGATGGGTACTTATAGGAATTGCTATTTGTTTTTTTGGGGCTGGCGTCAATACAATGGCAGGCTGGCTATATGTGATTAGTGGTCTCAGTTTTGCTTTGTTGAGCGTAGCAGCAGTCTTACCACCGCTATCGCTGTTGGGTTTAGTTGTCAAGCGTCTTCCCATTCAACCTGTCACAGCAGGAGACGATTTAACGGTTGAATTAGAAATTCTCAACCAGACAAACAGACCCGTGACCTTACTACAAGTCCAGGATATGCTGCCTTTCGTTTTGGGGAAACCTCTACAGAAGGCAATAGAAACAATTCCTACAAAGGGCAATTATCGCCTTGTGTACCACCACCCTACTCAACGCCGAGGTGTCTATCGCTGGCACACAGTCGAACTAGGGACTGGTGCTCCCCTTGGATTGTTTTGGTGTCGCCGTCTACGTGATGCTGCTGCAACAGCAATTGTCTATCCCACAGTATTACCCCTTACGACCTGTCCCTTTATTGATGAAATAGGCGAGGAAGATAGCAAGAGGGGAGATCCGAATAGTAGACCTTTACAAACAGCAACTTATGGGCTAACGCGCTCCTTGCGCCCCTACCGCATAGGTGATCCTATTCGTCTTATCCACTGGCGCACTAGCGCTCGCTATGGTGAATTACGGGTGCGGGAGTTAGAAATGGTGACGGGTGGACAAGAAATTATTATTGCTATTGATAGTGCTGGCAAATGGGAAGAAGAGTCTTTTGAACAAGCTGTTATTGCTGCGGCATCGCTGTACTTTTACGCACATCGCCACTCTATGCAGGTGCAACTGTGGACAGCATTGACAGGTTTAGTCAAAGGCGAATGCAGTGTTTTAGAAACTTTAGCCGCAACCACCACAGGCGAAGATGCCGCCAGTATTCACCCTCCCAGTTACCCCTTAATTTGGCTGACGCAAAATCCTTTAACTCTCTCATCCCTGCCTAGCGGTAGTCGGTGGCTTTTGTGGCAGAATACGCGCTTACCACAAGAACAGGTTGTCGTCAATAGAGATTACCCTGGTATTGTGTTGGACTCTCAGCAACCACTCCAACCCCAGTTGCAAAAACCAATCAGTTCATAATAAATGCAAATTGCTGGCATTCAAATTTCTAATGAGTGCAAAGAAATGGCATTTCTGTAGGGTTATGCAGATTTTGCCTGTTTTAGCATACTCTGGTCGCCGTTGAGTTTTCGCTAATCCAACATCCAAAATCCAAAATCACCAGCAATACGGGGAATAAACCCCAGTTATAGCTCTCATAGGCTGCGGTACAATGCAAAGAAATGTTTAAATTATGAGTAGCCGATCCCATGATTTCACCAGAAGTTAACACAAAATCCAGCGAACACAGCCTAGAGGCAATGCGGCATTTTTCCGAACAATACGCCAAGCGCACTGGAACGTACTTTTGCTCTGAACCTTCTGTGACCGCAGTTGTGATTGAAGGACTTGCCAAGCATAAAGACGAACTCGGAGCTCCTTTGTGTCCCTGTCGGCACTATGAAGACAAAGAAGCGGAAGTCAAAGCGACTTTTTGGAACTGTCCGTGCGTACCGATGCGGGAGCGCAAAGAGTGCCACTGTATGCTGTTCCTCACCTCAGACAATGATTTCGCTGGTGAACAGCAAGAAATCTCTTTAGACACAATCAAACAAGTGCGAGATAGCATGGCATGAACGAAGGAATGCCCGATGAGTTTTGGCAAGGTGTCGAGCAGTTTAATGCTGGGCAGTTCTATGCCTGTCATGACACCTTGGAGGCTCTGTGGATTGAAGCAACAGAGCCAGAAAAAACTTTTTATCAAGGCATTCTGCAAATTGCTGTGGCGCTATATCATCTGAGTAACCATAACTTGCGTGGTGCAATGATTTTGTTAGGTGAGGGTAGCAATCGCCTGCGACGTTACCCATCAGAATATGGCGGCATTGATGTGGATGAATTATTGAATCAGAGTGCGGCATTGTTAACGGCACTACAACAAACAGAGCCAGAAAAGATTGCCGCCCTTAACCTGGGTCAAGATGAAGCCTTACCCTTGCCCAGAATTATACAAGTGAACAATGGAAAAGATTGAAGGATTAGAAAAAATATTGAAGAATTATTAAGATTTTCTACATTTAAGCTAGCTTGCAGTTCGTATAAATTTGTGTGTTTTTGCAGTCAGCAAAATAAGTATGTTTACAGACTAAGCAGCGTAGATTGAATAGTGAGTGAGTGAGTTAATTTCACTCAAGCATTCCATCTCTAACTCCTCTCGGCTAGCCGAGAGGGAACATATGCTCCTGAAGTTCTACGGGAACTGTAAGTAATAAGCCGATCCTGAGATGAAACCTTAAAGGTGGAGAAAACGTCAATAGCCAGTAACTATCCAAAGAAAAATTCAGAAAGTGTATTTCATCTCTGGTTAAAGTAGTTGAGAGAATCGGAATAACAATCATAAATCATAAATTCTAAATTGCTATGATACCCCACTATCAATTGCCTCAATTTCAGAAGCGTCATTTGGGATTAGCCTTAATGCTACCAGTTGCACTTGTGTGCGGAATGACATTCCCCCCCCAACTGCAAAGAGCCACTGCACAAACACCTCAAACATCTGGGCAAAATCGTCCTCTCTACATCCGTGGCAAACAGCAAGAGTATAACTCTAAAACACAAGTGGCAACTGTTCGCGGTGACGTAGAACTGTCTTACCCTGGACGAGGTATTCAGGCAACTGCTGCCCAAGCACAATACTTTACCCGCGAACGTCAGATTATTCTCAGTGGCAATGTTTATGTTTTGCAACAGGGCAGCAATAGTATCAAGGCTGAGACAGTGACGTATCTGATTGACGAAGGGCGATTTGTTGCTACACCCAAGCAAGGTCGTCAGGTAGAATCAATCTACATCATTAAGGACAATCAAGTTGACAACCAAGGTACTGGATCTGCTCCTACAACAGCACCTCTAAAGAAAACTAACCAGTCACGATAACTGAGTCAAGGGCACCAGAGAGTGAAAATCGTCTTAGAAAATATCCACAAATCTTACGGCAAGCGACTCATTGTCAATCGCGTCAACCTTTCTGTTGCTCAAGGCGAAATCGTCGGGTTACTTGGTCCCAATGGCGCTGGTAAAACGACGACTTTTTACATTGCCACAGGTCTAGAAAAACCAGACAAAGGGAAGGTTTGGTTAGACAATATGGATGTGACTCCACTGCCAATGCACAGAAGGGCGCGGCTAGGTATTGGTTATTTGGCGCAGGAAGCAAGTATTTTTCGCCAACTTAGTGTGAGAGACAATCTTCTTTTGGTGCTAGAGCAAACCAATGTGCCACGTTGGGAATGGGCAAGGCGAGTGGAAACTTTGCTACGGGAGTTTCGTTTGGAAAAGTTAGCTAATAGCAAAGGAATTCAACTTTCTGGCGGTGAACGTCGCCGGACGGAATTGGCTAGAGCTTTGGCTGCTGGAAGGGAAGGACCAAAGTTTTTATTTTTAGATGAACCATTTGCCGGAGTTGATCCCATAGCAGTCTCAGAAATTCAGCAGATTGTAGCGCGACTGCGCGATCGCGACATGGGCATTTTAATTACGGATCACAATGTCCGCGAAACTCTAGCTATCACGGATCGCGGATATATTATGCGTGAGGGGCAAATTCTTGCTTCTGGCACTTCCAACGAACTCTACAACAATCCGCTTGTACGGCAATACTATTTAGGCGATAACTTCCAGGTCTAAATTTAGAATTTAAAATTAAAAAAATTTTTATTTTTTATTTTTAAATAACTATTTCGTTATTTTTCTTGAATTTGTCTACTATTTAGTTTGATAGCTGCTACATTTTGGATTTAAAGAATCTGCTTCTAGGGGGGATATTCTCTAAATCCAAAATCAACATCTCGCAATGGAGTTTGGGAACCATAGTGCATACTAAATGACTCATGACTATTGACCAATAACCTAGTACCAATGACTCATAACTCCTGACTCATGGCTAAATTCAAGTCTTTCTACACCCTCAATTCGCTCCTGCCTTTTTCCATCATGGATCGCTATCTTGCGAGCGAATTGCTGCCGACATTTTTGTTTGGTGTTGGGGCTTTCGCTTCTATCGGCGTAACAATAGATGCTATGTTCGACCTAGTGCGGAAAATCGTGGAATCCGGACTATCGATAAGCATCGCTGTTCAGGTTTTTTTGTTAAGTCTGCCAGAGTTTATCGTTTTAGCCTTCCCCATGTCCACGCTGCTGGCTACTTTGATGACCTACAGTCGTCTTTCTAGCGAGAGCGAACTGGTTGCGCTGCGCGGCTGTGGAGTGAGTGTCTACCGCATGGTGCTAACTGCAGTGATATTGAGTTTGGTGGTCACAGGAATGGCATTTGTATTTAACGAGCAAATTGCACCAGCATCCAAATACCAAGCTTCTCAACTCTTGGACGCAGCCCTCAAGTCGGACACACCAGCTATTGTTAAGCAGCAAAACATCTTTTACCCAGAATACCAAAAGATCCCGCAAAAGGATGGTAGTAAGAAGAAAATTTTATCACGCTTGTTTTATGCTGATGAATTTGACGGTAAGCAAATGAAAGGCTTGACAATTATAGACCGTTCTACAGAAGGTCTCAGTCAAATTATTGTATCAGAATCAGGCGAGTGGAATCCATCTCAAAATGTCTGGGATTTTTCCAATGGTACCATCTATTTGGTCGCCCCGGATCGCTCTTATCGCAACATTCTGCGCTTTGAGCACCAACAACTAAAATTGCCCCGGACTGCTCTGGATTTGGCACAGAAAAGCCGAGACTATGGTGAGATGAACCTTGCTCAAGCGCTGGAACAGCTGGAGGTTGAACGCCTCGGCGGTGATGAGCAAAAAATTCGCAAACTCGAAGTGAGGATTCAACAAAAAATAGCCTTGCCGTTTGTCTGTGTCGTTTTTGGTTTGGTAGGTGCGGCGATGGGAACCATTCCTCAGCGAACTGGGCGAGCGACAAGTTTTGGTGTCAGTGTCATCGTTATATTTACTTACTACATATTTTATTTTATTACAGGTGCGCTGGCACAGGCGGAGATCCTTTCGCCCTTTGTAGGAGCTTGGTTTTCCAACGTCTTGTTTTTGGGAGTAGGTACATTCTTATTGATGCGGGTAGCGCAAAGGTAATTTTTTTACTAAAAAACACCTACAGGTAGTGACTTACAAGTGTGGAGCAGCTAGGATAAAAGGAAAATTAAACTTCGTTAGAGATATCTCGGGTTGAGGGGATACCCACTACCAGCAAAAAATGACTTGAAGTTAGTGGGGTACTCGCGAATTACGGAAAGCTACTCCTCAACCTAAGTCAAAGAGGAAAGCTCTATTTGGAAACAAACCACTGCTTTGAACTTTCCTGATGTTTTGCCTTTTCTTTGTAAACTTAGATTCTATTGCCCATGCCACGCCGCCATCATCCTCCCGCCCACTTACGCTATCTTAAAGCCAGGTTATGGAATTTAGCACGACCAGGTTTTTGGGGAACAGCAATTTTTTTATCTGTTGTAGGGCTGGTCATTAAAGAATACTGGACACATCCAGACTTTTTCACTTATTGGCAAAAAAACCAAGTCGCTGCAAATAAGCCTGCTAATTCGTCCCTCTCAGAGGAAGATAGAGCCATTGCTGCGGACATTGATAACTTACCAATTCTGTTTAAGAGTGGTTCTGACCAAGAAAATTCGCCAGCAGCAAAAACTCTCGACCCGACGCAAAACACACAAGCAAAAAACAGCAAAGGCTTATCAGATACATTAAATCGCAAAAACCCGACTTCGGCAAGCGAATCTACACCAAAGGCTAACGAGAAGGAAGGTAATTCCGCACCCACCCAAAAGTTGGAAAACCCCTTTGTAGTACAAGCAGAAAATTTATTGCGGTTTACCAATGTTCAAAGTGGTAGCAAATCCCCAGAAGTCAACGGCTTAACCCCTTCCTTTAGTCAACAAGATTCTCAAAATTCCTTTGGTTTGGGAACGGAATTAGCAAATAAAACTATTTTTAATCAAAATATTGCCTCCCAAAGCGCGTTACAAACGGCGCTTAACCAATCGAAGCAGAATCAGCCAAACTTCAATAGCACCACCTTAACTCCGATAAATCCCTTTGAGCCATCTCAACTCTCCACTCAAAACAGACGTGGTCAAACTCTTCCAAGCACTGGCTCAAGTAGAGACACAATGAATCCCTTCAATACCGAAACAGGCTCTACGCAGTCGGGACTGAGTTCTGGAACAGCTTACACGCAGCCGGGAATCACAAATTTTCCACAAAACTTCATTTCTGGAACAGGCTACCCTCAACCAGGACTAAATAACCAACTCCCGCAAAATCCGATTCCTGGAACAGCTTACACGCAGCCGGGAATCACAAATATACCGCAAACTCCTAGTTCAATCCCTAATAGCTCCGCTAATATTCTTAACCAAATTCGTAGGAATAGGTTGAATAACATAAATAGTATTCAGCAATTGCCCAGTGTTGCACAACCAACATCGGTAGTTCCTCCCACCTCTGCTACATCCACGAACATTGCTCCCTACTATACTCCTCAGAACCAAGGAAGCGTCACTCCTAATACTCCTGCAATACTTAACAATTACGGCAATTCGGTCTTGCAGCAAGCCCCTGCTCCAGTACCGCAGTATATTTATTCATCTCCCCGGCAAATTCCAGGGCAGTATACAGGTGGGGGACAGATAAACAGATAAAAAGGCTGATTTTCTTGATTTCACCATAGGTAACATATTCAAAACTCTTCACAAAGTTGGCAACAGAGTATCTTAGCGATAGTCAGGTTTGCTATGCTAGGAAACTGGACTCGCTTTGATTCAAACTATGCCTGCGCCTTCCATCACCCCTCTGAGTACTGCCTTTCCTCTGACAGCTGTAGTCGGTCAAGAAGCCATTAAATTAGCCTTGCTGCTAGCAGCGGTAGATCCAGCGTTGGGAGGAGTGGCGATCTCAGGTCGTCGCGGTACGGCAAAATCTGTGATGGCGCGTGCTATCCACGCCATACTTCCACCTATTGAAGTTGTTAAAGGTTCTATCAGCAACTGTGACCCCAACCACCCAGAAGAATGGGATGACAAACTTGTGGCACTTGGGGGACAGGCATCTTGTCTATCACTAGAGGAGGGCGGGCTGGATGCCCCGAAGTTCCTATCAAAGGAGACTTCCGCTGGGACTTCTCTCCACCCCACCGTAGAAACCGAAATCATTTTTGCGCCTTTTGTCCAAATTCCTTTAGGTGTGACAGAAGATCGGCTCTTGGGTTCTGTCGATGTTGAACAGTCAGTGAAACAAGGGGACACTATATTTCAGCCAGGGTTGCTTGCCCAAGCACATCGAGGCGTTCTTTATATAGATGAAATTAATTTATTAGATGACCAAATATCCAATCAGCTATTAACAGTATTATCTGAGGGACGAAACCAAATTGAACGGGAGGGTATGAGTTTTCAGCATCCTTGCAAGCCTCTATTCATCGCGACCTATAACCCAGAAGAAGGAGTATTGCGGGAACACCTACTCGATAGAATTGCGATCGCTCTTAGCGCTGATGGTGTACTTGATTTAGATGAGAGAGTCCAAGCCGTAGACAAAGCAATTGCTCACTCCCGATCTCCTCAAGGATTTCTTCAGCAGTACAGCGAAGATACAGACGCCCTCAAAACTCAAATTATCCTAGCACGGGAATGGTTGAAAGATGTTTGCATCACCCACGAACAAATTGCTTACCTTGTAGAAGAAGCAATTCGAGGAGGAGTGCAGGGACATCGCGCTGAATTATTTGCCGTGCGTGTGGCACGCGCATCTGCTGCTTTGGATGGACGCACGCAAGTAAATGCTGACGATTTAAGACGTGCTGTGGAACTGGTGATAGTCCCACGGGCAACTGTCGTGCAGACACCACCACCCCAAGAAGAACCACCGCCACCTCCACCACCCCCACCCCAAAATCAGGAGGAACCCCAAGACGAATCGAATCAAGAACAAGAGGAACAAGAAGAAAATCAAGAACAGCTAGAACAAGAACCGCCTGGTATCCCTGAAGAATTTATCTTTGACCCTGAAGGGGTAGTTCTTGACCCTAGTGTGCTTTATTTTGCTCAGATAGCGCAACGGCGAGGCAAGTCTGGCAGCCGTAGTTTAATTTTCTCTGAAGACAGGGGACGCTACATTAAGCCGATGATCCCCAAGGGGAAAGTACAACGTATTGCCGTAGATGCTACCCTCAGAGCAGCAGCCCCGTATCAAAAATCACGACGGCAGCGAAACCCTGGCAGAAAAGTGATTGTAGAACAGGGGGATATCCGCTCGAAGCGCTTAGTACGTAAAGCGGGTGCTTTAGTGGTGTTTGTGGTAGATGCATCAGGTTCAATGGCACTGAACCGGATGCAGTCAGCTAAAGGTGCGGTGATGCAACTGCTGGCAGAAGCATATGAAAACCGCGACCAAGTGGCTTTGATTCCCTTTCGAGGAGAACAGGCGGAAGTGTTATTACCGCCTACACGTTCCATTGCTTTAGCGCGTAACCGCCTGGAAAGATTACCTTGTGGTGGTGGTTCACCACTCGCTCATGGTTTAACCCAAGCTGTACGAGTCGGTTTAAATGCCCAGATGAGTGGAGATATTGGACAAGTCGTGATTGTAGCGATAACCGATGGACGCGGTAATATTCCTCTGTCTCGTTCTTTGGGTGAACCACAAGAAAGCGGGCAAAAACCGGATATAAAAGCAGAATTGTTAGAAATAGCTGCCAGATTACGAGCTTTGGGAATGCAATTGTTGGTCATTGATACAGAAAGTAAATTTGTTTCTACTGGATTTGCTAAGGAGTTAGCAAAAACAGCAGCAGGCAAGTATTACCATTTGCCCAAAGCTACGGATAAAACCATTGCTGCTATGACAAGAGGAGCAATTGCTGATTTAAAATCTCGATAAATAGTCATTTGTTAGTTGTTAGTTGTTAATTGTTCTACTCACGATTAACCACCATTAACCAATAACTAATCACTAAGTTCCAGTTGCTACCGCTTGCGTTCTTAACATAGATACTAAATCTTGAACTCCCTTTTGCAGATATCGCGTAACTGTCATTGGGCTAGTGCCAATTTTCTTAGCGGTATCTTTACGAGAAAGTTCCTTCAAATATACCATCTCAACTGCCATACGGGGCTTTTCTTCTAGCATACTTATTGCTCCTTGAAGTTGTTGCTGTTCTTCTTGTTGTTGTTGTACAGCAACAGAACGGTGACAAGGAATTGCTTCGCCTAAGGTAATTTGGCAATCAACATTTTGGACTACAGTCGCATCCAAACTCAAAGGCATACGGTTTTGAACAGCTAATTTAGTTTCTTGCCATTCTTGTAGAGAGACCTTGAGTTGGCTGGCAATTTCAGAATCCTTGGGAGGACGACCTAAAGTCACTACCAATTCTCTGCGGACTTTTTGCCCCTCATTATAAAGTTCTTGCCAACGACGGGGAATTTTTAATAGAGTACTGCGATCGCGTAAAAAGTGCAGCATTTCGCCCCGAATGTAGGGTACAGCAAAGGAACTAAAAGCATATCCTTGGCTTGGGTCAAAGCGTTCAATTGCTCTTATTAAACCAAAATAACCGATTTGTTCTAAATCCTCATAAGGCTCATTGCATTGATGACTGAATTTATGAGCCATCTTCCGCACTAAGCCAGTATGTAATTGTACAAGTTGATTACGAAGTTTAATAGAAGGATTCTGGTGGTATAACCGTAATAATTCCATACCTTCAAACCGCACAGAAGATTGACTGGTTGCCATATAAATTCCTTTTTAGTAACTCCTTTCTCGAAGAAATGGAGTTGCGTAAACTTTCATCAAAGCTGTCATTATTTTCCTTAGGAACGCTTATGGAGACCATTCGTTGTTTTACTGAACTTATGAGGCGTCTTACCCGATATTTCAGCGTTTACACGGATACTTTTTCTAAAGATTTTTGGTTGTAGTGAGCGAATAAAGTGCTGAATGCTAAGTACTAAGTACCGAGTGCTAAGTGGAAATAACTCAGCACTATCTTTATGGTTACTAGCTCTGGTTATTGGTAAAAATAAGAATAAACAGGAATGCTTGACTAAAAATAGTAGTGAAATATGAGCAATACCAGTAACTTCCGTGACGCAATTCGTCAGGCTAGAACTCAAGCCCTCGTCGGTCCCAACGTGATTGCCAAAGCCCTACCTTATGTAGGCGGTGGACTGGTGATAACGGCACTGGGAACATACGGCGGACTGGGTGTTATCCGCACTAACCCTGGGCTGTTCTTGCCCACCTTTTTTGGTGCGATCATTCTAGAGTTGATTTTGTTTTTCGTTGCCCAGAACGTTGCCGAAAAAGGCAATAACAAAGTTGCACTGCCCTTACTCGCAACCTATAGCCTTCTGTCTGGGTACACTCTCAGTGGTTTAATTTATTTAGCGCTAAGAACCCAAGGTGTAGGGATTCAAGGTATTGGGTTGGCTGCCCTTGGTTGTGGCATAACCTTTATTGTCGCCCGTCAAATTGGCTCTAATCTCTCTGACCAAGATGGTATGGCATTGACGAAAACGATTAATTTGGGAATGATTGCCCTAGTTGTCGTACTCGTTGTGCAACTTTTATTCAGCGCGTTTGGTGTTTACACGCCGAATTGGATAGAAATTGGTATCTCTGGTTTGGGCGTGTTTCTCTTTGTGGGTGTATCTGTGGTTGACTTCTACATCCTGCCGCGCACCTACCGCGATGACCAATACCTGCCTGCGGCTTTATCCATGTACTTGACCTACATCAATCTGTTTGTTTTTATCTTGCGATTGCTTATTGCTTTTAACAGCCGCGATTAAGAATATGCAAGATTTTTTTGACTAAAAAATAAGCCGTGGTTTGACCTTTAAAACCACGGTTTTTTATCGTTGAAAAAGTGATAATTCACGACTCATTTTAATGGACCACAAAGAACTCTACTCAGGTCTAATTCGACTTCACATCCTTCATCATGCAGTTCACGAACCTATCTTTGGCCTGGGCATCATTGAGGAGTTAGCTCGTCATGGCTACAAATTAAGTCCCGGAACCCTTTATCCAATGCTTCATGACATGGAGCGCAAGGGATACCTGCACTCCACCGAGGAGCGTTCAGGACGGCACTCGCGCCGAGTTTACCGAGCAACCCCTTTAGGTAAAGAGGCTCTAGAGGATTCTAAACAGAAGGTTAGAGAGTTGTTCGGAGAATTATTTGAGGATCACTCCTGAGTTTCCAAGAATTGCTTAAGGTGAGGCTGATTGATATTAACTCCTAATTCCTCAGCTTTTTTGAGTATTTGCTCACGGCTTAACCCCTCCTTGGTGGCAAGCGCTATCAGAGCCAGTGCATCAGCTCTTGCCCCTGCACCGCAATGGAATAAAATTGGCGTTGGTAAGGCTTCAATCTCCTTGAGAACCTGATTTGTTAATTTATCGTCAGCCTGCCTAAGATTTAGTGGAACATTCACGTAATTAAGCCCTGCGACTTCAGCCTGTTGCTGCTCGTCAGCAAGAAAATCCGCTTCATCAGGCGAACGTAAATTAACGACAGATTTGAATCCCTCTTGAGCCGCTTGTTGCAAATCTTCAGGAGTTGGTTGCCCTGCTGTGTAGAATTCTTCAGTGATCTTTTTGGGGTTCGTCATACATACTCCGGTATTTTGCTAGGAATTGCGTAACTGCCTTTAACCAATCATATAAGACATACGTCATTTGATATATAGAAAAACGATATCGGTTTGCGATATTGTTAGTACGTAAACACGAAATATCAAAAATGCTGCTGCAATCTCTAGCTCACCAGGAGGTTTCTTGTGTCTGGTAAAGCGGTAACACCTCAACTGCAACGAGAGTTGGGAGTGGTGGGTGCAACCATGATGGGGCTGGGGTCAATTATTGGCACCGGCGTGTTTGTGAGCATAGCTATTGCTGCCGGGATTGCTGGTCCTGCTGTGATTCTTGCAGTAGCACTTGCCGCCTTTGTCGCTACGTGCAACGGTCTTAACAGCGCCCAGCTTGCTGCCAATCATGCCGTTAGTGGTGGAACCTATGAATATGGCTACAAATACCTGAATCCTTGGTTTGGTTTCACAGCTGGCTGGATGTTTCTTTTAGCCAAAACTGCTTCTGCTGCCACTGCTGCTTTGGGTTTCGCTAGCTACTTGCTAACTACGACAAATTTGATGGGGCGTGGCTTGCTCGTTCCCACGGCTCTTTTGGCTGTAGTTGTACTCACCACAATTGTTTTGAGCGGGATTCGGCGCTCTAACCTCGTCAACATCATCATCGTATCCCTAACGCTGCTCTCTTTAGGCTTCTTTGTTATTGTTTGTTTCCCAACTGCGATCACAGTTGGTGCTGAAAATTTAACGCCCTTTTTCTCAGGAAATGCCGCATCAGTACTCCATGCCACGGCTCTGATGTTTGTAGCTTACACGGGTTATGGTCGCATCGCCACAATGGGTGAGGAAGCAAAAGAACCGCGAAAAACCATTCCTAAAGCGATGATTGTCTCCCTGTTGCTGACAATGGTGCTTTATATAACAGTAGCAGCAGTTGGCATTGGGGCAGTGGGAGCAGGTGTGTTGGGCGTGACTGAACAAGCACAAGCTGCACCTCTGGAGGTAGCCATCCGCAATATTGCTGGTCCTGCTGCTGGTTGGGTGGTGACGATTGGTGCTATGACTGCCATGCTAGGTGTGCTACTGAACTTGATTTTGGGATTATCCCGTGTCGTACTGGCAATGGGAAGACGCCGGGATTTACCTGGTTTGTTTGCCAGACTTAATCAATCAGGAACCACACCAGTTTTAGCTGTGGTGCTTGTGGCAGTTGCGATCGCGGGCTTGGTTCTGATTGGAGACGTAAAAACGACATGGTCATTCAGCGCCTTTAACGTTTTAATTTATTACGCCATTACGAACTTGGCAGCACTACAATTGCCACCCGAGGAACGACTCTATCCCAGATGGTTGGGTTGGGCAGGTTTAGCTTCCTGTGGATTCCTAGCCTTCTGGGTAGAACAGCAAATTTGGCTAATTGGTTTAGCGCTGATTGTTGCTGGGCTAATCTGGCGTACTCTAGTACAAATCCTAGCGCGAGACTAAAAGCTGTCAACCTCGTAAAGAATCAATAAAAACGCTGTAAAACTTGTTACGGCTAAAATACCGTACAAGTATGTATTTGGTAAAGTATAGGTAAAATTGAAAAAACAAATAGAATAGAGAGCGAATCGCATATCATCCAAAGCGCTCATCAATAAATCCTATGGAAGTTTTAGAACTCAAACGCGAAATCGAAACGTTGTCTCATCGCCTGGGTAAAACCCAGGACTATCTTTGACATTCCTGCACTTTCAGCCAAAATTCAAGACCTGGAACAAATAGCAGCCCAACCAGAACTGTGGGATGACCAAACTAAAGCACAGGAAATACTCCAAGAACTCAACGACCTGAAAGCGCATCTGCAACAGTATCATCAGTGGCAAGCGAGTTTAGAGGACACGAGGGCAGTATTAGATCTGTTGGAGTTAGAAACAGATGAAGGGCTACTGGAAGAAGCAGAGTCTACTGTCACTACGCTCAAGCGCGAACTAGACCAATGGGAGTTACTCCAGTTGCTTTCGGGTCCTTATGACGAAAAGGGCGCAGTACTCACAATCAACGCAGGTGCTGGTGGTACTGATGCTCAAGACTGGGCAGAAATGTTGCTGCGGATGTACACCCGTTGGGGAGAAAACCACGGCTATAAAGTGCAGTTAGCTGAACTTTCTGAGGGTGATGAAGCGGGGATCAAATCCACGACAGTAGAAATCACTGGGCGCTATGCCTACGGTTACTTGCGTTCAGAAACAGGCACGCATCGTTTGGTGCGGATTTCGCCATTCAATGCTAACGGCAAACGGCAAACCAGCTTTGCTGGCGTGGAAGTGATGCCCCAGATAGATAACACTATCCAACTGGAAATTCCAGAGAAGGATTTGGAAGTCACCACGACTCGGTCTGGTGGTAAGGGCGGACAGAACGTCAACAAAGTAGAAACCGCAGTGCGAGTTGTTCACATTCCCACTGGTATTGCTGTACGTTGTACAGAAGAACGCAGCCAATTACAAAACAAAGAAAAAGCCCTCGCGCGCTTGAAGGCAAAACTGCTGGTGATTGCTCAAGAGCAACACGCTAAAGAAATCGCGGAAATTCGGGGTGATATGGTAGAAGCCTCTTGGGGTAACCAAATCCGCAACTACGTGTTTCATCCTTACCAAATGGTGAAGGATTTGCGAACTGGTGCGGAAACCACTGCGATCGCGGATGTGATGAACGGCGAAATCGATATGTTCATTCAAGCTTATCTACGGCAAGAAAACCAGCTAGTAGAGGCTTCTGCATAGTTAGGGAAAGGGATACAGGTTAGGCTTTTTCCCTGTTCTATATTCCTGAAAGGGGCAGAATGGCAGCTTGATGGTATGGTAACTGTTACATTATTAGAAGAGTTTGTTAACAAATTATTATGAGCAACTCTCCTTCTACGGAACATAGACCTAGCGAACATAAACCTAGCTACGTGAAACTCGCAATGCGAAACATGGTGCAAAAGGGCGGCACCTCCTTAAAGCATTTTATACTGACCACTGTAGGGCTTTTAGCAGTCCTTGTGGGTCTTGCTTACCTCACTCGCTAACGACATCATACCTAGGCTTAGGAGACTTTGTAGAGAAGTGCGAGTTGAACTGTATGTAGAGGATTGTTATCATGAGTTATCCCAGCCAAAAGTTGTAAATAGGGAGACAGATACCCAAATTGCAGCTGAAACTTGGAAAAACTGGTTTGAGCACTGGTTGGAAATACTACACCCGAGTATTCCTCCAGCACCAAGTTATGAAGTTGGGCTACGTTTAACAAATGACGACGAAGTTCGCACGCTTAACACCCAGTATCGCCACCAGAATAAATCGACAGACGTTTTATCCTTTGCGGCACTCGAGGTAGACTTTCCTCAGCTAGCAGAAATGTATACCGAGGAACCACTGTATCTCGGTGATATTGTTATTTCTGTTGAAACAGCTCAACGGCAAGCCCAAGAGCAGGATCACTCTTTGCCAACAGAGCTAGCGTGGTTAGCCGCTCATGGGCTATTGCATCTTTTAGGTTGGGATCATCCTGAAGAAGAAAGTTTGGAGCGAATGCTAAAGCAGCAAGTAATATTACTGAAGGCAATAGGTATTCAGATTGACTTGGAAGAGGAATTATTTACGAATTTATTATAGGTGTTATTCTGTATTTGATATCTAAAAATTCTTCCATTAAAAATCGCAGATAAGTTCATTAGGTTATTAATATCCCCTGAAATCCCCTCATTACCCATTATGCTATGTGGTTTTTATGCCTATGTCTCAACAAGTTTCGTCTCCACCACAAGTTTCGTCTCCACCAACACCAAATCGCATAGAAGCAGTTGTGACCAAACAACGTGAACTGTCATGGCAAGTAGCCTCTAATTTATTTGTAAGTTTTAAGTATGCTTGGTGTGGAATCAGCTACGCTTTTCAAACTCAACGCAATTTTCGGATTCACATTAGTGTCGGCGCTTTAGCGATTGGCTTGAGCGTTTTTTTACATCTTAAGCCTGTGGAAATATCGGTTATTGGAATAACGAGCGGTTTAGTTTTGGCGTTGGAATTACTCAATACTGCGATTGAGTCAATTGTGGACTTAACAGTTAAGCAGACCTACCATGAATTGGCAAAAATTGCCAAAGACTGCGCTGCTGGTGCTGTGCTTGTCTCTACTTTCGTAGCGGTGCTAGTAGCTGCTACGCTCTTACTTCCTCCCCTGTTCTCCTTGGTTTTGTCCGCTGTACAGTCTTAAGTGCTAAGTTTAATACGGTTTTTCATTGGCTGGACGCGACTTATAGTGTCTGTATCAAGATGACTTAAACACCGATTAAAATCTTTTGGTGACAATCAATCACAATGATCTGATTGGTAGAGACCAGGAGCTATAATTTGTGATTATAGTTATCGATAATTACGACAGTTTTACCTATAACATAGTTCAGTATCTGGGAGAATTGGCGGCTGAGTTTCCGGTAGTAGGTGATATTCAGGTTTTTCGTAACGACAAAATCACCATAGATGAAATTTGTGCGCTACAGCCAGATGGACTCGTCATTTCCCCAGGACCTGGTCGCCCAGAAGATGCTGGGATTTCCCTAGATGTGATTTCTCTGCTGGGATCAAGCTTGCCGATTTTAGGGGTTTGCTTAGGGCATCAAAGTATTGGTCAAGTGTTTGGCGCCAAAATCGTTTCTGCGCCAGAGTTAATGCATGGGAAGACGTCTCAGGTCTATCACACCGGCGTAGGAGTCTTTAGCAATTTAGAGAATCCGATGACCGCAACCAGGTATCATAGTTTAGTGATTTCGCGCGATACCTGCCCAGATGTGCTAGAAATCACTGCTTGGGTTGAGGATGGCTCAATTATGGGAGTGCGACATCGGAACTATCCTCACATTGAAGGCGTCCAGTTTCACCCAGAGAGTGTCCTGACAACTTCAGGGAAGCAGCTATTGCGAAACTTTCTACAACAATTGCAGTCTCGAGAGATGAATCCATGAAACGACGACAGTTATTGGGCTACGCAGGGGCGGGATTAGTAACAACGTTGATTACTAACTTGGGTTCCAACCTTCAGGCTGATGCCCAATCTGGCGGTTCATTATCAGTTCAGTGGTTGGGTCATACTAGCTTTTTGTTTACTGGTGGCGGAGTAAAAATTCTCACAAATCCCTTTCGGGCGGTTGGGTGTACCGCAGGCTATCGTGCGCCAAAGGTTGCGGCTGATTTAGTGCTGATTAGCAGTCAACTACTGGATGAGGGGGCTGTAGAAGAACTTCCTGGGAATCCAAAGCTGATTTACGAAGCAGGAGTTTACGAGTTTAATGGCATTAAGTTCCAGGGAATTGCCATAAACCATGACCGTAAAGGTGGTAGGCAATTTGGTGTAAATACGGCTTGGCTTTGGAAGCAAGGGGGAATTAGCATCCTTCATTTAGGAGGAGCCGCCGCACCCATTTCCATTGAGCAAAAAATCCTCATGGGGCGTCCTGATGTGGCGCTAGTGCCTGTAGGAGGTGGTTCTAAGGCTTATAACGCCGAGGAAGCAAAGCAGGCAATTCAAACCCTCAATCCCAAGATAATTATTCCTACCCATTACCGTACACAAGCTGCTGATACTTCTAATTGTGATATTTCACCATTAGATGACTTTCTGAGTGTCATGAATGGAATGACAGTACTTCGTAGCAGTAGTGACACAATTACTGTTAGCATCGGTAAATTACCCGAGAATGGTGCGATTCAAGTTTTGGGTTACAAGTTTTAACAGTGATTTAAACAGTGATTTGATTCTTGTGGGGTAGGCGAGACGCCTGCCTTTTATATTTCGCGCAAAAAGGTTTCCCTCGATACCAATCCTATGTGGAGTTGCACATAATGAGATGCCTGAAATACTGATTAGGCAAAGAATTTATTTTGTGCTGCCTTAAATTAAATTGGTATGAACCAGTAGCGGTGAGGATAATTTAGGTGCTCGACAGTTATCATTCCTGCTAAAACAATAAGCGATCGCCCAAATCCCACCTCCCCCCACCATCAACAACTACAAACGATAGAATCGCAATGGTGCTATCGAATCCACCCCAACCCGATGAAAGCTGATCGCAAACCAATCCCTGAACACACCTCACCCACCTTTCAACGCCCCGAACTCCTTGCCCCAGCAGGTCACTGGGACTGTGCTAAAGCTGCTGTTGAAAATGGGGCAGATTCCATATATTTTGGGTTGGATCGGTTTAATGCGCGAATGCGGGCGCAAAACTTCACGGAAGCGGACTTGCCTAAGTTGATGGAATTTTTACACCGTCGGGGTGTCAAGGGCTATGTCACCCTGAATACAATTATCTTTCCGCAGGAACTCACAGAGGCAGAGCAATACCTCCGCACCATTATTACTGCGGGTGTAGATGCGGTAATTGTCCAAGATGTAGGTATTTGTCGTCTTATTCGTCACTTATCACCAGATTTTCCCATCCATGCTTCTACCCAGATGACCATCACTAGTGCCGCAGGGGTGGAATTTGCTAAATCCTTGGGTTGCCAATTGGTTGTTCTTGCCCGAGAATGCTCGCTTCAGGAAATTGAGAAAATTCAGCGCCAGTTGCGTGTAGAGAAGTGCCATGGCACTTCTCTACCATTGGAAGTGTTTGTTCACGGTGCGCTATGCGTAGCATATTCCGGTCAGTGTTTGACCAGTGAAGCGCTAGGAGGGCGTTCTGCAAACCGTGGGGAATGTGCCCAAGCTTGCCGAATGCCCTACGAGTTAATCTCCGATGGAAAAGTTGTAAATTTGGATAACCGTAAATATCTGCTGAGTCCGCAAGATTTGGCTGGGTTAGAAGTGCTGCCAGAATTGATCAAGGCAGGGGTAAGTTGTCTCAAGATTGAAGGTCGGTTGAAAACACCAGAGTATGTGGCTAATGTTACCCGTGTATATCGAGAAGCACTGGATCGGGTCATGGCAGATAATATAGAGATGTTGCATACAAAGTCTCTACACGCACCAAACAAAGAACGCCACAACCTGGAAATGGCATTTTCTCGCGGACTGTACACGGGTTGGTTTCGCGGCATTAACAATCAAGAGCTGGTTCATGCCCACTTTGGTAAAAAGCGTGGAGTTTACCTGGGCGAAGTTACCCGTATCAGCAACGAAAAGGTGACAGTACATTTACAAGCACCTGTGAAACCAGGTGATGGTGTTGTTTTTGACTGTGGTCACCCCGAAGCGCAGGAAGAAGGTGGTCGAGTTTATGCAGTGGAACACAAGGCAAAGGAAGCAGTGCTAACCTTTGGTCGTCGTGACGTTAACCTGCAACGGGTACACGTAGGGGACAAAGTTTGGAAAACCAGCGACCCAGAACTGGATAAGCAACTGCGTCAAAGTTTTGCTGGGGAGAACCCGCAATTTCAGCGTCCAATTCACATTGAGGTTTATGGCGAAGTCAGTCAACCGGTAACTGTGCTGACTCGTGATGAACAAGGTCACATTGTCCAGGTAGAATCTGCAATGCCCCTTGTGGAGGCGCACACCAAACCCCTGACTACAGAACGTTTACAGGAACAGTTTAGTCGTCTCGGCAACACACCCTTCTGTTTGGGAACTTTGACAAATCACCTCAATGGTGCAGTTATGGTACCGGTCAGTGAGTTGAACCGAATACGGCGGGAGATTGTAGCGCAGTTGGAAGAGTTGCGTTCCCAACCCAAACGCTGGCAATTACACTCTAAGGTAACTTTACAAGACTTACTCCCCTCCCCCACTCCTCCACTCCTCCACTCCTCCACTCCTCCACTCTCCCTCATTGTGCTGGTGCGAAACTGCAAGCAACTACAAGCTGCACTCCAAGCGAGAATTGAAACACTCTACTGTGAATTTGAAGACCCCCGCACCTATCGAGAAGCGGTGCGGATGGTGCGTGAACAAGGGCACGGAAAACAGAAAATTTGGGTTGCACCTCCGAGAATTACTAAACCAGGGGAAAGCTGGATTTTGCAGCAAGTGCGTTCCTGCGAAGCGGATGGCTATCTGGTACGAAACTATGACCAACTCCAGTATTTTGCCAATGACCAATGTATTGGGGATTTCTCTCTCAACGTTGCGAATCCCTTAACGGCAGACTACTTTAAGCATCAATTTGGTTTAGAACGGGTTACAGCGTCTTATGATTTGAACATAACCCAGTTGGAAGACCTGGTCACAAGTTGCCCACCTCAGTGGTTTGAGGTGACAATTCATCAACATATGCCCATGTTTCATATGGAACATTGTGTATTTTGTGCCTTTTTATCACAGGGGACTGACTACACTAATTGCGGACGCCCATGTGAGAAGCATGAGGTGAAATTGCGGGATAGAGTGGGGACAGAACACATCCTTCAAGCTGACGCAGGCTGTCGAAATACTGTATTTAATGGTATAGCCCAAACAGGAGCAGAATACGTACAGCACTTGATAGAGCTTGGAGTACAGCATTTTCGTATCGAATTTCTCAATGAGACAGTTGAGAAAGTGACGCAAACGATACATCGTTATCGTCAACTGCTACATGGGGAAATTACAGGCTCTCAACTTTGGCGGGAGTTAAAGCTGGAAAATCAGCTTGGTGTCACTCGTGGTCCAATGGGAGTGAGTGCAAGTCGCAGATAAAAGTAGATAGGTGAAAATCAGGACAGAATACAGAAAACCTTATGGCTAAAGTCGCTGTTAACCTACCCTAACAAGTCTTAGGTATCGTCGTCTTCCTCCAGATTCTTGGGTAATTGGATAGTTGTTAACAGTAAATGGTGGTGACACCATTCAATAATAAATAATTGGCAATTCGTAATTTCTAATGAATAACTCAATGACAAATTACGAATTATCAATCACGAATTGTCCTCATAGAGGCTGTTTCATGCCATTAACCCGCGCTGACTTGGAATCAAAACGCTTGCAAAGGATGATTTTAGAGTCTGGGCTTAGTATGCAAATCCTAAGCGAAGCCCAGTTGCAAGCTTCAATTGATAAAACTATACAGCAACAAGAGCCAGATTCCGATATCTGGCTCTTTGCTTATGGTTCGCTCGTGTGGAACCCCATTTTCCGATTTGTTGAACGCCGCATCGGAACAGTTTACGGTTTGCATCGTCGGTTTTGCTTACGAGCACCCCTTGGTCGTGGTACTCCAGACAACCCTGGTTTGGTACTTGCTTTGGAGCGTGGTGGTAGTTGTCGCGGTGTTGTCTACCGCATCGCCGGTGCTGATGTAGCTTCTGAACTGCTTCTTGTTTGGCGGCGGGAAATGGTCGTCGGTTCTTACGTTCCCCGATGGGTGAAGGTATTTGATGGCACACAACAACTGGAAGCGATCGCCTTTGTGATCAACCGTCACCATCCACACTACGCTAGAAATCTCTCGATTGAGACTACTGCTGAGATCATTGCGACAGCCTGCGGGCATATCGGATCTTCTGCTGAATATCTTCTGCAAACGGTTGATGGTTTGATGACACTTGGAATCAAGGACAGGCAATTGCTCCTCCTGCGCGAGCGGGTGCTTGCGAAACAGTGCTGTTTGCAGCGTGTCCAATGATACTGCGATACTATAGAATAGTATGCATTTTTTGCAACAAGCTTTGCCTTCCAAAAGGTGGATCTGTTTGTTGAGTTGTGTTATCGTTTTGGAAATATAGAATTTAAAAATATATCTAAGGTCGGATGCGAATATTTATGAAACTGACCCTTAACCTAGAGGCGGAATTTTTTTTCCAACAAGGACTACGCCAAAACAAAGCAGCAAAGTTTGAAGCAGCAATAGCGAGTTTCGACAAAGCTCTCAGGTGTAAGCCAGATTATCCGGAAGCCTTATCTCAAAAAGGTTTTGCTCTAGGTTCCTTGGGTTGTCATGAAGATGCGATCGCTTGCTTTGACCAGGCTCTGAAATTACAATGGAATGCTTGCTGGGTTTGGCACAACCGGGGAATTGCGTTAGGAAAGTTAGAACGCTACCTTGAAGCAATTAACAGCTTTGACTGTGCTCTTGAATTTAACCCAAATGCCGCTACTATCTGGCATAATCGTGGTATTACCTTGTGTGACTGGGGACAGTATGAAAAAGCAGTGAAGAGCTTTGAGCGCACTCTACAGTTGCAACCAGACGCATATTGGGCGTGGAACAACAAAGGCAATGCTCTTAAACAGCTAGGGTTTTACGAAGAAGCTCTTGACAGCTACGACCGCGCCATTGAGTTCTCTCCAGATAATGCTATGGCGTGGCAAAACCGAGGCATGAGTTTGTGTGAGTGGGAGCGTTATGAAAAAGCACTGACAAGCTTTGATCGGGTTATAGCAATTCAACCAGACAACGACAAAGCTTGGTTAAATCGGGCTATAGTTTTGGAAAAATTACGGCGTTATCCAGAAGCGATCGCTAGCTACAAACAAGCTTGCGAGTTACACCCATGCGATGACACTATCTGGTACAACAAAGCTCGTTGCTATGCCATGGAAAATAATATCGAAGAGGCAATTAACAACTTGCAACGAGCAATTGATTTGTGTCCAGACAAATACTTACTCATACTCAAAGATAACTCAGAATTTGGCAAAATCTTTAAGGATGAGCGTTTTCAGGCTATGCTCCAAGAACTAAATTATTAGCCAATACGCTTGCTGATAAGATTATTTTTAGCCGTGATACATATGTAGAGACGTTGCATTCCAACATCTCTACACACATAGAATGGTCAAAAATAATCATTAACAGCAACTGTATTGAATTATTAGCTGCTTGACAGGGAAATTTTGTCAAATTAACTCAATTTTGAATGTTGAAGCAACCACTTCCAGGGTAGACCAGCGAGCGCGCAGGACTCCAGCGAGTGACTGTAAACCCCAGACTTCACCACGACCATGACCAACTGCAATCGCACCAATTTTTGTTTCTAACAATGCTGGTTCGGCTGGCTTGCGTAACTGTCCTGTAATATAAACATCAGCACCACGGGTTGCTGCTTCACGCACGAGGGAGTCTGTCATTGCACCAACAACAGCAATTCGTGTCACTTCAGTGCATTCTGCTGCACGTACGTGCTCGTATCCACCAAATATCTGATTTACACAATGACATAAACGAGCAAAGCTTTGAGTCGGAATCTCTCCAATCATACCGATTGCTCTGCTGTCTTTTTTTCCCAACACTTCTAAACCAGACATTCCCAAGACTTCCGCCAACCTGGGATTGAAAGAGAGTGTCAAGCGCTCATCAAATGGCAGATGATAAGATATGACACCGATATCTGGAGCAAGTTGTCCTGGTTCAAGTTTCCAAGGACGATGTAGAAAGAGCGCGTCTAAATGTTGAGTGCTTACCCATTGGTGCAACTGCGCCCACGGTTCTAAAATCAATCCCAAACGTCTAACAGGACGTGTTGAAGGCAAATATACACCACCTCGTTCCTCTTGAGTGTAGCTCTCAATAGCAAAGAAGTGGTCAAAAAATTCTGCTATCTCTTCTAAAAGAATCAATTTGCTTCCAGTCGTCATCAGCTAACAACTATCAACTATCAACTATCAATTTAACCTTTAATTTTGGCAAATAAAGACTCATACTGAGCAGCCACTGGTGAGGGTAAGGGAAGTAAAAATTCACTTTTATTAAAAACATCAGAATTCATGATTAACAAACTGCGTAATGATTCTTGAAAATCAGACGCAGTAATAATTGTAGGAATTGGTGAATTCGTTTTTGTTAGCAAAGAAATGTCCTTAGCAATGCCAGGACTTAAACAAAAATCTATCCATTGATATAACAAAGGTTGCTTGTCTTGACCTGCTGGATTTACCCATACGTCTGCCCAAAGAGCAGTTCCTGACTGGGGAATCACTGTGGCAAGTTGTGGGTAACGTCCAATCAGTTGCACTACATCGTTTGACCAACCAATTGTTAACCAAGTATCCCCAGTAATGAGAGGTTCCAAGTACCTGGTAGAATCGTAGAATTTTACCTGTTGATTTAATGACCGCAGTTCCTTTTCCAAGTTTGGAACTGTGTCTAAATTCTCTGTGTTATAAGATTGTCCCAGCTTTTTTAAAACTAGACCAATCACTTCCCGTGGTTGATTCAAAACAGAAATGCGTCCTTGCAGTTCATCGCGCCATAGGTCACTCCAATCTTTCGGTGTCCAACCCAATTTTTGGAATTTATCCCGGCGATAAATCATCACCGTACTACCCCAACGGTAAGGAACAGCCCAAACGTTTCCTTTAGGATCAACCAGACCTTGGTCGTTGCGCGTCACTAATTCTTGCCATCGTTTGGGCAAAGCGGACCATTGTTTTATCTTTGCCAGTTCCAGTGGTTGTATGAGTTTTTTCTCAATTGCTAAACTTATCCAGTAATCTCCCAACGTTACCAGGTCAGCTTTGGTAGCTCTTTGAGATTGGGCAAATGGTAAGGTGCGACGCCATCCTTGCTCATCAGTGGTATTTGTTTTCTTCTGCCAAATTTGCAATTTTTGAAATAAATCCTGTAACTCCTCGACAGGAGCAAACTTTAACTGCACCTTTTGCTGCAAACCTTGGCTGAATTGATTAACCACCTGACCGGGGATAGAACCTTTTAACAGTTGCACATTTAGTGTCACCTGTTTGTTGTCAGCACACCCAACAAGCAGTTGTGAAAGTGCTAGGGTAGTTGTACCTAGCAAAAAAGAACGTCGCTGCATTGATTTTGACTTTTAGAGTGAAAAAGCGTTAGTAATACCAGATGCTGACATCCAAAGTGTAGCAATAATGAAGCAAAACGTTCTGAGTGCTTGTATCGTTAGGCATCTCTAGTTGTGGTTAAATTTTGGTTCCTTGATTTAGATTTTTGATTTTGATTTTTTTTATTCAGTTTCGGTCAATACCATTCAGTTTGGCTAATTGTCAGAGTTTGTTGATTTATTGATCAACTTAATGCCAGTGCAAGCCATTAGTGACATTTTACCTAAGTAATTATTCACACAAACAGTCTTGAGTGTTGAGGAGCCAGTTCCGTGGTGAGACAGTGCTATGCAGGAGGGGAGCCACTGCGCCCTTGGAGGTTCCCTCCATTGTAGCAAGTGTCGTTTTCCCCACCCAGGGGGACTGCCGAAAGGGTTAAGCGACTTGAGGAGACTGGCGTTGCTGAGTGCGTGATTTTTTTGTTTTACAGTCTCTCGAGTCAAAAACGCTCAGGAAAAAGTCTTAAGCCGTGAATTTATTTGTGGAAAAAAAGAGCCTTTTTCCTTATTCAATCTGTCGGGTTTATCGGTGGGGATTTACGTAGAACTTAGTATAGAGCAAAGCTTTGCACTCCTACAGATTCAGCACTGATGAAACGCTAGCGGCAAGTATTTCTCAAAATAGGTGCAAAAAATTAATTTTTCTCAACACAGCTGTTTAGTAAAACTTGTATACAGTATGTAGATATATTTCCAATTTCAGATTTAAGTATTGCATTTCAACAGAACATTTTAAAAGTTAAAAAAATCATAAGTATGGTTAACGTTGCCAAGAGATTGAATACTATAGATATAAATAAACGGATGAGGGTATTAAATGGAGCCATTACAAAAGCAGGTCCTGACTTTGAGTCAAAAAGTGGATGCCCTCTACCACGTGATTGAGCATCTTGATGGTAAAGTTTCTCAAGCTTTATCAGAATGTTGCTTAGTGAAAACACAAGAGGCTAACGATAGCTTAGTGGAAAGTAGCGACACAGGACGCTATCAGTTAAAAGGACAAATCAATTTTAATTCCGAGCTTGAACATAAGGACGTCATAGCAGATGGCATTTATCTAGACACTAATCTTCAAGGCGGAGATCGACATTTAACACCAGAAATTCAAATCCAACGACTAACAGCGCAATTAACAGCAGCATACAATCGCATTGCTGCCTTGGAAGAGCAATTACTGCTGAAAAGAATTCACTCTTAACTAAGAAAGAACTCAGAATTCCTCCGGTAGGAACTCATAATGGGTTTCTGTACCGTGCTCTTGGTGAATTCACTATATGCTTACTGGATTTACATAATTAAGCAAAAAGAAAATTCTTCTAAAGCCCAAACCAAGCGCATTCTACGCTTGGTTATATTCTGGGTTCTGTGTTTTACTTTCTGAATTCTTTTGATATTTTTCTAATTGGGCTTCAATAACTTCCAAAAGTTGATGTTGCAGCCAACCCCGAGTTAGATAAGCAGCTATACAAGCGCCTCCAGCGCCTACACCTTCTTTGACAAAACCCTGCTCATAAGCTCTGAGTTGAAGATAACAGGAATCAGCAAAACTGAGACCAGTGGCTAGTAGCGGCGGAGTCACTCCGTTAGGAGTTATGCTGCTCTTACCAACTAGCTGGGCTAATTCAATTGTGCTGCCCGTTGGGTCTTCTGCTACCCAGCGGGTTGTTCCTATAACAACTTCTTCTGGTCGCCAAGATAAGGCGTAAGCTTGGGCAATGGCACTCATCAGAGCATACACTGCCAGCATTTGTGTTCCACCGGCAAGTAAAACGCCACAACTGCGGCTAAGAGCGATCGCCATCCCTGCTACGACAATTTGCATGGGATCGCCCACAGCTGCTACTAACTGGAGAGGATGGTGTAGGAGAGATAGGGAAGAAGAGGGAGTCTTTTCTCCTCCTACTCCCCCGACTCGTGCACTCCTCATCCTTTCCAACCCAGCTTGCACCACCGCCCACTTTTGCTCGTGATTGCAAACAGGGTGACTGCTGTTGACTTTTCCCACTGCTGGTATGCCTAAGCCAGTTAAAATTGCTAAGGCGGTTGTCGTTCCACCTACGACACACTCGCTTAAAATGAAATACCCATTTTGGGTTTTAGTACTCAGTCTTTCACCCCAAACCAACCCTTGCTTAAACAAGTGGTGTACCGTTGCTAGTTCCATCGCAGCACCTTGACTCAAACACCTAGCTGGATAGCCACCTAAATCAATAGCTGGGACAGCAGGGGGCTGAGGTAAACCAGCATTGAATATATAAACTGGAATATTTAGCGCCTCAACCACAGCGCGGGAAATAAGGACGGGGGACGCCCCAGCCGCCAATGGTGGTAAGGGATATTTGGGCTTATGTTCCCAACCGTAATATAAAAACTCGGCATCCGCACAAGCGGTGTATTTTCTGTCCTCTGGAGTGCAACCTGCTGCGGAAATTCCAGGAATCAAACTCGTTTCAGTAAATCCTAAAACACAGGCAAATACGGGTAAACAACCGCGATACTTAGCAGTCCATTCCTGAGCCTGTTCAATCTGAGTATAAATGCGAATAAAATCATTAGTCATTAGTTAAGAATTATTCAAATAATGACAAATGACAAAGGACAAATGACTATTCTTCATAATCCATGATGACTTGCACCCAGCGTGGGGGGCGGGGGATGGGGTTGCCCAGGCGATCCAACAGCAGCCATGCTGCTATATGTACCGTAAATAGGTAGATAAAGTTGTTAACCAAAATTAAGGCGATCGCCCCTATTTGAATTAAAAACACGCTGGGACTTGCCAAAATTCCTAGTCTAAGGAATAGCCACTCTACAAAATCCGTCACCTGGTTAACTATATAAATCCAAAGGTCTTCATTAGTCAATATGGACATCAACCACAAACGAAAAAAGACTCCTATGACGCCCAATAACGTCCCCAAGGTGATGGAAACAATCCAAGGCACACGGCGGTTCCATGTTGCTCCCAAAAGTACGCCCATGAAGGCAAAGGGCATAACAAACAGTAGACTGCGGACTGGTCCCATGAGCACCGAAAGCAGCAACCCGGATGTTACAGCTGCCATCCATGCCGCTCGTTTACCCCAACGGAGGTATACTAGGGCGATCGGCACGGGGAAGAATATCCGTAACAGAGGTCCTAAAGGAAAGTAAAAATTAATAAACCAAATCAAACTAGCAGTGCTAGCTAAAAACGCCGTTTCCACTATTCTCAACGGCGCTTCCAGCTTTGCTGGGGTCTTGTTAAAGTCTTTTGTTTGCCTAACCATTAATTTCAAGGGGGTTGAGATGAGAAGAACTCTCAAATCCATTATGAGTTCCTACCGGAGGAGTTCTTCTGGGGAAGACTGTTAAACTATCATTTTTTCTAAGGCTGAGATATCGGGAATACAAATCACGTCGTGTTCCCGTTTAATCAAGCCTTTTTTCTCCAGCTTTGTCAATACTCGTGTGACTGTTTCCCGTGCCAGTCCACTCAAACTACTCAATTCCCGGTGAGGTAAATTAGGAATTTCGGTTCCCTCTTCCCCTTTCTTTCCCTGTCCCTCTGCTAAAAACAATAACGTGTCTGCCACCCGCGACTGACTATCCGATTCCCTTAAGCGCAATCGCCGATTGACTTGGCGTAGGCGTTGCGCCATCAGTTGCGCCAATCGGACTCCCGCTATTGGGTCTGCTTGAAGTAACTTAAGAAAATCCTGTGCTGGCATACTACCAATCACAGTGGAAGTCAGTGTAATAACATCGGTGGATCGAGGCACTTCATCAAGAGCTGCCATTTCACCAAACAATTCTCCCTTGCCGAGAATATTCAGCGTTACCTCTTTGCCTTCCAAGTTGTAAGTCCGTATTTTTACCCATCCTTCAATGAGAAAATATACGGAACCACCCCAGTCATTTTCCAACAGAATCACTTGATTCGCTGGGTGAGTACGGGTGACCAAATGGGTAAGAGCTTGTTCTACAAGGTTTTCTGGTAACCCTTGAAAAAAGGGTGCCAAGTGCTTTAGAGGATTGGTAAGTGCTTGCACGCTATACCGGTCTTCCATTACGACATCTTTTTGATAAAAGCTGCAATTTAGACACATTAGACACAAAATAACAGTACCTTTATCAGCCTAAGCTATCAAAGTACAGCCACTAAAATCTAAAACTAGACTATGTTACACAATAAAGCTAGCCAAGCGTTTTTTATAAAAAGTATTGAGCTATCGGTTAAAAGGAAGTAAAAGTTTTGCAAGAACCAGAAACAGTCTGCGGCTTGCAGTCCGTTTATTGGGGCTAGCAGCACTGTCAACAGTATGACTTATAACTTATAGACAAACTAAATAAATAATATGCAAGGTTATTAATTTTTGCTAATCTATAATTTTTAGCTGTTTTCAGCAAGCGACGAGCGACAATTTCCGGCGGCAAAGACCGTCCACTCCTACGGGAATCCCTATGCCGTAGGCAAGACTACGCCGAAGCGCGTCAGATCCTTAGTTGAAAAACAATTTCTATAACCACCTGACTTAAAGTACTAGATAAGGTAAATTAAAGTGACTTCCCGCGCAGCAGAAACTCAAAAACTGATCGCAGATATTGACCACTTACTCATCAACAAGCGCCTGTCTAGGTTTCTCTCCAGTCAGGCGTCAGAACCACGACAGGTTTTAGAAAGAATTCGCGACTTCTTAGCCACTTTATCGGAAAGTGATGCTCAAACCCAACCACAACAATCGCCTCTACTAGCAAAATTTATCGAACAGGGTCATCACCAGTCTCTAGCGCAGCAGAACGAACTCCAACAGGACGAAGAAACTCATGTTGTGACAAGACAACAAAGCAATCCATTGGCGACAGTGCTAGCACCTTTACAAGAAGAAATAAAAGCACTGTTGCAAGAGCGAGCAAATCTTGTGGAGGAAATCAGGCAGTTAGAACAAAAGCGACTGCATAACTACTCACTAGCGCAGCAATTAGCGAATCAGGAGCAAGTCATTTCAGAATTTTTGCAGGTACTCAGCAGTCGTATTGTGCCTAATTCTACACCACAGCCTGCGGAAACTGCGGCAAGTTCTCAAATGCAGCAGTTTTTCAAAATTGATACTGCGACTTCTTTATTTAGAAATAACAGTGGTAGTACAGAACCTGCAACCTCTTCGACTCCACCTGTACTAGACTCACCAGATCAAGTAGAACATTTATCAAGGCTTGCTCGGGAGTTAGATCAAAAGTTACTTGCACTTGATGGAACTGTGAATGTTGTCTTTGAGGCATTACAACGCAATATTCACACTTATGACGAGTCATTGTCTCAAGCACTGGCAAGAATGCACAGTAAAGGAGTGCAAGGCGAACAGTTGTTGGCAAGCTTAATCAGCAATTTGACTTCTCAGTTGCAGCAACAAACTCCCACTGACGAACCATCTCGTCAGGATGTAAACGATGAAACAATACACTCAACAGAATCTCAGCAGTTAGCGTCAGAAGTCCCTGACTTTAAACAAGTAGAAGCTTCATCCTCTGTCATTGAAAATAACCAACCTGTTGGCTTGGAAGCACAAGAAGAGACTGCTAGTACACCATATTTATATTTAGATGCAGATCTTTTTGAGATCAGGCAAGACGAGCAAAACTCGATAGAGACTTCTGATATTACTGGCATACCCCAGCATAGCTCCCCGTTAATGGGTGATGAAGTAGACCAACTTTATGCCAGTTTGTTTGGTGTTGAAGTAACGGATGTCACGGTTAACTCCTCGGCGCTTGCTTCTGGTGAAGTCACAAATATTACAAATGAGTTAGTTGTAAAGTCAACGACAACTCCACCTGCTCTAGCAACAGATACGGTTACGGATAAGTTACCTGCGCCTACCTCCACTGAGACGATAGATGAGTTATTTGTGGAACCAACGGCGAATGCATCTGCTGTGACAACTGATGCGGTTGCGGATATCACGGTTGTGGAAACGGATGAGGATACAGATGTTACCGATAAGTTATCTACTACCTCCACGGAGTTCACAGTGACTGGTGAAGTGTCTGCTGACACTCCACCAGTCACTGTAACTGATCAACTGCAATCAGAGAGTTTCCTCTATGAGGTCGTTTTTGAAGCACCGGAAGTGGCAACGGATGAAGTAGCGGATGTCACGGGTGTAACAGATGACTTATCTGTAGAGGTCTCGACCCCTCCGTCAGAGTTGACTCTTTCTGAGACTGTACCAGATGCTGCAACACATCAAGAACAACAAGGCGATTCTACTGCTGATTTTCCAGATCCTTGGTTAGAGGAACCAACAGCAGGTCGTTTGGAACTAAGTAGCAATGATGTCAAACAGACACAAGATGTTCCATTAGAACCAAAAGAACAATCATCCATTCCTCAGGAAAATACATTTCCTGAGTTACCGCCTGCGGAAGGGCGCAGTCAAGTTGTTTCTTTGGAAAGCACAAGCCAACTGAGTCCGGCAAATGAAGATACAATTACAACGTTGACTGACTTATTAACTGATCTCAGCCATTGGGCACAACCTAGCGCCGTAAGTCCTGCGGAAAGGTTAGTCCAACACGGTAGCCTCTTTGAAGGAGAAGGCAATCGCGATTCCTTAGTTGAAGTCCCATCTTCTGATAGAGCAGCAAGCACAGCACCAGTCACTTCAGAAGCTGTAGAAACTCCCAGGCAAACACCTGTTGCGGAAACTTCAGAAGTAGAGATTCAAAATCCTGATGTAGAGTGGTCTTCAGATAACTACATTCCCGCCTCGCCACAGGAAGATTTGCTATCTCCACAGGAAAATCAACATCCAGAAATGATTGATATTTCCTTGGAAGAAGCGCAGTTGCAGCAATTGGAACAGGATTTAGCTAGTTTTGATGGGGAGATAAATGCTCTTTTACAGCCTTTAACTCAGTCAGAAAATCAACAAGCACAAAGCAGACGCTCTCCCTTACCAGAGCAAGCAGAGACTCAAACAGACTCAAGCGCCACAGGAGCGCAGGTGGCGGAAATCGAAAAAACGAATATAGCAACAGAAGAAACACTCGAAGGTTCTTCTGTTTCAATTCCTAATTTAACAAATAATACAGACATTTCGCCGGATGCTCGTCAATCTGTTTGGTACTTAGGAATTGATTTAGGTACAACCGGGATTTCTGCTGCTCTGTTAAATCGCTCCACAACTGAGGTGTATCCTCTCTATTGGTCTGCACAAACCCAACCAGAAGCAACTTCTATAAAGCGGTCGTTTCGTTTGCCAGCAGAAGTTTATTTGCCAACAGCTTCTGTGACTGAAACACAAAGCAAAGAATCACAAGAGCAAACAGCACCTGCAGCTGTTGCTGAAGAAAAAGTCCCTGAGGAGATAGCGACGGGTTCTACACTACCTCACTCAGCTGCTGCACCAACGCACAACCTCTTCTCAGCGCAGTTGAAGCCTTATCTGCACATTGCTCTACCCTACAAGAGCGAGCGGCAAAAATGGGAACCAGTTTTGCAATTAAACGAATTTTCCACTGTGCCATTGGTTTGGGTTGTGCGATCGCTCTCGAAATTGCTGTTAACGTTAATGTCTGATCCCAGTAGTACGACCCTAGGTTTAACTGCGGCAGCCGTTGGTCTAGACCAAGAAAGCTTCAGTCATATTATTAGTAAGATTACTGGTGTGATTTGCACTTGTCCATCTCACTGGTCGGAACAATATCGCTTCAACATCCGGGAAGCAATACTCATCAGCAAATTAGTGCAGCATCCGCAACAAGTCTTTTTTGTGGAAGAAGCAATTGCTTGTTTGCTTTCGGAACTCGACGGTGCTGAAGGTGAAATCGTGAAAATCAGAGGTCGTCAGGGTTCTCGTCCTGCAAGAGCCAGTGACCGTCCTTTAGTTGGCAATACCCTCGTCATCAACATTGGTGCTGGTGCAACAGAAATGGCACTAGTCGATTTGCCAGAAAACTTGCAAGACTTAACCTACAATGATTTCATGCTCCACGGTTTTGCTTATGCTGGCAAGGGACTAGAGCAAGACATTATTTGCCAACTGCTGTTTCCACAAAAATGGCGGCAATCACGCATGACTCCACAGGAAGATAACAAAACCATTACCAGCAAGCCCTGGCATTGGCAACCAACGATTCCTGGTTTGGATCAGATGCGCTTTTCTAGTTTGGGGTTGGAAGAATTAAGCCTTCCCCAACCAGGCGAACCTGAGATCGTGGATCGCATTCGCATACAGCAACGGCTGGAGAGTTCTGTTTTAGGAAAAGCAGTCATAGATGCAGCTGTTGCCCTCAAGCTGATTTTGCAACATCAAGAATCTTTTACCCTAGAACTGGCAGATCAGCGATGGGTTTTACAGCGACGAGACTTAGAAAGCCAGGTGTTTGTCCCATTTGTGCGACGCCTTAACCGAGAACTCAACAGGTTATTGGTCGCTAAAGGCATACCCACAGAAGCAATAAATCAAACTATCCTCACAGGCGGGGTTGCTTCTTTGGGGGCGGTGAGTCGTTGGCTGCGACAAAAACTGCCCAATGCTAAGATTATCCAAGATTTCTATCTCGGTGAAAACGGCTCTCCCACTTGCAGTCGGGTTGCATATGGTTTGGCAGTGCTACCTCTACATCCTCAGGTCTTAGAAGTCCCCAGACAACAGTACACTGACTATTTCCTGTTCACAGAATTGTTGCGAATTTTGCCATCAAAAGCTCTCTCCTTTGGCGAAGTGATCCAGTTATTTGAGAATCGTGGCATTAATACCCGCAGTTGTCAGCAACGCCTACTAGCTTTCTTGGAAGGTGAGTTACCTCCAGGTTTGATCCCAACCAGCTTAGACGCCATCTGGCTTACTCAGGGTTCATGTGAAAATTCAGACTATAAGACGATGACTGCTGCATCACTTTTTGAAAAGCAAGGAAGTCTCACTTATCGTCCCAATGTCGAACAACTGCGGACTGTTGCTCGTTATCTTGATGCTATCAAAGCTAGTACTCAGCAATCTTTAGAGGAACCTTATACGGTTAATTTCGCTTTGGGGGTTGTTGATTAGACCTTTGGCTGAAATCGATAAACACCCTCAGACTAGAAGTCTGGGGATGACTAAAAATGGGGAGATGGAGAGTCCGATTTTCTATTCGAGTTGGAACTTCATCCTTTTTTCTCATATCTAGTTATTTTATACAAGATGTGATAATCTCATATATCTACAGGGAATAAATGTCGGCTAAAACCTGACACTTGCCGAGAGCATTTACCAAGTCAAACTCTGGCAACTAAAAAATGTGCATATACTTCAAAATTGAGAGTGACTTTCCGACCACGAATTATGTTTTAAACTTTCATTTTTTCCTAATTCAATAGAAAAGAGATTATCTCTGCATTTATTGGGGCTAAAGGTAGCAAAGCTACAACTAATCGCCTCTTGCTACTCATATGGTTACAAAGACTAGGTATGAGGAATTCATCCAAGTCAACAGTTCCAGCTACTGAGCAACAACAGCATAATTAACTACCTAATACCCTCAGCTTCCTCCTAAGAGGGTAAATGCAAAATAATATGAACCATACAAACCAAAAAAAACTTGTAATTAACGGAGAAATAGCACTCCTTCTCAAAGGTCTAATTATTGGCAAAGTGTTGACACTTCTGGTTATTGGCGGACTGTTCTGGTGGCTGCTGAGACCACGCATTTGGGTTAGCAGCAACCCTAGCTCTCTGGCTATTCAAAGTTCAAACACTGCCTCTATGACTATGTTTGCCTTTCAGACAATTGCTGATATTCCAGTCGGATCATTCAAATACGGTGGTAGTACAGCCTGGGCACATATTCGGCAATTGGTAGATTCTCAGATCCAAAACGCTCACCCACAACTACAGTTGCGTTACGTAGAACCCACTAACAGCAGTCCTGGTTCAGGTTCAGGCATTCGTATGTTGCTTGACGGACAATTGGACTTCGCTCAGTCTTCTCGTCCGCTGACAACTGAAGAATCTACCATAGCCAAGCAGCGAGGCTTCACACTTGAGCAACGTCAAGTTGGTATTGATGGGATAGCGGTGGTAGTTAACTCATCACTCAATGTAGCCGGTTTAACCATAGACCAGCTGCAACAGATTTATCTGGGACAAATTACTAACTGGAAACAGGTTGGTGGACCAGACCTACCCATCACTCCTTTTGCCCAGCGTCCAGAAGATGCAGACACAATGATATTTTCAAGTAACAAAGACTTGAAGAATCAAGCGTTTAGCTCCCAAGTGCAGTATGTCTATTCTACGACACAGGCACTGCGCCAGATCAGTAAAACCCCTGGCGGTTTGTACTACGCTTCTGCTCGTACAGTCGTGCCTCAATGTAGTGTGAAGCCTTTGGCACTAGGTCACACCCCTAATCAGCTCATTCCCCCCTATCGTGAACCAAAAGTGCAACCCCAGGAGTGCCTGCATAAGCGCAACCAGATCAATACAGAAGCAATCAAAGATGGTAGTTATCCACTGACCACTAAGTTGTTTGTAATTATTAAGCATAACAACGCTCGGGAACAGCAGGCAGGAGAAGCCTATGCCAGACTTTTACTAACAGACGAAGGGCAAAAGGCAATTGAGTATGCTGGGTTCATTGGAGTTCGCTAGACTTGTATGATTCTGTTACTATATGCAGCTACATCGGATGGGAGTAGTATGCGTGCACAAAGGAACGCTACCTTAACCTATCATGAATGTTATTAAGCATGGATTTGCCCTCAACCAACTGATTTATACTAGCTTCACCGATGTGGGCTTTGCGCTCCTTACCAGTGAGCAAGTTCCCTTACAGATTCAGCAAACTTTCCTTAAACAGATAGTTTACCAACACTGGAATGCCTTTGAGCGTGAAAACCAGAGTTACAGGGCTGCTTATCTTTTTCAGGTAACTCTAGAGCATTGTCTGTTTGGCTGGCTGTACAACAATGAGTGGGATGACATTGACCGCACCCACATACCGTACTTTATTTGCTACCACCTAACGGAACCACTGTACGCTTTGGCCATCGAAAAAGTTTGTGCTTGCCTGCAAAAGGGACCAGTAAAACTGGTAGACCGCCATAGCTTTTCAAATTCAGTAGAACCCCTGACTCTAAAAGACGTGAGTAGTTACCAGGAGGCGAAGCCAGGAGTTCTGATTTCCTGGGAAACTCGTCAGCAAATTCATACGAACCTTAAGCAGGGGATATTGACAAATTTATTCATCCCAGTCAAAGAAAAGGAGAGGGGAATTGAGCTGTCATTGCCAGTCCAACCTCAAGAACTAGTCACCACAGACAACAGCGCTGACGATCATTCTTTGATACCTTTGATCCCAGTCAAAGAAAAGGAGAGGGGAATTGAGCTGTCATTGCCAGTCCAACCTCAAGAACTAGTCACCACAGACAACAGCGCTGACAATCATTCTTTGATACCTTTGATCCCAGTCAAAGAAAAGGAGAGGGGAATTGAGCTGTCATTGCCAGTCCAACCTCAAGAACTAATCGCCAAAGACAACAGCGCTGACAATCATTCTTTGGCGCTAGATAGAAACTCTATTTTGCTGCTTGGAATAAGCTTTGGCATCATCACGGGTTTAGCAGTGACAGTTTTAATCTACGTATTTCTTCATATGACATCGGTTCTGAACCAACCTACTCAATCACCTTCCCAAAGTGCATTACCTCTAACTGCTCCAGCCATGACAAAAGTTTCACAAAACCCTGAATGAGCAAGACTTACGCACCCACCATGTATTTACGTCATGTCTCTCAAATAAAAGCGATCGCAAAACCTAATTTTTCGTTATTTTTGCATAAATCCTAATTCAGAAAAAACGAATAACCCTTAACGCTTTACTCATACTGCTTAACCTTTCACACCGCTCCCAGTTTCTGTAGGGACAATGTAGCGTTGTACAAACAGGAATAATAAGAGTACTGGAGCTATAGAAATAACTGAGCCTGCGGCTACCAACCGCCAGTTCAAAGAAAATGTACCCGCTAGCTTCGCCACTCCTAAAGGAAGGGTGTACAAGTTTTCGTCTTGAATAACAATTAAGGGCCAAAGAAAGTCACTCCAAGAGCCAATAAATACGAAAATTGCCAGAGTGACGAGTGCTGGACCAATTGCTGGAAGCATCACGAACCACCATATGCCTAACTCCGAACAACCATCCATGCGTGCTGCTTCTTCCATCTCTTTGGGAACGCTCATAAAAGCTTGTCGTAACAGAAAAATTCCAAAAGCAGAAGCCAAGCTAGGAAAAATCATTCCTAAATAAGTATTTCTCAAACCCAATTGGACTGTCAAAATGTACAACGGAATCATTACAATTTGAAAGGGAATCATAATCGTGGAAACAGTCGCAATAAAAATCCAGTCTCTTCCTGGAAATGAAAGTCTTGCCAATGGGTAAGCAGCCAAAGCGCAAAAAATGAGATTCAAACCTACTGTTAGCACCGCCACTAAGGTGCTGTTGAACAGATATTGTCCAAAGGGGTTGGTTTGCCAAACACTAACAAAGTTCTCAATAGTTGGTTGACTTGGCAACAACTGCGGTGGGGATTGAAAAATATTTTCTGTTGAAGATTTCAACGCCGTACTGATAAGCCAAAACAGGGGAAATAGTGTCAAGATTGCTATTGCCCCTAATAGCGTATATATCCAGAACCGATTTTGAATTTTGAAATTAGTCATCAGTAGAATTTTATCTCAGCTTTGTCTTCAAGACTTCAGATACACCCTGTGATAACAACTTCTCACGTACCTGCTCTAAATCCCTTGGCTGTGATGACTCAGTTTACAACTAAGTATGAGTTGCACACTGAGTCGTTGCAGATTTTAGCGTGTAGGTTTATCCGAAAAGTACTCAAGCCCAGTTTCTGTACATACACCTTGCAACAGTTTATCCCAGGTTTCAGCAGGAATTTCAGGCAAATAAGCAAATTCAAACACGATGCCTATGGTAGGCTTTTTTATCCATTCAGGAGAAGTTAGCATACGGTCATAGTATCCCCCGCCATAACCCAAGCGATATCCTTGATAGTCGCAAGCAACACAGGGAACGAGAATTAAATCAACCTCCGCAGGCGCAATAGTTGGGGCTTCAGGAAGCGGTTCGGTAATGCCATAAGCCCCGGTTTTTACAGAGTCTTTTTGCGTCCAAATATGCCAGCAAAGCGATTTCTCAACGCAGCGAGGAAAACCCCAACGGTGAGAGGTCTCTGTAAATAACAAACTTAGGTCTGGTTCTTGACGAAAGCTGAAATAAGCGAGTATTGTTTTTGCTTCGTTAAATTGAGGGGAGGTTAAAAGGTTTTTGCAGATGCGATCGCTCTTTTGTTTCCACTGTGTTATAGACATTGATTGACGGGTTTGGAGAAGCGAACGGCGTAATTCTTTTTTCTTTAGTTGATTATCAACTTTCTCCACAAGTTTATTAAAAAGCTTATTTCTTGGACGGCATTATGCGTTCTAATTGTAAGTTAGGTATCCAAAAAAAGGAGGATGCTTGGCTAAGGTACATTTACGTAAAGTCACGCTCGATAATTTCCGAGAATGCATCAGCTTGGAAGTGGAAGAATCTCAAAAGGAACTTGTGGCATCAAACGTGAAATCATTAGCAGAGGCTTACGTTAACCCAAATCTGTTTCCTTTATCTATTTATGATGCTACAGTAGTGGGTTACGAGCAAGCTCACTTACCAATGGTTGGCTTTACGATGTATGAAATAACAGCTGGCGTTGGTTTTATTCTTCGCCTTATGATTGACCATAAATTTCAACGCAAGGGCTACGGACGAGCGGCTATGTTGGAGGTGATAAGGCGTCTCAAGTTGTATCCAGAAGTTGAGTTGATCGCGACGAGCTATCAACGAGGTAATGAAACAGCATCAAAACTTTACCGCAACCTTGGATTTGTAGATTGGGATATTGAATGGGCGAAGGCTCACGCAACTGATATGTTCCTAAAATTGAACTTTTGACAAAAGCAAAATAATTCAAGAAATATAAAATTCTAAGAATTGTTCAAAGGGTCACTTTATTTCAGCGATTAAAAACTGGCATGGGAAAGTTTAAAAATTCTGATAGGATGAGAGCATATGGATATATTGAATAAGTCTAAAATCTCGTGGACAAAAAACAAACAAATAAGGTGGGCAATGCCCACCTTAGGATTAATTATTAGTTTGACAACTTTTAAGCAGCGTTTTTACGCCACCACTCAATCGTATTCTTCAACCCCTGCTTGAAGTCCACTTGAGCGGTGAAACCAAAAGCTTTCTTCGCCCGTTCGGTATCCAAACAGCGGCGCGGTTGACCATTGGGTTTGTCAGTTTCCCAAACAATTTCGCCCTCAAACTCCATCAACTCACAGATAAGATTAATCAAGTCGCGGATGGAGATTTCGTAACCAGTTCCTAAGTTTACGGGTTCAAGGTCGTTGTAGAGCTGAGTCCCCATGACAATACCCCGCGCCGCGTCTTCTGAATACAGAAACTCGCGGGTAGGACTACCATCGCCCCAAACTGGGAGTTTCTTTTCTCCCTTCATCTGCGCTTCATAAACTTTGCGAATGAGCGCTGGGATGACGTGAGAACTTCTGGGGTCAAAATTATCTTCCGGTCCGTATAAATTTACCGGTAGCAGGTAAATACCATTAAAGCCATATTGCTGACGGTAAGCTTGCAGTTGGACTAGAAGGGCTTTTTTTGCGATTCCGTAGGGAGCATTGGTTTCCTCTGGGTAGCCATTCCACAAATCATCTTCTTTGAATGGGACTGGGGTAAACTTGGGATAGGCGCAGATAGTACCAACGCATACGAATTTTTCTACTCCAGCTTGATAGGCTACATGAATTAACTGGGTTCCCATCATCAAGTTGTCGTAGAACAATTCAGCAGGTTTCTCGCGGTTCAGACCGATACCGCCAACATGAGCTGCCAAGTGGATCACAATGTCTTGCTGATCCACTGCACGTTGGCAATTTTCCAAAACACGTAAATCGCAATCACGCGATCGCGACACCGTAATCTTATCACGATCAGCTCCAGCCTGACATAGCTGATTTATCACCTGACGCCCCAAAAAACCAGCTCCACCAGTTACGAGAATTTTTTTGTTCTTCAGTTCTAAGGCGTTCATATTTTCTTCCTCGTTGGTGTACATCACAAGTGGAGCGCACCCAGTTCTTGGCGAATCATGGCATTATCCTGCAAAACTTTCGCGACTTTACCATTTGGCGAAGTCAGTCCTAACCCTTGGAGATCAGCTTCTACCATAATGGCTACCAGCTGCTCAAATGTTACTGATGGTTTCCAACCCAACTTTTGCCGCGCCTTAGTAGAATCACCAATCAACAAGTCTACTTCAGCTGGGCGCAGATAACGCTCGTCAAACTCTACATGATCTTGCCACTTAAGATTGACATAACCAAACGCCAGATCCAGAAACTCGCGTACTGTATGAGTTTCACCAGTAGCAATGACGTAATCGTCTGGCTGCTCCTGCTGGAGCATTAACCACATTGCCCTAACGTAATCTTTGGCATAGCCCCAGTCTCGCTTGGCATCAAGATTACCCATGTAAAGTTTTTTCTGTTTGCCGGCAACGATTCTGGCAACTGCCATTGTAATCTTGCGCGTGACAAACGTTTCCCCCCGTCTAGGTGATTCGTGGTTAAAAAGTATGCCATTGCAGGCGAACATATCGTAAGATTCACGGTAATTCACCGTTTGCCAATGAGCGTAAACCTTAGCACAAGCATAAGGACTACGGGGATAAAAGGGCGTGGTTTCTTTCTGCGGGATTTGTTGTACCAAGCCATACATTTCTGAAGAACCTGCTTGGTAAAATCGTACCTGAATGCCAGTGCGATGCTGGTAGTCACGAATTGCTTCTAACAAACGTAGTGTTCCCATTCCCACGGAATCCACTGTGTATTCAGGTGAATCAAAACTAACCCGTACATGGGATTGAGCGCCCAGGTTATAAATTTCTACTGGCTGGACTTCCTCTAGAATGCGGCGCAGCGTGGTACCATCCGTCAAGTCGCCATAGTGCAGAAACAACCGCACGCCCTCTTTGTGAGGATCTTCATAAATGTGATCTATGCGGTCGGTGTTGAAAGTGGAAGTCCGGCGGATTATACCATGGACTTCATATCCTTGCTCTAGCAAAAACTCACTCAGATATGAACCATCTTGACCAGTAATACCAGTAATCAACGCTCGCTTCTTTTGCGTCATGCTCTATTTTCCCTTGTCGTTACTGAATAGATAAATACAGGCGACCTGGTACAACCTAACAGGTAATTGCTCAATTTCCAAATGGGAAACCTACGAGTCTCACTTGCAGCCTCAGCGGATTGATATAAGTAAATCTGCCGATTCGTAAGTTTACAGCAAGCCCCCCTTAACTTATCTGGATTTTTTTATCTTATTATGTAAATTTTTTTTATCTTTACCAAAACTTCATCTAATGTCAATTTTTGTTAAAACTTTATTAAGAAGTAAGAAGATTAAGCTACTACAGAACGGCAGAAATACAGCGCAACTCATCTGAATGAAGTACTAATTTATCTGTGTCCATCTGTACGGCAGTTGCTATCTCCTGCGGAGACGCTGCGCGTAAGTCCGGAGGACAGGCTGCGCCAACACGTAGTGTGCGCTTTGCGCTTACAACGGGGGGCTTCGGGGTCCCCACGGAGTGGGGTTGGGGGGAGACCCCCCTATGCCTACGGCACGCGGCTTGGGCGTTAGCGGAGCTCCTCTGAAAGAGGCACGGGTTCACAGTCCCCAGAGCGCGGGAAACCCCTATGGCTGACGCCACGCCTTACGGCGAACGGGTATGCCTGAGCCTTCGGCACAGCTGCGCCGAACGGCACGCCTGACAGCGTTGGCGTAGCCTGTCCGCAGGACTTACGCCAGTTGCCCACTGGTCACACCGCCTGCAGGGCTGATTCACCGCAACGCACGCAAGAGTCCATCTGTGGTTCATTATTTCTTTGTGTACCTCACCCAATTGCAAACCGCTGTAACTAGACAGTTAGAAATAGGTTAAAACCCTAGTACCGCTGCGCGGAAGTCAAAAGTCAAAAAGCTGATTACGTGGGCTTTTCGCTGCTTTAGAATGATAGCTTTATTTTCGCCGCGTTGTACTAGTCATGAAAACCCTAATTATGTAAGTCTTCTTCTCTCCTAACTCCTGACGAATCACTCCTAGAATTAGGTAAATATTTAGTCTCAAGTCCAGAGTCAAACCACGGCTTGGCAACAATTGGTAATTAAAAAAAATCGTAATTCATAATGACTAGTTCAATTACGAATTACGAATGACGAATTACGAATTAATATGCACCATTATTTTTGGGCATAATAACAACACCAATGGTTTTAAAAATTATCCACCAATCCAGCCAAAAATTCCTGAATTTGGCATAATGCAGGTCTATTTGAACCCGTCGAGGATATGGAATATCATTGCGTCCTGAGACTTGCCACAATCCAGTGATTCCTGGTCGAATGGTTAAAATCTGGTCTATATGACAACCATACTTGGGTAGTTCTTCTGCTACTAAAGGTCGTGGACCGACAACACTCATATCTCCTTTTAAAACATTCCAGAATTGGGGAAATTCATCCAAGCTAGTCATTCGCAAAAAACGACCAATTTTCGTAATTCGCGGGTCGTGCTTGAGTTTAAAATTTGACTCAAATTCTTGACGCAAATGAGGTGATGTTTCCATTATTTGCACTAGAATTTCGTCGGCATTGGTTACCATCGTTCGGAATTTAATACAATTAAAAGGTTTGTAATTTTTACCAACCCTTTCCTGTACATAAAAAATTGGACCTTCTGAGCTTAAAGCAATCAGCAAGACCAAAATGAAGTACACAGGGGAAAACAAAATGAGAACCGACAGCGAAAACACAATGTCGAACAGTCGCTTGGTAAACTCTCCGTTTAAAACCTGAAAAGACAAACCTTTTGGTTGAACTTTAGGCGTCTTTTTCTGTTGATCGCGTTTGAAGAAAAGCCGTGAGCGTCTGTATGTTACCGAGGTGTTTGTCTCTGAAACACCTGCCCTTTTCCAAGGTAATAGGGCAGCCACATTTCTTGCAGTTGGGCGCAAAGACACTCTATGCGATTGCACTTTACTCTGCGCTGATTGCGCGGAACGCAATGCTCTAAAGGGCAATCGCCCGATTAACGGCAACCTTGCTTCAGTTGGTTGTGCCCGTCTTTGGGACAGGCGGACGCTGCTTTTAAAACAGCGTCCAGTACCGGGCGTACTACGCGATCGCTTCCCGGAGAGGAGTGAGCTCTGGGCAGTCATCATACTCCTTAACAATCCACACCACACATAGTCCCAATCTTAAAGCCAAAAGGAGGTGCTTCTGGGGGCAAATTTCCAAAAGCCGTAAAATAAAACCATCAGTTAGGTGATAGTTTTTGTGTACACATATTTAAAAAGTCTACGTAGCGCTGTGCAAAGATTTGCGAGGAAAACTGAGCAGCATGCACTCGCGCATATTCACGATGACTTTTTCCTTGATAAAGTTCAAATTTTTCTACTGCGTCTACCAATGCCTCCTCTGTTTGCTCCTTGAAGAATAAACCAGTCCCCTGATCGCCATGTTCGCGAATATCTCGCACAGTTTCTAGAGCACCACCTGCACCATAGGCGATAACTGGAGTCCCACAAGCTTGCGCTTCTACCAACGCAATGCCAAAATCTTCACAAGCTGCATAGACAAAACCCTTGGCATTAGCCATATATTTTTTTACTACATCATTGGGTTGCCACCCGAGTATTTGGATATTGGATTTTGCGAGGCTACGAATTTTTTCCATTTCTGGTCCTGTCCCAATTACTACTAAAGGTAGTTGCAATTTATTAAAAGCCCTAATTATCAAAGATACTTGTTTATAACTAACTAACCGGGAAACAGTCAGATAAAAATCCTCTTTTTGAAGCAAAAATGGAAAACTCTCGAGATTAACTGGTGGGTAAATCACTGTTGCTTCTCTGCGATAGCAGCGCCAAATACGACGAGCAGTATGCTTTGAGTTAGCAATAAAGTAATCAACACGATTCGCTGTCAACGCATCCCACTGGCGCAAACGATGCAGTACATACCGCGTCATCCACCCAGCTAAACCACTTCCTAATTTGCTTTCCCGAAGATAATCAAAAGTTAAGTCCCAAGCATAGCGCATGGGGCTGTGACAGTAGCAAATATGCAACTGTTCAGGAGTGGTCAGAACTCCTTTAGCAACAGCGTGGGATGAAGACAAAATGATGTCATACGCCCGTAAATCTAGTTGTTCAATTGCCAGTGGCAACAAAGGCAAGTATTTTTGTACACCATTACGAGCATATGGAAATTCCTGAAGAAATGTTGTGCCAATCTTCCGCTTATATAAGTAACTTTCCGGGTTAGTGGATTCAAAGTCAATAAGGGCGTACAAATCAGCATCGACGTGGTTGAGAATTTCTCGCACAACGAGTTCTGAACCACCAGTGGCTTTAGGTGTCAGCCATTCATGAACAAGGGCACATTTCAAGGGCACAGCTAACTGTAGTTGGTAGAGAACACGCAAGGCGAGAGTTAGAGGTTGGTTAACTGAAAGTTTCGCAGAAGAAAATCGAAAACGCCCAACTCTTAGTAGAAGTAGAGGACGTAAACCTTTTCCAAGAGGTTCCAGGGAAATACCGCAACCTGATAACCTCAAAGAGGGGACTGGGTACTAGGTATTGGGTACTAGGGAATGGGTATTTTTTTCCAGATCCTAGTCCCTTCATAAGGTAACTTAAGATTGGCAATGAGTATGCGAATTCTAATTGTGGGTGGTACGCGGTTCATTGGTGTCTACCTAACCAAACTGCTGGTAGAACAAGGACATGAAGTTGTACTATTTAATCGTGGCAATCGTCCTGCACCGATTGAGGGAGTAGAACAAATCACAGGCGATCGCACTGACGCTGCCCAGTTAAAAGAAAAATTATCGAACGAAAATTTTGATGCCATTTTTGACAACAACGGACGCGAACTTTCTGATACTCAACCATTGGCAGAAATTTTTCAAGACCGCGTACAACATTTTGTATACATGAGTTCTGCTGGAGTATATCTCAAATCCGACCAAATGCCCCATGTGGAAGGGGATGCTATCGATCCAAAAAGTCGCCACTTGGGTAAGCATGAAACAGAAGCTTATCTAACGCAACAGAACTTGCCCTTTACCTCAATTCGTCCCACCTACATTTACGGTCCCCTGAACTACAACGATTTGGAAGCCTGGTTTTTTGACAGACTTGTGAGAGGTCGCCCTATTCCCATTCCTGGTAATGGTTTACACATCACTCAGTTTGGTCATGTCAAAGACTTGGCAAAGGCAATGTCTAAAGTTTTGGGCAACTCTAAGGCGGTCAACCAGATTTACAATGTGTCGGGCGATCGCTTTGTCACTTTTGATGGTTTAGCCCGCGCCTGCGCCGTTGCTGCTGGCAAATCAGCTAATGAGATAAAAATTGTGCATTACGACCCGAAAAAATTTGATTTCGGTAAGCGCAAAGCTTTTCCACTGCGCCCACAACACTTTTTTGCTTCAGTAAATAAAGCGAAAACAGAATTAAACTGGCAACCTGAGTATGACCTGATTTCTGGTTTAAAAGACTCATTAGAGAATGATTATCTTGCTTCGGGGCGAGATAAAGCAGAAGTCGATTTTTATATGGATGAAGAAATTTTGCAGTCTGTTTAATTTAGTAATCTGTCAAGGCAAGTTTGAGGGGTAAAAAAAACGAACCGCTAAGACGCCAAGTGCGCTAAGAAAGAGGAAAAGAAGAGAAGTAAACTACCCCCACCTGCCTAACGGCTGAGGTGGGAGCTTTCAGAAGCCCTAGAAATATCGAATAAGTTTAGTTGAGGGTATTGCTTCGCAATGTTTTTTATTGGTCGCAATTCATCTCACCGTTACAGGCTTCGCCTTAACGGTGAGATGAATTGCGACATCCAAGATAGAAAGGTTGATTCAGCTTGTGCAAAGTTGCTGTGACAGAGTACTAGTGGTTGATCACATCAACAATACTTGGTAAACAAATTTGCACAACTTCTCTTAAACCTCTTTCTTTGTGTACTTTGCGGTAAGCTGCGGTACGTTGCTGCGCGTCTACGTTACCCCGCAAACTTTGGTCACGAAATACCAGAGTCCAGGGTTGTTCTGAGTATTTGGAGGTGGGCAGATTGCGATCGCAGTTGCCCTTGTAGGTCATCATCATCTAAGATATGTACATAAGTCTGTACATAAACGAATGCTGTCCTACAAAATTACATCCCCAACAGATGCCAGGAATGATTTTTTTAAGTTGTTAGACCTGGTGGTGGAAAATCATCAGGTTTACATTATTAACCGTCGTGATAATGAAAATGTCGCCTTGATTTCTGAGTCAGATTTGATGAGTTTGATAGAGACAGTTTATTTATTGCGATCGCCTGCAAATGCTCGTCGGTTAATGGATGCGATGGAGGAGTCTCAGACGGGGAAGATAAAACCTCAAACGATTCAAGAACTACAGCAGGAGTTGGGGATTGACCAAGAAGAAGAAAAAGATATCTGAGTCAGATGAGATTAAACCTGTTGTAGTTAATCGAAGTCCTGGTTTTAGTTCTACATTTAAGGAAGATTTAGCTTGGTGGTTCAAGCAAGATATCCACAAAGCCTCAAAAATTTTAGATTTGATCACCGCTGTGATGCAAGATCCATTCGAGGGAATTGGTAAACCAGAGCCATTAAAATATTTGGATGCAGATACTTGGTCACGCCGAATTGATCTAGAACACCGACTTGTTTATCGAGTGGGAAACACCCAAATTGATTTTTTAGCTTGTCGGTATCACTATCAATAAGACTCTACTCTTTAGCACCTAGCGAATTATCTGAAGTATTGATACTATCTTTTTGTGGGAGAAGATAAATTAAGCCAGAAATTAAAGTTAGGAGAACAGAAACCCAGAAGGCGATTATTGAGGGTAATTGCCACACTTGGGGTAGTGGTGCAATAAGAAGTGCGATCGCTACAATTTGACTGACTGTTTTCAGTTTGCCCCAAATATTTGCTCCCGTAATTTTAGGTTGACTGACGCGCCAACCTGCGATCGCTAACTCCCGCGCCAAGATCAGAAACACTCCCCAAGCAGGAATTTGTCCTAGTTCTATCAAAGCTAGTAACGGCGCAAGCACCAGCAATTTATCAACTAAAGGGTCAAGAAACTTGCCCAAGTCGCTGATTTGGTTAAGTTTCCGTGCTAAATAGCCGTCTAACCAATCAGTCAACGAGGCGACGAGAAAAATTGTTAAACAAATCCACCTAGCTTCGGGTGTTGGGTTGTGTAAACCATACAGCAGAAATGGTATTCCCAAAAGGCGAGAGAAGGTAATCCAGTTAGGTAAGGTCATAGAGTGTGGTTAGTGGTTAGTGGTTAGTAGTACTTTTTGACCACTAACTACTAACTAATGTACAGACGCGCCATGGCACGTCTCTACAATAACTAATGACTAATTTCAAACAATATCATGACTCAACAAATAGATTCCGAAGTGAGAATAGAACGCGATTCGATGGGCGATCGCCAACTACTTAGTAGCGCTTACTACGGTATTCAAACGCTCCGAGCAACAGAAAATTTCACAATCAGCGGCATAAAGCCTTTACCTACTTACGTAGACGCTTGCGTTTATATCAAAAAAGGTACAGCAATTGTCAATGGTGAATTAGGCTGTATTCCCCAAGATATCAGTCAGGCAATTGTGCAAGCGGCTGATGAAGTGCTTGCTGGAAAGTTCCGCGACCAATTTGTGGTAGATGTCTATCAAGCTGGTGCTGGGACTTCCCACCACATGAATGTCAACGAAGTCCTGGCAAATCGCGCTTTAGAAATTCTCGGTGAAGAAAAAGGCAATTACCAGCGCGTGAGTCCCAACGACCACGTTAACTACGGGCAGTCTACCAATGATGTAATTCCAACTGCAATTCGCATTGGTGGCTTATTGGCGTTATCAAAAACACTCCATCCAGCATTAGAAAAGGCAATAGCAGTACTGGAAGAAAAAGCCGAAGAATTCAAAGATATTGTCAGATCCGGCAGAACCCATATGCAAGATGCCGTCCCTGTGCGTTTGGGTGAGAATTTTCGCGCTTGGGCGCACATCCTCACAGAACACCAAAACCGCATCTACACAGCTTCTTCTGATTTAATGGTGCTGGGTTTGGGAGGGAGTGCAGCGGGTACGGGGTTAAACACCCACCCCCAGTATCGTGGTCTTGTGGTAAAAACGATTTCAGAGTTGATTAATTTCCCTCTAGAACCTGCACCCCACCTTATGGCAGCAATGCAGAGTATGGCACCATTCGTCAATGTTTCCGGTGCTTTACGCAACCTAGCGCAAGACTTAGTCAAAATATCTCATGACTTGCGTCTGATGGATTCGGGACCAAAAACTGGCTTAAAAGAAATTCAACTGCCGCCAGTGCAACCGGGTTCCTCGATTATGCCAGGGAAGTACAACCCAGTGATGGCAGAGATGACATCAATGGTGTGTTTTCAGGTGATGGGTTACGATAGTGCGATCGCCTTTGCGGCACAAGCAGGACAATTAGAACTAAATGTGATGATGCCCCTGATTGCCTATAACCTAATTCACAGCATTGAAATTCTTGGCAATACCATTGCCGCACTCACTGAACGCTGTATCAAGGGCATTACTGCCAACCGAGAACGTTGTTTAGCATACGCTGAAGGCAGTTTAGCTTTAGTAACGGCATTAAATACCCACATTGGTTATTTGAGTGCAGCTGCTGTAGCGAAAGAATCATTAGAAACTGGCAAATCTCTACGGCAGATTGTTTTGGAACGTGGACTAATGAGTGAAGCCCAATTAGCCAAGGTGTTAAACCTGGAACAAATGAGCGCGATTGTGCCTCTAAGTATGCAAGACGGCATATCGGAATAAAGAACAAAGAAGGAAGATAGAACTAAAGAATTCTTCCTTCTTTATTTTCCTCCAATTAGTTTTTTATTTGACCATGCAAACTCAAACACCGTCTGTCAGTCTCATTCGCGCCACTTCCTACGAACGGGAAGCACTGAGGGAATCTTTAGAAACGCTGCTAGAACCTTTGGGAGGAATGGCGGCGTTTGTGAAACCAGGAAACCGCGTCCTACTCAAACCAAATCTGCTGACAGGCGCACGTCCTGGTAAAGAGTGTACAACTCGTCCGGAAGTCGTTTACGCGATCGCCCAAATGGTCATTGAAGCAGGTGGCAAGCCATTTTTGGGGGATAGTCCTGCTTTTGGTAGTGCCAAGGGAGTCGCTGTGGCAAATGGCTATCAGCCTATTTTAGAAGAACTCAATCTCCCGATCATCGAATTTCACGCTCAACGTTACCAAACCGTCAGCGAAGAGTTTGACCATCTGCTACTGTGCAAAGAGGCAATGGAAGCAGATGTAGTCATTAACTTGCCTAAGGTAAAATCTCATGCCCAGCTGGTGCTTACTTTAGGGGTCAAAAACCTGTTTGGTTGCGTTCCAGGCAAGATGAAAGCTTGGTGGCATATGGAAGCAGGAAAAGACGCGAACCGATTTGGTGAAATGTTGGTGGAAACGGCTAGGGCAATTGATCCCGACTTAACCATAACAGACGGGATCATCGGTCATGAAGGCAATGGTCCCAGTGGCGGTGAACCTCGTCCACTGGGCATTTTGGCAGCATCACCAGATGTCTTTGCCTTGGATAGGGCAATGGTGGAAATCCTCAATGTTCCACCCGAACAAGTACCCACTGTCGCTGCATCAGTGCGGCTGGGGTTAGTTGGTGAACTGGAGGCTATCCACTTTCCCCACCTGCATCCCGACTTGCTGAAAATAGATAATTGGCGGCTACCAGACAAGTTCATACCCATCGATTTTGGAATGCCCCGCGTCATTAAGTCTACCTTTAAACATCTTTACATAAGATTTATCAAGGAACCTATAAGTGCATATGCAAGGCAATAGTTGGACTCAGCGCCTCATCCTAACAATAAGTGCAAACTCTGTTACAACAATTTCAAAATGGGCAGAGTAAGCTGTAAATACCCTCCGATTGCTTAACCAGACCGCCCTAATTAAGTGGCGGTTTTTTTCATTATTTATTAACCATTAGAACCAAAGCACATTTCAATGATATATTTTCGGTTGTATTTTAGGTGTGAAGCGATTCTTTGGGTATAAGGTGTAGGAGAATTTCTCAATTTTTCTTACTAAAAAGTACATAGGACTCTTGACTTATCAATGTTTACTTGGCAAGTTATCAAATTGTTGTATCCATTGACAACAATCTTTGGGTGCAATTGCTGACGAAGAGTTCATATAACTGCTCATTTATCTGTATTTATTCTTTGTGATTCTGCTGCCAAAAAACTCATCAATAGCCTCATTGTCCCCAAATATATCAACAAGTATAATTACTTAATTTATATTTCTATTTATCTTACTTATACTTACACAGTGGCTTTTCGGTATGCATTTAAGGTATTAAACAACAAGTGATAACAGCAAAATTTTCTCTATGTAAGAGTTTTGGGATAGTGAAATGGAGGAAATCTGACCTCTATCTAGTTCCAGTATGTATAGAATATTAGATAGAAAATTGTAAAATTTAATACTATTGAACAAGTTTATTCCGAAAGCAATAATGACATTGCAAAGTAAAGCACCCAGCGAGATTAATTGCAAAGTAGAAAATTAAATGTTTAATGCCAACTTTGTATCAAGTACTCCATGTATAAAAAAAATAGTATAATTAAGTTTAAAAATGATTGATATTATTTATTGATGAGCAGTATAATCTCAATAAATAGCTAAAATAGTAACTAGACTCTCTTAAAGAGAGCCAAACTAAAATTCAGGGAACGAAATTAAATTTTCTATGCATTCAACTACCCAATCTGCTGACTCTGCCCATACATACTCCCATCGATTGGCAGAGATTGTGGGAACTGCGATCGGTCTTTTAACTCTGACACTACCCTTGTTTGTCATTGCCCACTACTCTTCAAGCAGTGTTCAAAATGACCAGCAACCCATTACCTATAATCTAAAAGCAGATGCAGATTAAACAAAAGTTGAAAAGATAATGTCTGAACAAAGAAAGTATTGAAAGCAAAAATAGAAAACAGATTTTAAGCCAAAGAGGCTGTACAGAAATAATTAGGAAGAATCCAATGTGATGTTTTGTTTTGCGTTAGAAGGAGGACTTTACATGAAGTAGAGTCGTAACGACTTGATTAAGTCTTGACCTCTCCCCGCGAGTCTTTGCGACGGGGATTCTAAACTGTTGCTACAGGGAGGGCTGATAGCGAAGCGTGGTCTTAGCCATAGCCGCTCCCTTAAGCGCAAAGCGCACGCACTCGCGTTCGCTTTTTAGTTTTGGTTTCCCAGATACCAAATCTGGTAGCAAGGGTCAAAACTTGCATACAGACCTTGACTAAGCACAAGCCTAATTGTGTCTCTACTTTGCGAAGAATATTCGCTGCACCATTTAAATCAGCATTGGTTTTCAAATAAATGAACCACATATGCACTCATTTAAACCCTGTAGAGACTAGCAAGTGCAACGTCTGGACAATGTGGTCTATTTAGATGCAAATGGCTGTAAGTTTGGCTGTTGGTATCTGCATAAATGATTGAGTTGTTTTGCCGAGTGTTGCTTTTTGTTTCTGTCCCTGGTTCCAACCAAAGACAACTATCCCAATTTGATATTTGATGCAATGTTCCACAACTTATATCTTGCACCTATCGGGATAAACTAGGAGTAAGCGAATGAAGGGGGTAAAAGCGTAACATCAATTTGAGAAAACAGATACGCAGGAAAATGCAATATAAATTACTCTAAAAGGGGTGAAATAACGTAAGAAGAGTGAAAATCAGTACTTCTGCTTGAAAACGCGATCGCTCTGCTGAGTGATTTGCGTTGCCGACGCAAAACATGAGAGAAAGGGGGGTGAAATGCATATTAATTAAGCAAGAACATGGGCTTATTTATCGCTTGCTACTACAGATCTACCTGATTGGGGAGAAGCTGCACAACTTGCATTTCAAACAATATTTCCACAATTACTTCTGTCTTTTTTGCCAAATTATCTCACGAGTGTCTATCTTGACTCAAGAAGAACGGAAAAGTACGCGACCTGGAAGTACCTCATCGTTAATTTTGGCATAAACTCGCAGACATGCAGACACTTCCCCACGTACCCCACCAATATCTATTTGTAAATCGTCCTTTGACCAGTTAAAAACATCCGCATAAGTTCCCCATAACGGACGAACTTGGACATGATAACCAGCATGGCGGGTCTTCTCAACAACTTGGTCAAGAGTGCGTCGTGCTTCTTGTTGCAGTTTACCCCACCAAGAGTAACGGTCAGCACATGGCAAATACACCAAAGAGTGAATTGCTTCATCTAAGTCAAGTCTGGCACGCAAAGCGACAGTAGGATCGGTATTATCAGTAGTTGTTTGCACTCGCCGAAAGCGGTCTATCAATGCTGTGACATACTTAGACTTTTCTTTTTCATCATTCAAAGACCTGACACCAAATCTATCTACACTCTTCAGTGCGTGGTGCAAAGATAAATCTAGTTCAATAAATTGAAGACAAATAGAAACAACCCCAGCCAACAAATCAAGTTCCCCGCCGCGTGTTTCCACCATCAATCGCTGATCAAAATCAACTTGATCTGACAAGCACAACCCAGTCGCTTTGACCTTTCCTGTCAAACCAGGGTAAATCGATTCATTGCGGGTGAAGGGTAGTGACAAGTGAGATTCCTTATCTTCCATAGCACCTACTTTACTCGCCGCTGTCAAAATATACTGTAGCCAAGCATCAGCCGCCTTCTCAGGAACACGCAGCAGCAAACGTTGTATCTCGTTCCACAAATCAGCATCATTCATGCTAACAAATTGGTAGTGACCGATGTAGTTCGATAGTTCCCGATCTGATAGCAAAACTTCACCAATTTGTTTTAGTTTGAGTTCGCTTTTGAGTTCACTGGTAACAGGTTCTAACACATCTTCCCAAGAGGAACTCTCCTCAGTAGAAAAAACAGTCTCCTCATTCAAAGACTGCTGTTGAGATACTGGTTCCAAAAGTATATCTAATTCCCTCAGCAATTCTTGACAAGCACTGCTTCCTGGGTCTGTGGTGGCTGTTTTTAAACCTTCCTGTAATTGAGTCCGTAATCCGTGCAAACCCAACCGCAGTACCCAAGCTAAATTTGAGTTTTCAATTTTTAATAACTTGCTTAGGTGCTGCATAAATCCTCCATTTCGAGTTTTAAATTAAGTTTTGAGTGGACTCTTGGTAAAAGTCCAGACTTTATGATTTTTAACCACAGATGCACACGGATAAACACAGATAAATAATAAGTAGACTTCTTGCAAAAGTCCAAAAAAAATGAATAATTAACCGCAGATAAACGCAGATGGACGAGCCAGCGCCTTGCGGAGAGAAGTTGCAAGGAGGGTGTCCCCCGTTGTGGCGACTGGCGTGCAGATGAAATCTACTTATGCAAGAAGTCTAGTGTTCATCAGTGTTTATCTGTGGTTTAACTTCAAAGGAATTTATTTATGTAAGAGATTTAGTTTTGAGTTTTAATTTAATAACTCTTAACTCTCGTCAATGTTCTCCAGAAAACGGGTCACGTTCTGCCTTAACATCATTAGGTTGCGGTTGAAGAGTGTCTCGAAAAATGCATCCCTCTTGCTTGAGACATTCTGGATTGTTTGATGTCCAATAAGGTACTTCAAATGCATGCACTCTCAGGATACCTTTTTTGTTGAGAGAGACATAATATCGGCAAGGATACTCACTTTTGACTTCTGGTTCGGGTAATTCGCCAATGAGTTCCCACTTATTAGATTTTGGATTATGAAATTGGAAGTAGAAAGTATGTTTTCCACTGGTAGGAAACGGTGGTAATTCAGCAATTAAACCCATGATTTTTGGCTGTATAGCACCATCGTCATACCGAAAAACTCTCACATCCTTGCTATAGTCTTTGTCCGCATTAAATACGACAGTATGAGCATCTGTTTTCAGAGCATTTGCCGATTCAGCGACATTAACAGCAATATCGCAAACAACCTGACTCTCCTCAGAAATCACTTCTGATGTATTTATTGCTTTTGCCGCATCAATACAGGGAATATTCACAGGAATTAAATAGTGAGGATTTCCTCTACAAAGCAGCAAATCGATATCAAGCTTTTGATTAATTTCAAACTGGACTTTGATATAATTTTTAAAATCCTCCTCACTCATTTCCAGTTTTTTTCTTAGGGCATCACCGTTATAACTTCCCCAAAGTTGAGGTTTAATATTCTCAAAATCCTGACGAATGATGTTGTTTGTTAATTGCAAACCCTGCCAACTACTGCGAAATTTCGCCATAGCATCGTCAGCTTTGAGTTGATATAGTTCTTGACCCGCCTGAAAAATTGGATCTAAATTTCCTCCAATTACCTCCCTTTTAAAAGAGCATGGCAGAAAATAAAAGAGATTTTTGACATCAATATAAAGTTGGTTCGCTCCTCTACGTAGCAATTCTTTTGACTCTTTAGGAGCAAAACCCAGTTGTCTTAGTTTCTCTGCAAAACAAGCTCCAGCAGAGGTTGCCAACTTTGTATATTCGGGTTCAAAGGTAACTCGCTCTTCATTCCAAACAAAATAGTCAGACTTGCTAAATACCCGATAAAGTTCGCGCTCAACTAATTCAAGGTTGCAGGTTTTCCCCGATAAAATCAACCAATCTACTTGCTCTTTATTGTTTGGAGAAGCCAGGGAATTGGAAGGCATGTTTCCTAAAGCATTTTCTATTAATCCTTGGGCTATTCCAACTGCTTCTCGAATCACAGGAGAGACTGCTTTTTCAAATTGCTGGACTGTGAGCGTTACACTCAACTTATCCACAACTTCACTAGATAATTCAATATCATTTTGTTGCAGAAGTTCAGATATTTTTTGCCCATCTACAATGAAGATTGGTTCAGGTGCATCTTGTTGGCGCTTTTGACCTAGTGTCATTTTGGCATTTTCCGCCTGTTCCCAAAGGGTGTAAAAGGTTTGTGCGCGAGATGACGAATATTTCCAGCGGGTGAGTAGCACTTTCTCTGCTGCATTTAGAGCATCTTTGTAAGCGTCGCCTTCGCGAATTTCTTTATCCACACAAGCCAATAGGCTACCAGGTAAGAATTTGCCGTTATCAAGGAAGCGATCGCTCAACTCTTCTGGCTGCACTTTCAACACATCTTTTGGCAAACGTTCCTCAGTCACTGCTGTCAGCAAACAATCTGCGATCGCCGCCTTCAGCAACAGGAACAACCGCAGGGTAATTAACTCCCCACCCAACTGCAAATGACCGGAAGAACCCAATAATTTAGGAGTCAGTTTATAATAGCGTCCGCCGTCGCCTCGGTCTTCCCCAGGCTCAAAGGGGTTGATTTCTTCCAGTGTGAGGCGAATCAGCGCTAAATCGGTGGTTCCGCCACCAATATCCAAAACGAGGACATTTTGCCACCATTTGTCGCCATTGTAACGGCAGCGGGTTTTGAAAGATTCAATCCCCACATTCAAATCACCACCAAATTCTCGCCACAAAAAGAAGACGGCTACCGATATCGCTTCGTCGTAAGCCATCTGCACATCGTCTATATCCAGTTGTTTCACCAGGTTCTCAATCTCGCGGCGTACAAATGGTGAGGCGATCGTTGGGTAAGTGACCACTGCACGGTAAAATTTCCCCTCAGAACACTTACCTGGATAGCGTTGGCGGTAATTCTCAGTCAACGAAATCAGTTCTGCATAAGCAGATTGAAGCAACTTGTTAACCTCAATTGTGTCCTCTTTGCCGTTAAGCGTGACTTCAAAAGAGCGTTCTTGACCAAAATAGCGCTTGGGTGAATGGAGGAACCTCCCTTCAATGTCCTCCCCATTCCCAATGGTGTCTAATCTGTGCTGTCTAGCTTGTTCACCCAAGATGACTTTCACTTTTGCTGGGTCATCTTTTGGCAAAGAAGGTTCCAATTTGACGACTTCTAACTCACTGGGAATTTCATTGAGACGACGGTCTTTGTCCAGTTCTACAGGAATCAAACTTTGCCACTCTAGGGGAGGAACCCGAAAAACCTCGTGATATATCTGATTCAAACGTTTGCTAGCAGCGCGACGAAACCAATCTAAGCGTTTGCTCAAACAAATTTCTATCTGTCGGATAGCTTCCAGCAAATCAGCACTGTCAACACCCCGAAAGAGTTGTTCCCCCAAATTGTGGCGAGCAGAATCAGGGATGGAAACAAAATCTTTGCTCAGTTCAGTTAAAAACTTTTGCCACTCCTGCTCCCAAGCATTACGACCGATACCCATGACATCATCCACGGGACGTTGATTTAACCACGCCGCCATTCGTTCCCGTAACCGTACCTCTTGCTCACTAGGTAAACTATCTGGAGTAACGATGACCTTAGGGTCGTAGAGTGTGACTGTGGAATTAGACGTGCCAAAATCGATGGCAAACCAGCCAGGATAGGTAATTTCTGGCTTCTTGCTTTCTTGAACTGGTTCTGGTTTGTAAAAAGGTCCTGGTAATGGCAATGGTAGCGTATCTCTAACTGACATTTGTATTACGGTATCTTCGATAGGTGCATAAGTCCATATATTGCACTCAGCCGTAGCGTTTTTGCTTGTAGATAAATTTGGATTGCCCGTTTCATCTGAGTCAAAATACTCTACAGTGACTTGCAAAGAGCAGTTTACACCTGCTGGTAATAGCTCATCCCACCTACACTCGGTTTGCCTTAATCGCTGTGGTGTAGAAAGTCTGAGTAGTTTATTAGTACTAAAATTGACACTTTTATAGGCAGATTGTATTCCTGTTGCCAAGTCTGCTGGCGTTCCGCTTACAGAAATATCAATTCGGGAGACATGAGGTAAGTTGAAACTATCAGTAGGTTTAATTTCAATGACTGGCAGAAGTAATAAGTTGTTGTCTTTTGCACGCAGTTGATAGCGATTTAAAAGCTCAATTTTAACAGCCATTTCATCTATTCCTTGAAATTAAATTATGGTTATTAGTTAGTGATTAATGCTTAGTGGTATTTTGGTAGACAACTAACAACTAACTAATATAACTCTTGCAAAAGTATATATTTAAAAATTAGAACCACAGATGAACACAGATAATTCATCGGTGTTTATCTGTGTTCATCTGTGGTTTAATTTTCATTTCTCTTGACTTTTGCATTCTTGTTTAATGACTAATTTCCTCTGGATAAGAAATCGTTGGAATTTGGGAAAGAGTCTCTAGCCAGGGTGGAATAGGAGTAGAGGTTTGCTCTTGTGCAGAGGCTATGTGTCTCAGTAAAGGTTCGTGTTTTGACTTTAAAAGTTCTTGCAGATTGTCTACAATTTCCTTCAAAGCTCTAGAATAAGAAGATTTTACCTGTTTAGTTAACTGGCTCACGTACTGCACAAGGTGTAATCCTGCACTAGCAGTTATTTCGTCTCGCAGCCGTAAAACGGCAATTTGGTGATTGAAGGGTCTTGGAGGAACAGGAAACTGTTTATCAGGACTCCAATCAAAGATTTGACCGTTTTGATGCTTGTCGTCCTTGCGTGCTAGAGGGAATAAACTGTCAGCATTGATAGGAGCAGCACTACCAGCGAGTCCACTGTACTGGATGATGAGGTTTTGCCATTTAATAGCGGGGTCAATAGCACGTAAAAGGTTTCTGAAAAAGCGGACTTGACTTTTCCCAAATTTTTGCTCAATTTGCTGTTCCTTTTCCGGAAGCAAAATTGGACTCAGTTTTTCGCGTTCTAGTTGTACATCAGTAGATAATTTGCTAAACAGGTCTATAACCGCTTCTGTTGTACGCTCATGGGCGATCGCTTGCATTTCCTTAATAGTATTTACAAATGCCGCATAAAAATCATCGCTTTTAGTCGGAATCGAATCGTCAACTTCATCTTCTTCAAAAAAGCTTTCACTTTTTGTGAGGGAGATTGTTCCATTTTTAGTTCTATCCAACAGCAAAGTCCACTCGCTCCAATCAAAGAAGATTTTATTAGTTAACTCATCTTTAACAACATCGCTCACCGCTATACCGTTGCGGTTCTTCAAAATGGGCTGTTTCTCTAAATCTTCTTGAAATTGTCTATAGGTAGTGACTAAATTTTCAATCGCTTCCCGTAAGGTGACAAAAGCCGGGTTTTCCTCAACTGGTATGTAAGCAGGGATTTCCTCTAGCAGATTTTTTAGGTTATTCTGCTCTTTACGCAAAGCCTCAGCAGCCCTTTGAGTGTCTTGTAAAAGTTGCTTCATACCATGCACAGCAACATGCTCTTTGAGTAATGAACGCAAAGAGCCAATACCACCATCTTCAGCATAGTGGCTCAGTTGTTTATGCAGCGTACTGGAAGGAGGTAACATTTCACTCAATTGTTGCCATTTTTTCCGCAGTTCAGACTCTTCAGGTTTATTAGGTTTGTCCAGTTCGCTTAAGAATTCCCTTGAGCAAACGTGCAAAAGAGAAGAAAGTTCTGCCAGTTTAGTCAACCCATAAAGTTGCGACAGCAGAACAATATTCTTTCTTTCCGTAGTCAAATTGTTCGCACTGGCGATGGTTAGTTTGAGAATACTGAGGCGATCAAGAACAGCTTGTTCTGAAAGAAGAATCTCATATAAAAGGTCATCCATGGCGCGTTCATCGCTGCTTGTGAGGGGAATTTGATTGAAGCGCCCTACACCTACAATAATACGATCCCTGAGGTCTTGTCCCTTATCCCGTTCCAGCATACTGCGGATTTTTGCTGCGGTTGCACCGCCAGGATATCTCCCATTCAGCAACAGCAGGATAGTTTGTACATCTGTGAGTTCCCGCAAAGATAAAAAAGCATCCCTCACGCCAGAATCAGCAGCACCCAACCCCGGAAAGTCTAAAAGAACAAATTCATTTGTCCCCTGTAAAGAAGACAAATCCCAAATTTCTTTTGAGATCTCAACTGTGATATCTATGCGGCGAATCAGCGAGAAGCTATTGAGCAAGTCTATATCTGAGGGTTGAGCTAAATTCTCCCAGCGTCTAGGAACAGGTGGCAAACCCTCAAAGCTAAGTTCTAAGATATTCATGGGTGGCTCTGCGAGCCTCAGCCCCTTGTGAGCAGTGCTATTGTCAATCTGGTAACTTTTACCGCAGATATCTTCTCCGTAAACGCTGTACGTCCGGACGAAAACAACCAGTTCCCTGAGGAGAGAACGTAGTTCCAAGCTTTGGATCTTCCATGCTTGCTCGCACCATCTCAAGATACCGTTAATATCAATTTCTCTGATGGGGTGTAAACTTTTAAGAGCAGCAAGCTGTGCTGAAGGGAGTTCTGCGGCTTTTGCTCGTTGTTGGGCTTCCTCTAACATGAAGCGCAGACACTCTTTCACCCCTTCGTAAGAAAGATATTCAACTGTAAACTTGCCAATTTTCGTTGTCTGAAAGTCCGGTTGTTGAACAAGGTGGATAGCAGTGACGTTACCTGTGGTGGGGGTTTCACTGACTGGTAAAGCATCAGCGTAGCCAATCAGACTACCTAAAAGTAAGGTTTTTCCACTACTGAATTCCCCCATGATGCCGATTTTAACTGGCGAGGATGCAAGTTGTACCGTTCTTTGGGCAGCCTGCTCTAAGAGATGGAGACTTTCATAAAGGCTGCTAGGAACCCAGCTATCTTTTGAAGGTGGATTCTGCGAAACCAACTCAAGGCTCTGGATGATGGATTCCCCGTACTCTTTGTAGCAGCGCAATTTTTCTACTGCCATGTCGCTTTTCATACAATTTCCTGATTCAGAACCAAAATGATTTTTCCTTACTCTCAGTGACCTGAAACTCTAGCTGAATGTCCGTAAATACAAGATTTATAGCATCAACCACAGCTGTCTCTTATTTTTTTTAATATCAAAGATTAAACTTTACCAATTTCAGCCATTTGTTCCTTCCTAATGACAGCACTTAGAGGAGATTAATAAAATTAATCTTCAATCTGTAGGTGGCGTTAACGAAGTATAACGCACCAAGTGTTATGGCAACTTGGCAAAAATTAATGACACAATTTCTGTAAAATATTTGTAATAATTTAATTATTCTGTTAAAAAAATTAACATCGGATAGTGTTTCACCGATGATGCTAATCAATCTTGAGGCAGACAAAGGAACTTTCCTTGAGAATCTGCAAATTGTTCGGGGTCCATATCTACAGGTTGGCACAGAGTCTAGCATAATTATCCGCTGGGCTACTGATGCTCCTGTTCAAGGTAAAGTTTGGTATGCAACAAATCCACATAGCCTTGATTCAATGGAAGAAGAAACAACGATGACCTGTGACCACACCATCAAACTTACTGGACTCACGCCAGACACAAAGTATTATTACGCAATTGGGACATCACGGGGAGTACAAGCGGGGCAGACAGAAGATGACTTTTTTGTCACTGCACCATCACAAAACCTCATGCCTGAGCAAGTGCGACCCCTACGGATTTTGGTTTTAGGGGACGCGGGACGTGGGAATGACATAGCAGCGAGCGTGCGGGATGGCTACCTGAAATTTACGGGAACTCGCCATACTGACCTTTGGCTCATGCTTGGTGACAATGCCTACGATACTGGCACTTATGAAGAGTATCAGCGGGGAATATTTGAGATGTATCCCCAACTCCTACGCAGAAGTGTCCTTTGGACTGCGTTAGGCAATCATGACGCTGGAAGTGCTGATTCTTTGTTGCAGACAGGACCATACTATGAGCTTTTCACGATGCCGACTTGCGGGGAGGCTGGAGGTGTGCCGTCTGGAACCGCAGCGTATTACTCATTTGACTATGGCAATATCCATTTCATTTGTCTTGACTCCTTTGGTTGCACTCGCACTCCTGAAGGTGCAATGTTGACTTGGCTGGCACAGGATATAGGCGCATCTCAAAAGGATTGGAAGATTGCTTTCTGGCATCACCCTCCCTATACAAAGGGGTCACACGATTCAGATACCGAGATTGAGCTGATTGAAATGAGAGAACGTGCGCTTCCCATTTTAGAAGCAGCGGGTGTAGACATTGTGTTGGGTGGTCACAGTCACTCCTACGAGCGCTCCTACCTTATTGATGGGCATTATGGCACTTCGGACACCTTTACTCAAGAAATGAAAAAGGATGGAGGAAGTGGGCGAGAAGACGAATCAACATCTTACCAAAAACCTCTTCACGCTTCCCACTCGGGGGCGGTGTATATAGTTGCAGGTACTTCTGCTCTTGCTGACGAGGTAGTTCCGCATCCAGCAATGTATACATCACTGAGTATTCCTGGGTCACTTGTCTTGGATGTACACGGCAAGAGGCTTGATGTCAAATTTATTGATTGTCAAGGAAAAATTCAGGATCATTTCACCATAAACAGAACCATCGCCTTAGCTTGATAGTTATACCAAGTTGCAGTCATATTGTTCTATTGGAAAAAATATTTATTAGGATTGCTTACCTGAAGTGCTTCTTTTTCGCGCTTTTGGGTGAAAAGCTGAGATTCTTACAAAAGAATAGGATTTTGTAAACAATTGTAAAAAATATGGCTTGATTTGCAGTTTTAACGTGGACTAGATCAACTCATTTTTTTATTTCACCTAATGTTTAATATATTGTTTACAATTATTTAAAAAACCAGTGTTTTTTAAGTAAAATTACTGGTATAAGATTGAATTACGCTTATCTACCATAAGTAAAGTAGCGAGAAGCCTTCCTGTTTAGCAATAAACACTGAAAGCTAGAGATTGGGAATAACTGGGTGCAACTTACTTAATCAAAATAGGTGACTTTTAATTAAGGGAAATTACGTAATGCAACCAGGATTTCCAAGCTTTGCGAATATTGCCGAAAGGTTAGCAATATTAAGTCAGCAACGAGCAACAGGAGAGCTTATTTTGTCATCGGGTGATAACCAGTGGCATCTGTATCTCTTTTTGGGACGTGTGTTATACGCCACAGGAGGAGTTCACCGGGTTCGGCGTTGGCACAGAGCAGTGACGCAAGATTGTCCTGACTTAAAATTTGATGCTGCGCTCCTGAAAGAGGATGAACTTTGGGAATATCGCCTCCTTGAGCAGGGTCTGAGCCAAAACCAGTTAACCCTAACGCAGGCAAAAAGCATTATTAGCAAAATTGTTCATGAAGTTTTATTTACCCTCGTAAGACATTCAGACTCAAGAAGCCTTTGGTTGCCCAAAAAACTACATCCAATTGCGCTGATAGATATCAGGCAATCGTTACAAGCATCTGTAGATTTGTGGAAGCAATGGCAAAAAATCGGTCTACGAGAGCTTTGCCCCGACATGGCACCAATTTTTAAACAACCCAATTGTGAACAAAATTTAACGACTTCTAAAACTTTCTTCAGCCTCAGCCAGCTCGTCAATGGCGAAAACACTATTTGGGACATTGCCTTACAGATGAGACAAAGTGTGACGACTATAGCAACTGTCATACAGAATTTGGCTAACGAAGGTGTTCTAGAACTATTAACCGTCCCGGATTTACCTGACCCAGCTCCTCCAGTACCGATATCCTCGCCCTCAACCCCAAAACACATCCAACCTTCGGATGCTCTTATGGGTGACACAACATTGACTGCGTCATCTCAACACTTGCCAAATCTGACAAAAACTCATCCTCGCCATAGTTTACAGTTGAGAGAGGTTGAGGAATACAATTTCGTTGATTCAGTTCAAGCTACTCAACCTCTCTCAACCTTTGATTCTCCTTCCGTGAACTTAGTTCAACCTGAAGCGACTGGCTCTTTAATAGCCTACATTGATGACAGCTACAGCGACAGGGTGACAATGGATCACATTCTTACTCAAGCAGGCTATGAGTTTCTCAATATTCAAGACCCAGTCACAGCACTACCAATATTGCTAGAGCAGAAACCAAGCCTCATCTTCTTGGACTTGGTCATGCCGATTGCCAACGGCTATGAAATCTGTTCTCAAATTCGTCGCGTGTCGGCTTTCAAAAACACTCCTGTGATTATTCTTACGAGCAATGACGGTATAGTAGACAGGGTGCGAGCAAAGATGGTTGGCTCTTCTGGCTTTTTAGCAAAGCCCATCACCCCAGATAAGGTACTAAAAATTTTACAGAGGCATCTACCAAGTCTCACGCCTGTCAAAGTTGAGAGTCTAAAAACAGTTGAAGTTTAGTTTGTAGATGAGTAGATTTCAATCAACGAGAGTCAACAAGCAGTCATATATTAATGTGAAAAAGAAATTTAACACAAAGATACTAAAGAATAGTATTCTTATCAGATGAGAATTATTCAATTTTAATGAATTGCTTGGTTAAGCCTCTTCTTTTATTGCTAATAGATAATGGAATGTCTCATAAAAAAAGCTTATAAAGGAAATATTTTTTTATAAAAAATGATTCAAAATAACGTATTTTTTAGAAGCTCACTAAATATTTGAATAGTCTTGTATTCAGGGAATATTTGTATGACTACAGTCCTTTTAGTTGAAGATAGTTTAACAGAAACTCAAGTGTTAACCCGCTATCTCAAGCAAGCAGGTATAACAGTAGTCACTGCTTTTAGCAGTGAGGAGGCACGACTAAAGCTGCAATTTCAGACACCAGATCTGGTCATTCTTGATGTGATTTTGCCGGGTCAAAGTGGGTTTGAATTGTGCCGAGAACTCAAGACCAATGCTACTACCAAACGCATTCCAGTGGTGATATGTTCAACCAAAGGAACCGAAGCTGACAAACTCTGGGGTAAGATGTTGGGAGCTGATGCTTACATTCCTAAGCCAGTAGACCAGCAACAACTGGTTCAAACAATTCAGCAATTAACTTCCGGCTTTCAACAGCAGAGTGGGCGAATCAATTAAAAATTCCATTTTTTTAATTGAGTTGTTAATTACAAATGACGAATTATCTAAAGAGAATTTATGCAGACAGATAAGAAATCTGTACTAGCAGTGACTAGTCTTGACCCACTGGGACTAGAGCCACTACCCCCAGAAACCAAACTTTCTAAATTGCTTCGCTTTCCCCTTGGAATTCAAGATATTGGTCTATTGCCTCTAGAGCAAATTACAGAAATTATCAGGGTTAATTTAACAGAAATTCTACCTGTTCCTGAAATGCCTAGTTGCATTTTGGGAATTTGCAACTGGCGGGGAGAAATGCTGTGGCTTTTAGACTTAAACCATCTTGTTGGCTATCCTCCGCTCACTGCTGCAGTATCCCCTGTAGCAATGGTGGTTACGGTCAATCAATATACTGTGGGTTTAGTAGTGCCGCAAGTTGATGATATTGAGTTACACGACTTGCAACAACTTCAAAGAGCTTCATCTGGCTTATTTCCTCCCAAACTCCTGCCTTTTGTACTAGGGGCTTTGCCGAATGGCAGTACAGTTTTAGATGTCACAGGTATTACTCGGTATCCCCTGTGGCAGATACATCGAACAGGAGTTTCTTAAAAGTCTTGGATATCATTTCATTTCGACAGCTGAAGAAACCAAATTAATCAAGATAGGGATATGATCCCCAAGGATTTAGGTATGGTCTTACAGGATTTTGAGCAAACTGAGCAAATACTCAATTCTCAGTCCCAGAATGGCAATGGGGATGCTGGTTTCAAAGGGATGGAGCCACACCAAGCTTTGGAATTAGTGACAGCCATCAAAGCAGACCTCGAACAAATAGGATATTCGGTCAAACCTGAAGCTCAACAGAAAGTTCTCCATCTCGAAAAGTGGGTTCAACACTTGCAAACAGAGTATCAGGCTAATCTAGCTGTCACTGGTGAGCAAAACTTAAAGCACGAACGGCAAAAGTTATTTACCATCGTCAATCAAATGCGCCAAGCAGCAAATATTGACGACCTGTTGAGAACTACAGTAACTGCGGTTCGTAAGCTTTTACAGGTAGACCGGGTATTGATTTACCGTTTCCAGTCAGAAAACCAGGGCACGGTACTGGCTGAATCGATGGTGTCTGGTTATACTCCCAGCTTGGGACAGTCCTTAAGCGCCATCGCCTTTTGGGCAGCTCCCTCTGGGAGCATTGCCTTTGGCGGTGAAAATCAACAGGACTATCAGCAACAGCAAGTATTAGCCTTAGATGATATCCACGAAATAGCTCTAAGTCCCTACCAACTGCAACTGCTAACACAGTTCCAAGTTAAAGCTAGCCTGAGTCTGCCGATTGTGGTAAATGGGACGGAGAATTCCCTCAACGGAAGGAACCACGTAAAAGAATCCTCGCTGTGGGGCTTGCTCGTGGTGCAGCAATGCTCTGGTTCCCGCCAATGGCAGGAAGCTGAAATCAGCCTGCTTTACCAGATTGTCACCGAACTGACTCTCATCCTACAGCCAGCAGAATTTCGCGCCCAACTACAAAAACAGGCGCTCACAGAAAAAGTCATAGCCAAAGCGATAGACAAGATCCGCCAGTCCTTGAACTTGGAGACAATTTTCAAGACCACCGCTAAAGAAGTTCGACACCACCTCATGGCTGACCGGGTAGGTGTGTTTCGCTTTTATCCTGAATCCGGCTTTGATGATGGGGAATTTGTGTCTGAAGATGTGAAATCAGGCTATAGTTCAGCGCTGGCTGCAAAGGTTCACGACCACTGCTTTGGCGAACAGTATGCCGCTCACTACGCCAAAGGACAAATTCAGGCGGTTGCTGATATCTACAATGCAAACTTAAGCGATTGCCATATCGACATTCTGTCGCAGTTTCAAGTTCGAGCCAACCTCATTGTGCCGCTCCTGAAAGGACGTGAACTGTGGGGATTGCTATGCATTCATCAATGCAGTAACTCCCGTCAATGGCAGCAGGATGAGATTGAGTTTGCCAAACAGATTGCAGATCAGTTTAGCGTGGCTCTACAGCAGGCGGAGTACCTAGAGCAGCTACGGGAGCAATCCACCCAGATGACCAAAGTCGCAGAGCGAGATCGAGCGTTAGCGATCGTCTTCGACAAGATTCGCGCCTCTTTGGACATCAACACTATTTTCAAGACGACAACTCAAGAAGTCCGAGTTCTGGTGCAAGCTGAACGTGCGGTTATCTATCGCTTCGAGCCTGATTGGAGCGGTGAGTTTGTTGCCGAATCAGTATCCAGTGGATGGAAATCTCTGATGCAGGAGCAACTCGATAATCCTATCCTACGAGAAAATATCAGCGAATGCAGTGCAAAAATCCTGGGCGCTGGAAAAACTCGTGTTGCAGACACCTATCTGCAACAAACTCAAGGGGGATCATTTTCTCCAAAAGCAAACTTTAGGGTTGTGAGCGATATTTACCAAGCAGGGTTTTCACCTTGTTACATTGAGAGCTTGGAACGGTATCAAGCAAGAGCATATGTCATTGCTCCGATTGTCAAAGGAGAGAGGCTTTGGGGTCTGTTGGCGGTATATCAAAACTCTAATCCACGTCAGTGGGAAGAAGGAGAAATCACAGTTCTGACCCAAATTAGTAATCAACTGGGCATAGCCATACAGCAAGCAGAGTATCTCAAACAACTACAGGAGCAATCCACCCAGATAGCCAAAGCTGTAGAGCGAGAACGAGCAGCAGCCAAGGTGATCGATAAGATTCGCCAGACATCAGACATTGACACTATTTTCAAGACAACAACACAAGAAGTTAGGAAACTTCTGAGCGTGGAGCGAGTGACTGTTTATAAGTTTCGTCCAGATTATTTCGGTGACTTTATTGTTGAATCGGAGTCTGCGGGATGGCCCAAATTAGTCGGCAGTGGTTGGGAAGACCCTTATTTGAACGAACACCAAGGCGGCAGATTCCGCAACAATGAACCTTTTGTTGTGGATGATATCTACAATGGCAATCTCACCGATTGCCATGTAGAAGCCCTAGAGGAATTTGGAGTCAAATCCTGCATGGTGGTTTCTATATTCCAAGGACAGAAGCTCTGGGGTTTGTTGTCAGCGTTTCAACACAGTGGAGTACGGCACTGGGAAGAGGTGGAAGTCAAGGTACTCATGCAAATTGGCTCTCAGTTAGGAGTGGCTGTGCAGCAGGCTGAGTATATTGAGGAACTGCGCGTGCAGTCACAACAGTTAGCTAAGTCGGTCGAACAGGAGACAATTTACAGTAAACTGGTCTACCGACTCGGGTTAGCTCTGATTCAAGAGAATTTTTCACTGGACAACCTGTTAAAGTTGGCTGTTCAAGAATTACGCAGACAGTTGAAGACCGACAGGGTAGGTGTTTACCGCTTTGATCCTGACTGGAGCGGTGAATTTGTGGTCGAGGATGTTGGTAGCGATTGGGTCAGAGTTGTGGGAACTGAGCTAGCTCGAGCTGAAGATACCTATCTTCAAGAAACGAAGGGCGGTCGATATCGTCGCAAAGAAACTCTCAGTATAGAGAACGTCCGAACTTCTGGGCATCAGGAATGCCACATCCAAATACTGGAACGATGGGAAACTAAGGCTTATATGATTGCTCCCATCTTCAAAGGCGACCAACTCTGGGGGCTATTAGGAGCTTATCAAAATGATGGACCGCGTTCTTGGGAGCAGATAGATGTCAACTTACTAGCTCAGGTAGGGGTACAAATCGGTCTTGCCTTACAACAAGCGGAATACTTGGAGCAACTGAGAAATCAAGCACAGCAATTGACACAAGCAAGCGCAAGGGAAAGAGCCGCCAAAGAGCAACTCCAACGAGAGGTTATTCAGTTGCTGTCGGCAGTCCAACCAGCACTGCAAGGAAACCTCACAGTCCGGGCACCCATAACAGAAGGAGAAGTGGGGACGATCGCCGACGCCTACAATATCACCCTGCAAAGCCTGCGAAAAATCGTTATGCAGGTGCAGACAGCTTCGAGGAAACTTGCTCAAACCTCTCAAGTCAGCGAATCTTCTATCGTTGGTTTATCCACCCAAGCACAGCAGCAGTTTCAGTCTTTAACTCATGCTTTGGAACAAATCCAAACCATGGTCAATTCCACAAAAGCCGTAACAACGAATGCCCAACAAGTGGAACAAGCAGTGCAGGTGGCAAACCAAACCATTCAGCAAGGAGATGCGGCGATGAACCGCACTGTGGACGGAATTCTTGACATCCGAGAGACAGTGGCGGAAACCAGTCAGCGCCTCAAGCGCTTTTCGGAATCTTCTCAGAAGGTTTCCAAAGTCGTGAATTTGATTAGCAACTTTACAACTCAAACCCAACTGCTTGCCCTAAACGCCGCAATTGAAGCAACCAGAGCCGGACAATACGGGCGCGGTTTTGCCGTTGTCGCTGATGAGGTGCGTTCTTTAGCGCGTCAGTCTGCTGAAGCAGCTACTGAAATAGAGCAGCTGGTTGAGGACATCCAAAAAGGCACAGCAGAGGTTTCCATAGCAATGGAAAATGCCATTCAGCAGGTCGCGACAGGAACAACACAGGCACACGAAGCTCGTCAGAATCTGAACGCGATTGTTGCAGCCACAACCCAAATCAGCCAGCTTGTGGACAGTATCACCCAAGCAACGCAGGTACAAAGTCAGCAGATTGAATCAGTCACGCAAACCATGACAGACGTAGCAGCGATCGCTAACCAAACCAAGGAGGATTCCATCGACATTTCCACATCCTTTAAGGAACTCCTAGCAATGGCTCAAAACCTCCAGGATAGTGTTGACCAGTTCAAGGTTGATTAAAAGGTTAGTGGTGAGTGGTTAGTGGTTAGTAGGGATGCCAATTATTAACCACTAACTACTATCTACTAACTACTAACAGCCCATTTCCCTATTCCCCCATGAGCATAGATCCAACCATTCACGAGCAAATTTACCGCTACTTTCTCCAAGAAGCGCCGGAACTGTTGCAAGTTATAGAACAAGAATTGTTCAATCTTCGAGAAGACTTTAGTGTCAATAAAGTTTATACATTGATGCGTGCTACTCATACCCTTAAAGGAGCAGCAGCCAGCATAGGTTTGGAAACGATTAAAACCCTAGCTCACTCGTTGGAGGATATTTTTAGAGCAATTTGCCGACCCGACTTGTCCATTGATGCAGAAGTTGAAGGCTTACTCTTTGAGGGTTATGAGTGTTTGCGTTTAGCCTTAACTGCTCAATTGATGGGGGAGACGGTCAATGACTTTGAGGTGCTTGACCGCACCGCTGGTATTTTTGCCCAACTGCAAGAGAAGTTAGGAAACTGTTTTGGTCAAGAAACTCACATTCCCAGTTCACAAGAATTGGGCTTTGATTTAACACAGTCCATCTTTGAAGTAGGAGTCACCCAACGGTTAGACCAGCTAGCTACAGCCATAGCCACTGGCAATCCTGAAGAGGTTGCTACTCTGCTTAGGACTAAGGCAGAGGTTTTTCTCGGTTTAGCTGAATCTTTGAATTTACCGGGATTTGGAGCTATAGCTCAAGCGGTGCTTGCTACCTTGGACAACTCTCCTGAGCAAGCGTTGGTTATTGCCCGTGTTGCTTTGGCAAATTTCCAAGAAGCACGAACAGCCGTGCTAAATGGCGATAGAAGTGAAGGCGGTCAACCATCCTCAGCATTACAACAACTTAGCGGACTACACAACAATTCATTTCAACAGCCTCAAGATGTAACAGTTGATGCTCAACAGTCGGTCACTCAAATCACACTTGACACTGAATTGCAGACCCCTAAAGGTCAAATGACCGATGAACCAGAGTCTCTGCCCCCACCTTCCCAACCTCCCATCACCTCAACTCGCTCTGTCCGGGTTAATGTTGAGCATTTAGAACAACTGAATTACTTCATTGGAGAATTGCTCACAAACCAAAATCGTGAATCACTGCAAAACGAACAACTGTGGGTGAACGTTCGAGTACTCCTCACAAAACTACAGCAGCATCAGCAGTTGCTTAACCAACTACAGGATTTGTCCACTCGCCAGTTCAGTGTCCCACAACAACGACTGTTGGTGCGTGATGAGCAAGATAATGGACGTTTCGATTCTCTAGAACTAACAAGCTACAGCGAATTCCACAATCTCACTCAGTTGCTTTTGGAAGATTCCGTGCAATTAGGAGAAGCTACCGACGCGATTGAAATGTTTGCTCGTCAGTCTCAGGAGACTTTGGAAAAACAACGTCGGTTGTTGACTCATACCCGTGACTCCTTAATGGAAGCCCGGATGTTGCCCTTGGGACAATTGTTTGGACGTTTCCCCCGCCTTCTGCGTCAGTTAGAAGTTATGCATAAAAAGGAGGTAACACTAAATTGCCGTGGAAGTGATGCCCTAGTAGATAAAGCAGTGGTTGAAAAGCTGTATGATCCTGTGCTGCATCTACTTCGCAATGCCTTTGACCACGGGATTGAATCGCCTACAATCCGGCAAAACCAGGGTAAGCAGCCAGAGAAAGGTCAGATTGAAATCTGCGCTTACCATCAAGGCAGATACTTGGTGGTTGAAGTTCGCGATGATGGTCAAGGATTAGATTTTGAAAAGATTCGCGCCAAGGCGGTAGAACGTCAACTTGTTTCGCCGGAACAGGCTAGCACTCTTAATGAAGCCCAACTGACAGATTTTATTTTTGAACCAGGCTTTTCTACAGCTTCTAGTGTCAATGACCTCTCTGGGCGAGGCATTGGTCTTGATGTGGTTCGCACTCATTTGCAAGCCATCCGAGGTTCAGTTGCAGTTGATTCTCGACCCAATCAGGGTACAACATTCAAACTCCAAATTCCCCTGAGTTTAACGATCGCCAACTTGCTGCTGTGTCAAGCTGGAGACCAAACCTATGCCTTGTTTGCTAATTCTATCGAGGAAATTCTTATTCCTACACCTGACCAAATTCGGTCTTGGGAAGGAGGCAAAGTCCTCCGGCGGGGTAAGGGTGCTTCTGTGAAACTTATTCCTCTTTACCAACTCACGAAACTCCTGAATTATTTTTCATCCATTACTCAAGGGGCTATCTTCCCATCTAAGCAATCCTCTGTTTCTAAAGAACAGGGGATGCCGGTGATTCTCATTCGTTATCAAGAGAAACTTCTTGGTCTGGAAGTAGACCAGTTGCTAGGGGACCAGGAATTGGTTATCCGTCCTTTAGGTCAAATGATTGTAGCGCCCCGCTACATCTACGGCAGCAGTATTCTGCCTGATGGTCGGCTGACGTTGGTACTTGATGCTTCAGCATTGATGGAATGTTTGTCTCAACAGCAAACCGATAATGATGGAGATTGGGCCAAGCCCAGCGCCCTAAAGGGCGCTCGCCCTTTAGTTAGTTCAACACCCCTTATCCTTAAATCCACCCTAGAGCAACCGCGATTACTAGCCCAGGCTCGTGCTGCCTTACCGGAATCACCAAATCCTGACTCTAGGGAAAGACAAAAGCTCAGTATTCTCTTGGTGGATGATTCAATTACAACACGTCAAACATTGGCTTTTACCTTACAGAAGGCTGGGTATCAGGTACTTCAAGCAAGGGATGGTTACGAGGCGTTTGAACAACTTCGATACCATACAGACATCAAGTTAGTGTTCTGTGATATCGAAATGCCACGTATGAATGGGTTTGAGTTTCTGAAAAACCGTCAGCAAGACCCTGCTTTGGTAGATATTCCTGTCGTGATGCTAACTTCCCGCAGTAGCGAAAAGCACCGTTTGCTCGCTTTGCAGTTGGGAGCCAACGCTTATATTACCAAGCCTTATTTAGAGCATATGCTGTTGGCGACACTAGCAGATGTCCTTGAGAAAAATACTGGAGTAGCTACTGGGAGAGAGTAATGCACGACGAGTTACACTTAGACATGTTTATTGTTTTTAAAATTGCAGATTATCTCCTAGCGCTCCCGATTAGCAATGTGCTGAAGGTCGTGAATTTTTCAGCTGCAAATAGCAAAAGATTAACAACAATCGGGCTAGTCCAGCTAGGCAAGTACATGATTAAAGTTTTGGATTTGCATCAACAGTTAGACTTAGGTGGTTTACCTCACGAATGTGATAACCCATCTTTTATAGTGGTTGCACACGATTCACAAGGGGAACTCTATGGTATTTCGGTGAATGAACCACCCGATATCGTGGAATTACCGCCAGAAACGATTCGGTCTTTACCAAAGTCTAGCAGTCATGGCAAACCTATTATTGAGATGGTCAGCCATGTTGCTGTCTTATCTCAGGAAGATGTTACAAAAACAATCTTTTTGCTGGATTTGAAGCGTATTGCGGAACCTGTTTGACTGAATGGACAGAGTATAGGGCGTGAGGACGTAAAGCCTTGCGCCCTTAAATCTACACCCTTTTCAAAAAGAAAAATCTCCACCACTCTGGTAAGGATAGAGAAGGTGAGATAATTCCACTTAATAAACGCCGATTATTGTCTATTAGTTAACGCCTCCCAAGTTTGATAAGCCACAACTCCTGGAGGATCATTGACAAAATCACGAGAATTTTGGAAATCTTTAACAGCATTCTCTGTGTTCTGACCAAAAATCCCGTCAACTGCAATTGAGTAGCCATGAAAGTTGTCTAAAAGCAGTTGTAAAATCTTGACAGCATCCCCTTGCGTACCTCTACTCAATCTGGGCATATTAACAGTACCTAGAGCTTGTCCTGACATAAGGTTTAATTCCTTCCATAGAAAAAGAAGATCGCATCAAAGCGTCCTTCTTAGTCTTAATAGGTATCAGTAAAATTAACTTATGTATTGTAATTAAACTTTAGACGGTTGAACTATCACCATAGCGCTCTATTGCAAAACCTTCTTTTAGATGAACGTGGTTAAAGTGTGTACACAGAGCCTGAGAGTAGTCCTACCGCTTGGTCAGCAACATTTTCAAACCTGAATTGGGTCGTAGTGTCAAGCCAGGCAAGGGCTTTACTCGATGACTAGGAGGTAATAACGTCAGCCGAAACTTTTGGGCAATTGTTGCGAGAACCAAAACGGCTTGCATCATAGCAAAATATTTGCCGATACAGCCTCGCGCTCCCCCTCCAAAAGGGAAATAGGCGAATTTAGGCAAACGTTTAACTAAGTCGTTTGCCCAGCGCTCCGGTGTGAATATCTCTGGCTCCTCAAAAAAGCGGTGGTCACGGTGTATCATCCACGGGCATAAAAGTACGCTACCACCAGCAGGCAATGGATACCCAGCAATTTCACACTCGGACACAACTGTTCGACTTAAAAACCAGGTTGGCGGATATAACCGCAAGGACTCCATGACCACCATCTCTGCGTAACGCAACTGGGGCAAATCAGCAGGAGTTGGCTTCCTGTTACCTAATGATGTCTGCAATTCTGCTGTTAACTTCGCCTCTACTTCGGGATGCTGCGACAGCAGGTACCATGTCCACGACAGCGCTATTGATACAGTTTCACTACCAGCTACCAACAGAGTCATGACCTCATCTCGCAGCTCTTTGTCAGTCATGCAGATGCCGTTAGCATCCTGAATATATAGGAACATTGAGAGTAGGTCTTCCCTGTCCCCTCCTGTGATTCGTCGCCGCTGAATTATACTGTAAACAATGGCATCCAGCCGCTGAAGCGCTTTATGAAAGTGCAGTTTAGTAGGGGTCGGGAACCAAGACAAGGGAGAGAAAAACAGGCTATCGGCTCGGTCAAAACACTTGATACTTACCTCAATGGCAGTTTCCACATCATCTTCCTTGTTCGGCATATTACCTTGAAACAGGATTTTTGTTATGGTTTCTAGAGCCAAGCGCTTCATATCCTGGTAAATATACCGAGTTTGTCCATCTTGCCATGTTGTCAGCAGGTGGGTAGTGTATGCAACCATCAGTTCTCCATAATTAGCAAACCGCTGACGGTGGAAGCTAGGTTGAATCAGTTGTCGCTGGCGATGCCAAAAGTTTCCTTCACTCGTAACTAGTCCATTGCCCACAATAAGACGGAATATATTTCCAAAGTCAGGTTTGGCAAATTTGTTGCTCTTCTTAACTAAGACCTCCTCAATGTAGTCAGGATGGTTTAAGATATAAACAAAATCTTTGAAAAGTTGCACCCTAATAATATCCCCGTAGTTGCGATTACACCTATTTAAAAAGCCCAACGGGTCGCGGTAAAGTTCAGGAAGATTGCCGAGTATCGGATACCCTTTTGGTCCTGGTGGATAGCGCACAGAAGAAGATATGGGTGTCTGTGATACAAAGCTCATAAGCTATATTCCTTTTTGGTGTTTCAGCGTAGTAGTCACATCCGGCTTGCCTTGTGCTACTAGGTCAATTGCTGGAACCAAGCCATAATCACAATCAGGACTAGGGATATACACTGCTCTGTCTTGTCACCTGTCGAGCATCTTTGAGCAGTGCTTCCACACTCGCTGTTGTGTCAGTAAGCCGACATATTCGATAGCGGACGATAGAGAGATTTTCCGATTGCTTACAGCCGTTTGCATTTAAATAGACCACATTGCAATGAAAGTGCATGCTACGTCTGGACAGGGATTTCAATTTTGGTTATGTGGTTCATTTATTTGAAAACCGCTGTAAGCAGTCAGTTGAATTGCTCTGTGTTCCCCAATGGAGTACCTGATTTCCAAAACCCATACAAAAAGTAAGTACTTCTCTTGAGATAGGGATTTAGAAATGTCATTCCCGAAGCTAGTGGGGAGCAGTGATTAGGAAAATTCCCCCTTCTGGAATCCTTAAAGCATTAATGGTAAGATACAACACCTAATAATGATTCTGGATAGCGTGTTACATCCTTTTAAAAGTTCTTAAAAGCATTGTTATCAGAACTTTATTGCAGAGTAGATACAGATATTCACAGCTTTTAGACACTTAAAGTAGACAAAAGAGCAAAGTACCAACTCCAGAAAAATATCCGTAACTTTGCAGTGAGAATTGGTAGTTGAGAACAGACTCCTAGCACTCTCTCTAGCTGCTTCCACATACCGAATACCAACAAAAAATCGAACACTTTATCAGTAGGAAATTCCACTATCTTCGATTCTTCGTGGCGTAAGGGTTCAGCTAATCTTTTTCAATGAAACGATAAGTTGCTTAACGTCTGAACAATATGCATATGATAATATTATCCTAATGTAACCTGACTAATTTCTAATAGTAAAGCAACCTGACTATTGAGTCAAGAGGAAGGTTTTTGTGCTTGATGTGCCACCTGCTATTTCTGCGGAGCAATTTGAACATTGGCGAAAAGCCAATTTTCCGCAGTTACTTCTGCGGGCTACCCGATCACTCAACGCTCGCATCACCACCGAGATGCACAAGCGCGGACATGGGCAGTTGCGTAGTTCTCACTCTGCCTTACTCGCCAATTTGGACATAGAAGGAACTTGCCTTACAGAGTTAGCTGAACAGGCAGGTATGACCAAGCAGGCTATGGGAGAGTTGTTGATGGACTTAGAAGATAAAGGGTATGTCGAACGCCGATCAGATCCCATAGACCGAAGAGCAAAGCGTATCTACTTTACTGAGATTGGCCGTCGGGGACTACTGGATGCTTGGACGATTCTGCAAGAAGTGGAGGCAGAGTTTCGGGCTGTACTCGGAACGCAAGGTTTCCAATTGCTACGTACAGCGCTGATCATGACTCTGGAGCAAACTCATTTGCAAAAGCAGTTGGATTCAGGTTTCAAAGAGAAAGAACCAGGTTCAAAGGCTTGTCCGTAGTTTTGAATAAATACTTGGAGATTTAAACCAGGTAGGTGATAATTCGGTATATGGCAAACTTGTTTCATTCCAGAAGTCTTTTGGCTCTACCTGTTTAACTGCTAAAAACCCTCTCTTCTTCGTGTAAGCGCTAGAAGGGAGGGTAGAGTTATTTTGATGATAGGCAATTCTCATAACATAGACCTGGTGGTCTGCCAAGGAAACTTTGCTGGGTTAAGTAGGGTATAGTCGCTTGAGCTTGATCCGTGCATCCGTTGTGGGAGATAGCCATTACATAATTGTCCTCACTAACGGAAACGTCTCTTATACCGCTGCTGTCTGTGTCTAGCAACTGCTTTACGCTTGTGTTTCTCCAGAGGCGTTTCAAAGTGACGATGTTTCTTCATATCTGGAAAAATTCCCGCCTTGGAAACTTCTCGCTTAAATCGACGTAAGGCTGACTCAATTCCTTCATTTTCGCCCACAATTATTTGGGTCATTCTCTATTCCTACTAAATTGACTTAATTAGTGGTTGGATATAAACAATCAAGTAAAACACGAGCAAAAAAGGGCAGACTCGTTATCTGCCCAAAATACCCGAGAGTTAAATTCTTTCTTTAGGATGAAACATTGGAGAAGGAACCTAGTCTCATCTCAAAGCTTAGTAGCGTCGAGAGAATCCTCCACTATTGTTTCCCCGTCTACCACCACCAAACGAACCTCTGTCTTCGCGGGGTTTAGCCTTATTAACCTTCAAATTACGACCCATCCACTCAGCACCGTCAAGAGCCTCAATCGCTGCTGCTTCTTCTGCATCTGTTCCCATTTCTACAAATGCGAAACCTCGCACACGACCTGTTTCTCGGTCTGTAGGCAATTGAACACTCTTAACAGTTCCATATTCGACAAAAACCTGTTTGAGGTCATCTTGCTCGACCTCGTAGGATAGATTACCAACATAAATTGACATAAAACATCTCCAGAATCAGATGGTGTAGAGAGTTAGATTCGGAGAAACGCTTGTAAAGAGTTAACAACAAACTTCATAACCGAATATAATCCTTGATACTAAGAATAACATAAATCTAAACGTGATGTTGTCAAGGTTTGGGAAAATTCCAAAAACTGCTTAAATTGAGTAATTGCGGCTTTGACGGTTGTTTAGCACAGCACTAGTGCTTTGTCAAGCTAGATTTGATGGGTTTGTAGTTGGCGCTAAGCGCGTTCGCCGTCAGGCGTGCCGCAGGCTAGACAGCGCCAACTACAAACTACACTTACCCGCCATTTTTGGATTGACAGTCTACTAGTGCTTGCACGAACCTGGCTCATGGTTGTGTTCATGCTTGTGGGAACAGGTTTGCAGATCCTGGTTCATCAGCTTTTCACTAATTTCCTTAAGAGTTGCATCCTTAGGCTTTAAGCCAATCCAAGCATCTATAAGTTCGACATCGAAACCCACCTCACGGCGATCGCCCACTTGAATCAAAGGACGGCGAATTAACAGTGGATCTCTTAGCATGAGCACCAAGGCGGTTTCAGTATCTATTTGTTCAGGAACTATCTCTCCAGATTTTATCTTTGGAGCGGTACGATTAAACCATTCAGACACAGGGCGATCGCCAAAAAATGAGCGCAAACGTTCAATAGTCCAAGGTTCAGTAAGCAGATTGTAAGCTACCACCTCATGACCTGCGGCTGTTAGTAGAGTTTTTTGCTTAGTACCACCTTTACAGCCAGGTTTTTCATAGAAAATTACTCTTGCCATTTAAGTTTCTCCGTTATTAGTTATTGTAGAGACGCGCCATGGCGCGTCTCTACATCTTTGTCTCCTCCTCATCCCCCTCATCCCCCTCATCCCCCTCATCTCCCTCATCCCCCCTCTACCCCTGCCATTTCTAGTAGTTAAAAATTCCTAGCCAAATGGCTAACGGTGTCAAACTCCAAACGCTCTTGCATACGAGTTTCGCCATAAATATTAAAAGTCACAGTTGGTTGATCACCGACTGCTTCCACGCTATGAATTGCATTGGGAGCCAAGCTAATAATATCCCCTGGAAATAACGTTAACTCTCCCGTCCGTTCAATTTTGTCCTTAAATTCTGAATTGGGTGTACGCTGCCAAAATGTATTTTTCTCCTCTCCTTTTAACACGGCTACAACACCCCAAGTCCCGTGGTTGTGAATTGTCGATGGGGTTCCTGGTGCAAATGTTACGGTTTGCACGGTAAATGGAAAACCTAACTCATCATAAAGAAGGACAACTGAGATTCCTGTTTTAGAACAAGGCTCTAAATATCGACTTTGTACCCAGTAGGAGTTAACAATCAACCGCCTGACTAGCATCCGAATTTCTGGAAGATGGCTGCTTTCATCTTCAGCATCTTTGAGAACATCTTCCACTTCAGTCAGAAATCGATAGAAGCGATAATTATCTCTCAGTAAATCCCATGCTCTTACAGATTGACAGACTTGATACTGTCCGTCTTCAGTGACAAGCCAATCCCTTCCTTTCATAAGCGTTCAACCATACAATTAATGATAAATTGAATATAGAATTCATTCTTCTTCACTGGGTCGTGTCAGAATGTCATATAAAATTGCTGCTCCAAACTGATTTTTATCATCAATTTCCTTCACTTGAGCACTTATTTGTTTAGCTTTGTCTATTTCTCCCAGCTTTGCCAAGACCAATCCAGAAGCAGCATAAGCATTTAGATAAAGTCTTATTGTTGGCTCATCTTTGCGGCTCATCAATATTGGCTTAAGTTGCTCCCAACTATCTGGAAATAGCTCTGATAATTTAATTCTATCTATAACTTTAACTGCTGTTTGCAAAGCCATTGAATAATTATTTTTATAGAAAAAAATCTATAAGCTGCTACCAAAATGTCTGTCGAATCTTCAGTTTTGGCTAAAGCTTGGTTAATATACTTTTCTGATTCTGAAGTATTGTCCCAATTTGCTGCCGCCAATATCAACAACTGTTTGATATCGTCTGGAACCTGAAACCATGAAAATCTTTCTGCATCGACTTGCATAGCAATCTCCTTAAAGGAATGGGGAATAGATTTTACTAATTTTCTATTCCCGATTCTCGATTTAAAACTTGGTGAGAACGTACAGCAGGGTGAAGAGAATAATCCAGATGATGTCTACAAAGTGCCAGTAAATTTCTGCCATTTCAATGCCAGTGTGTTTGGTGGCAGAATAATGACCAGGACGACGGGAACGCCATAACACACCCAAAATCAACAACAGCCCCACAAAAACGTGCAAACCGTGGAACCCTGTCATTAAGTAAAAGCAGTTGGAAAAGACGTTGGTAGTCAGACCGTATCCCAAAGTCATGTACTCAACCACCTGACCAAGCAAGAAAATTGCGCCCATGATTGCGGTGATTTTGTACCACTTCCGCATTCCTTGGACATCATTCTTTTTAATTGCTGTATCGCCGAAGTGAATAACGAAACTACTGGAAACCAGAATGATCGTGTTAATTGTAGGCAACAATAACTCTACTTCGGTTCCTTCTGGAGGCCAAACTTCAGCACTGCCTCGGAAGAACAAGTAAGTGGCAAAAAATCCGCCGAACATCAGAGATTCGGAAATCAGGAACACTAACAGCCCCAAGACTCGCAAATCTGGATGATGTTCTTCGTGATGAACTGGACTCGTGGTTGTCGCTATAGCCATATTGTTTATGCTTTTGATTGTTTTGTGGGACGGGCGTCGCACTGCGTGTTGCACTCCGTCGCCCGTCTTGATCAAGGGCGGGCAGGATGCCCACCCCACAAGAACGGGAGCTGTGGGCATTAACTTTCCTGACTAAGCACCTACCTCAGTTGCAGCAGATGGGGGTATTTCAGCACTATGAGCATTCAAACCGTAGTCGTAGGGACCGTGAGTGACAACGGGCAATTCTTCCCAGTTTTCAACCAGAGGTGGCGAGCTGGTTGTCCATTCTAAGGTCAAAGCATTCCAAGGATTATCACTTGCCTTGCGTCCAGCAATCCAACTCCAAAGGATGTTGATGGTGAAGGGAATCACGGACGCACCTAAGATAAATGCACCAATGGTACAAATCTCATTGAGGGTGACAAACTGCGGGTCATACATTGCAACTCGTCGAGGCATTCCTTGCAAACCCAACTCGTGCATGGGTAGGAAGGTCAGATTCGTGCCGATGAAAGTGAGGATAAAGTGAACCCGACCCCAGGTTTCCTTCAGCATCCGCCCCGTCATTTTGGGGAACCAGTGATAGATTCCGGCGTAGATGCCAAATACGGAACCGCCAAACAAGACGTAGTGGAAATGCCCCACCACATAGTAAGTGTCGTGGACGTGAACATCAAAGGGGGCTGTTCCCATTGTCACGCCGCTCAAACCACCCATGACAAACATCGACAACAAGCCAATGGCGAACAGCATGGCAGATGTGAAGCGTATTTTACCGCCCCAGAGGGTAGCAACCCAGCCGAAAATTTTCACGCCAGTGGGAACGGCAACGATCAGGGTGGAGATAGTGAAGAACATCCGCATCCAACCGGGTGTACCGCTGGTAAACATATGATGTACCCAGACGAACAAACCGACGACGCAGATTGCCAAACTAGAATAGGCGATCGCCTTATATCCAAAGATTGGCTTGCGCGCGTGAACCGGAATCACCTCGGACATGATGCCGAAGATAGGCAGAATCATCAGATAAACTGCCGGGTGGGAATAGAACCAGAACAAATGTTGGTAGATAACAACGTTACCGCCTGCATCTGGTTTAAAGAACGAGGTGCCAAAGTTGAGGTCAAACAACAGCAACACTAAGCCTGCCGCTAACACGGGTGTGGAGAGTAGTGCAAGCACGGAGGTTGCTAAGATTGCCCAACAGAACAAGGGCAATTGGTCCCATTTCATGCTGGGAACCTTCATCTTCCAGATGGTGACTACAAAGTTCACCGAACCCAAAATCGAGGAAGTTCCCACGAGGACAATGGCAAGTATCCACAGCGTTTGCGCGGTGTTAGCCGTCACCAAGCTTAACGGTGGGTAAGCCGTCCAACCAGATTGCGAACCACCGAAGAAGAAGCTAGCCCCTAGCAGCAATCCTGCGGGTGGGTTTAACCAAAAGGCGATCGCATTCAGCTTGGGGAAAGCCATATCTCTAGCGCCAATCATTAATGGCACTAGATAGTTACCAAATCCGCCAATTGCACTGGGTACGATCCACAAAAAAATCATGATCGTCCCGTGATTCGTCATGAAAGCGTTGTAGAGGTTTGGATCGAGCAAATCTGATTCTGGTGTCGCCAGTTCTGCACGTATGGCAACAGCCATGAGTCCGCCGATCAGATAAAATACAAACGCCGTCACCAGGTATTGGATGCCAATAACCTTGTGGTCAACATTAAACGTGAAGTAGTCGTACCATTTCCACGCCTGATGATGTTCTGCATGGGCAACCACCTGAGTACCAGATTGATTGTCTTCGGGTGGAGTGTTTCGTGGAAGTTCTACTTGGGTCATATTTTTGTCCTATGTTGGTTGTTAGTTGTTAGTTGATAGTTGATGGTTGTTGGTTGTTGGTTGTAGAGACGCGCCATGGCGCGTCTCTACATTTGTTAGTTGTTGGTTATTCATTACCACTAACCACTACCTACTAACCACTACCTACTAACCACTAACTACTTACTCATGACTAATGACTGGAGAGTTGCTGTGTTCACCCCCATCTCTTGGGCGTAGGGAGCAAGAAACTCTGATGTTGATAAGTCTGCTGGATTAACTGCAACAGCTTCTTTCAAATCTTGCTTTTGACCAACCCGGTTTTCAGAGAGCCAGCTTTCAAACTCTTGAGGCGTGTGGACAATGACTTGTGACCTCATTGAGCCGTGGTAGCCGCCGCACAGTTCAGCACAAACTACGGGATATGTGCCTGGTTTCGTAGCGACAAATCGTAGTTCGGTAGGTATTCCAGGAATCGCATCTTGCTTCAGCCGGAATTGTGGCACCCAGAACGAGTGAATCACATCCGTTGCAGAAAGGTTGAGTTGCACGTCAGCACCGACTGGAACGTGTAATTCTCCAGCATTCACTCCACTATCCGGGTAGTCGAACAGCCAAGCAAACTGCATCCCCGTGACGTTGACAAGCAAGTCGGCTTTTTTGCCTTCTTCTTTAGGAGTCGCGCCAATGCCGATTTTTGGAGCTGCTGCTGGTGTTGCTGTTTGTGACTCATCCGAGTCCGCATCACTCAAGGTAGCAGCAATGGCACTTCCTGGAATTTGAGCAACATGAGCTGGGGAATGAGGCATATGAGGATGACTCCCCGGCTCAAACCCTCCCATTCGGTTAAAAACATCAACACTGTAGATTCCCAAGCAGAGGACGATAATCGATGGGATAGCCGTCCAAAAAACTTCTAAGGGAAAGTTACCTTCAACATGCACGCCATCCGTGTCATCCCCACGACGGCGGCGGTACTTAACCAAAAAAATCACAATGGTTCCTTCTACCACCAAAAACAGAGCTGTGGCAATGGAGACCATAATGCTAAAAAACCCGTCTACCAAAGGCGCTTGTTGCGATGCTTGCACCGGTAATAGATTGTGGTTTTGTCCAACCCAAATGCTGACAATTGTAACTAATATCCCAGCCACTAGAGTCCATAGTGAAACAGGAATTTGTTGCATAAATACCTGCTTTGTGAAACGTCGTTAAAGGTATATTTTTCTGAGTTTTACCCCAGTACACCACATCCTGTACTCTTGATATATGCTCTAAGCAAGGAAAGAGAATAGTTGTGTCTCTTGCTCACACGGCTAATCGCTACTAGCATCCTTGGTCATGTGTTCTTTGTGATTTCTTCAGTTTTCATGACTAGTAACTAATGACCCTATGGCTGACGCCACGCCTGACGGCGTAAGTCCTGCGGACAGGCTGCGCCAACACGTAGTGTGTGCTCTGCGCTTACGGGTATCTCCTTCAAAGACGGTTGACGTATGCCGTCGGAACGCTTTACGCTTACGCCAGTTGCCGTGAGAGCGGGCTAACCCTCCTGCAGCGCTGCCTCACGAATGATGCAATTAGCGGTTGTGTTAACCAAGTTTATTTTCTATGTTTTTCCTAGAAATTGTGGGGGAATTTTAAGATGTTTTAATTCTTCTCTTCCCCATACAAATTAAAACTATCTCTCAACTCCTAGTACTTCACCACTGGAATTTTGAAGGGTGCGTAGTAAGCACTCTTCGTACTTACTACAAACTCCGCAAAGTTGATGTGGCGCACTACTAGTACAGGAGCCTTGCACTTCAAGATAAACTAGTTGCAGAGGAGGCCACTGTTAGTTCTAGCAATTGATTAGGCTACCTCAGCAGCAATTTTTAATTTGTTAATAGCTGACAATTTCAGATTTACGGATTTGTTTAGTGTGAACTTTTTGCGTTTAGTTCCTGTAACTTCAAAAATTCCCCTCTAGTTACCTTGCTACTCAAGTCAGAAGCTGCTCTGTGAATGTACAGCCGAATTCACAACTTCGTCAAACAGCGGCTTCTTTAAGCTACCTCTGAACCACCCTAAAACTCTAGTTATTTAATGCAGCATGAGTATAGCAGTTCTTGGAACAAATTCGGGCACAAGCCTCACAACCCACGCAGTTTTCTTTGTTAGCAATTGTCATGACTTTTTTTTCAATTTCATCATCATCCTCATCTTCCACAAATTCTCCTTCTTCGTTCATTGCTTTTAAGAGGAGCACATTATGCCCACATATTTTAAAGCATCTGCCACAACCGATACATTTGTCCTGGTCAATTGCCTCAACAAATTTAGGTGTCCAAGTTTTACCACCAAAAGTTAATCCTGTTATCGTTGCCATAATTTACCTTCTGCGATCGTTACACATCAGTTTGACTTTTACGCTCATCCTAACATAATCTCATTTTCCTTTTTTGGAATTTCTATTATGTTTTTGAATTCAATTAAAATTTCATGACTTCCTAAACAATCTTTGATGAATTGTTATTATTAAACTTTTAAATGCAACTTCTTACTAAGAGTAGATAAAAAATATTAGGTTAGGTAAATATTCTGGCAAAACCAGGTTGGTTAACTATTAACAATCAACTATGATTAATAGTTATTAATGAGCAGCAATAAGTAAAGATAATTAATATCCTTGGAAGGAGTAGTGAAATCTTTACAAGTTATGAGAGTTTTGTTTAAAAAAAATAATGAGCAATTAAATAATATGTAAATCTACAGAACTAAATATCCTTAACTTCTATTTATCAAAGTAGATAATATGTGCTAAGTAAGTAGGCGAGAAAAAATCAAACTATGTAAAGAAAAGTAAAGCTTGAAAACTGGCTCGTAGCAAGCGCTTACTACATACCTTTAATTATTTACGCCGACCTACTTATTTCGGCAAATTGTATAGTTTATAACTAAATGAGTATTTAAGAATTATTAATACTTTTAATAAAGTAATAAAAACATGAATAACTGTCCACGATTAACAGTTGAATAACTATTTGAATAGAATGCAAAATTTGAAAAGTTTAACTATTAAGAATAATACCTATAAAATTAGGTTTCGCTCATTAGGAACACATCAAGAGAAAGATTTATGAAATGTTAGAAAGTAAGAAATTTTAAAAATTAGGCTCGGGTGACAAGCCTTAAATAGCTTCCAATTGGATGCGCGCTCCGCATAAAGATGTTATTAAGCCGTACGATCAACATTTATTATTGCCGTCAAATAATGTGGTAGTGAGTCGTGAATCAAGAGGACACATCCACGGGAGACTTGAGCCAGACATCTCAACGATTAAAGTAGGAAAAAGCCTTATGCCTTATACAATTCCTAATAACAGTTGCGTTGGATGTGACAACTGCCGTCCCCAATGTCCTACTGGTGCAATCAAATTAGAGAACAACGAGTACTGGATCGACCCAAGTCTTTGTAACAACTGCGAAGGTTATTATCCCGAACCCCAATGTGTAGTCGTTTGTCCCAC